>NZ_JAIZAP010000014.1 GCF_020404745.1 Aquibacillus saliphilus
TACAAAATAAAATCGATAGTAACCGATCATTACTAGACATACAAAAGTTTGTAAGGGCCTACTGGTCAAAGTGCTATTCCTTATTTATAAAGGAAATTTTTAAGTTACCAGATCGTTCGTCACCAGGAAGAAAAAAACAGAAAAACGAACAGGTTTTCTTAGAAACATTAAGGCAATATGAAGAAGGTGAAACACAACATTTAAATGACCTAACAAACGACTCGGTATAAATGTAAAAAAATGGATAATGGACTACCTTCTTAGACCCCATTGTTCTTTTTTCTATTTTTCTCTCAAAAGATAAAAACTGAATATTGAAATAATATTTAAATTGAATATAATAAACTCTTGACTTTAATAAATATTTTTAATGCAACACTAGTGGGAAATTATAAAATGGATTGCTCTGTGGATAATTGATTACTAAGTTAGCTACGTCCAGCTCCAGCGCCTACCTCCTTGAGGTCTTAAGCCAATCCTCTCTACCTGCAAAGAACTCAGGCGCCGAGGCTTGTCTTAAGCTTGTCGGAGGTGAGCAAGGCGCCCTGCGCTTTTGTTCTTATTTATATGGGTCGATTGTTTGAATCGTTCCGTCATCATTATATTTTAGTTCAGTGTATTTCACTGAGCGCTTGTGGTTAAGTCCGCCGGATAATGAGCTGTCATGATAAAATAAATACCATTTATTTTCAAATTGAACAATTGAGTGATGGGTAGTCCAACCTTCTACAGGGTTAAGTATTCTCCCTTTGTAAGTAAAAGGACCTTTTGGATTTTTGCTAGTAGCATATACAATATAATGGGTACTACCAGTCGAATAGGAAAGATAGTAATAGTCATTATATTTATGAACCCATGCACCTTCAAAAAAGCGTCTGTCCTCATCACCAGCAAGAATTGGATTGCCATCTTCATCAATAATTGATATTTCTTTAGGATCTTCTTTAAAAGTAAGCATGTCTTCACTTAATTCAGCTACAATTGGTCCAAGAGCAGGTTCTGTTGCAGCAGGACCTTCTGCATCTGGATTAAATTTCCCAGTCTGCCACTTTTCTAGTTGTCCGCCCCATAGTCCGCCTACATACATATATGACTTATTGTCATCGTCAACTAAAACAGCTGGATCAATACTAAAGCTACCTGGTATATAACTTTCTTGTGGTGTAAATGGACCAGCGGGGTTTGAGCTTGTAGCTACACCAATTCTAAAGATTTCATCTTTATCCTTTGCTGGAAAATACAAATAATATGTATTGTTTTTATAAGCAGCATCAGGTGCCCACATTTGCTGCTTCACCCATGGAACATCCTTCATGTGGAGCGCTTCACCGTGGTCTACACATGGAGAATTAAAATCATCCATTGATAGTACATGGTAGTCCTCCATTGCATATTGGTCACCATTATCATTTGAAATTTTTTCTAAATCAAGATCATGAGAAGGATAGATATAAATTTTGCCTTCAAATACATGGGCAGAGGGATCTGCCGTATAAATATGATCTACTATAGGTTTATTTGGCTTTGTGTTTTTTTTCATTCAGCTTGTCTCCTTATAATCTAAGATTGTTGTGATGAAAGCGTTGCAATTTTATTATATCAATATCGAGATAGTAATCAAAGGATAATATGTGAACATTGATTGAATTGGGGTTTGAATTTCATTCAACAGGTTCCACTGCAACCTCTTTTGGATTGGGTACAAAATATAGCACAATGATTCCAATAATGAATAATATAATCAAGCTAAATACACCCATACTAGACTTTCCGGTAGCCTGCGCTGTAATTCCAACTAATAAAGGTCCCATGATTGAAGCGAATTTCCCGAAAATGTTATAAAAGCCGAAGAACTCGTTGGCATTCTTTTTGGGTACTAGTTTTGCAAAATAAGAGCGGCTAAGTGCCTGAATCCCGCCTTGTGATGTAGCAACAAGCATTGCTAGAATCCAGAAATCAATCGTGGTTTCTAAGAAGTAAGCATAAATACAGACAATGATATAGACGGTAATTCCAACATATAACATTTTCTTTCCTGTAAACTTATCTGCTAATCTTCCGTAAAGGATAGCGAAGGGACCTGCAACTACTTGTGTTACAAACAAAATAATAAGCAAATCTGTTGCTCCAATTCCAAGGTCTCTACCATATGCGGTAGACATCGAAATAATTGTACCTACACCATCAATATAAAAGAAATATGCTAACAAGAATAAAAAAACGGCTCGGTATTTTTTAATTTCTTTTAATGTTTTACCAAGACGCTTAAAGCTATTAATGATCGGCTTCGGCTCACGTTCAATAGAGTGAATTTGATGAACGTGTTTGAACATTGGAATGGCAAATAGTCCCCACCATAAAGCAGTAATCAAAAAGGCAAGCTTGCTTGCGGTTATACTAGAAATTGGTATTATTCCATTTTGGGATAAGAGGATAATTGCGATACTAATTATAAATGGAATGGTGCTACCAATATATCCAAGTCCATACCCGCGAGAAGAGACCCGGTTCATGCGATCTTCTGTAGTTGCATCCACTAAAAAGGCATCATAAAATACATTGGCACCGGTTGATCCAAGAGCGGCAAACGTATAACAGATTAGCAAAAGTAGCCAGTTGTCACTTGGAACAAAAGCAAGTAATGCTGTTGCGGTTACTCCTAGAAAAAAGAAGAAGGAGAAGAATTTTTTCTTTAAACCTTGGTAGTCGGCTATTGTTCCTAAGATAGGTCCAATCATCGCCAATATAAACGTAAAGATGGCAATCGTGTAGCCTAAGTAAGCAGTAGAGTCTGAAGCACTAATTCCAGCTTCTGTAGCGGCTGCCTTATAGAAAATCGGAAAAACAGCTGTTGTTATAATTATTGAGTAGGCAGAGTTGGCCCAATCATAAAGCATCCAGCTATTTTCTGTTTTTGTAAAACGTTTCATCGAATCATTCCTCTCCTAATGAACTATAGTTTCATTTTACTAGAAAAGAAGATAAAAAGCTGACTATTTTAAATATTGACACTTTGTTAACGATTTTATTTCTCTGCCACTTAGTGGTCAATAATGTTGCTAGATAATATTAGGGGATGGAACACGGTAAATTCTCAGATGATCGTTTTGTGAGCAGCTATTTTTAGTAGTCGAATTCAACAAACCAATCGGAGCGACATGAGTATTTTAATGACAATATGTTGGACGAGGTTGGAAGACAAGAAAAAAAGGAATAGTTACATTGATTATTGCAGGTGGAATGGGGATAGCGCCCATGATCGGCTTGCTAAGTTAAATAGATGACTAGATAGAAAAAGACCTCTCTAAACAGTCATATAGCTGATTAGAGAGGTCTTTTCATGAGTTAACAAATTGATTTGCAATAGTAGTTAGTTAATTCTTAGTTAGCTTACGACGGTTCTTTAAAACATCGGTAAAATATAATTCACTATAAACCATAAAATGATAACTAGGATAATCACATAGGCAGCATACTTAATGAATGTTGATGCTACTTTACTAGAATCTGACTTTTTTTCTCTTTTTTCTATTTCAATATCTTCATTTCTCTCAGGCATAATAAGACCTCCAAATTATTTTTAAGTCTATAAAACTCGGCTTGTGAAGAACATTTCCCTGCTGCTTGGGCTATTAAACATTAATGATGGATTTGTTGAATCATTGCTGGGAATAGCGTGAGGGTATGGTTTTTAATCATTTCGATTTATCAATATGTTTAACAAGATGAAATATTTGGGTAAGGTAGTAAAGAGAACGGCCAAGTTGGAAGGAGTGGACTATTAATGATTCGTACAATATTAATGATTATAGGGGCAATTGTTGTTATTAGTTTTATTATGAGCCTCCTTTAGAATTATAATGAAGTGAAATCATCACAGTTGAAAGAAAATGCGACGTAACTTAAATGATGGTGAGTGCATAATTCCTATCTCGAAAATACACTCAAAAAGACCTTCGTAACGCTCATGAAGGTTCTTTTTCATCTCTCTCTATCCAAAAGGACCTTCATACTCTGATAAACAGCTTGCTTATGGATCACTTTGATTCATTATCCAAGCGTATTTCAGCCTCCTTGCAAACTACCTATCCGGTACCTGCCACATACTTTCCAGTATGACGAGGTAAGTTACGTTGGAGTCTATAGGTTTCTTGTCAAAAAACAGCCGAATTTATAAAAATAGTAGTGCAGACAATTTGTCTGCACTACTATTTTTTCTTGTTGTCTAGTAAATTATAAAATGGGACTGCTGTGGATAATTAATTTTTGAGTTAGCCACGTCCAGCTCCGGCGCCTACCACCTCGAGGTCTTAAGTCAAGCCTTTCTGTGGCAAAAAGCGCCACGCCGAGGCTTTTCTTAAGCTTGTTGGTGGTGAACAAGGCGCATGCGCTTTTGTTCTTATCTTATTTGGCCATTACCATGCATCATATACTTGATCGTGGTTAGGGCTGGTAATCCCATTGGCCCGCGCGCGTGTAACTTTTGTGTTGAGATTCCAATCTCTGCACCAAATCCTAACGCACTTCCATCGGTAAAACGAGTGGAAGCATTGTGGTATAAGGCAGCAGCATCAACAAGCGTCATAAATTTCTCTGCAGTTTTTATGTTCTCGGTGATGATTGCTTCTGAGTGTTTGGTACCATAGTCTTCGATGTGCTCAATTGCTTCTGTAAGATTATGAACTGTTTTAATGGCAAGATCCATACTCAAGTACTCATTGGCCCAGTCGTCTTCATTTGCAAGGACCGCATCTGGTATAAGTTTCAGTACAGTATCGTCACCATGAACTTTAATGTTATGTTGCTGTAGCGTTTTAATCAGTACATCTTTATTTTTCTCCAGCCAATCTTTGTGGATAATTGCAGTTTCTAAAGCGTTACATACAGCTGGACGATCTGTTTTTGCATTGACGAGAATAGCTAATGCTTTGTTAACATCTGCTTCGGAATCAATATATAGGTGACAATTACCAACACCTGTCTCTAATACTGGAACAGTTGCATTATTTACAACGGCCTTAATTAACGAGCCGCCACCACGTGGAATAAGCACATCAATATGTTGTTTCATCGTAAATAATTGTTGTGTTGCCGCACGATCGGTACTAGCAATAAATTGAACAGCTTCTTTAGGTATCTTCGTTTTTTCTAAACCACGGTGAATAACTTCGACAATTTTTTTGTTAGAAAAAATGGCAGAAGAGCCACCTTTTAGGACAATTGCATTCCCTGATTTAAGTGCAAGACCAGTAGCATCGACTGTTACATTGGGGCGTGCCTCGTAAATCATCCCAATAACACCAAGTGGTACTGTTACCTTTTTAACATTTAGGCCGTTTTCAAGTGTCCAATCAGAATTGGTAATGCCGGTTGGATCGTCTAATTTAGCTACTTCACGTAATCCTTGAGCGAAGTCAGCAACACGTTCTTTCGTAAGTGTTAACCGGTCGATTAAGGCCTCATCAAAGCCCTGTTCACGTCCATTAGTTAGGTCCTTTTGATTTGCTAATAGAATCTCTTCATATCCATTATCTAAACTATCTGCTAAGGTAAGAAGCGCTTGATTCTTTTCTTCAGTTGTTAATAAAGATAATGTTTTAGCAGCCTTTTTGGCAAGCTTTGCTTGTTCTTCGACATTGACATTTTCCGTCGTAACAGTCATCAAATCCCTCCACAATATTTTTTAAACAAGTACTTCAGTATCTAAATGACAAACAAGGTGTTCACTCTTAATTGCAGCTTTTTGATAATTTTTCATTTCTATTTCGGTATGATCAATTAATTGATTCAATGCTTCAGAGGAGTAGTTCATAACACCTACACCAATTGCTTCACCCGTGACATCAAGTATTTTAACAACGGCACCTTTATCAAAGCGTCCGCTAACACTGTGTACGTCTGTTGGTTCTAAATCGGTCCTATTTTCAATGATTGCTTGTTTGGCGATGTCATTTACCATAATTTTTCCTTCTGGACCGGAATTAAAGGCAAGCCATTGTTTCTTTGAATTTAAATTTTGATAGTTATCTTTGGGATCAAAATACGTTCCTTTTGCTTGATGATAGACAGCATCATAGATGATATTTTTGGTTGTTGCTTTTCCTAAAAAGGAAGATATACCAGATGCCATAGCGATCTTTACAGCATCTATTTTTGATTTCATTCCACCAGTCCCATTGGCGCTACCAGGATCCCCGGCTGCGGCTTCAATTGACGGAGTAATTTCATGAACTTCCCTAAGCAATTTAGCATTAAGATCTTTGCGAGGATCCGCATTAAACAAACCGTCAATATCAGAAATAATGATTAGTTGATCTGCATTAACAAGGCCAGCTACTTTAGCTGAAAGAGTATCGTTATCTCCAAATTTTAAAAAGTCCATTGAGATCGTGTCATTTTCGTTAACAATTGGCACAATCCCTCTTTCTAGTAAGATATTAATTGTGTTTCTAGCATTATTATAACGATGTTCATCGGAAAAGTCATTACGGGTAATTAATATTTGTGAAGCCACATAGCCGTGTGACATAAATAGGTCAGAATAGGTTTCAATCAGTAATCCCTGACCGATAGAAGCAGATGCTTGTTTTTCAGGTAGAGATTCTGGACGGGTTAGACAACCGAGTTTACGGTATCCCGCAGCAACTGCTCCAGAAGAAACCAGTAAAACTTCATGGCCATCTTCTTTGATTCGAGCAACTTCTTCTACAATTTTTTCAAGTTTTCTTCGGCTTACTTCTCCATTTATGCTTGTCAGGGAACTACTCCCAATTTTAATAACTATTCGTTTCGTACCAGGCTCAGCTGTCACGTTAACACTCCTTCTAGTTTTACTCGCGTTGTCCTATTTAGATGATTGATAGATGGTTTAATCAATTTCATACTACCTATTTGCCACCAACAATTTGATACAACATACAGTTGTATCAATTGTTGGGATATGGATTGATATTGTAATGATGAAATTGATTCGGTTCTAGTGTAATTTCTGTTACGGGATTAAGGGGAGAGGTAAATATTCCCCTGTAAAACCCGATATGTTAATACTTATCCTTAGTTGACTTTAAATTTGAGTGGCGAGACCATACTCAAGTTCTTTTCGTAATTCTTCGGAACGAGAGGCTGCATGTTTAATAGCTTCAATTATTGCATCTCCGCCGCCATGGTTATTTAGTGCATCAAGTCCAGCAGCGGTTGTCCCATTTGGTGATGTGACATTTTTTCGTAATTCAGTAGGTGTTTTATCTTGGTCAAGCATCATTTTTGCCGCGCCTAGAAGTGTCTGTGCTCCTATTTGTCGGGCTGTTTCTCGGTCAAGGCCTTCATTATGGCCGATTTCTTCAATATGTTCCATTAAATTATAGAAGTAAGCAGGACCACTACCAGCAATTCCTGTATAGATATCCATTTTATCTTCTTTGATGATATATGCTTGGCCAATACACTCCATCAGTTCTTTTGTCATTTGCACCTGGTCAAATGTTGGGTATATACCAGGGGAGACAGCTGTAGCCGATTCTCTGATCATGCTTGATGTATTTGGCATGACTCGAATTACTTGTTGGCCATTAGTTAGCTTTTCTTCCATATAAGGTGTAGATATGCCTGCCAAAATTGAGATAAGTAATTGATTAGTAGAAATCTTATTACTTAAATCATGTAATACACCATCAATATCTTTAGGTTTCATTGCTAATATAAATACATCTATTTTTTTATAATCAAGTTGATCCTTTGGTGTAACTTTGACACCATATTTGTCGTTTAATTCTAGTAATCTCTTTTCATTGTTGAGATTTGTCACCGTAATTTGATCAGCGGTTATATTTCCGGATTGTACAAAGCCCGAAATCATCGCTTCTGCCATATTTCCTGCTCCTAAAAAAGCAATACGTTGTTTTTTCAAGTTAGAAACTCTCCTTCAGTTTTGTTTTCCGTTATTTAGAATAACACGTCACGTTTTTACTTCAAGGGTTATGACGTAAGTCGGGTGGATATAAGCGATATAGTGATGGTAAGCGATGTCATTCGGAGATATATTCTTAATATCAGCCCACAAATGCTCTAATGGACTGTAATCAGACTAGATGGAACTTACAAAACCTGAAATATTGCGAATATAGAATAGATTCTGATTTCGGAGTTATCTCAAATGTTATTTATTTTATGGGATATCAAAAATCTGAGGAATCGGGAAATATTATACGAGGAAAGATGACTCCTAGTAACACAAGAAGAGCATGCGGAAATTGGTACCGCTTGCTCTTCTTGTTTCTTTTAATTTTAATGGAGTACCTTCATGAATAGTAATAAAACATTACTTTCACATTAGCTACCGTTTTTAATTTTCCAGGTTCAATAGGGGTAGAAAGGTTGCCAACCATTTCTGAACTGGATAGTGTTTGAATTGGAATAGGAGGCTGTTGTACTTGTTGTTCTAAAATTTTAACAGGAGCAGGATCAAGAGTAAGTCTCATTGCATTAGCGATTGTTTCTGCTTTAGTAAAAGCATCTTCTAAAGCCTTTGTTAATGCTTGCTGATAATAGCTACCTTTGTTTTTAACGGAGAAATTTATCGCTGAAATTCTGTTTGCTCCATTTGCTACAGCAGTATCAATGATCGTACCTGTTTGATCAAGGTTTTCGATTGTTACAGTAAGCATGTGTGTAACCTGATAACCTTGAAATTGCTGCACTCCTTCTAGATAATCGTACCGTGGGTGAATAGTATAATCATATGTTTGAATATTTTCTTTTGAGACCCCTAGGTTTATTAAGGATTGAATTACTTGCTGAATCAGTCGGGTATTTTTCTGTTGAGCAGTTTTAAGGTTTAGTTCTTCTGTAACAACACCCAACTCAACCTCTGATACATTTGGTTCAACAGAAAGCACGCCATTTCCATAGACAGTTACTATTCGATTGTTAACCAAATTTGTTTGGTTAACATGAGGATAGTACATATTTCATCCCCCTTTTTAAGATTAGATTCACTACTATTAAATTCATGCTTCCCTCAAGTGATTTATGTTTAATCTTCTAAAATTGGGTTATTTTAGAACTGAAATAATTATCTGAATATAGTGGAAGAGACTTTTAAAATCGTTAAACTGGGGTTTTTATCTAATATGATTGTTCATCAATGATTTTGGGTATTTTAAAAATAATACTAACTATCTAAAGATTTTATTTAATGAATGGAAAAAAGAGGGATTTTTTTAACATTCAACACTTATTCGCGTTATTTTGACTTTATAGTATAATGAGGTGTTAAACTTTATAAGTTAAAAGATCGTTGTTAGTGGAAGGAATTGATTTTTAGTGGATGAAAGGGTTGAACCAATTACCTATATTTATAATTACGCATGGACAGAAGACGAAAAATCCTTGCTAAATCTTGAAATGCGCTCTTTTTTTGGAGTGGATTCGAACACAAGTATTATCGAAAGTCCGGTTAGAATTGATCCAAGCAGAAGCCCGTTTATGAAGGAAAGAATAGATGTTATTTTTGAGGGGAAAAAGCTAGAAGATGTGATTCAACAAGTGGGAAATCTGCAATTAAATTCTAGTTTCAGGGTTGTTTTTGTTCAGAACCTTGACCATCAAAAAGTTGGATTTAACGAGCGACGCAAGATTGAACGGGATGTTGGTTTAGCTATGCCTGGTGAAGCAGATTTAGATAAACCAGTACTACTTTTTGGTGTCATGAATGTGAATGGACGATGGGTATTCGGTAACTATTACAAACATGAACCGGTTTGGTTACACCATCAAAAGAAACCACATAGTTACTCGATATCGCTTAGCACACGTGTAGCGAGGACAGTTGCAAATATTGCTGTTCCAAATCCGTCAGGCATTAAAGCGATTGATCCTTGTTGTGGAATTGGGACCGTACTCGTCGAAGCATTATCGATGGGGATTGATATTGTTGGAAGTGACATCAATCCTATAATCATTGACGCAATCAAAGAAAATATCGCACATTTTGGACTAGTAGGAGACGTGTCCTTGAAGGACATTAAAAGTATTAATGAAAACTATGATGTAGCAATTATTGATTTGCCGTATAATCTATATTCAGCAATTACCCCCGAACAGCAATTAGAGATTCTTCAAAGTGCGCGTAAATTTTCAAAGAGGGCAGTAATCGTAACAATTGAACCAATTGATTCGATTATCGAAAAAGCTGGATTTGAGATAGTGGACCGTGGCAGCGTGAAAAAAGGTTTGTCACTTGTCAGGCAGGTAATTGTTTGTCATTAAATAATTCTAAAAAAGAGGTTAGTAAATGAGTACAAGCTTTAAAGACTTTAAGTTAAGTGAAGAAATCATCCGGGCACTTGCTAGTTTGAACTACGAGAACCCGACAGAAGTTCAACGTCAAGTGATCCCACTTGCACTTGAGAACAAGGACCTAGTTGTAAAATCACAAACCGGGAGTGGAAAAACTGCCTCATTTGGTATTCCGCTTTGTGAAATGGTCGAGTGGGAAGAAAATAAGCCTCAAGCATTAATTCTTACACCAACTCGGGAGCTTGCTGCACAAGTGAAAGAGGATATCACCAATATAGGAAGATTTAAACGAATTAAGGCGGCTGCGGTATTCGGTAAGCAACCGTTTGTAAAGCAAAAAGTAGAATTGAAGCAAAAAACACATGTTGTTGTAGGTACTCCGGGCCGAGTGTTGGATCACATTGAAAAAGGGACACTTGCTCTAGAGAAGCTTAAGTACCTGATAATTGATGAAGCAGATGAGATGCTTAATATGGGATTTATCGAACAAGTAGAAGCGATTATCAAGGAGCTTCCAACTGACCGAGTTACATGTGTTTTCTCAGCTACATTACCAGAAGATATCGAGAATCTATGTCATAAATACATGAAAAAGCCATCTCAAATTGAGATAAAAGCTACTGGTATCACGACAGACAAAATTGACCATAACCTTGTGGAAGTGAGAGAACAAGATAAGTTTTCTCTTTTGAAAGACATAACCACGATAGAAAATCCAGATAGTTGTATAATATTTTGCCGAACACAAGAACATGTGGAACTCGTACATAATAAGTTGGATGATTCGAACTATCCATGCGATAAAATCCATGGTGGCTTGTACCAGGATGATAGGTTCGCAGTTATGAATGACTTTAAAAAAGGCGTATTCAGATATTTAGTTGCGACTGATGTTGCAGCAAGAGGAATTGACATTGAAAATGTCTCACTAGTAATTAATTATGACATTCCCTTAGAAAAAGAAAGCTATGTACATCGAACCGGAAGAACAGGCCGTGCTGGTAAATCTGGCAAGGCAATTACATTGATCACGCCACGTGAAGAAAGATTTCTAACTGAGATTGAGGAATATATCGGTTTTGAAATAAGAAAAATTGACGCTCCTTTAAAAGAAGCTGTTGAAACAGCGAAACCAGCTTTTCAAGAAAAAATAAATGCTGATCCGGTTATAAAAGAAGATAAGAATCTCGAGTTAAATAAAGGTATAATGAAGCTTTACTTTAATGGTGGGAAGAAAAAGAAGATAAGAGCAGTAGACTTTGTTGGTACCATCGCAAAAATTGAAGGTGTATCAGCAGACGATATCGGAATTATAACAATCCAGGAAAATGTCTCATTTGTTGAAATACTAAATGGCAAAGGACCATTCGTATTAAAAGTAATGAGAAACACAACAGTAAAAGGTAAGTTGCTTAAAGTGCATGAAGCGAATAAATAAGCAGACCTTAATTTTTCAAAAAACTGATTCACGCTGTCAAAGACAGTTTCGTATTTTACTGTTCACAGGAGTATATTTATTTGTTGCAATGGCAGTGGTAATGTCCAACGGTTAAAAGTAATAAGCCATCCGAATTTTGAAGAAATGGATAGAAAGTGAAAATGGAATTAGATGGAGAACTATGTTAGTATTTACACCAATAAAGATAGAGGAAGTGAGCTTAAGTGATAAACATAACCATTCCAACCACAGATATCAGCATTACCAAGCAGGATAATCCAGAACTAAGTAATATTTATGGGTTTACTGATTTACACCTAATTCCTAGAGATAAGGGTGGAATCTTCATGTTTTATAACGACGATCAAGAGCTATTATTCGTTGGTAAAGCAAGAAAGTTAAGACAAAGAGTTAAGAAACATTTTGAAGATAATGTATCTGTAATCAAGAAACATCGAGATGAAGTAACCAAAATTGATGTTTGTCTTATCGAGAGTCCTGTTGATAGAGAAATATATGAAACATATATTATCAATGAGCTAAAAGCGAAATACAATGTAGAAAAAGCGCTGTTTAGGTAAAAAGAAAATTTTAATCTATTAGTTAATGGTCAACAAAAACTAAAAAACAATCAAAAAAAGCAATAAGTGCAATCTTTAGTAACTAGCTTATTGCTTTTTTTTGCATTCGACTAGAGAATGCAGGAAAGTTTATTAACAATGCTATAACTCGGTTATATTATGATAGATAGGAGGCTATTATCTTATGAAATATTTTAGATCACAGATGAAGCAACTAGTTCAAGAAAATGCTGAATTGCAAAAGCGTTTAAAAGAAATTATGAAAGAGCATGAGCTTGAACAGAGCTTTGCGCTTAAGGCATTATACCATTCAGAAGTCGCATCAGGCGGAAAGTATCAGTCAGCATACCAAGCACTTGACTTGCCCGGTAGAGGGTAGGTCAATTTTTTTATTGTCAAGCAAATTATAAAATGGACTGCTGTGGATAATTAATTACTAAGTTAGCCACGTCCGGCTCCGGCGCCTACCCCGCCTGAGGTCTTAAGTCAATCCTCTATGTTGCAAAGAACGCAACGTCGGGGGTGAGCAAGGCGCCTTTGTCCGTTGACGTTTTCTCGATACCATTGTTCCCAATTTGTTCGATAAAGATAAGAGATTGGGTTGCATGATGAATTGAGAAGAAATATGTTTGACTGCTATCTATAGAATCCGTTTACTACCTAAATTTTCAAAATAGTGACAGATGGGTACCTACGGGTGCCCTTTAATTTGGATAAGAATTAATTAATGCTACCTACTGTGTCTATTAATTTAAAAAGCGGATAAGTAAATAATTAGATAGTGGGGGATCTCTCTTTAAAAATCAAATTCAAAATTTGCGGAACAGATTATATAAAGCATATCAGAAAAACTTAGAAGAGTTGTTAAAATAATTGGTTTAACAGACTTACCTTCAATCCGGTATTTCTTGGTGATACTTCATTTTTAAATTACCTAAAAAGGAATTAAATTTACAAATTTTAATCACTAGTTTCCCATTTTTGGTCAACTGTTTTTCGTCCCTTTACTAGTTCTAAGGTCGCGATGACAGTTTTTGGATTGAAGTTGATGGACAACTTAATTACTATTTATGTTAATATTAATTGTTGCAGCAAAAATCTTGCGGGAAGTATAGAAAATAATTAGTGATAATTATCACACGTGAAACAATTGCTATTTTAGAATGGTTATCATTATAATATTGTTTGATACATTTGACAGATTCAACTATCATAAATGAGGCACAACGAGTTAAAGGAGTTGTTTTTAGTGGAAAAATCAAGTAATTCAAAATTAGAAGAGAAAGAGCAGAATAATATCGAGGTATGGGAAGATCTCGTTAGTATAAAGGATTTAGTTTTAGCACTATTTATCTGTAGCTTTACAACTTTAGCTGGATATTTTATTGCGCCAAATGAACCGCCTAAGCCATTGTTTTTTGGACTGATAGGAGCTTTAATTGGCTTTGGAATTTGTAGTTATTTTATTAAACCGAAAAGAACTATTCAACACGATGAGAGAGAGGAATAGAAATGGATGCTGTATTAATTATTCAAATGATCATGGCGGCAGTGCTTGCTGCAGTAATCTATTCAATTATAGGAATTGCTCCAGGTACTGACGAAACGGCTGTATTAGCACCTGTTACCTTAGTACTAGTTTTAACAGGAATGGAACCAGTCGTAATTTTATCGTTCTTTATTTCAGGAATTGTTGCTAAAAAACTAGCTGATTCTGTCCCTGTGGCGGTAGCTGGTATTCCTGGTGGTGTCATGTCGACTCCGATGGTGGAGCATGCTTTAGTTCTTAAAAAGCATGGGTTACCAGATATAAGTATTCAAAAGATGGCATCTGGTTCAGTAATTGGTACACTAATAGCAGTTCCTGTTAGTTTAGTGTTAGCAAATGCGTTAATTCCTTTTTCAGATATGATTAAAGATTACGCTAATCCACTATTTTTCTTTGGTGCAGTTTTCTTAGCGTTGATGACTAAAAATAAAATTCTTGCCCTTGTATCAATTATTCCGTTTGCATTATTAATTCAAGGCTTAAGACATTTATACTGGGGGGTAGGTGTAGTACCTGAGGGGACAAATGTCTTCATTTCTTTTTTTCTTGGAATTACGATAGGACCAGTTATTTTAACTTTATTTGAACTGTTAAACAAAGAAAAAAGGACTGCTTTACAACGATATGGCAAAAAAAATATAACATTCAATAATAAGAAGCGTTTTAAGGGAATACCAAACCCCTTTAAAATCTTAACTAAAAAAGAAATTGGAACAACATCGTTAGCTTCATTAATTGGTTCATTTACTTTTATTATGAGTCCTGTAGGGATTACAATATTCTTAGGTGAATTATTTTCAAGTCGGATAAAAGATCCTGTAAAAAAAGCATCACGTGCTATTTCATCTATGGATGGATTAACAAATGCTGCTTATATATCAGGAACGTTAATTCCTTTAATTGCACTCGGCATTCCGTTATCACCAATGGCTATTGGTCCAGCAAATGCTTTATTTAACGCTCCACCGGTGTTTACTTTGGAACATAATATGCACCATATTCTTTCTAGTGCAGATTTTGTCGTTGCAACACTTATTGGTTCAATTGTTGCATTAGTTATCACTTACTTCATTATAGTTAAGTTTTCCGGACAGATTTGTGCGTTTATATTCACAAAAATTCCACATGAAGCAATGTTAGGTTTGTTCTTTGGTTTGGTTTTATTGCTTGCATTTATGGATGCTGGATGGATTAATATAGGTGGTGTACTTCTGATAGGTCTTGTGGCTGGTGTTTTACACCGCTGGGGAATCAATTATGGTGTTCAGTTTATGGTTCTTTATTCGGCACCTTGGATTATTGCTAAAATAGTAGGCTAACGCAGAGATTCGGTTTAGAACATGCAATATTGGCCAGAAGTGAGGTATCAAAATGATTAAACTTCCTAAAAAAACAGTAGTTAATAGCTCGCATGGTAAGCTAATTTTAGTTGGCGAACATTCTGTTGTTTATGGTAAGCCAGCGATTGCGTTACCTTTTCCATTAGTTAAGGTAAAAGCAAACGTGGAGTTAATCAATGACACAATTATTATTAAGTCTAGGTATTATGTAGGACCACTTAACAAGATACCTGAAAAGATGGAAGGCATTGCCGTTTGTATCAAAGAGACATTGAAACGGCTGGAAAAGCCAGTTACAGGACTATTGATCAACCTAGAGTCTACTATTCCATTAGGTCGAGGACTGGGTTCAAGCGCTGCAGTTGCCATCGCAGTAGTGAGGAGCTTGTTTGCATATTTCGACCGTGAACTGTCAAAAGAGGAATTAATGGAACTTGCCCATCTTGCTGAAACTTATGCACATGGTAACCCAAGTGGCATTGATACTGCTGCCGCATCTAATGATGGACCAATATGGTTTCAAAAAGATAATCAAATAGAATCGCTGCAAATAGGCGCATCATTTAATCTAATCGTAGCGGATACCGGACGAATAGGTAACACGCATGCAGCGGTAGCATCTATAAAAGATAAATTTAAATCAGATTCTAAAGCAACACAACAATTGATTAATCAACTTGGCGAAGTAAGTGAACAAACACGCGAGGCTCTATCTAACGGGTCTGTCAAATCATTAGGTAAGTTGCTAAATTCAGCCCATGATCAACTGACTAAATTAGGCGTTAGTGACGATGGTTTGAATAAGTTAGTGAGAACAGCCAGAAACGCTGGAGCACTTGGAGCAAAATTAACTGGTGGGGGCCGAGGTGGATGTATCATCGCTCTTGTCAGAAATTTGGAAGAAGCTCAATCGGTTGCCGACGCACTAATAAACGACGGTGCTCGTAAAACGTGGTATTTCACACTAGAATAAAGCTAGTTAACCTGGAGGGATTTTAATTGGAGGCAATTGCCAAAGCGCACACGAATATTGCACTTATTAAATATTGGGGCAAGCGAGATGAAGCACTATTTTTACCGATGAATAGTAGTCTATCGATTACTTTAGATAAATTTTATACGACAACAGCTGTTCAGTTTTGTTCGTGTTTAAAAGAAGATGTATTTTTACTTAACGGGCAGCTTGCAAGTGAGGATGAAACGTTAAAGATATCACACTTTCTTGATAAAATAAGAGATATTGCTGGTCAAAAATTATATGCAGTTGTAAACTCGGTAAATAAAGTTCCAACAGCAGCAGGTTTTGCATCGTCCGCTTCAGGTTATGCGGCCTTGGCCGCTGCAGCGACAAAGGCAATCGGGCTCGAAATAGACAACAAAACACTATCACAAATAGCTCGCCAAGGTTCGGGCTCTGCTTGTAGGTCGATTTTTGGTGGTTATGTGGAATGGCAAAAGGGAGAAAAAACGGATGGGACAGATTCCTTCGCCAAGCCGGTAGGTAATGAACAGGAATGGAACCTTAGTATCCTATCTGTTTTAGTCGCCTCCAAACAAAAGAAAGTCCTTAGCAGAGAAGGAATGAAGCGTACCGTCGAAACGTCACCATTCTACGCTGGTTGGCTCGAGACAGTTGAAAAGGACTTGAGTCTTGCAAGGAGCGCAATTAACGAACACGATTTTGAGAAGCTTGGGGATGTTGTTGAAGCAAATGCATTAAAGATGCATGCGACAACGCTTGGAGCTAACCCACCGTTTATGTATTGGCAAAGTGCCACAATTGATGTCATTGAACATGTTCAAGAACTACGGTCAAAAGGAATCAAGGCCTACTTTACGATAGATGCTGGACCAAATGTGAAAGTAATCTGTCAACAAAAAGATGAACAAGTCGTTCGTGATTTGCTCCTTAATGTTGACTCAGTAGAAGACGTCTATCTTTGTCACCCAGGTCCAGGTGTAACTTATCTACCAGCTTCTACTACAGAAAATGGAAGTAAACTTTTATTTAACAGATTTCATCAGGCTAACTGTGCAAGAACGATTAGTCGGAATTTATAAAGGAAAGACTAGATATGAAAAATATAAAAGGGGTGAAAGAGCGATGCCCAATTCCAATTACCAAATCAGCGTACCTGGAAAATTATTTATTGCGGGTGAGTATGCCGTACTTGAGCCGGGTCATCAGGCTGTCGTTATAGCCGTAGATCGGTATATTACTGCTACGATTAAAAATCGTAGTGAAGGGAATAAGCTCTCGCTTCCTCAATTAGGTCTCTTAGATGTTACTTGGAGCGGATATGGGGGTAAAGCTAACTATAGTGTTTCTGATCAACGTTTACGGTTTATTCAAAATACAATTAGCTTAGTTGATCAGTATTTACAGGAAAAATCAGTTGAACTTCGCCCTTTTGAATTGAATGTAACAAGCGAACTGGATGACAAGGATTCTGGCCGTAAGTATGGTTTAGGGTCTAGTGCCGCTGTTGTGGTAGGGGTTGTGACTGCGATGTTACATTATTATAGTGAGAAAAAAAGTCACATCTCAACTGAATTAATCTTTAAATTATCAGCAATTGCCCACTTGAGGACGCAAGGAAGCGGTTCTGGTGCAGATATTGCAGCATCTGTGTTTGGTGGATGGATTAAATATTCTTCCTTTCAACCGGACTGGATATTTAATCAGTTAAAACAAGGAGTTTCAATCGGTGAACTGATTGAGAAACCTTGGCCTAAATTACTGATTGATAAAATAACCCCTCCTAAACAACTGAATCTGTGTGTGGGTTGGACAAGAACTGCAGCGGCCACAGCACCAATGATTAACAAAATCAAAGGGTTGCGTGATCTAAGTCCAACACTATATTCGAAGTTTCTGCAAGAAAGTTCAACAGCAGTAGCTAACCTTGTAAGAGGGTTTGAAGAAGATGATTGCTTGGTTGCAATTGACAGTCTAAAAGAAAATAGAGATGCTCTTATTAAGTTAAGTGACGTTGCCGATGGTACAATTGAAACGCCGATGCTAACTAAACTAGTGTTAGTAGCAGAAAAGTATGGAAGTGGTAAATCTTCTGGTGCTGGTGGTGGTGATTGTGGAGTTGCCTTTGTAAAGGGAAATAGTCAAGTAGAGCAGTTACATAGTGCATGGAAACAAGCAACTATTTTACCACTTGATTTAACGGTTTCTCAATCAGGAGCTTCGGTTGTTGATACGAAAACAGTCTAAAAAAATAATAGTTGTCGTTGTCGATGATGAATAGTGATGAAATAATTTAAAAAAATACTACGGCCTTGTATGGTAAAGGTTGATAGTTCTTATTAAGGAGTTTTCTTATGGTTGATTCTATTGATAAACGCAAATCCCAGCATATTGATATTGTTTTAAACGAAACAGTTACAGGTAAAAACACTTCAACTGGATTTGAATCGTATAAATACATACATAATGCATTACCAGAAATAGATTTTGAAGAAATCGATTTAACGAGTGAATTTTTAGGAAATAGTTATAAAACTCCGTTTCTTGTCAGTTCGATGACAGGTGGCGCTGCCTTAGCTGAAACGATTAATCGAAATATAGCAGAAGCGGCAGAAGAAAAAGGATGGGCAATTGGGTTAGGTTCGACCCGAGCATTAATAGAAAATAAAAGTTATCGGTCGTCGTTTCAGGTCCGAAAGTATGCACCAAACGTGCCAATTATTGCTAATCTAGGTGCTGTCCAGCTTAATTATGGGTTTGGAATTGATAAATGCAAACAAATAATTGAGATTACGGAAGCTGATTCGTTAGTACTACATTTAAATAGTATTCAAGAAGTCATTCAAGAAGGTGGAGATACCAACTTCAAAGACTTATTGATCAAAATAGAAAAGCTTTGTAGTCAACTAGAGGTACCGATTGGAGTCAAAGAAGTTGGTTGGGGAATTGATGGCGCCGTTGCTAAACAGCTATGTGATGCTGGTGTTGCTTTTATTGATGTAGCAGGTGCTGGCGGAACTTCTTGGAGTCAGGTTGAAAAATTCCGTTCCAATGAACCGGTTAAGAAACAAGCTGCAGAAGCATTTAGCGAATGGGGTATTCCAACAGTTGATTGCATCACCTCTGTTCGCAAACAAATTGATAAGCAATCAGTAATTGCAAGTGGCGGAATAAAAACCGGTGTCGATGCAGCGAAAGCCATTACACTTGGTGCTGATATGGTAGGCTTTGGTCGGTCTGTTTTACAAGCTGCAACGGATTCGGTTGATACTATGCTTCAAGTAATGGCAACAAGGGAACTAGAATTGCAAATGGCGATGTTTGCTGTTGGTACAAAGTCATTAAAAGAACTAAGGGAAACAGATCGTTTAGTGAAGACGTTGTAGAAAGTTCAAGTATTTATGAGGAGTGAGCGAGTTGAAAATAGGAATGATAGGCATTGGAGATATTGCAAAAAAAGCATATCTACCAGTATTAACCCAAACGAAGGGTGTTGAGCTTCACGTCTGTTCTAGAAAGGCCGAAACATTGGAAGAAATTTCAGCTACCTATCAGATCAACCACACGTATCAACAAATCGATAAATGGCTAGCGAGTGGAATTACGGCTGCTTTTGTTCACTCCTCAACAGATTCTCATGAGGAGATTATTGACAAATTACTTGATGAAAATATTCATGTCTATGTTGATAAACCAATAACCTATCATGCCGAGTCTTCACGGCGTCTGATTGAAAAAGCTAAAAATAAAAATTTACTACTTATGGTCGGATTTAACCGGCGATATGCACCACCTTATCAAAAGTTAAAAGAACTCGTAGATCCAAACATGGTAGTTATGCAAAAAAATCGAGGTCATCAAGCGGATAATTTACGTACTTTTATTTTTGATGATTTCATTCATGTCATCGATACATTACTTTATTTGTTTCCTTATCCAGTTGAAAACGTTCACGTGCGCGGTAAAAAGCAGGATGGAAAGCTTCATCATGTTATCCTTCAGTTGGAGGCACAACAAGGTTCAGCGATTGGTATTATGAACCGAGAGGCCGGAACAACAGAGGAAAAGGTTGACGTGTTCAATTCAGACGAAACCAGGTCAGTTGTGAATGTGGATGAGGTTCATTCACATAAAGATAAAAATATCTTCACTTATGGTAAGAATGATTGGGAACCGGTGCTTAAAAAACGAGGTTTCCATGGTGTGATTGCAGCATTCCTTACGGCTGTCAGTAATAATAGAGTGCTAGAAAGTAATTATCAGCAAGATTTACAAGCGCATCTATTAGCTGAGAAGGTTATCGATTCATTAATGAACTAAAATTTACACCTGAATCAATTTCATAATTCCCTTATGCAGCATTTGTCATCCCCTGAGGATAACAAGTGCAAAAATCAGTATTATGAAATTGACTAACCTTAGAAAGTATTTTGTGAAAAGAAACTAGGCCACTTGCATCTAATGTGCCGAGTTTCTTTTTTTTGTTATAGAAATTATTTTTTAAGTTTCGAATGGAGTGGAATACTACTCATAGTAGAAATGTGAGAAACGTTTTTGTGTCAGGGTGGTGAAAGATACTACAACCTGTGTATAATAGAGGGATAAGCAAAAATTCCGTGAATAGAAAGTTGATGAAATATGAAAGGGTTACCTGTTTCCAAGGATGAAATAAAAGCATTATTTTCTGAACCATTTTACCGCCGAGGACTAACTTATTTTAATCATGGTCATATTCAGCATCTTTATTATGAAAAAAGTCAAAATAAATGGTATGGCAAAGTTTCAGGAAACGATTTATATGCAGTCATGATTGAAATAAAAAATCATGATATTAATTATGATTGTGAATGTTTAGCATTTTCTCAATATGGTGAATGCAAGCATGTAGTTGCTTGTCTTCTTGAGGTTGAAAGAAGACAGGATAACAGTAGTCCTGTACAAGTCCAAAACTTTAAAAAAGAGAGGCAACAAGAAGCAATTAACCAATTTATTAACGCATTTTCAAATTTTTATCAATCAGAAGGATATAATCAAGAACATATTAGTAAACAGACTCTCCAGACTGAATTTATCGTAAAAACAATGTATCCAGCCTCGAACTTATGGACGATTGAAATTAAAATAGGAATTAATCGAACGTATGTCGTTAAGAACTTGAAGCAGTTTCTGAATTCTGTTGAACAACAAAAGAATCTTTATTTTACCGATAACTATACCTACGATCCAATGGAACAAGTATTTAATCAAGAAGATTTTGAGTTGATTCAATTATTAATAGATGTAAGTAAAAACGAAGAAGCATATTCGAATCCATATTTTTCTTATCGAAAAGACCAGCGTGTTGCAACGATACCACCGATGGTTGTCGATATGCTTTTATCAAAATTACTACACACAAATTATACATTTGAGAGTTCAAATCAAACATATAAGCAACTGGAAATTGTTGAAAAAGAAGTTCCTTTTGGTTTTAAAATTGACAAAGGATTAGATGATGAATTTAATTTAGATATAACCGAATTAACAAATATGGAGTTTTTTGATCTCTATAATTACGTCTTAAAGGACAATACACTGTATAAATTAACTGCCGAACAACAAAGTGTTTTATTAGAGCTTTCTTCTGGTATTCTTACGGCAGGACCGACATTTCTTGATCAACAGTTTATACCAATTGCAGCTGACCAAATGGAATCATTTCTATCTGTTGTTATACCTGAAATGAAAAAGATTGGGGAAATTGAGATCTCAGAACAAGTATCCAATCAAATTAGGCAATATCCTCTACAAACTAAGCTGCTAATTGACAGAGAGGAAGATACGTTACTTGTCGATTTAGAATACCATTATGGCGATATAACGATTAACCCATTTCAAGCTAACTCATCGGATTCTGATGAAACGCGAGGCTTGATGATTCGAGATGCCAGAACAGAGCAGCAAATCATGTCTGTAATTGAAAATGCATCCTTAAAATATAACGGAAAGAATTTATATCTCGAAGGAGAAGAAGAAATATATTACTTCCTCTACCGTACCTTACCCTTTTTAGAGGATAAAGCGGAGATATTTTTAACGAATGAGGTTAAGGATCTTCTTTTGCCAGATAGTCAAGCGCCGGAGACAACATTTGATTTTAACAGTAATGGGAGTTTACTTGAAGTTAGCTTTGACATGAAAGATATTGGTCAGGAGCATATACAGAACATCTTGCAGTCAGTGATTGAAAAGAAAAATTACTACCGCTTACCAAATGGTGTGTTTGTGGCTATTGAAGGTAATCAGCAATTTCAGAATATAAGAAAGCTCTATTCAGATTTAAATGTCAGTAAATCAGAGCTTGAGGATGGTACCCTGCAGCTTCCTGTCTATAGAGCATTGCAGGTCGATGACATTATCAATGAAGGAAACAAGAATAAAGTTCGAATTGGAAAACAGTTCCGTCATTTAATTCAAAATTTAAAGAATCCTGATGAATTGGCATTTGATGTGCCATCGAACCTAGATGCTGATCTCCGAGATTACCAGGAGATTGGTTTTCAGTGGATGAAAACACTCGCACATTATTCACTTGGTGGTATTCTTGCAGATGATATGGGTCTGGGGAAAACGCTGCAGAGCATTGCCTATTTATTATCAGAAAAAAATGAGTCAAAACAAACGAAACCGGCATTAATAGTCGCGCCGGCATCACTTGTTTATAATTGGAAAATTGAATTTGAAAGATTTTCGCCTAGCCTCGAAGTAGAGGTTGTTATCGGAACTCCTAGTGAACGAGAAATGATTTTACAAAGACAGGTGTTACCGGATGTATTTATCACATCATATCCGACATTAAGGCAAGACATTGACTGGTATAAGGAACGCCAATTTAGTTCCTTTATCTTGGATGAGGCACAGGCTATAAAAAATTCAGCAACAAAAACGTCAAAAGCGATCCGTAGTATTAACGCGCATAAACGCTTTGCTCTTAGTGGTACACCGATTGAGAATTCCTTAGATGAACTTTGGGCGATATTCCAAGCAATTCTACCTGGCTTTTTTCCAACACAGTCAATGTTTCGGAAACTTTCCGAAGAAAAAATTTCTAAAATGTCACGTCCATTTATTTTAAGGCGATTGAAAAAAGATGTGTTAACAGAGTTGCCGGACAAAATTGAATCTACGCACGTCTCTGAGCTAACAAGGGAACAAAAAGAGCTGTATCTCGGTTACTTAGAAAGAATTCAAAGAGAAACGAAGGAATCTTTGAGCGGCGAAGGGCTGAATAAGAGTCGAATTAAAATACTGGCTGGATTAACTCGTCTTCGTCAGTTATGTTGTCATCCGTCCTTGTTTATTGAAAACTACGAAGGCACATCTGGAAAATTCGAGCAATTATTAGAGATTGTCAGTAATGCCAGAGAAAATAAAAAACGAATGCTAATTTTTTCGCAATTTACAAGTATGCTCCATATTATCCGTGAAGAACTTACAAGGCAGGGGATAAGCTTCTTTTATATTGATGGTCGAACTCCTTCTAAAGAGCGCGTCGAAATGGTTGAACGATTTAACCAAGGGGAGAATGACATCTTTCTTATTTCCCTTAAAGCAGGGGGAACTGGTCTGAATTTGACTGGAGCAGATACGGTAATACTGTATGACTTATGGTGGAATCCAGCTGTAGAAGACCAAGCTGCGGGAAGGGCTCATCGTATGGGACAAAAAAATGTTGTTCAAGTCATCCGGTTACTGACTAAAGGAACAATTGAGGAGAAAATTGATAAGCTCCAGCAACGTAAGAAAGAATTGATTGAAAAAGTAATTCAGCCTGGTGAAGCGATGTTGTCTAGTATCACAGAGGATGAAATTAGAGAATTATTGAGTATATAAAAGATTATTCGAAAATGGATTATAGTAACTGACTGTTGTCCTTTAGTCATGTTCGGTTCCTAATAATTCTAAATCTGTATAATTAGTTAGAATAGACCTCACCTAATCAGTTACTGATAGGTGAGGTCTATCGTAGCACGGTAGTAATTCCCTTAGAGAAATTACTATCCGATGACCACAGTTACCGGCTATGGTCAATTTAGTATTATTCATAACAATGATAATTTATACTACAAATCATAAAAAATAGTTCGACAACTACTAAAGGTGCTAAAATGTGAAGGGGAGTTAAGTTTTGGACTTAATTAAAATAGGTAAACAAAGCATCGCATTACCAAAAAAACAAGCTGTGTTTTATTTAAATCGAGTGAGCATGAGAGACACATTGGTGTATATATTTTTACTTATTTTCATTGTATTTCTTCCTGAAGGAATCAAAACATTATTTGCTGAGAACTCATTACAAAGTGAGCTTCAATCGATGTATTTCCTTCAAATGGTCCTTTTTTATCCCTTGTATATTATTTTTACAGGACTGATGGGGATTTCAATCTTAGCTTTTTTTGGACTACTACTATCAACACTATTGAAAAGAAAACTAGCTTATTCGCATCTTTGGAAAATGGTAGCCTTCGCATTGACGATACCATTAATTTTAACTATGTTAGTAAGTATTATCGGTGTTGGTTATTGGTTGTTTAGTGTACTGTTTTTGTTCTTATTTTACGTTATTTTATATAAAATGATAGTAGTTTATCCAAAGAGAAAGAACGCATAAGCAATTAATTAACGTGAAAAAAGCGACCATCCTAACACTAATAAGTGAATAGGGTGGTCGCTTTTTTAAAAAAGTAAGAATGTATAAAACTTCGCGCCCTGCGCTTTTGTTAACTTACTTTATGCACTTGGTTCTTACTCAATTTTTCTAACATATCTTTTGTCATACTCGCTAGATCGTATTTTGCTTTAAAACCCCATTCTTGTTGTGCGGCTGATGCATCGATTGCGTTTGGCCAACTATCTGCAATTGATTGTCGGTCGGGGTCCACTTTGTAATTCAACTTGAAATTGGGTATGTGTTTTTTAATTTCCTGAGCAATCTGTTCTGGCTCAATACTCATTGCAGTAATATTAAATGCATTCCGGTGAACGAGTTTACTAGCATCTGCTTCCATTAATTGAATGATAGCGTTAATCGCATCAGGCATATACATCATATCCATGTATGTGCCTTTTTTGATATATGATGTGTAGGCTTGTTTCTTGATTGCTTCGTAATATACTTCTACTGCGTAGTCTGTTGTCCCACCACCAGGAGGGGTAACGTAAGAGATTAATCCTGGGAACCGGACTCCACGTGTATCAAGTCCAAACTTCTTATAGTAGTAATCACATAGAAGTTCTCCAGATACTTTATTTACTCCGTACATTGTTGTTGGACGTTGCAACGTATCCTGTGGGGTAAAATCCTTTGGAGTATTCGGTCCAAAAGCCCCAATCGAGCTAGGTGTGAAAAATTGTGCATCTAGTTCTCTAGCAACCTCTAATGCATTTATTAATCCACCCATATTTATATTCCAAGCAAGAAGTGGATTGTTCTCTGCATTGGCGGATAAAAGGCTAGCTAGATGCATGACGGTATCCACGGTATATTTTTTCGCTATCTTACTAAATGTTTTCATATCGGTCACATCCAATAGTTCAAATGGACCAGAATTCACAACCTTACAGTCTGGTTTTCTGATGTCTGTTGCAACAACATTATCAGAGCCATATAGTTCTCTAAGTTTCATTACTAGCTCTGAACCAATTTGCCCAAGAGCACCGGTAACTAAGATTTTGTTCATTTTTATCCCACCCTCTCTGTCAGTTTAGGAGTTAAATAATTCCAAGTTCTTTACCAACTCTTTCATAAACGACAAGTGCTTGATCAAGCATTTCTTTCGTATGAGCTGCAGTTGGCATGTTTCTTACGCGACCTTTTCCTTTTGGAACGGTAGGAAACACGATAGATTTAGCATAAACACCCTCTTCATTTAAACGCTTGCTGAACTGTTGAGTTGCTTTTTCATCACCAAGAATACATGGAGTAATCGGGGTTTCACTTTTGCCGATATCAAAACCTAGTTGTTGAAGTCCTTTTTTTAAGTAATCACTGTTTTCCCAAAGTTTGTTTTGTAGTTCTGTGCTGGTCATTAATATATCAATTGCTTCTGTACTTGCAGCAACATCAGCTGGAGTAAGTGCAGTCGAAAATAAAAATGGACGGGATTGAACTTTAAGCCAATCGATTAAATCACGTTTACCAGCAACATACCCACCAACTACACCAATTGCTTTTGAGAGGGTACCCATTTGAAAGTCTACTCGGTCTTGTAGTCCGAAATGTTTTACGGTTCCTGCACCATTGCCTAGTACGCCAGATCCATGAGCATCATCAACATAAGTCATGAGATCGAATTCCTCAGCGATATCGACAATCTCTGGAAGTTTTGCTACATCTCCGTCCATTGAGAAAACGCCATCGGTAATAATCATAATTTTATTATATTGTCCAGACTCTACTGCTGCTTTTGCTTTTTGGCGTAAATCTTCCATATCAGAATGGTTGACACGAATAATCTTTGCCTTCGAAAGCCGGCAACCATCAATGATTGATGCATGGTTTAATTCATCAGAAAGTATTGCATCGTTTTTATCCATCACTGCAGAAATAGCTGCCATATTACAGTTAAATCCCGATTGGTAAGAGATAGCTGCCTCTGTACCTTTGAATTCAGCGAGTTTTTCTTCTAGTTTAAGATGGAGATCTAATGTACCGTTTATTGTTCTGACAGCACCAGCTCCCACCCCGTGGGTTGAAATTGCTTTAGTAGCAACTTGCTTTAGACGATCATCTGTTGCGAGTCCTAAGTAATTGTTGGATGAAAGATTAATAAGTTCTCTTCCATTTACTTTTATAATTGGGCCGTTTGCACCCTCTACTGGATCAATCTCATTGTATAGTCCTTGTGATTTCAGCGCATCTAGTCGTTCAGACAGAAAGCCTGTTAGTTTTTTACTAGTCAACGAAATCCCTCCTAAACCTATTTTTGTAATTGGATCACATACAATTGTCTTTTTGATGTGTACAATTTATATTGTTTAATCCTTTACTTACTAAATAGTATAACAAACTTTTATAAAGTGTTCACGTGAAAAAGACGTTATCTTTAAAATTTGTTATCTTTTAAAGCCTAATTAGTCTTGAATAGATAAGTTATCTAAAAACTTTAAATTTAAATGTACATTATATAACGATTAAATACATATAAATGCATAAAATGTAACTTAAATAATTATTTTCTTTATTTAATGCACATTATTTAATTAAATATGATATATTATATAATATAATAATAAAAAAGGGGGGATTGGATGGAAAGAGGGATTGGAATAAGCGGGACAGGGAGAATTGGTCGTCTGTTAATCAGAAAGCTTATGTCAAAGGAAGAAAATCAAACATCATTAAAGGCAATAAATAGTATTTATCCTGCTGACACAATTGCTCATTTGTTGAAGTATGATTCTGTCCACGGTAAATGGGATGCCGATATTTCCGCTTATCGAGATGGACTACGTATTAATGGAAATGATATTAAGATGACGTTTGAACGAGAACCATCAGAAATACCCTGGCGCAAGTTTGGGATTGATTTAGTAGTGGACGCAACTGGTAAATTTAATGACCGACATGGTGCAAGTGGGCATATTGAGGCTGGTGCTAAAAAAGTAATTATCACAGCACCAGGAAAGCAAATGGATTTAACTATCGTGATGGGTGTAAACGAACAACTTTACGATCCAGAAGAACAAACGTATCTTTCAGCAGCATCTTGTACGACCAACTGTGTCGCGCCAATTCTCAAGGTATTAGATGATTCATTTCAAGTAAAACAAGGATGGCTAACAACGATTCATTCGTTCACATCCGATCAAAAACCTTTAGATAATCCACATAATGACCTGCGCAGGGCAAGAGCGTGTACGCAGTCAATTGTACCGACAACAACTGGAATCGGAGCGGCATTAAAGGATGTGCTACCACACCTGTCACCTGTTATTAGAGGTACCTCGGTGCGTGTGCCTACCCAAGACGTGTCCTTGGCAGATTTAACGATTCAGGTAGATAAGCATTGTGAAGTTGATGAAGTAATCACTAGTTTCAGAAACGCAGCAAGAGGTGAATTGGCAGAGTTTATTGATATTACAGACGAACCATTAGTATCAATCGATTATGTTGGTTGTACGAAATCAGCGGTAGTCGACGGACCTTCCATTATGACTTTTGGGGATCAAATTAAGTTACTAGCTTGGTATGACAATGAGTGGGCCTATGTTTGTAGAGTAGCTGAGCTTTCTAATTATGTGAAAGAGAGGATGGTAGATTATGTCAAAGTTTGAAAGTCTTCCTAATATGGGGGTAATCTTGTGTGCCAAATGTGAAAGTGAAATCGATACAATTGCATCTGCTAAAGTTATGACTTATTACGCTAACTGTGACCAGTGCGACTGTGGTTCGAATCAACAAGATGTGCCAGGCGAAGTGGAGAAGTGGAATTGATGGAGATGGTTAAGGAGATTGATTCGGTTTTAAACAGTAATGAAAATAAAAATACTGTTTATCATAATCTATCTGTTTCAGAACTTATAGAAGTTGCTGTGATGCGTAAGGAAGGAATGCTTACTAATAATGGGGCGTTTCAAGCATACACTGGTGAATTCACCGGACGATCTCCCAAAGATAAATATATTGTAGAAGAGCCATCGGTTATCAAAGATGTCGAATGGGGACGTGTCAATCAACCGATTTCAGAGCTCCAGTTTGATAGACTATATAATAAAGCTTTAGCTTACATGACTGAGAGAGATCTATTTATTTATGATGGAAGTGCTGGGGCTGATATTAGTCATCAGCTTTCTGTTCGAATTGTCACTGAGTATGCTTGGCATAATTTATTTGCCCGTCAACTTTTTATTGATAAGTTAGAAAATCAAACAGATAATCATCACCCTGATTTCACAGTGATTAGCTTACCTGGTTTAAAGGCAGATCCAGTTATGGACGGAACGAACTCGGAAACGTTTATTATTATTTCATTTGAAAAGAAAACCGTTCTTATTGGGGGTACAGCATATGCTGGTGAAATAAAAAAATCCATTTTCAGTGTGCTTAATTATTTACTTCCATCTAAAGGTGTTCTCCCTATGCATTGTTCAGCCAATATTAGCAAGACTGGTGATGATGTCGCTCTTTTCTTTGGTTTATCCGGAACAGGGAAAACAACCTTATCGAGCGATCCTAATCGACAACTGATTGGTGATGATGAACACGGTTGGTCCGATAGTGGCGTGTTTAATTTTGAAGGCGGTTGCTACGCCAAATGTATTGGACTTTCTAAGGAAAAGGAACCACAAATATGGAATGCAATTAAGTACGGTTCGGTACTAGAAAATGTATCGATTGATCCGATAACACGCGAACTAAATTATACGGATACTACGATCACCGAAAATACGCGAGCAGCCTATACGATTAATAATATTCCAGGATCTGTCATTCCAGGTGTTGCGGGTCATCCGGAAGTGATTATTTTTTTAACTGCTGATGCATTTGGTGTATTTCCACCGATATCAAAATTGACAAAAGAACAAGCGATTTATCACTTTTTGTCTGGTTATACATCTAAATTAGCAGGGACTGAACGTGGAATCACAAAACCTGAAGCTACATTTTCAACTTGTTTTGGTGAACCATTTTTACCACAACGACCCGAAGTCTATGCAAAGATGTTAGGAAGAAAGATTGATGAGCATAATGTACCAGTATATCTTGTTAACACTGGTTGGACAGGAGGTTCTTATGGAACCGGAGAGCGCATTAAACTAGCCTATACGAGATCAATGATAACTGCGGCTATCAGTGGTGAATTGGAGCAATCTAATTTTAAACAACATCCTATTCTTGGTTTATTTATGCCTGATTTTGTAACCGGTGTTCCAGAAGGAGTGCTAGACCCGCGAAAAAGTTGGTCTAACCCGGACCTATATGATCAAGCAGCAGCTGAGCTAGCTAACCGGTTTATTGATAATTTTAGTAAGTTCTCTGAGGTGTCTGGTGCAGTTACAGCGGCTGGCCCTAAGTGATAAGATGGACTAAAATTATCTTTTTGAAATCATGTAAATTATAGCTGGAAATCAGGGTATTCACTGTAAGGGGGGAGTGAATATCCTGATTTTTATTAATTAGCAAAAAATATAATAGTGATAGTTCTTGCCATGATATTATAAAAAATATATGATTATTTATAGAATATGGTTGGAATGAGACAGGAGGATTGCCATGATCGAATTTACCAACCGACAACTAGATATTGTAGAAATCCTTAAAAAACATGAGCCAATTACAGCGGAACAAATTGCAGATATGTTAGGAGTCAGCAAGGCAACACTCCGTTCCGACTTAGCTGTATTGGTGATGACGGGTTATCTTGATGCGAAGCCAAAGGTGGGTTATTTTCTAGGCAAAACAATTAAAGATAATGGTAGCATTTCGAATCGGATAAAAGAAATAAAAGTAAAAGACGTCCAGGGCGTACCTGTAGTAGTACAAGGAACTTCAACCGTTCACGATGCAGTCATTACCCTGTTCTTAGAAAATGTCGGATCAATGACTGTTGTTGATGAAGCAGGTTATTTAGAGGGAATTGTTTCTAGGAAAGACTTGCTGAAAGTAACTCTAGGGAATGCAACTGCTGCAACGATACCTGTAAATTTAGTGATGACGAGACAGCCAAATATTGTTACTATTTCTCAGGAGGAATCAGTGATTGAAGCGGCCCGGAAAATGATTCATTCCCAGGTTGATAGTTTGCCTGTAGTGATTACAAAAACTGATGAGAATCAAGAGACGAAACAGTTAGTTGTTGGCAGGATTACAAAAACAAATATGACAAGACTCTTATTGGAGAGTGTGACAGAATCGTAGGAAGCAAGGAGTGACGAAATATTGGACCAAAAAAAGCGTATAATCTATGTGTGTTCAGATGCTGTCGGAGAAACCGCAGAGGCTGTTGCACGAGCAACAACACGACAATTTTCAGGTGAACAAATACAGTTAAAACGATACAGTCATATTCAGAGCGATGAGGAGATCGATACACTTTTATCCGAAGTTGAGAAAACAGGCGGTGTCATTGCTTACACGCTGGTTCAACCAGAACTTAGAGCGACAATGAAAGAGCAATCGATTCGTCGAGATATTAGGGCTGTCGATGTGATGGGACCAATGATGCAAGCTTACATAGATACCTATAATGATTCACCTAAACGCGAGCCTGGTCTCAGGCAAGAACTAGATGAAGAATATTTCCGTAGAATTGAAGCAATTGAGTTTGCTGTTAAGTATGACGATGGTAAAGATGTTCGTGGCTTGGTTAAGGCTCAAGTTGTGCTTATTGGTGTTTCCCGAACATCAAAAACGCCACTTAGTATTTTTCTTGCGCATAAAGGAATTAAAGTGGCAAACTTACCAATTTTGCCTGATACAAAACCGCCAAAAGAATTGTATCAGACTGGTAATCGAACAATTATTGGTTTAACAATGGAGCCGGAAAGTCTATTGAAAATTAGAAAAGAGCGCCTGAAAACACTTGGACTACCAGATAAAGCAAAATACGCATCGTTCGAGCAAATAAAAAGTGAGCTTAAAACAGCTGACGATATCATGAAACAATTAGACTGCCAAATAGTTGATGTATCGGATAAATCAATTGAAGAGACGGCAGGTATTATCATGGAATCTATATCTGGAGATTTTAGATAATAGCATGGTTATTTGAAAAATAAGTTAGTAATAATGACATAACAAAGATCGCTAGCACGATAAACAACAAAGGAGAAGCCACTGGGCTTCTCCTTTGTTGTTATGGTTAGTTAATTTGCCGAGACTTGAATTGGCCACAACAAAATTAAATTCTTTCAGAAGAAATAGCACTTCTTACTTTTCTAAGTGATACCTTACCAGAATCTTTTCGAGCCATTAAAACGTTTACATAGATGGCATCAATCACACTCAACTGAGCAATGCGTGAAGCAAGTGCTTCTGAGCGAAAATCAGTTTCCTCCGATAAGGTGTATAAAGGAATATCAACGCTTTCATTAAGTGGCGATTTAGCAAAACTAGTAATTCCAACTGTTTTTACACCGTTTTCTTTTGTGATTTCTAAAGTTTTAAGAATATCTTTTGTTGTCCCAGTATGAGAGATGAGTACAGCTACATCTTCTTTAGTCATTTGTGAAGCAGACATAAGTTGCATATGTGTGTCGGTTTGAGCAAAAACGGGTATGCCTGTTCGAATTAATTTGTGATATGCATCCAGTGCGATAATATTAGAACCTCCAACACCAAAAAACTCCACTCTTCTAGCCCCAAGAATCGCAGTAATTGCTGCTTTGAAGTTGTTTTCATCAATTACCTTAAGGGTATCTTCTAGTGTTTTAATATTGGAATGAAACACTTTTTCTATTACTGTTTTTTCATTATCATTCAATAGAACTTTTTCGTGAATGTCATGAATTGGTTCAACTATTTCTGAAGCTAATACTACTTTCATATTTTGGAAACCTTTAAAGCCGATTCGTTTACAAAAACGAAAGACTGTGGAGTCAGCAATACCAATATCAGCTGCGACCTGATTAATTGTTCCATGGACAACGTTCTGTGGTTTTTCTAATATATAATCAGCAATCTTTTTTTCTTTAGCGCTGAAGGTTGGGTAATTGGATCTAATTCTCATTAAGCAGTGTTGCATATGTGAAGTGGCCATTAATCTAAACCTCCATTAAAATTTTCATCTACTATTATAATAAGACAAAATGCGAAAAAAAGAAATATTTTCGAAGCGATTTCATAAAAAGAAATATTTTTTGAGAAAACGGTTGCAATAGAACATTATTTTTTTTATAATGATTTTGCGAAACAATATTCTTTCGTGAATTTTTAAAAATAGGAAACAGAAGGAAAATCAAAAATGATTCGAAGTATTATCGACAACTAAGGGAGGCCAAACGATGAAACTAGCAATGATAGGTTTAGGAAAAATGGGATTAAATCTCACAATTAATTTAATTAATAATGGTCATGAAGTGGTCGCTTATGATGTTTCTACAGAGTCGATACATAACGCAGAAACACAAGGCGCAGTGCCTGCTGACTCATTAGAAGATATCGTAGCAAAATTAGATTCACCAAGAGTTATTTGGATGATGGTACCAGCTGGAGAAGTTACCAATCAATTGGTTAATGATATTAGTAGTTTGCTAGAAAAGGGAGATATATTAATAGACGGTGGCAATTCAAATTACAAAGACACAGTTCGCCGTGCCAAGGAACTAGATGAACAAGGAATTTACTACTTAGATTGTGGCACAAGTGGTGGGATGGAAGGTGCAAGAGATGGTGCATGTACCATGATAGGCGGTAAACAAGAGGCATTTAGTCAAGTAGAATCATTGTTTTCATCTACTTGCGTTGAAAACGGTTACCTCTATACAGGTAAATCAGGGAGTGGCCATTTCTTGAAAATGGTACACAATGGCGTCGAATATGGAATGATGCAAGCAATCGGTGAAGGTTTCGATATTTTGGAAAAAAGTGAATTTGACTATGATTTTGAAAAGGTAGCTCGTGTATGGAATAACGGCTCAGTGGTAAGGTCTTGGTTAATGGAACTAATGGAAGACGCATTCAAAGAAGATGCCAACCTCGATGAAATTAAAGGTGTTGTTCACTCATCTGGGGAAGGGAAATGGACAGTTGAAACAGCTCTAGATTTGCAAGTAGCTGCACCCGTTATTGCTATGTCTTTAATGATGAGAAATCGGTCATTAGAAACAGATACATTTAGCGGTAAAGTTGTCGCAGCACTTAGAAATCAATTTGGCGGTCATGCCGTCGAAAAGAACTAGCATAGAATGGAGGAATGAATTATGTCAGCAACAATGTTAATATTAGTCGCAGTAGCAGGTATTTTTGGTTTATTATATTTAGTAATTCGTACAAAGCTTCACGCATTTGTATCCTTAATGATTGTTAGTTTACTAGTCGGTATTGCAGCAGGAATGCCACTAGATGGGGTTATTGAATCGGTAGAGAATGGTATGGGCGGTACATTAGGTTTTGTTGCGATTGTTGTAGGTTTAGGTGCAATGTTTGGTAAGATGTTAGAAGTCTCCGGTGGGGTTGAGCGTCTTGCACAAACATTACTGAAAAAATTTGGTGAAGATCGCTCACAATGGGCACTAGGTATTACCGGATTTTTAGTGGCAATTCCAGTATTTTTTGACGTTGGTTTTATCATTTTAGTTCCGATAGTGTACGGTTTGGCAAAGAAAACGGGAAGATCTCTCTTATACTATGGAATTCCATTGTTAGCTGGTCTAGCTGTCACACACAGTTATATTCCACCAACTCCCGGACCAATTGCTGTAGCTGATTTAATTGGCGCGGATCTTGGATGGGTGATACTATTTGGTATTATTGCAGGTATTCCATCAATGATAATTGCGGGTCCATTGTTCGGTAAATACATGGCAAAACGAATTCATGTAACGGTTCCAGATTATATGGATTTTGAAGAAAAAGAATATGATAAAGAACTACCAAGTTTTGCTATGATTACTTCAATTATTTTAGTTCCATTGGTATTAATTTTAATAAATACACTTTCAGCAGTCATGCTTCCTGAAGGCAATACTTTCCGGGCAATTACGACATTTGTAGGTAATCCAATTGTAGCTTTAACAATAGCAACGTTATTAACGTTTACATTCTTAGGAACAAAGAGAGGTTACTCAAGACAGGATGTACAGGACATTGCAACGAAGGCATTAGAGCCGGCAGGTATCATTATTTTAGTTACTGGTGCTGGTGGTGTGTTTAAGACAGTATTAATTGATTCAGGTGTTGGCGATGTGTTAGGTGAACTGATGGCTGGTTCTCCACTACCTCCGATTTTATTAGCATTTCTAATTGCAGCTGTTGTTCGTGTTGCACAAGGTTCTGCAACAGTGTCTATGGTAACTGCTGCTGGTTTAATTTCACCAGTGATATCGATTATGGGACTTGAAGGTCCAGTTTTAGGACTAATAGTTATTTCGATTGCAGCGGGTGCAACGGTTCTTTCACACGTGAATGACTCTGGTTTCTGGTTAGTAAATAGATACTTCGGTATTGATGTGAAGGATACACTAAAAACATGGACTGTTATGGAAACATTAATTGGTCTAGTTGGTTTAACTACCGCACTTATACTCGGATTGTTTATTTCGTAAAGTAACTTAGAAAGCGCTTATAAATAAGCGCTTTCTGATTTTAAAATGATAACTAGAACAAAGACAGTTAACTTTATAAGAGAGTAAGGGGTTCTATATGAAAAAATATCTATTGGGTGTTGATATCGGCACTACTAGTACAAAAGCAGTTTTATTTAGTCGAGATGGTAAGGTGAAAAAACAATATGCTGTAGAGTATCCTTTACATACACCAGTTCCAGGAGCTGCAGAACAGGATACAGCGGAAATTTTACAAGCTGTTAAAACAGCGATACGAGAAGCTGTCGAACAAAGTGGAATTAGTTCAGAAGAATTATTGTTAATTTCATTTAGCTCTGCAATGCACAGTCTAATTGCAGTCGATCAAGATGGTAAACCGTTGACTAGGAGCATTACATGGGCAGATCAACGCAGTGAGCCATGGGCAAAAAAGTTGAAGCAAGAAGGTGATGGACACCAAATTTATTTGCGAACTGGAACACCAATACACCCGATGTCGCCACTTGCAAAAATTATTTGGTTGAGAAATGATCATCCTGAAATATTTAATGAAACATACAAATTTATTTCGATTAAAGAATACGTCTTTAAGGAGTTGTTTGGTGAGTATATCGTTGACCATTCGATTGCTTCTGCAACAGGTCTGTTTAACCTAGAAAATTTAAATTGGGATAGTGGTGCACTAGAAGTTGCTGGAATATCAGAGCACCAATTGTCTACGCTTGTTCCAACAACACATAAGTTACAAGGATTGTCTAAGGAAGTAGCGGAAGAACTAGGGATAGCTGCCGATGTCCCGTTTATCATTGGAGCAAATGACGGTGTTTTGTCAAACCTTGGAGTTAATGCAATCGAACCAGGGGTTGTCGCGTTAACAATAGGGACAAGTGGGGCAATTCGCACCGTGACTGATCGACCAGTTACCGATCCTAAAGGAAGAATATTTTGCTATGCTTTAACTGAAAATCATTGGGTAATTGGTGGACCGGTTAACAACGGCGGCATGGTGATGCGCTGGCTCCGAGATGAAATTTGTCACGAGGAAGTGGAGGAAGCGAAGCAGTCAGCTATCGATCCGTACGATCTAATAACTGACAAAATCAGTAAGATTCAGCCAGGAGCAGAAGGGTTGATTTTTCATCCTTACTTAGCAGGTGAACGTGCTCCACTTTGGAATGCTAATGCGAGAGGCTCCTTTTTTGGTTTAGGAATGCACCATAAGAAAGAACACATGATGCGTGCTGTACTAGAAGGTATAAATTTAAATATTTATACTGTGTTGCTTGCATTGGAAGAAATTATTGGAATTCCAGAAAAAATTCACGCTACTGGAGGGTTTGCTAAATCTGCTGTTTGGCGTCAAATGCTCTCTGATGTATTTAATCAGGAAGTGCAAATTCCAGAGAGTGTAGAAAGCTCCTGTTTGGGTGCTGTTGTACTTGGACTCTATGCTCTTGGTGAGGTCGATGATTTGACTGTGGTGTCGGAAATGGTTGGAACAACAAAAAGTCATACCCCTAATAAGGAAGCAGTTAATGTTTACACAGAATTAATTCCAATCTATCTTCGGCTAAGTCGTCTTTTTGAAGAGGACTATGATGCAATTGTTCAATTTCAACAAAAACACATACAATAATATCAAGTAGTAAAAAAATTAATACCCTACTAATAGACGTTAGTAAGGTGTTAATTTAATATGTTATTTTTATTGCTAATAGGAAGTCTAATAACTACCTGGGTATCTATGAGGAACGAATTCCCAAAATGACTTTTATAAAACAGATGAAAGTCAAAATGAGTGAGCAAACAAGGGAAAAAGACCTTCATAAAACAGATGAAAGTCAAGATGAGCGATCAAACAAGGGAAATGAACTTCATGAAGCAGATGAAAGTCAAAATGAGTGAGCAAATGAATGAAAAAGACCTTCATAAAGCTGATGAAAGTCAAGATGAGTGAGCAAACGAATGAAAAAGACCTTCATAAAGCTGATGAAAGTCAAAATGAGTGAGCAAACAAGGGAAAAAGACCTTCATAAAGCTGATGAAAGTCAAAATGAGTGAGCAAACAAGGGAAAAAGACCTTCATAAAGCTGATGAAAGTCAAAATGAGTGAGCAAACGAATGAAAATGACTTTCATAAAACAGATGAAAGTCAAGATGAGCGAGCAAACAAGGGAAAAAGACCTTCATGAAGGTCTTTAATCTTGTTCGTATAAGCTACCTTTAGTTACACAATCCAAATTTATATACTGAAAAAACACTTGGATAAAATCTCATTTTTATCCAAGTGTTTTTGTATGCAAAACTTATTGATAAAATAATGAGAAAAGCCTATGTGCTTTGTTGTTTTCTCCACGATGAATGAATTACTTACAAATGGTCTGTCCTTTTAATATAGCTGAATTGCTTGATTTTACCAGTTAGCATTGACTGCACTATGTGAAAGCGGTATCTTTAAAATAATGTTAACAAGTTTATTGCTGTTTAGAATTGATTTGGAATTAAATTTAAATCTGATACAAAATTAATGAATAATAATAGTTTTATGGACATTTTTTTAGAAACAAGATTTAAGATGATAGTTGTAACTTAGAATTAGTTAGGAGTGATTTCCGCTGAGTATTATGGTGAAAGCAAAGAATGTAGAACGGGTTTATGGACATGGGAGTAAAGAGGTTAGGGCTTTGAAGAATATAAATTTAACCGTTCCAAAAAATCAGTTAGTTGCATTAAAAGGAAGATCGGGGTCTGGTAAGACGACTTTATTAAACATAATTGGAGCACTCGACCATCCGACTAATGGAAGCGTTTACTTTGGCGATCAAAACATTGAGGGATTATCAGAAAATCAACGAGTTCAGTTGCGAAGAGAAAAGTTAGGTTTTGTGTTTCAATCATTCGGGCTAGTCCCGCTAATGACTGTAGAGGAAAACGTTGAATTTGGGCTTCGTATTGCTGGTGTTCCAAGGGGGGAATGGTCTGATCGAATAAAAGATTCGATCGATATGGTTAAGATGACGAAACGAGCGAAACATCGTCCGTATGAGTTATCAGGTGGTGAACAACAACGCTGTGCGATAGCAAGAGCAATAGCTACTAAACCTGCACTTATACTAGCTGACGAACCAACTGGAGAATTAGATACGAAAACTGCTTTTCATATTATGAAGGTATTTCGTGAGCTAGTTGAATCGAATGAAACGACAATTATAATAGCAACTCATGATCCTGCGATGATGGAGTTAACTGATCATGTCTATGCTTTGGAGGATGGTGAAATTGTCAAAGATGAAGAAAAAACACTTAGTTAATGAGATAAAAAGTAAAAGAAATATAGTGGTATTTTTACTTATTATTTTGATACTTCCTGCATGTTCCTTGTTACCAAAGGAAGAAGAAGCCCTTGCACCTCCCCTCGTTGAACCAGCGCAAATTGACTATGAAACAAATGAGGCGACAATCAAGGAAATTGTTAAACGTGTTAATGGTGTAGGGAATATGATTCCGTCCGAACAGCAAAATCTATTTTATGCTGAGTCAGGCGGACGAATTGACGAGGTCCATGTGAAGGTTGGAGACCAGGTAGAAGAGGGACAAGTACTTGTTGAAATGGAGACAGGTAACTTGGGTTTTGACATCCAACAAGCACAAATTGATCTTAAAAAAGCAAATCTTCATTTGGAACAATTACAAGAACAAGGTGCCGACACGTTTCAGGTAGCAATTGCTAAGCTAGATATTCAGTCAGTTGAGATTCGTTTAGTTCAAATGAGGCAGCAAGTCGCCGCTGCAAAACTTGTGTCTCCAATAAATGGTTTTATTACGTTTGTAGGTGAGAAAGTCCGTGGCGATTATGTCGATGCCTTCGAAGATTTAATACAAGTAGCAGATCCGGCCAAGTTGCAGCTTCTTTACACGGCGACAAGTCCTAGGGATTTGAATGAGGTAAATGTTGGTATGCCTGTTGACGTTACGATTTTGGGCACTGAAGTAAAAGGGGAAGTTGTTCAAACTCCTAGTGACGTACCAGTTGATTTAATCGAATTAAACCCAGATTTGTATCAGCGCAGTTTAACAATTAATGTAGAAGAACTTCCAGAAGGTGTTGAGGTTGGTGATGTTGCAGATTTTGAAATAATATTGCAGAAAAAAGACGAAGCACTCACGATTCCTAGAAGTGCCTTGCGTTCGGCTTTTGGTAGAGAATATGTCCATGTACTGGATGGAGAAACAAAACGAGAAGTAGATATAGAAAAGGGAATTGTTTCGGCCACTGAAGTTGAAGTACTGAAAGGGTTAGAAGAAGGGGATAGAGTTATTTTAAAATAGGGGGGATAAGCTATGGCGATGTTGTTACTGATCCTAAGAAAGATGCTTAATAATCGTTGGCTAGTAGGTAGCTTGTTCCTAGGCCTGATTATAACAGTCTCCCTTGTTTCTAGTATCCCAACCTATACGTCTAGCATTCTGCAAAAGTTGTTAGTAAAAGAACTGGAGCAACACCAGATTGATAATAAACAATATCCTGGTGAATTTTCTCATTCTTTATCATTTTCAAATACGGAGAGTCAAGATTTAATCATCGATGCCTTTGATAAAATAGAAGCATATGATCAAACATTGACTCATGATACTGGGATCCCTATCTTGGAAGATGTGACTATTTTAAGAACAGATCCAGTCAGAATTGCTTATGAAGATGAAGAAATGTATGATTTACCGTCTTCGGATGACTACGGACGAATCACTTCGTTAACAAATTTAGAAGAACATATAACTATTCTAGATGGTAAATTCCCAAGTAATGAACCAACAGACGGCGTGTATGAAGTACTCGTCACACAGGCAGCTCTTGTTGACCGTGAGATGGTGCTTGGTTCTGTTCTTAATGCAAGTCGAGATGATAAACAATTTTTAATCAAACCTGTTGGTACATTTGATGCGAAAAATGTACGTGACCCTTATTGGATGGGATCACTCGGAAGATATAATGATGATTTTATCATTCCAGAATCTTTATTTAAAAAAGACTTTCTCTATGGTGAAGACCGTTGGCTGGCAAATGCTAGATTTTATACCGCATATGACTACCATCAAATCACAGTTGCAAATAGTCGGAGTATTATGGGGCTTGAAGATAAGGTACGGGCATTTACCAACGAATTTACTGGTGACGCTGTTCTTTTCATTAATTTTCCGATTGAAAAAATCCTATCAAGTTATGCTAGTAAAAGCACGCAACTGACAACAATGCTTTGGTCGCTCAATGTGCCAATTATCATTATGCTAGCAATCTACTTGTTTATGGTTTCACGTTTAATTGTCGATCGTCAACTGAATGAAATTGCTGTACTAAGAAGTCGGGGAGCAAAGCGAGGCCAAATTTTAGTTATTTATTTAGTAGAAACAGTTCTGCTAGGGGGAATAGCGCTACTAATTGGTCCTTACCTAGGACTTTTACTAGTCAAATTCTTAGGTGCTGCTAATGGCTTTTTAGACTTTGTTCAGCGCTCTTCTTTGAAAGTGACTATTTTAAGTGATTCCTATTTGTATGCATTATGGGCAGTTTTAGCTTGTATTGTGATGGTTATGATTCCAGTTATTCAGGCTACAAGTCAAAGTATCGTCAACCGAAAACAGCAGTCTGCGCGCGTTCAAGGGCAAGCAGTGTGGCACAAATTTTTCCTCGATATATTGTTGTTAGGAATTTCTTGGTATGGTTGGTGGCAATATCAAACGAGACAAGAAGAACTTCTTACTGTTTCTGGGGGAATGCTGTCAGTTGATCCATTTTTATTCTTTGTACCAGCGTTATTTATTATTGGATTAGGCTTGTTCTGTTTGCGCATATATCCATGGCTAATAAAGATAATTTACTTGCTGGGGAAAAACTATTGGTCTTTGTCCTTGTATAGTACGTTGTTGCAAGTAAGCCGTTCGTTTAGACAATATCAATTTTTAATGTTGTTTTTAGTAATGACAATTGCTGTTGGCGTATTTAGTGCCAGTGCAGCACGAACAATTAACAATAATTTGGAGGAACAATTATTCTATGAAAATGGATCAGATGTTGCATTAAAAATGAAATGGGAGAGTCAAGAATCAAGCTATGCATCAGTAGCGCCTAACCAAGAGGAACAAGAAGGACAAGAAGAAACGGATGCCATAAGTAGTGAAACCGAGACGGCAATTTCTTATTCAGAACCACCGTTCGAACCTATCACAAACCTATCAGGAGTGGAGCGAGCGACGAGAGTGTTCCGAAAAGATAATGTTACAGCTGAAGCGAAGGGACAAAGTGTTTATTCTGCAAATTTGATGGGCATAGAACCAAAAGAATTTGGAGAGACGGCTTGGTTTAAACCACAACTATTGCCCCATCACTGGTATGAATATTTAAATTTGTTAGCAAGCGAACCTAGTTCTGTATTAGTATCTGAATCGATTGCAGCGAGATTAGGAGTAAGTGAAGGCGATTATTTAACATTGAACTGGGATCAATCAGAGCAAGCAGAGTTTGTTGTTTATGGTGTTGTTGACTATTGGCCAGCGTTTAATCCTAATAAACAGGATGATGATGAAGAGGAACCAACTCTTATTGTTGCTAATTTACCGTACGTTCAAAATATGATGGGACTTGAGCCTTATGACGTCTGGTTGAAAATGGAACCGAATGTATCAAGGGAAGTGTTGTATCAAGACATAAGAGACAGGAATATCGCTGTCACCGAGATGAATGACATTAGACCAAAGTTAGCTGAACTAAAAAATAGTGCTTTTTTACTTGGGCTAAATGGTACGTTAACACTAGGTTTTCTTATTTCAATTGTAATAACGTTTATCGGATTCTTGTTATACTGGATACTTACATTAAAATCTAGGATATTACAATATGGTATTTATCGTGCCATAGGTATTAAATTAAGTGAGTTAATCGGTATCCTAACTTGGGAGCAGTTACTTACGTCTGGGCTAGCTTGTCTAATGGGTGTTGCAATTGGTGGTCTAACTAGTCAACTATTCGTTCCTTTGTTTCAATTATCGTTTGATCCAAAAGAACAAGTTCCACCGTTTCATGTTATTTTTGACGCAGGTGACGAAATGAAAATCTATCTATTTATTTTATTTATGCTAACGATAGGATTAGGAGTCCTCATGTATCTGCTTAAACGAATTCGTGTTCATCAGGCTATTAAGTTAGGAGATGATTAGTTGTGATTGAATGCAATAACTTAGTAAAGATATATAAAGTGGATGATGAGCTTGAAGTAATGGCTTTACAGGGTCTTGATTTAACAGTTGAACAGGGCGAATTGATGGGTATTATCGGAAGTAGTGGTAGTGGTAAATCGACCCTACTTAATATGCTTGGTGGACTAGATCGGCCTTCTGCTGGAAAGCTGGTAGTGAACGGGCAAAATTTATTGCATTTATCTGATAAAGAACTAGTAAAGTATAAACGTGATACAGTTGGGTTTGTCTGGCAAAATAATGCCAGGAACTTAATTCCATATTTAACAGCAAGACAGAACGTAGAATTACCAATGCTTCTAAAGGGAAAACGCAAAAGGGAGCGAGCAACTGAATTATTGGAGCTTGTTGGGTTAGGGCAACGGTTAAATAATCGACTTAGTGAGCTGTCCGGAGGAGAGCAACAGCGGGTTGCTATTGCGATTTCACTTGCAAATAATCCAAAATTACTACTTGCTGACGAACCGACAGGAAATGTCGATACAAAAACAGCAGATATCATTCTTGATTTGTTCCGAAGCTTGAATAGAGAACTCGGAGTTACTATAGTCATTGTTACTCATGATACGAAATTGACAAAAAAAATGGACCGGGTTGTGGCGATTCGTGATGGTAAAACATCAAGTGAAATCTTAAGACGTAGATTAACTGCTGATGATTTTGTGTCAGATGATGAAGAAAAGGAAGAGGAAGATTCCCATGTCGAACTAGCCGTCCTCGACCGGGCAGGAAGACTGCAAATTCCAAGGGATTACTTGGATGCAGCTGGTTTTAAACCGGATAGTAACAAAGTGCAAATTGAACTACAAGAGGATGGAAAAATTTTGTTGCTTAAACCAGATGAGTGAAAGGTTAAAAGGGAAAGACAATATTTTTGCCCCTTTTTGATAGTTGAAAAAAGGGGCAAAAATATTTTAGTTCAAATTCCATATTTCAGACATAACTAGACCAAGGTGGAAAAATTAATTACTTATTTTAATCCTAATGAAAGATTAATAGAGTTCGTGTTAGAATAAGTTAATAGAAATTGATTTGGTATAGCTACATCAGGAGCAGGAGTAGCAAAATTTGGAGGGTACAAAATGAATTTAGTATCTATTGACTTTGAAACAGCTAATCGATATCGAACTAGTGCTTGTGCGATTGGTATAGTCGTCGCGAATCAAGATGGTATTATCGACGAATATTATAGCTTGATTAATCCACTTATGGAATTCGAATCACAGAATATATATGTTCATGGAATTACAGAAAATGATGTCGCGGATGCGCCTACTTTTGCTGAAATATGGCCCGTGATTAACGAGTATCTATCAGATGAGATAGTAGTAGCCCATAATGCAAGTTTTGACATGAGTGTACTTCGAGCGGTACTTGACAGGTACGACTTACAGTATCCAGAGTTTGAATACCTGTGTTCGGTGATGATTTCTAAAAAGGTTTGGCCAGGTATGCCCAACTACAAGTTGAATACACTAGCTGATATGATAGGAAGTAATTTTTCTCATCACCACGCTCTGGATGACTCGAGAGTTGTGATTCATTTATTACTTCAAGCCATTCGGGAGAAACAAGTAGACAATTTAAAAGATCTCGTTGATTCATTTCAGATTTCTTGTGGTAAAATCTTTGAAAAAGGATACATAACTCCAAAAGCAAAACGAGCAAACAGAAGAAACGTCACTAGTAGAACTAACGTATAAATAACTGAGGTTTTCCTCGGTTATTTATTTTTTTTAAAGAAAGAATAAGAGCGAGGCGTGTTTAAGGGAGGATATGTGTTCATACATTGTGAGGATGAGAGGATTTCACAAGACGATCTTCAAGTCCAAACACAAAGATATCTTAATTACGAAACAAGAAAAACATACCCTCATTATAATCTTGATCAAGCTCCATCAGTTTTTTAAAATTAGGATGGTCAGTCAAAACACTAATTGTTAGACGGAAATACCTCTATTTGTTAATATAAAAGAAATGAGTGAAAATATGTCAATTCAACTTAATATATGGCTTTTCTTGTGAAAAGTTATACATATGGAATTGATTACCGTTTATTGTTTAAGAACCAAACTGCTTAGTTTGTGTACTTTTATATACTTAAATTTTGAAAGGTGGAAGTAAATTGAACGATAATAAACCAAAAATTGTCGTCCTCGGTGCAGGATATGCTGGGATGATGACGACCAAAAGGCTTACGCAGAAACTTAGACCAGAAGAAGCAGACATCGTTTTGATAAATAAGCATAATTACCATTACCAAACAACGTGGCTTCATGAAGTCGCAGCAGGAACTATTGACGATAATCGTTCTAGGATTATGATTAGTGATGTCATTAACACGAATCGTGTCCAATTACTGCAAGATACTGTTGTAGAAATCAACCGTGATGAAAAACGAGTGATGCTAGAAAACGGAGAAGTGGATTATGACTATCTAGTTATAGGGCTAGGTTTTGAAAAAGCAACTTTCGGAATTCCTGGAATGGAAGAAAATGCATTTACTATCCAAAGTGTTGACAAGAGCCGGATGATACGTGAGCACATCGAATATCAATTTGCACGATATAAAAATGAAGACGGTGACAAAGACGAGTTACTAACAATTATTGTTGGTGGAGGCGGATTCACAGGCATAGAATTTGTTGGTGAACTTGCTGAAAAAGTACCTGAGCTTTGTAGCAAATACGATATACCAAGACAAAAGGTTAGAGTGGTTAACATTGAAGCGGCCCCAACTATCTTACCTGGATTTGACCAAGAGTTAATCGATTATGCACGTAACTCTCTTGAATCACGTGGGATTGAGTTTAAAACTGGCATGATGATAAAAGAATGTAAGGAAGATAGTGTCGTTGTAGGTGAAGATGAAGAAGAAATTAAAGCTGGAACCATTGTATGGACTGGTGGAGTTCAAGCAAATGCAATAATTGGAAAATCCGGTTTTGAATTAACAAAAGGTAAAGTGAATGTAAACGAAGATTTACGCGCACCTGGCTATGATGATATTTTTGTTCTTGGAGACTGTTCTTGGGTAATGGATAAAGAAAGTGGTCGCCCGTATCCTCCAACTGCACAGTTAGCTATGCAAGAGGCTGATATATGCGCAAATAATCTCCGTGCACTAATCCATGGAGAGTCACTTGAAAGCTTTGTATTCGATAATAAAGGCACAGTTGCTTCCCTAGGTGGAAAACATGCAATGGGAACCGTATTTGAGGGTAAAAAGCTTTTTGGTGTAACAGCCAAAGCGATGAAGAACGTTATTGATGATCGCTATTTATTCTTGCTCGGTGGACCCCTATTAGTACTTAAAAAAGGAAAGTTTCGCCCATTTTAAGCGTAGATTATATAAAATGTGAATTTAGAATTCCGTTATAGGAGGGTAAAAGTTAATGAAAAATACACTTCTTTTTACATTAATTACGTTGGCATCAACAGTCGCATATGTAGTATTTTCTCGTAACATGGAGAACACAAGAGATTTCCATTAAAATAGAATGAAACAAAACAGCTAGTAATCCTCGAGGGTTACTAGCTGTTTTTGCTTAGGAAAGTATAAAATTGGTTCGTGTGGTGATTTTTTGACATGGTTAGGCAGCGCCCGTCTCCGGCGTCTTCCCTTTTGTTCTTGGAAAACTATAATAAAAAAAGCCCTTATGTCAAAGCACAAGAATTTCTGTATGGTTAAATTTTAACTCACTACATTAAATCATAAACTGATTCTTCAAAATAGAGCCAATGGAAATATTCGATTTGTTCATCAGACATATGAATAACTTCAGCTTTGTTGTATTTCGTCTTTTCCCACAAATGTTCCATCTTAAAACTTCGCTCTGTTTGGCTCATAGTAAATCCTCCTCATAAACCTTCTGTAAAGAAGTGTCTATTTCTTTTTTGTAATCGCTTTCTAAATCTAATTTTATTATACATCTCAAAACGAGATTAAACAAATGCCTTTTTGAGAATGATTCATCTATTAGTGATATAGATATGTTATCTATTAAGACAACTCCCTAACTTGTCAGTGGAAAGATTGATGATTTTCCCGTATTATTAAATGCAATAATATAAAAAGGCTGGGATTTTTATGAAAGAACTGCAGAAATATTCAAGTAATTTTCAAGAACAAATGGGATGGCAAATTAAAGCAGACAATTACGAACAGATTAAATCATCATTAATGAATAATTACATGTTATTAACGACAGAAGTGGCTGAAATTGCGGAAGAACTACGACGATCTTTCAACATAGCAAATACGAAAATAAATGAGGGAATGGACGAGGAAGAAGCATTTCTGTTAGCTAAGGAAAGTATAAAAGAGGATATAGGTAAAGAGTTTGCTGATTGTTTAGCCTATATTACCAAATTCGCGAATTACTTTGACATCGATTTGGAAGATGGTTTTTACCGAAAAATGGATGAAGTGAAGGGACGGAAGAATAAGGATGTTCCTATTAAGAGATGAATCTGATCGAGTTTTACCTAAGGTTTAAAAGACTCCAAAACCAAGTCTAATTTTCACTTGGTTTTGGAGTTTATTCATATTTAGCTGATTATTGGTTAAATTACGACCAACCATAAACATGATAGTAGTGTTATTCATTGACCGAAAATTCTTGAGATACTTGATATTTTTTCCCTTCAGTAGGTGTCATCCATACATTAAGGACATATTCCCCTTGTGAAAGGTCAAGTTCAGTTAAATCAATCGAGTATTCCAATGATTCTCCTGGTTTAATTTTTTCTTCTCCTAAAACTTGCATAAAAGAGGCTACGCTTGAAAATAGGAAAAGTTGCTCCCCATCTTTCGTTTCTACAGAGTAATCAAAGCGTTGTGAACTAGTGAATTCAAGGGTTATTTTATCCTCTGTTTGATTTGTTACTTGATATTGGTAACTAAAGGCTTGTTGCTCGGTAAGGCTAGGTTCCATTTCGCCTGCTACGATGTCATTTTTGTTCGAATTATTTTCGTCTTCATTTTTTTGGTCTGGCTCTTGATTACCTGTACCACAACCTACCAATAGAACACCTAATAGAAATAGCCAAATTAAATTTCTCATTATTTATCCTCCGCCTTCTTACTTACTATTTTCTCTCATTTATATAGTTGTCGTTTGTTCGCTAGCATAGGTTACATTTTATTTCAAAAAAGGGGGCAACAGAGTTTGCTCTAAATAGTTTTATATCTCTGTTAATCTAATCCAATTCTACTTCAAATGCTTCTGGGATGTGAAGAGCCTCGAAATCGTGCAGGCCAAATTCTTCAATAAATTCTACCATTTCGTCAATTGAATAGAACCATTCAAACTGGTTGACGTTAAAGGTTAATAAATATTCTGGCTCAATCATTTTTCCACTCCTATTAATTCTATTGGATACTGGTAACTTAGTCTATTAGATTAGCTAGAGTTTTAGAACTTATCACCCTAGAATCAACTGTAAGGATCAGGATTTCTGTTTAAAAAACTATTTTTCGTGGAAAATAATATAGTAAGGAACCTAATGGTTCAATGAACAAGGAGGCTAATTGTGGTTAAGGCAATTACGAAAGAAGAATTCCATCAGTTCTCTCAAAACATGAGTAAACCAATGGTCCTAGAATTTGGAGCAGATTGGTGACCAGGATGTAAAATGTTGGGGCCGGTGGTCTCAGAAGTATCGGAACAAGTAGAGGATGTAGATTTCTTTAAAGTTGATGTAGACCAATCCTCGGATTTGGCAGGGAAATTTGGCGTACAGAGTATTCCAACCTTAATTTTGATTAAAAATAAGGAAGAGGTCGATCGTCACGTTGGCTTTATTCCAGAAGAACAGGTAAAGGCATTCGCAGAAGCTTGATTATAGAAATAAATGTAAAAACAAAGTCACATGTATCGTGTACATGTGACTTTGTTTTTGGTTTAAATCCATTCTAGTATTCCTCTCAGATCAGGGTAGGTTGTGTCAGGAACAAGCTCTAGTTCTTCGGTTGGAAGTCCTTTTCGATTAATCCAAGCTGTATGAAACCCATAATTCTCTGCACCGGAAATATCCCAACCATTTGCGGAAACGAACAATACATTTTTTGCCTTGGTGTTGAGTACTTTAGTTGCATAGTTATAACTTGCAGGAGCAGGCTTGAATTGTTCGATGTCATCTACACTAATAATGTGGTTAAATATGCCAGAAAGACCTGCATTTTTAACTACAGGGTTAAGCATGTCTAAAGAGCCGTTTGAAAATATAACTAACTGTTTATCCTTCAGTTGGCTTAATACAGCTTTGACTTCAGGAAAAACGTCTAGTTGTAAATAAGCCTCTACAAGTTGCTTTGTTTGTTCTGTAGTTACTGGCCCGCCATGTTTCTTAATTGCATATATTAAGGCGTCTTTAGTAATCTCATAGAAGGTAGTATAGTTCCCCATTATTTGACGTAAGAGGGCATACTCGATTTGCTTTTCCCGCCATGTTTGACTGATTTCTTGCCCTTTACCAGGAAAAAATTCTTCTAGTCGGTGACTTAAAGAATGAACATTAAAAAGAGTCCCATAGGAATCAAAAACAATGGTGGTAATAGGAGTCATTTCTTAATCCCTCCCTATAATAGACGAAATGTATATCCTTTTTCCTTAATAGCATTTATTAACTCAGGCAGTATAGTCAATGTTTGTCTTAATTCATGTAGTAGAATAATCGAACCATCCTCTAAATTGTTGACAACATTTTCGATGATTTGTTCTGGATTTTTTTCAAGTTCCCAATCAATCCCGGCTATTTTCCACATTACTATAGATAAGTCTAGCTCTTTTGCAGCTTTAATAGTATTAGAATTATAACGGCCGAACGGAGGTCTGAAGTAGGTTACTTTCTCTTTAGTAACGGACTCTATATGCCGAACACTATTTTGTAATTGACGATATTGCTGATCGAACGTTAGTTGTTCCATATCGGGATGATTAATGGTATGGGTTCCAATCAAGTGACCTTCATTTAAAACACGTTTCCATGGTCGTTTCGGATAAAGGAGACGTGATTGCCAAAAGAATACAGCAGGGACATTTTCATCCTGTAACACATCTAGGATTTCTGATAATACTTTACTCGGTCCATCATCGAAAGTTAACACTACCGATTTTTGATCTGTTGTGTTTACAGTAGTAAGTACATGTTGATCTGTAGAGTCGTACACGACCCTTGTTTGATCGACTACTCATGGAGTTTTTATCACAGCAGACAACCCCTTTCATCACCCTGCACGAAGGAGTGCAGGGTATTATTTTAGGTATAACTATGTTCTTTCTTTTTTATTGAATGATAGGTCATATTAAATTCATTTTGTTTAAATGCTTCAGGCTTACCATCAAAAATAATTTTTCCTTCTTCTAATGCAATAATACGAGTAGCGTAGCGTCTTGCTAAGTCCACATCGTGGACATTAATGACTGTTAATAGTTCAAGACGTTCATGCATTTGTTGTAAAAGTGTAAAGATGTGATTAGACGTGCCAGGGTCTAAGCTTGATACTGGTTCATCGCCTAGTAACACTTGAGGCTGTTGTAGCAATGCTCGAGCGATACCTACGCGTTGTTTTTGTCCACCACTTAAATGCTCAATTCGTCGGTTTATTTGTTCTGTTAGTCCAACATCGGCAATAACTTGTTTAGAGCGATCCATTTCCTCAGAACTAAACCAGCCTACTAAATTCTTGTATGTGCTTCTGTAACCAAACATTCCAGTTGAGACGTTTTGTAAAACATTGAGGCGTGGAATTAGATTAAAATGTTGAAAAATCATTCCCATTTCCCGGCGGATTTTACGCAATTGTTTTTCTTTCATTTTGGTAACAGACTCACCGTTCCAAAATACTTCACCTTGAGAGGGCTTTTGCAGGCCGTTGAAACAACGAATGAAAGTGGATTTTCCAGCTCCGCTTTTTCCTAATATACAAACAAATTCGCCTTTCTTAAACGTAAGATTTATTTCTGACAACGCATCTTCTGTGCTGCCAGGATATCGTACAGAAACGTTTTTTACTTCAAGCATAAGTACCTTAGCCCCCCTTAGATGATCTTATTACGTACGTGGCTACCGTACAAGTCAACAGCAATAACAATTACCATAATAATTAATACGTCTAGTGACACGGATGAATACTGAAAAGTCTTAAAATCATTAAATAGACGTTGGCCAATTCCGCCACCACCAATAAAACCTAAGATTAAAGAAGTTCTTATTGCAACTTCAAAACGGTAAAAGTAATGCGATAATACGTTTGGCCAAATTTGCGGAATAATGCTAAATAGATAAGCAAACCAGTTTTTTGCACCGACAGCTTTCATTGCTTCTTGTGGCCCAGGGTCTGCAGATTCTATCAACTCTGATATTAACTTGCCTAATACTCCAATGTTGTGAAACATAATTGCTAACACAGCAGGGAAGGGACCAAGTCCAAGGGCAGTTAATAAAATCAATCCAAAAACAATTTCTGGAATGGAACGAACAAAACTCAAAGCAAATCTTGAAAAATGAAACAAATATTTAGAAGGAGATGTATTCCAAGCTGCAATAAAACTGATTGGAAGTGCTATAAGTAAACCAAAAAAACTTCCTAAAAAAGCCATTGATAGTGTTTCTAAACTATCATAAACCATATTTGGGAATTTAGAGAAATCCATTGGAAACCATTGAGATAAGAAATCAATCATGTTACGGAAATCCTTAAACTTCGTTAAATCGAATTCAGTTAGTCTCATACTAATGCCAATAAATAATAATAATACGATTACTGTTATGATGTTACGTCGTTTGAACCACATAGTATCAGCTCTATTCTTCAATAATTCCTTGTTTCAGTGCTGCTTGCCTTATACTCTCGTAGTCTTCATTGGTCGCAGTTGTAAATGCACTTGCTCCAAAAGCGTTAAGGATTTTTTCATCTTCGATTGCAGCGAATGCTTGTTGTAACTGTTCAATTGTTTCTTCATCTGTATCCTGGTGAACAGCCCAAGGATATTGAAACAACTCATCGGACTGCCAAATCGTTTTTAGCTGTTCATCATCAATTTTTCCTGCTTCAACTAGTTGGTTATAAATGGCACTGTCTATTGCACCAGCATCCACTTGTTGGTTTTGAACGGCTAAAGCAGTAGCGTCGTGCGATCCAGTGAAACGAACTGAATTAAATTGGTGATCATCTTCATCCTGATACACACCAAGATCCTGTAGTTCGATACTAGGTATAAGTGATCCAGAAGTTGAGTTTTGATCTCCAAAAGCAAAATCAATTTCTGCAGGATTAGCTAATAGTTCTTCAATTGAAGTCCAAGGATTATCAGTATGTGTGATGATATAGGAGTGATAGAACGGTTCACCATCGATTAGTTGAGTTATAATTGCTTTTGCTCCACTTTTTTCATGAGCAACTACGTAAGTTAATGGCCCAAAATAAGCCATATCAATTTTGTCATAGTTCATTGCTTCAACGACACCGTTGTAATCTGGGTAAACTTCAATGGTTACTTCCTTGTCTAGTTCCTCTGATAGAATCGACTGCAAGTTATCCATTGCGCTTTCCATTTCTCCTTCACTTTGAGCTGGTATAACACCAATTGTGAAGGGTCCACTTTCTTCTCCTTCTTTGCTTTCTTCGCTTTCTTCACTTTCTTCACCACATGCTGTAAGTAGAACGATAAAGCCCAACGAAATTATCATAATTAACCATTTTTTCATTATTTTCACCTCATTATAAATTTTAATCTTCACCCGTACTATTACTTATTGTTAGTTTAGATTCTTGTTTTGCACTATGTAAGTCAAGCCTTGTTCTAACGAGTAAATTGGTTTGAATTTTAATTGCTCAGTAGCTTTTTCGTTCATCAAATAGCTGTGTTTAACATCGGCATTTCTATTTTCTAAATAGACTGGTTTGATTACTTTAGCTAACAATTTGTTTAGCAATGTGACAAGCTCATTTAGGCTTGTTTGGGTGTTCGTACTAATATTAAAGATTTGATTATTTCCATGTTCAATTGCGGCAAGATTAGCAGCTGCAATATCCTTAACATAAATAAAGTCTCTGGTTTGATCCCCATTACCGAAAATAGTTGGGGATTCACCATCTAACATTTGTTGTAGGAAAATTGATATGACATTTCCTTCGCCATTATTTTCGATTGGTGCTGGACCGTAGACATTTGAATATCTTAATATTGTATAGTTAATTTTATTAATCCCACAATAAGTTGCTATATAGTTTTCAGCTGTACGTTTGGAAATTCCATAAAAGGAAAGTGGATCCTGTGGGTGATTTTCATCTATAGGTAAATAAACTGGTTCTCCATAAATGGCAGCTGAGGATGAAAATATCAGTTTTTTCACGTCATACTTTTTGCAGCTTTCTAGTATGTTTATCGTTCCTAAGATATTTGATCTAGCATCCTGTCCTGGATCTGCAATCGATTGATTGACATCAACTTGGGCGGCAAGGTGAATGACATAATCTGGTCGTTCTATCTCGAAAATTCTGTCTACATAATCATTAATGTCGACAGAGTAACAAGCAACATTAACATAATGGTTGTAGTGTTCGTCGTTACAACGGTTGTCGATAATTGCAACATCATAGTTATTCTTAATAAGTTCAGTTACAACATGCGTACCGATAAAACCTATGCCGCCAGTTACAAGAACTTTCATCCTAATGTATCCTTTCTATGCTAGCTCAATTAAATGTCCCGCTGCTACTTTAAAAAGGACTCAGGAGAGAAGAAGAGTCCTTTTATCATAGCTAAATGACCTTAATACATCCGGGTTTTTCACTAGTAACCTCACCAATAATGGCAGATGGTACGTGTTTATTCTGAAGTTCCTGTTGCAATGATTGTACCTCAGATTCTGGTACAGAAATAAGAAGTCCTCCAGAAGTAACAGCATCGCAAAGAATCATTTGATCAACTTCACTAATATTTTCGCTATAGTCAATACAATCAGCTAGCCATTTGTGGTTTTTCTTCGATCCACCAGGTATCACATCTTGTTCAGCAAGTTCTTTTGCCTTGGACAATACTGGTACCTTATTGTTATAAATGGTAATACCAACAGAACTACCTTCAGCAATTTCTCTTGTATGACCTAATAATCCAAAACCAGTTACATCAGTACAAGCGTTAACAGTGTATTCTTCCATAGTTTCCGCAGCGACCTTGTTAAGTGTAGCCATTACATTTGAAACCTCGTCAATATCTTTTTGTTCCAGCAAACCGTTTTTAATTGCTGTCGTTAAAATTCCAACACCAATTGGCTTCGTTAGAATTATGCGGTCTCCAGGTTTTGCACCAGCATTAGCTCTAATTCGGTCTGGGTGAATGGTTCCAGTTACTGACAAACCAAATTTAGGTTCTTGGTCATCTATCGAGTGCCCGCCAACTAATGCGGCTCCAGATTCTTTCACTTTATCTGATGCTCCAGCCAAGATATCGGCTAGGATACTTTTATCTAGTGTATTTATCGGGAAGGCAACGATGTTCATTACTGTAATTGGTTTCCCGCCCATTGCATACACATCACTTAATGCATTTGCAGCACCGATTTGACCGAACATGTATGGGTCATCGACAATTGGTGTGAAGAAATCCAATGTTTGAACAAGTGCTGTTTCATTGTTAATTTTATAAACCCCAGCATCATCTGAGGTATCTAATCCAACAAGTAAATTTGGATCTGATACTGATTTAGGTAAGTGACGCAGAACCTGCGTCAGGTCATCGGGACCAATTTTGCATCCTCAGCCACCTTTAGTCGATAGAGAGGTTAATTTAATCATTTCTTTTTTTGACATAAAGTTCACTCCTTTTATAAATCATGTAGTTAAGTGATAGAGAATAAGGTGTAAATTAATCTATCTGTTTTTTAGTATTTCTTGGTATAACTTCAACAAATATTCTACCTCATGTGCACTCGAATGGTGTTCTGCAATATACTGTTTTGCGCTTATACTGATAGACTGCCTTAAATTGATATTATTCATGATTTTCTTCGCATAATCAAGAAATTGGTTTTGATTGTGATAAATGAAACCTGTCTCTTGGTCGGACACGATACTCTTATTCCCTTCATTTCCTGCAACTAAAACAGGTATACCATAGCCCATGGCTTCTAAAATTGCTGAAGATTGGCCTTCAGAGTGTGAAGTGTTCAAAATACAATCAGCTTGATAATAGATTCCACTCATTTCTTCATGAGCTAACTGACCCAAATAGCTAACCCATTTTTTATTGGCATTTACCAGTTCTTTAACTAGTTGACCTTCTTCTTCTTCAAGAATAGGACCTACAATCCAAAGCCTAATATTCGGGTACTGGTCATGAAGTTTTTTTACTGTTTCTAATGCGAAGGGGACATTTTTCACTTTTCTTATCCCTGCTGGAAGTACAAACAAGAAAGTATTTTCTTCTTTTTTATAACTGCTGCTTGAATCTTTAAAATTACTAGCCCCTTGAGGTATCATAACTGTTTTGTGTTTTACTTCAGGCACTTCTTTCATTAATATTTCCTTCGCTTCGTCGTTAAATACGTGAATGGTCCTTGCGTCTTTAATACAAGTGATCACATCTGAACGAGTATCTTTGTCAACTAAATAGTGGTTTAAGTCTGTGCCAGTTAATGTAATCATAAAGGATTTCGGTTTTTCCTTTAAGGTCTGGATAAAGCTATAAAAATGATAGGCATGAAAACCGTGTATGATATCTGCTTCGGGTAACTTAGAAATTGAAGTGTCTGTTATTGAAATGATTTCTGTAGTATGACCTAAACATTTAAGACCGTCTGAAATTCGTTGGACGGTGATTGTGTTTCCTCTTGGCTGGTGGAAATTCGGTGTTGCTAAGACAACTTTCATTATGTTTTCATCCTTTAGCTATTGAACTATTATATAAATTTAAAATAAGGGCGTAAGATAGGTTTCCATATTAGGTTCATCCTAATCAATCATATGGATACTTACAATGGAAATGGTACTGTGAGTTTCTTCATTCATTATTAATAATGTAAGGGGACTTTGTCACTTATTTTGCTTATAAAATTCACTTAATTACTGCTGCAGAAGGTATAAATAGGTTAGTTAAGAATTAGTTGCAGATTTAACACCAATTCTCACTCATTTAACATGAGTGGACAAATTTATGTGCCATTGCTAAATGGAGCGCTAAACCATTGTTGTTTGGATTAGATTTATCTAGTATAACTGCATATAAATTGTGAATTATAAAAGGGCGCAACCTTGAATCAAAAGGTTTACGCCCTTTTAGGGGCAATTCTTTAATTTGAAAGGTGACCAATGTACTTACTTAATTAATTGTAGTTACAGATCCTTCGTAAATATTCTCTGATTTCTTTTTCAATAACGACATCGTTGTATAAACCGGGGTAAATGACAGATTCAAATACTAAGCCGTGGATGAATATAGTTAGCGAATTTGCGCTGTCTTCAATATTTATGGAATTTTTAATATACCCTTTTGTATGAAGCATCCTTAATACATCCTTTGCAAAATTAAGGTTTACTTCTCGAGATTTATCCTTCGTCTCGTGGTATTCCGGGTTCATCGTTGCCATTATTGAAAATTTCATCCAAATATCATTTTCCATTCTTTCTTCTTCTGTATTAGCTTGAACAATTTGTTTTATCATACGAATTGCGTTTTCAAATTCACCCTGAGTCTCCTGTACGACCTTTTGCATTCTCTCCTCAAATCTTTGATAGATAACATCCATGGCGACCATATATACGTCTTTTTGTTTTGGGAAAAAGTATTGAACAGAACCTAAAGATAAGCCTGCTTCTTTGGCAATTTCGCGTGAAGTCGCTTTTTCAAAACCCGAATGGTGAATAATGCGAAACATCGCTTCTACAATTTGATTTTTTCTTTCATCATGATTTATTTTTTTAGGCATAGGATAACTCCTTTGATTTTTTAAGTCAGTTGTATTACAATGTAATTAAGTCGATTGACTTAATAAAAGGGAGGAGGTATTTATATGGAAAATCTTTTTCTTCAGTGTCTATTTGTATTTTTTGTAAGTATGGTTCCTTTCCTTGAAGTGTTTTTAACTGTTCCAACGGCAATCATCGCCTTTAACTTTCCGCCTCTTGTGGCATTAAGCTTAGCTATTCTCGGGAATGCAGTTAGTGTTTTTTTATTTATGTTTTTTGGAGCTGAAATTAACAAACTCTTTAATACAATATATAATAAATTTCGAAAGAGGGACAATACGCCCAAGAAAATTAATCCTCGAATAAAAAGGACCTTCGACCGTTTTGGAGCAATTGGAGTCTGTTTTTTATCATCTATTTTGTTTAGTAGCCAAATAGGTGCTGGTGCAATAACAACTCTTGGGGCCTCAAGAAGTCAAGTGTTTATTTGGACAAATCTAGGAGCTAGTGCAGTAGCGGTAGTGATGGCAACATTATCTGTAGTGGCAGAAGGATTAGTTTCATCATTAGTGAATTTATAGTGAATTATAAAAGATAAATTTGGTTGAAACAACCCTAAGCCTACATTTATTATTTTCATATCAACACTTAAAAGGATATAATTTTAATCTTGGCGCGCTCCAATTTAGGTTAACAATGTATTCTTTATCAGACGAGCAATTGTTTGATAGTTTTAATAAGGCATTGGAGTTACATTTGGATAATTGGAAAAAGAAATAAACAAAAGAAACTCATACAAAATTAGTTAGCTCAAAAGTTCTTAATATGTACGATTTACACTGTAAATCATTTTCTTCATTAATATATGAAGCAATTCACTTAAATTAGCATTAACTTTTATGTTAAAACGCTCAAGAATTACATTCTGAGCGTTTTTTTTGCTATTTGTATTATAATTTCCTGTTTAAAACGCATGCAGATAGTGTGTTATTTAATATAATATTAGCATTTTCTCTCCCATAACTGAATCCGATACTTTTTGAGCAAGATTCTTCTTTTAAGTGTTGATTTTTAGATTGGAGGGGTGGGGTTATTCTAATTTAAGAATTTAAAAATCATACGAAGAAGATAGAACAGACTAACTCTCCTAATCCTACCTCTATCATATCCCCACCAAACGCTAAATGGAGGGATTTGATGCGTTCTAACTATAAATGAAAAAGATCCCGCATTTTCATTTAAGAAGTTGCGGGATCTATGTATGAGTTAGTAATAGTTTAGTTTAATATTGGCGGGACTGTGTGGGAATCGAACCCACCGAACCTGGCACGCAGGTTCCTCAGGGTTTTGAAGACCCAGGGGGACACCAGTCACCCATCCAATCCCATTAAATACTTTAAGATAATTGCTCATATGTTTAAGACGTCTACTAGTTTATAACGAAATGTTGTCATGCGCAAGACAGAAGCATCTGGAAAAATCAGTAATAAATGATTTATTGTTTTTTCCGTCATACTAAATAGAGATTATGAAAAGAGGTGAAATAAATTGGGTAGAGATGAACACAGACATCCTAAAGGTAAGAATAAAACCAAACTGCAACAAACACCTGATTATGCAAAAGGTGCAGTCGGTGTCGATATGGAAATGGCTAAACACCCAGAAGTACAATTTGGAGTTGCAGACGAAGAAAATCGAAAACAAGAATAATATAAATGTTTGACGAAGCGATTTATCAGTAGTAGCTATTAGTGCTACTTATTGATGAATCGCTTGTTTTAATTTTATGTTTATAAACCATCATGCTTGAATCAGCAGCCAGCTAAGATTAAAGTGAAAGTATCAAGATATCATGAAGGCAGGTTAATGGTATGGAATCAACTTATTATACAATTGGTATGGCTGGACATATTGATCACGGCAAAACAACGTTAACAAAAGCACTAACGAACGTTGAAACAGATCGGTTAAAAGAAGAAATGGAACGAAATATTTCAATTGAAGTAGGTTATGCTCCTTTACATACAGAAGACGGGACGCATGTATCGATTGTCGATGTCCCAGGACACGAACGTTTTATTCGGCAAATGATTGCTGGTGTCGCCGGAATTGACTTAGTTGTACTAGTAGTTGCTGCTGATGAGGGTGTTATGCCGCAAACAGAGGAGCATTTGGAGATTCTCGAATTTCTAGGAGTTAAACGGTGTATTGTCGCAATTACCAAAGTGGATCGTGTAGATGAGGAAATGTTAGAAATCGTTACCCTTGATATTAGTGAGACACTTTCAAAGACATCGTTTGATAATTCATCCATGATTTATGTTGATAGTGTCTCGGGAAAAGGAGTCGATCAATTAAAAGAAACTATTTACCGAGAGTTGCAGTCTGTTGAGTATCGTGATCGTTACGGATCTTTTCGATTACCAATTGATCAGGTATTTACTGTTCAGGGTCAAGGGACGATTGTGAGAGGGACGGTTTATGAGGGTGTTGTTATGAGTGGAAGTCAGCTTTTTGTTCTTCCTTCAAATAAAAAAGTTAAGGCTAGAAACATTCAAGTACACCACCAGGACACTGAAGAGGCGCGAGCAGGACAACGGGCCGCGATTAACATAAGTGGAATTGAAAGAGATGAAATTAAACGGGGGGATGTACTCGTCGCCTCGGATCACTTTATTGTTACGGACACTGTTGATGTCGCTTTACGATTTGTTGGTGATCTAAGGACAGCAGTAAAACAACGTGCACCGGTAAAACTACATGTTGGAACGTCCGAAGTCATGGGCAGAATTGTCTTTTTTGACCGCAATTTGGTACTAGATACGGATGAAGAAGTGTTGTGCCAAATAAGGTTAAATAATCAGATTGTTGTCAGGCGTGGAGATCGTTTTATTTTGAGGAGGCCAACTCCAGTTGAAACAATAGGAGGGGGTTGGATAATCGATCCGAAAGGGAATAAATATCGTTTTGGTGAGGAAACGATTATAATGTTGGATAAAAAGAAAGAAGGAACGCCTGAAGACTTAGTTAAGGATGTTCTGAAAACAGATATGGTCGTTAACTTAGCTCAGATAATACAGGCGACATCACTAGACCCCGAACAAGTGCTTACACTCGTTAACAATGCAATAACAGAAAATGAAATGGTTCAACTTCCGAGTGAGAAATACGCACTTGCGTCAGAAGTAGCTAAAATTAAAGATAAAATAGTCAATCAATTATCTGATTATCATCAACAATTTCCGATGCGTCAGGGTATCGATAAAGCGGAATTGATTCAGTCGTTAAAATCTGATTTTCCTAAAAAATTGATTGAATTCACGGTTCAACAGCTTGTTGATAAGAGAATATTAAATCAGACTGGTAAGTATGTATCGGATATTCATTTTGATCCCCATCTTCCCAAACGCTGGAAAGTTCGAATGGAAGAAGTAATTACGAGGCTAAAAGAGGATGGGATTGCAGTTAAAAAGTGGGAAGATTATTTAACGAACACACCTTTCTCAAAGGATGAAGCGGTTGAATTAAGGACTTATTTACTTCAAATGAATCAGGCTTATCGATTAACGGATGACATGCTTGTACACAAACAAGCTTTTGATCATGCAATAAAACAATTGCGAAGTAAAACTGGAAAGTCGTTTGATTTAAAAGAAGCAAAGGATATTTGGGAGGTTTCACGTAAATATCTAATTCCATCGCTTGAATTACTGGATCAATTAAGCTTGACGGAAAGAATTGAGGGAGAAAGACGATGGGTCGAGGAGTAGAGACTCTAATCTGTAACTTTTAATGTTAGTCTAACTTTTTTGAATAATAGAGAGTGAAATGGAGGATGATTCTTATGAATTTTTCAGTGGCGATAGAATTTTGTATGCAGTGAAATTACGCACCAAAAGCCGCAAGTTTTGCGGAACAATTATTTACCCATTACCGAACTAGTATTACGTCGTTGGAGCTCATCCCAAGCTCTGGTGGCGCATTTGAAATCACTGTAAATGGTGAGAAGGTTTATTCTAAATTAGAGACAAGAAAATATCCGCTAGTTGAGGATATTATAGAGAAAATAGACAAACAAGCTTAATAATAGCAAAATATCGCTTAGGGAATTTCCTAATGGGGTCACCTGTAAGGTGCAAAACAGTAATTGGTAAGTTGAATCTCGCATAATTTCATTAATTTCACCATTAAATTCACAGTAAAAAGTGGCTTGGAGAAAAATTCAAGCCACTTTTCTTTCTGATTTCTGTTGTTAAACTAAAGTCCGTACTTTAATAAACCTGTAAAATGTTAAATTTAGAAAGAGCAATAGCAATTTCAGCCTAAATACGATTGTCCTTCCTGATCAGTTAGGTACGTCTTTTGAGACAACAAGAAAAGCTATAACCCTCTATTTTATGCTGTAAAGGTTAGGAAGACCGAAATAATTGCAAAACAAAGTAATCCCCACATTACAACTATTTTACCTATGTCACTTTTAAAATATAAGTAAACCAACCCCACATAAATAAATGTAGCTATAGAAAAAAATACGATGCCAGATAGTAACTTTTCGCTTGTGTAATTACCGAAGACAAAATGTAAAATCAGTATAGGATACGATATGATAGCAATCAGATAGTGCAGTTTTTTTATTTCCACCTAATTCCTCCCTGTAAAGGTTGTTGTTATTATCTACGATTAAAATAGGTTAAAGATACAAACAATATAGTTATTCTTACTCAACTAAAGGCAAATTACTCGAACTTAACTTTTTTAATTGAAATTCGCTCAAATACTCTGGACATACAAAACGTTCTTTTGTAAATAATGAGATTGTTTAATAAAGAAGGAGGGCTTGTAATGCAACAAGAAAAAAACGTTAAAAGGAATGTGGATTCTATTATGAAACCAGAATTCGCAGGAACTAATGCACGAAAAGTAAAAAAAGAAATTCAAAAAGATGTCAGCGAAGGACAAGGTGCAATGACTTCCCGAGAGGCAGGCGGAATGCAAGATTAAAAAACCACCCTGAGTGGTTTTTATTTTTTGATTCAATTGCAATTTGTGCTTAAGTACAGACAAAATAGAACCGCCTTTTAAAGCTAGTTCAATAAGGGTTTCTTTTTAAAGCCCAATTTTTTGCTTTTTCAACTAATTGATTAACAAACTCTTGTTTCTCAGATTGATACTTATGATGATCATCAGGAAACTGTTTTGCTAATTTTGTTTTTAAGTCCCCATACCTTTTTGCATCCTCAGGATGTTTAATTAAAAAGTCTTTAAAATCCAAGTGTGTTTTTATACTTTCATTACCTACTTGAAAGATATGTACATGATGGGTTCTATTTTCCTTCCCCTTTGGAAAGTACCTTCTTCCTATAATTCCATTCTCACCTTGTGGTTGATACCCATATTCACCTAATACTTGATTATATAAATCAACTTTTTCAATATCTTTAACAACAATCAAAATATCTATTATAGGTTTTGCGTAACCTATTGCTGGTATAGACGTACTTCCAATGTGAAAAATATCAACCAATTGTTCATTAAATATTTTTTTAAGTATTTCTTCTTCCCGACTATACGTTTTATCCCATTCTTCAGTCCAAGGAAGTATTTTGGTCTTTCTCATCGCGTTTATCCCCTTAGTTATTTAATTTTAATAATTCATTTCGGTTAATTCTCTGATTGAAGTAATCCGTTGTTTTAGCACACTGTTAGGTTTACAACGCCCAATATAAACGGTGAAATAATGAGTATTATAGAAGTGAAAATAAGTGTAAGGGAAACATTCTTCGACAATTTCTTTTTACCGTTTCCTTTATACCAACCGGAGAATTGTAATTTGTTTCTATATAATATAAAAAGTAAAACTAGTATTGCTAGTGCACCGAACCACGAATAAGATTCAGTTGTTTCATTGATTGTATAAATATTTCCTATAATAGCCCAACCTAAGCCGCCAAGAAGCCCAAAGATAATAATTATACGAAGCAATTCTAATAATGTTCGCATTCTTTTACACACCGCCCTTAACTGATTTATTGCACTTCTGAATTGAACGCATTAGGAATTTTCTTGAGTGGTTTTAATTAATTATGGATGGAGTGATTGGTATTTGTTGCTGTAGATTGGACTTAACATAAAGTGTTTTCCTTCTCTACTATCCAGATTTTGCATAGTAAAACCACTATTACCTATTTCTAAACGAACAGCATTTAGTGTGTTTATTTTTTGGTCTAATTCAACTGTAAATGTAACTTTCATTTCATTCATATCATCGGTCATATTAGACATTTCCATTTGTTGCACTTGATATTGTGAGCTGTTAATTGTGATTGTCATGGTGTCCATATCTAAATCGGATTGATCACCTGTGAAGGTTCCCGAATTAGTTATATTTGAGTTATCTTTGTTGTACGGGAATGAGAAAAAGTGATCTACTTTCCCTAATCTTAATTGCCAGTCAAAAGAAATCCAATTTGCTTCGAAATACCAAGGCATGTTCAATTCCACTGTTTCCCCAAAGCTATCTTTGTTTCGGAAAGGAAAATGTCCAATATCGGTAATTTGATAGGATGAATCATTTATCTCAATAGTTTTATTTACTGAATAGGTTTCAAATTTCAAAAAGTGATGATAACCGAATACCAATAAGATAGAGACGATAACTGCAAGACACACCAGTAAAGTCTTCTTTAACATCGTTAGCCTCCTTTTTTTTGAGGAAGTACTATGTTATCTAAGTCTAACACAAATATTAATCCGATTATCATGGAAACACCGAGTTTCATTGTTTGGTGTTACTAGCTCTAACACTTATAATAGAGGTGTATTTGTAGGGAGGTAAGATTATGAAGCATTTATTGAGGGAATTACCGCCAGTTCACGAATTGCAAAAAAGCGACCGATTTACTGATTTAGTTGAAAAATCATTGATTAATGAGTCTCAAGTGACTAAGGTCATTCAAGGGGAGCTGGACGATTTAAGGGACAAGTTGTTAGCTTGCAACCTTCCCATTGAAAATGGCAGCAAACAAACTTTCATCGAATACATATGGAATAACACCGAAGAGAAGGTGCGGAAATTCCAACAAGACCGACTCGTACGTGTGATTAATGCTACAGGTACGGTATTACATACAAACTTAGGACGGGCAAGATTGAGTGAACAGGCAATTAGTCATGTGGCAAGTGTTGCTGGTAGTTACTCTAATCTTGAGTATCGGATTTCTGAAGGAAAACGTGGGTCTAGACATGATATTCTGGAAGATTTATTGACGGAAATTACTGGTGCTGAGGCTGCGATGGTTGTCAACAACAATGCAGCTGCTGTTTATTTAGTATTACGCGCGCTCGCAAAAGACAAAGAAGTAATTGTTTCTCGTGGGCAACTTGTTGAAATTGGTGGCTCATTTCGTGTTTCTTCAATCATGGAGGAAAGCGATGCACAGCTGGTAGAGGTGGGCACGACTAACAAAACACACTTGTATGATTACCAAAATGCAATCTCTGACAATACAAGTATGATTCTCAAAGTACATACAAGTAATTTTAAAACAATAGGATTTACTGAATCAGTTTCAACTGATGATCTAGTGAATTTAAAAAATCAACACCCCGAACTTATTTTTTATGAGGATTTGGGAAGTGGTTCTTTGTATGATTTTAAAGAGAGTGGTATCGGTGATGAGCCAGTAGTTAGAGATGTAATCAAATCTGGTGTTGACCTAGTATCGTTTAGTGGGGATAAATTACTTGGTGGACCACAAGCAGGTATTATTGTTGGGAAAAAAGAGTATATTCAAAGTTTGAAAAAACATCAATTAGCAAGAGTGCTTCGTGTTGATAAAATGACGTTTGCCGGACTAGAGAAAACTTTACGTGCTTATCTATCTGAACAGGCTGCTGTTGATGAACTTCCAACAGTTCGAGACATTTTAAAGACTGAAGAACACATACTAGAGCAAGTGAACCTATTTAGTAGTCAGATGGGAGAGCTTAGCGAACCATATAATTTGGAGATAATAAAAGGCAGTTCACAAATTGGTGGAGGTACGATGCCTGGAGTTGAGCTTCCAACTTATCTAATTGCTGTTAAGCATAAAAATAGTTCAACAGAAGAACTAGCTAAAAACCTTAGAAATGGTAAGCCGTCAGTCGTTACAAGAATTAAGGATGATAAAGTATTACTGGATTTTCGAACAATAACAGAACAGGAAATGCCAGAACTACTAGAGAGATTCGGCAGTCTTGTTCGATGTTAGTTTATAAAATAGGAGGAATAGATATGACAAATAGAATTACGGTTTATTCAGACTTTTTATGACCCTTTTGCTTTATCGGGAAGATCCCGCTTGACCAGTTGGCCAAGGAGCATAATGTAGAAGTGGAATGGAAGGCATTTGAGCTAAAACCAGAGGGAGTGGAAACACCATCTCACCCGCCAGAGTATTATGAACAAGCCAAAGCGAATGTTAAACAAATGTCAGAGCATTATGGTGTGGAGATGAAGTGGAATGATAGGAGTAAGCATTCCCGTCACGCTTTAGAGGGTGCGAAATTCGCTGATGAACAAGGACTTGCCAATGAGTATCATGACGCTGTATTTAAAGCACACTTTCAACAAGAAAAGACAATCAATGAAATTGATACACTAGTGGAAATTGCAGAAAGTGTTGGTCTTGAACCCACTCGTTTTAAAGAGGCTCTAGAAACACGTGAGTATGAGCAACAAGTAATAAATGAAACAGAAGAAGCACACCAAATGGGTATAACTGGTATTCCTTGCTTTGTTTCTGGAACAAAAGGGGTTATGGGTGCTCAAACCTACGAGACACTTTTACAATTACTAGAGGAAGCATAAATACTGTAACCTTTATGACATTTTTAGGGCTTTCAACGAACTCAAAGATAGGACTTTACGTGGAGTAGTGGGCTTAATCGGATTGGCTTTCTGATGAAACAACGGCTTCAGTCTTTCATGACCAGTCAATGCCCACAGATGCTTCACGTCAAGTTCTTAAACACTTATCTTGTCTTGATGCATGATTCAAAGAGAAAAGGTGTATTACATTAGCAATATACTGTAGATAACTGCTAAATAGTTGAATAAGTCATTAAACCTTTTCTAAAAAGATTTGAACCTCTTTCGGGGATATTAAAATTATAACCTGTTTATCTTTAGACAATTGTTCAAGCCTATTTAAAATTTTTGGTCTTTTAGTTTTTGAATAATCCCATACCCATTTAAAAAAATCTAACTCAAATCTTTCCTCGCAACCTTCTCCCATATCTGGTCTTGTTTTATTTCTATACTTCATTATTCTTTTGAAAGCACGGTAGACGCAAATTACTCTGTGAATATCAAGAAAAACTATTGTATCAGCTGCATTTAGTCTTATGTCCATTGTCCCGCCATAGTTTCCATCAATAATCCATTTTTCTTTTTTCACTAAGTCATTTTGGACCTTTCTTTGTTCATCTTTTGGAATCCCTACCCAGTTAGGTTTCCAAAATAAAGCATCTAGATGGTAAGTATTTATTTTAAGCTTTTCTCCTAATTGTCTTGCAAGTGTGGATTTTCCTGAACCTCCTGAACCAATAAGTACAACCTTTTTCATAAATCTCCCTTATTAAACAATCCTACTTCATAGTTGAACAAGAAGTGCAATTCCTTATTCAAGGTAAGCTATCCGTCAGTCTAAGTGAAATTTTCACAAACTTGCTCATTATAAATATTAATTGGGTATTGGTTCTTTTTTAATAAATTATTAATTATTTGCTTTAATACCTGTGGTTCCCGTAAGTCTTCATTCTCAAATTTTACAAGGTCACTTACCTTAATCCACTTACTGTCAGTAATTTCATCTTCTTCGAGATTTATAGAACCTCCAGTAACCTTACCAATAAAATGAAATAGAATAACTTGATTGTTTGTACTACTGATAAAATTATATACACCAGTAGACCCACACAGTTTTACGTCCAATCCTGTTTCCTCTTTTACTTCCCTATGAGCTGAATAGAGAATGTCCTCACCATATTCAATACGTCCACTCGGAAAATTCCACTTTTCAATAGCAGTAGGTTTATTCTCCTTTATAATCAAGACTTCATCTTCATTAAAGATTGATACGCTTGCTACTAAAATAATTCCATCTTGATACATCCTTTTCTCCTCAATTCTTTTTGAAAATCACCTTTATCACTAGTTGAATAAATCCGTCACTTTAACGCACTCCGTTAGCGAAATATTGTTACCAATTAAAAACTACCATTAAACTAATTGAAACGAGAAAAACAACAAAAAAGAAAGGGAGGTAATATGATTTTTCTTCTTGTGGTTTATGTTTTCTTTCATAACTATTCCAACCAATAAATAGACCTAAAAACATTCCTATAATGCCTGAACGTAAGATTGAAACTATGTATTCCATTATAGGTTTATATGTAGTTTGATAAACACCATCGCCTACCTGTGTAACATCTTTATAATTAACCAACAAAATAGAGATTGCCAATCCAAAAACTAATCCATATATACTTGATTTTCTTAATCTTTTTTCCATAAACTGCTCTCCCTTTTCAAAATTTATCATTGTGCTTAGTACAATATCGGTCACTTTGACGAACACCTATTAGCTAGTTTTACTTAAAAAGTGGATACAACATTACCATCAGCATTAACTCCACGAAAAACAAAATTTCTAATCTCAGAATGTAGTATTGAGGTATAATGTGCCGTAACCCCGTCTTTAACATCCATCTCTACAAATAAAGTTGATTGCTCTTTTACTTCTTTTAATGATAAATCTTTCCCCTCTAAATTTGCTTCATTACTAACAATAACTTTCACAATGTCTTCATCAAGAACTTCTACCGCAAAGAGTGCATCGTAAACTTTATCTTTCTGCTGACTAGCCAACCAAGTAGTTTTCATCTTTTCATCTGCTGTTTCAGCAGCTAGACCATTTACCGAGGTAGAACGATATAGAAACCAAAAATTATTTTCTATAAGTTTGACATATTTATTTAGACCTGTATCCCAAACAACAACCTTTTTGTTTTTGAATTCCTTTTCGAAGACTACTTTTCCATTTTCATTTGGTAATGTATGTCTAATTGCAGAATACTCTGTCCAAGAATATCCTCCTAAGAAGGAAGGACCGAAATAAACTATTATCAATAGTAATACTAAGATAGTAAAATAGCGTTTCTTAAAAATACTTTTCCCCCTCATTCTGTATTCGCCTCCAAAATGCAAATGTAAGTTTAAGTGTAATCGTTCACAATATCTGTATTTATTTTAACATAACTATTAATAATAACTTGTAAAATAAGACAGGAATTAAATGATTTCAATGTATTGGTAAATTCATTATATCAATAAAAGATAACAATCAATTTACATTGCATTTTTAAAAGTTTGTGATAGGTAACGGAATCCGTTAGTAAATTTGCTCATTCTTTCTTTTAGATTCAGCTTTAATGGAAATTTTGAAGGATTCACTTTATTTATGTTGAATTCTTAAAAGTAGGCGGATATAAGGACTACCTATGATAAAAGAATAGAAGGAGCATGCAATTATGAAACCTAAAGTACTTATTACTGAGCAATTACCTAGTGAAATAATTGATTTTATTGGCGAACATTGTAACTACTCCCTGTGGGAACACGATGAAAAAATCCCGAGAGATGAACTGCTAAAAAGAATTGAGGATGTAGATGGCTTACTAACATCTAAAGATTCGGTTGATGAAGAATTACTTGCGAGAGGGAAAAATTTAAAAATTGTCTGTGATGTTGCTGTTGGTTACGATAACTTTGATATAGAAGCAATTAAGAAGCACGGAATTCTAGCAACACATACACCATTTGTCTTAGATGAAACTGTTGCAGACTTAGTGTTTGGGCTTGTACTCTCTACTGGTAGGAGACTAACTGAGCTTGATCATAATGTGAAAAATGGAAAGTGGGATAAGCCTGTTGGAGAGGACTGGTTTGGTACCGATGTGCACGGGGCTACGATGGGTATTATCGGAATGGGGAGAATAGGCGAGAAAGTAGCTAGAAGAGCAACTCTTGGTTTTAATATGAATGTTCTTTATTACAACAGGACACAAAAACCTGAAGTGGAAAAAAAGTTGAATGTTACGTATTCAAGTTTGGAAAATTTGTTAGCGAAATCTGATTATGTCGTTGTATTGACACCACATACAGATCAAACACACCAGTTAATTGGTGAAAGAGAATTCAATCTAATGAAGGAAAAAGCCTTCTTTATAAACTGCTCTCGTGGTCAAGTAATTAATGAACAGGCTTTAATTAATGCTTTGCACGATAACCAAATTGCCGGCGCTGGACTTGATGTCTTTGAGCAGGAACCTATTAATAAAGATAATCCCTTACTGGGAATGAATAATGTCGTAACACTACCTCACATTGGATCTGCGACAATGAAAACTAGATTTGATATGAAGATGTCAGCCGCTAAGAGTCTAGTAGCAGGTGTAACAGGAGAAACGCCAATGTCGATAATTAAAGAACTGGGTAATTAAGATTAATTTTATCAAGTATTAAATAAATATCATTTTCAGACAACCCATTCTTTTAATTTAGAATGGGTTTGTTAAATTTTCTATTGGAAAATTATATAGATTTACTATATTCTATTAAAGAGTTGTTCTATTTTTGTTGAGAAAATTGTTTTTATAAAAGATACTATTATTTGGTGTCATATCAATACATAAATTTGGATTTATTTTTCTAAGTGAGGTGGAACTATGGATTTTATGATTGAATCAATGCAGTTACCTGTAGATAATCTAGTGGGCATATTACTATACGCTATCATCTTTATGATAGTAGCAGGAATTATTCCAGTATTAGCACTTACATTCATCCCTAACCGATTACCATACACGCTGAAGAGTGCGATTGTAGGAACTATTGTAATTATTAGTCTACTATTATGGTGGAATATGATAGTAACGTAAAATGTTAACGGACGGTATTCAATTTAATGATAAAAAAAACAAAAGCAAAGGCTCTTAACTAGAACCTTTGCTTTTTCAAACTAAAGTATTCACTTTCTATTACAGTTACAAAGACTTTTATTTAATAATATGGTACATTGTGATAAATCCATTTTCAGGAGGCTTTTGATGCGGTTTAATTTCTTGCAAAGCAGAAAGAAAAAAAACAAAAATAAACCTGCAAATATAATAGAGGTAACCAATTATAATCAGCATGCATTCCAAGAACTTTATGATAATCATCCTGATGCCGTTTTTCGGATGGATACAAAAGGACAATTACTTAATTACAATAACTCTGTCAAAAGCATCTTTGGCTATTGTGATAAGGACTTAGTGCAGGACTTTACGATAAATTTTGCCGAAGAATTTCAGTCAAAGAGAAAAGAGTCTTTCGAACAAGCCTTAAAAGGAAAGGCACAAAATTATCAAGCAATTATTTTTGATAAAAATGGACAACCAGTTGATGTTGATATTACTTATGTCCCAAGTATTAATAAAGAAATGCAAGTGACAGCCGTGTACGGAATTACAAAGGATATCACAGCGCATGCTGACGTTCAAAAAGAGCTAACCAAAGTAAGAACTAACCTCGAAATAGCACAACAAATTGCCAAAATTGGAAGCTGGGACTATGATTTTTTCACTAAACAAGTGTATTGGTCTGATCAAACTTTTCATCTTTTCGGTATTGAGAAGAAAGAAAATTTTGTACCTAGATATCAAGATGTATTTTCCTTCATGCATCCTGATGATCATAGCAGGTTTCAAAAGATATTTGATCATGCTATTAACAATGTAATAGGATATGAAATTGAGTATCGCATTATACGGAATGGGACAATAGTGCACGTCTACGATCGGGCTGAAGTGATTGTTGATGAAGATCAAAAGCCAGTGCGCATTGTTGGAACACTTCAAGATATCACAAGAATAAAGGATATAGAGCAGAAATTGGTGGATAGTGAACAAAGATTTAAAAATATTTATGATAACTTGGAAGCAGGGATTTGGTCTTTTGATGTGGTGAATCAAACATTTAATTTAGTATCTCCTGGTGTTCAAGTTGTAACTGGATATACAACTGAAATGTTTAAAGACGTAACTTCCTATGCTGCCATAATCCATGAAGAAGACGTTACAAAATATTTGCAACCGCAACACAAGTTAGCAAATGGTGAATCATTATATCATCAATATCGAATCAATCACAAAGAAGGACATGTTGTTTGGGTACAAGATCAAACAATTCCGGTTTTGGATTCTGATGGCAAACTTATTCGATTAGATGGCATTATAACCAACATTACCGAATATAAAGAATCCGAGGAAACAATTAAACACTTGGCTTATCATGATTACTTAACGGATTTGCCAAATCGAAGACTCTTCGATCAAACAGTTGATACTCTTATTGAAGTATCTTCACATTCACCTAATGATCAGAGATTTTCTATTATGTATTTAGATTTAGATCGTTTTAAAACGATTAACGATACGTTAGGTCATGAAATTGCGGATAAATTTTTAAAACAATTTGGAATTCGAGTGAAAACCATACTTAAAGAGAACTCATTACTAGCTAGGGTAGGTGGCGACGAATTTGCCATAGTTGTATCAAATTTTGACGTTGATGACTATCCTGTAGAATTGGCTAAGAACCTAATCACTAGTTTAAAGGATCCTTTTATTATAGATGGTTATGAGCTCTATATTACTACCAGTATAGGTATTAGTAATTATCCAAGTGATGCGAATACTAGGGAAAAATTGATAAAAAATGCAGATGCAGCATTATACCGTGCTAAAGATAGTGGGAAAAATAATTACCAGATATATTCCTCTTCATTAGACATTGAATCGTATAAATTATACACAATCGAACGTGATCTTCGGAAATCTATAGTAAATGATGAATTACGCATTTATTTCCAGCCAAAAGTAGACCCAATTACTGAAAAAATAGTTAGCGCTGAAGCCTTGATTCGATGGGAACATCCAATTTGGGGATTAATTTCACCAGTAGAATTTATTCCAGTTGCAGAGGAAACAGGATTTATTTTAGAAATTGGAGACTTTGTGCTTGGTCAAGTATGCACTTTCATAAATCAGTGGAAACAAAAATCATTACCTATTGTTCCAATCTCTATAAATGTTTCAGCTCAACGATTTCTGAAAAACGACTTGATGGAAACTGTAACGAATACGCTTGATAATTCAAACGTTGATCCAAGTTTATTAGAAATTGAGATCACCGAGAGTACACTAATTCAAAATGATAAATCGGTCCGTGTAGTTATCCAATCTTTAAAAGAAAAAGGGATTAAAATAGCGTTGGATGATTTTGGTACAGGATATTCATCATTAACTTACTTAAAGGAATATCCAATCGACACAATTAAGATTGATCGAAGCTTTATTCATAATATCAATAAGAACCGCAGTGATGAAACTATTGTCAAGTCGATTATTTATTTAGCTGAAGGGCTAGATAAAAAAGTAGTCGCTGAGGGAGTAGAGACGCTTGAACAGCTTGAGTTTCTCAAACTACAACACTGTCATGAGATACAAGGCTATCTGTTTAGTAAACCAGTCCCTGAATCCGACTTTCAACTGTTATTGGAAAAAGGGTACTTAAAACCCTGTGAGAGCTTGAGCTTCGATAAACCTGTTCGTTCTTTGAAAGATGAATCAATTGATTTACCTTATCCAATTAGTACTACCATGTCTCTAGCTACAATAAGGGGCAGAACAATGAAATTAGGAAAAACCGAAGTATTAATAGAGAAGATAGACCATCAAGGTTTTATATTTTTGTCGACGATACATTTACCTGTGCGTAAAGATATTATTTTGAAATTCGAAACCAAAATTTTGAACCAAGATATCACAATGTTAGGCTATATTGTCTGGCAACAAGAGAAAGATGATTTATACCAATACGGAATTTCTTGTATTACCGATGAAACTGCACAAGTAAATCTAAAACACTTGCTAAATGAGTATAAAGTTAAACTAACAAATAACTTGAATTTACCTGATGATAATTTTGTCAAAGAGAATAAATTAGCTTATCTGTTGAATAAAAAGGTTCTGGAATAAAACGGGACAGATTAAAATTTATAAAAAAACAGCCTAAATTATTAAGAATGACTGCTTTTCCATTTAATTATTGAAATGGAAAAGCAGTTTTTTGTGGTCTAGGAAACATAAAATGGACCACGATAGAATTACTTCGAAATGGTTTTGCGACGAGTAACCGCAGGATCAGCTACCCCGACGGAGGTCTTAAGACAAGCCTTATCACGGGATAGAACACCTCGACGTGGCTTGTCTTACTTTTGTTAAAATTAAAACACAGGTATTCGGGCTCTAATATGATACAATTAATAATCTATAATTCTAGAAAAATATGGTGATAACTTATGAGATTAATATTAGCTGAGAAACCATCTGTTGCAAAGAACATTGCAGATGCTTTGAAAATCAAAAACAAAAAAGATGGTTATTATGAAGGAAATAATTACTTAATCACTTGGGCTTTTGGCCACTTACTTCAACTGTACGATGCTAAGGATTACGATAGTGGAATGGCTAGGTGGAAGATGGATAATTTTCCGTTTATTCCATCAAAGTTCAAATACAAAGTAAAAAGTAACCCAAGAACAAAAGGACAGGCTGACAGTGGCGCGTCTAAGCAGTTAAAAACGATCCAGTCTTTGATGAAAAGAAATGATGTAGATATGATTATTTCCGCGTGTGACTATGATCGCGAAGGACAATTAATTGGGGATAGTGTGATAAATCACCAAAAAACTGACAAGCCTGTTTATCGGTTGTTACTTAACGAATGGACAGAAGCTGAAGTACTGCAAGGAATAGAAAAGATGAAACCAAATAGTGACATGCAACCGCTACAAGATGCAGGAATTAGCAGGCAATGGGCTGACTGGGTGATTGGAATTAATTTAACCTCCGTTGCAACGTTAAAGTATCAAAAAGGTAAGGGTAAAGCACTTAATATTGGTAGAGTATTACTACCAACTTTAAAAATCATTTATGATCGTGATAAAGAAATTGAGCAGTTTAAACCGGACAATTATTATAAGCTAACAGCAACGTTTCAAACAAAAGACGGACAAGACTATCAAGGCTCATATATTGAAAATGATAAGGAAAAATTCGATAAAAAAGAAGTGCTAGAAGAAGTATCGAAAAAAATAGAAAATAAAAATGCTATTGTCCTCGATAAACAAGTAGAACGGAAAAAGGATTTTGCCCCGTTTTTATTTAATCTTTCCAATTTGCAAGGCTTCATTACGAGCAAGTATAAGGGATGGACATCTGATAAGGTGTTAAAAGTAGCGCAGTCTCTTTATGAGAAAAAGTTTATAACGTATCCAAGAACATCTAGTACCGCCTTAGATGAGAGCCTGGTTGGGAAAACTGCCAATGTGTTAAAGACACTTGTTGAAGATCTCCCGTATAAAGATGAAATTAAATTTACGAAAACAAGGCGTGTATTTAATAATGCAAAAGTGGAGAGCCATAGTGCAATTATCCCTACATATCTAAAGCCAAAGCGGTTAACTACCGATGAGGGGATTGTTTATAATGTGGTTAAAAACCGGTTCATTGCACAATTTATGCCTATTGCAGAATATGAGGAAACAAAACTTACTACCAAAATTGAAGAAGCGCCAATAACGGGCGTGTTTATATCAAAAGGTAAGGTCCAACTTGTAGAAGGATGGAAAAAGGTAGAAAGAATACAATCAAAGGATACCTTGTTGCCATACATACAGGTCGATGACAAGGTTAATTTACTCGATTATGACATTTCCTCTCATGTGACTAAGCCGCCGAAGCGCCATACAGAGAAGACATTGTTGCGTGTAATGGAAACTTGCGGCAAAGGGTATAAAGAAGAGGACGTAGAAGAAGTTTTAACTGGATTTAGTATCGGTACCCCTGCTACAAGAGCAGATACGATGAAAAAACTAAAAGATGTGGGCTATATTACAACAGAATCCAAAAACTTGTTGTGTACTGAATTAGGCAAGAAACTCGTGGATTCATTTCCAATTAAGGATTTATTTGACTTGGAATTCACTGGGCGTCTTGAAAAATCATTAGCCGATATCGAAAAACAACAGGTAAATAAAGACGATTTTCTTAACATAGTATTTACCTTCACAACGGAATCTGTTGAGAAGATAAAGAGTGAAAAAGATGTCACAATTAATCAACTACCATCAAATCAGGGTTCTAGTTCCAAAGAGGTATTAGGTAAGTGCCCTGCATGTGGCAATAATATTATTGAAGGTACAAAGGGATTTGGTTGTAGTAATTGGAGGCAAGGATGTAAATTTGTTGTCTGGAAAAATGATTTTTTCTTAGCAGCAATGAAGAAAAAAGTAACAAAAACAATGGTTAAAGCTCTCTTGAAAGATGAAGTAGCCTTTGTAAAAGGATTAATAAGTAAAAAAGGCAATAAGTTCGATGCTTACTTAAGGTATGAAAAAAATAAGGAAAACGATTTTTATAGCTGGAAAATGGAGTTTAAAAAGTAACAATATAAAGTGAGGAGTATGCTCTTACATACTCTTCACTTTATAAAATGATTAATTTTCACTAGGGTCATACTCATCATTGGTTAAACGATCGACAGTTGTTTGTTCATCTTTCTTCATGTCATCTTCTGTAGCGTTTTCTCCAGGAAGAATCCTCTGGATCGATACCGGGTGCGACCGTTTTATCATAGTGATTATTTTATCGATGAAAATACTCTTGATTTTGTATTCTGTTCACTCGTTTTGTACAATGTAAAATGTTAACTATTCACTGATGATTGCCTAGTGTATAGCTTAATTTTGTTTATAAGTGTGGATTTGTCATTTACAAATAACAAATAGAAAACAATGATAAACTTGAAAAATATGGAGGTATGACAATGTTTGATTCAATAAAGAAAATGGTGAATAAAGCAGGAATTGGTAAGCCAAATATTATGAAAAAGTATATTGATACATTTAAGAAAAATAAATTAGACAGTGATGAGGAGTTATTGGTGTATGCTGCTCCGCTTGCTAAACCGACTGAGCTTTTATTTATTACGGACAAGCGCGTCTTTTATTATAAAATGGGCACCAAAGATACGAGTATGGACCGCATGGTCGACTATAAAGACATTCAATCTTGTGAAATTTCAACAGAAGATAATCATGCTAGTATCATGATTGACACGACATCTACCACGATCACAATGAACAGAGTAGCCATTGATGTTGCGGAAAATGTAAAACAAACCGTTGATAATAAGTTGAATGAACAATAACGAATCAGATTCCTGCGAGTCTCAACAAAAGTTATATTGTTTCTAAAAATAGTATGATAATATAATATTCAAACATAGCAATGAATTCATCGAAAACGGTGAAGAAGTAATACCACGTGGTTAAAGCTCCTAATAAAAAAGGATAACCAAGCTATTTTGTTGTTAATGGCTACAACTTGTAGCGGTCTATCCTTTTAGAGGGCTAGTAATTATATTTGGGAAACGGGTGAAGTGCTTTGGTTTTCAAGAAAAATGTATTAATTGTTTTATTATTTATTACTATTTCCTATATGTTGGTTTTCTTATGGAAACATGATAGCGGTTTCACTAATTCCCTTGAAGGTATTATCTATTTTATTCTCCCACTTTTAAGCATCATTTCATTGCATCAATCGTGGTATCGTAGTAAAGATAACGTTAAATTAACTTTACTATCTAAGCAACAAGAACAGGAATTAGCGATTAGTGAACAAAGGTATCGTTCGTTGTTTCAATATCATACAGACGCTGTTTTTTCTTTGGGTTTAGACGGGAATATTATTGATGCCAATACTAAATTTTTATCTATGACAGAACTTAATGAAACAAAACTAAGGGATTTCAAGTTTTCAACTGTTATTCCACCTATGTCAATGGCGAAAGTATTAAGAAATTTTATTGCAGCTAAAAAGGGGAAATCACAGTACTATGAAATAGCTATTAAGGATTGGAATGGAAATCATAAATATTTAAGTGTTACCTACATACCAATTTTTGCAGAAGACAAAGTTAATGGCGTATTTGGTATAGCGAAAGATTTAACGCAGTTAAAAGAAACAGAGAAAAAAATTAATCATTTAGCATATCATGATCCATTAACTGGTTTACCGAATCGAAGATATTTTGAAAGTTTATTAGATCAAGCTATCGCTGAGGCAGAAGTTAATAACAAGATGCTGGCAGTTTTATTTCTTGATTTAGATCATTTTAAGATTATTAATGATACTTTAGGTCATTCAACTGGTGATGATTTACTCGTTGCTGTTGGACAACGATTAAGTCAATCGTTAGCAAATGACCATATTACAGCAAGACATGGTGGAGATGAATTTATACTGCTCTTAAAAAGCATTGATCACATCGAGCAAGTGATAAACAATGCTGAAAAGGTTTTGGGGAATTTACAACAGCCATTTTTAATTAATAATCATCGTGTTTCAGTTACTCCTAGTATCGGAATTTCTATTTATCCAGAGGATGCAAATAATAGTCAAACGTTAATGAAGCATGCAGATAAGGCGATGTATCGAGTAAAGTATCAAGGAAAGAATCACTATAGCATTTACAAACCATTGAGTGATGGTAAAGCCCTTAGAAAAGTAGCCATTAGCAAGGATATTCACACCGTTTTAGAAGACAATCAGCTAGAAGTACACTACCAGCCACAAATATGCACGACTACAGGTCTAATTTACGGAGTAGAAGCATTAGTGCGCTGGAATCATCCTGGACTTGGATTGATTTCACCTGCTGAATTCATCCCATTAGCGGAAGCAACCGGAGTCATATTTGCTCTTAATGACTGGGTCTTAGATAAAGCTTGTGCCGACCTAAAAAAATGGCATGAACAAGGTTATTTTATCTATATGGCCGTTAATGTATCACCACAGCAATTTTACTCGGAAGAAAGTTTGTCAGAAAAAGTCAACAAGACTCTAGATAAATATCAGGTGAGTTCAAATTACTTGGTAATTGAAATTACCGAGGCTATTGCGATTAACAATATGGATATAGCTATTAACAAATTAATTGAATTACAGGGGTTAGGAGTTCAAATTGCATTAGACGATTTTGGAACTGGTTACTCATCACTATCTTACTTAACCCAATTACCTATTGACACGATCAAGATCGCTCGGGAGGTTATTGATGATATTGGCAGCCGCTCAGCAAGTAAAGCCATACTGTCAGCAGTTGTGACTATGGCTAATGATTTAAACCTTAAGATTGTGCTTGAAGGCGTGGAAAAAGAAGAACAACTTAGGCAATTAATGCATTTTAGAAGTCACTATATGCAAGGGTATTACTTTAGTCGTCCCATCCCTAAATCGGAAATGGATCTACTACTAGATGAATGGAGTGGATCACGACTGTTAAAAGTACTTGCGCTTTAGTCAATTTCATAATATTGATTTTTTGTAATTCTCATCCGGGGATGAGAATTACTGCACAAGGTAATTATGAAATTGATTCACGTAAATAAAACTAGCATTCTATAAAAAGATAGAATGCTAGCATGTTCTGATGTTCTAATTAAAATTTAGTTTAACTAACTTACCTATTCCAAAGCATCCTGCACACCAAGGTTGTCAAGGAGTGTTTTAAGCTCCTCTGTCGCACGATCGGTAGCTTTGAAATATTCTTCTAAACTACAATCTTGAAGATGACGATATCTTTCAATTATTTCATCTAGTGGTTGCCTTTCATCAGATGTTGTATTTAAATAATATGGAGCTATTGCAGTGCACAAAACGGTGAAGGCTCCTTTATCTTTTTCAATAAAGTCCGCTGAAATAACGCCGGCCATTCCACCTTGTTTCTTAATATTTAGTGCCCTTCTTGCCGTAATCTCTAATTTAATAGCTATTTGTTGACCTAACAAGTAATCATCTCCCGATTAGTAAAATTAAAATAAATCAATATCTATCTCAATTTGAGGTTAGTAAACCCTTACCTGAACTAAGATTCACTTTATAGTTTACAAGAAGTTTCGTCTAACATCAAAATTTGTTTGAAGGAAAATAAGACACAGATGTCTAAATAGATGTATAGAGCTAATTTGCTTTGTTGCACAAAAACTATAGACTACGACGTAACTTTGGTTAGGATTTGCTTCCATTCTAATTGAATCGAGTGCCATACCATCGCTTCGTCAGAATACTTCGCTTTCCGTGGGCACGACCTAAAGCCTCAGAATCAAAGAACGATTCTTCCGGGGTCTTCGGCTCGTGGGACTGCGATTACTCGTCCCATCGAAAACCTTTCGCTGTTCCCACAGGACCAGAGATACTTCGAAAGCACCTGATCGCACGAAGAAAATCGATCTTAATTTTCGAGGAGTCTACGTATTATGCCTACGCTGGAAATTGGTGTTCTGATTAATGAGTACTCTATATGCCGTGAAATCAACGTTTCGCGGGTCTTCCTACTTGAACAGAAAGCTATTCTAAGCGAAGGAAATACACGAAGACTCCTGCGGGAGGAAAGGCATAGGTGAGACCCCGCAGCACGAAGCGCGAGGAGGCTCAACAGCCACCCGCGGAAAGCGAGTGTATTTCCGCAGCGACGATTTAGCACTCACCTTAGAAAGAATATGAAAGCAAATCCACATAGCAGATACGTCGCAGTTTCTATCGAATGCGAAGATTTAAAGTAAACAAAGAGAGTCTTAAAAAGAAAGCGCAAACATCATTAATCGTTTAACAAAAGGAGTACATAACATGGAATTAACATCGATTTCGGAGATAGCAGATAAGGTTAAAAAAAATATTCAGAAAGTAATCGTTGGAAAAGAAGAGACCGTGGACCAGTTACTAGTTGCATTAATTGCTTCAGGACATGTGTTACTAGAAGACGTTCCAGGTACCGGAAAAACTTTATTAGCTAAGTCACTAGCACAATCACTAGATTGCTCGTTCAAGAGAATTCAATTCACTCCAGATTTATTACCAACTGATATCACGGGGATAAATTTTTATAACCAGAAACAAGGAGAATTTGAATTCAGGCAAGGCCCAGTATTTGCTAATATTTTATTAGCTGATGAGATTAATCGGGCGACACCAAGAACACAATCTAGTTTACTAGAAAGTATGGAGGAGAGACAAACAACCATTGATGGAGATACGTATCGCTTAAGTAGACCCTTTATTGTTATTGCAACTCAAAATCCGGTAGAAAGTCAAGGGACTTTTCCTTTACCAGAAGCCCAACTGGACCGGTTTTTGTTGAAGGTGAGTCTAGGATATCCTTCTAAAACAGAGGGGATAGAAATTTTAAAACGGTTTAAGGAAAATAATCCTTTTGATCACATCCAAGCAGTAGTTAGTAGCAAGGATATTGTGGATGCTCAACAACTGTATTCCAGTGTTCATGTAAGCGAGGATTTGATTTCTTATTTAATCGATATTGTTGAAAAGACACGAGTACATCCAGAAATTGAGTTAGGAGTTAGTCCGCGTGGAAGCCAAGCACTGTTAAAAGCAATTCAGGTGTATGCAGTCTTGAAGGGAAGAGAATATGTCGTTCCGGACGATATAAAGGCAATGATTAAACCAGTAATGGGACACCGAATTGTACTTACTCCAACAATTGGAAGAAAATCTAATCAAGTTGAGAAGATATTAGATCAACTGATAGAAGAAATCCCTGTACCTACTGAAAACATGTTAGTAAGGGAATTTAGAAAATGAGTCTAGGATGGTTTATCACTCTACTTGTTTTATTCGTGTTGATTCAATCTTTTATTTATCAAAAATGGGGATTAACTAACATTCAATACACTCGCTCTTTTAGTGAACGAACTGTCTTTGAAGGAGAGCAAGTGGAAATGATTGATCAAATTACTAATATGAAAATACTCCCAGTCCCTTGGGTGCGCTTGGATTCTAAAATCAACCGACACTTACTGTTTCCACATCGAATTGAATCGCATGGTGAAGAAGAAAATGAACTTTTTCACCATACATTATTTAGTTTGATTCCTTATCAAAAAGTGACAAGACGGCACAAAGTAATTTGTGGAAAACGTGGTTACTATCGACTAAATACAGTTTCGATATCTACAGGAGATGCATTTGGATTTGGAGAGAATTTTCAACTTGTTCCAGCATTGACTGATATTACGGTATATCCGGCGTTTATTCCTATTGATCAAGTTCCCTTGCCCTCACATAGTTGGTTAGGAGAGATTGTGGTAAGAAGGTGGATAATTGAAGACCCATTTGTTCATGCAGGAGTCAGGGAATTTAGCCAGGGTGATTCAATCAACAGTATCAACTGGAAAGTGACAGCTCGGACTAATCATTTACAAGTGAACAAAAAGGATTATACTGCAGACCATCATTTAATGATCTATCTAAATTTCGATGAAACAGAGGACATATGGCTTCCGATTGAAGATGAAAAGCTTTTTGAACGTGGATTGTCCTATGCTGCTTCTATTTGTCAATATGCAATTTCACAAGGGATTAGCACTGGATTTGGCTGTAATTCCTATCTAGTGGAGCCATTTGGGGGGACCGAGAAAATTAAAGATTCGGTTAGAATCAATCCGAAAAGCAATGCATCTCAACTTACATTAATCCTGGATACGATGGCCAAATTAAAAATGGCAAGAAGTAGAAATTTTAACTATTTTTTAAAGGAAGATATCGATATGAAAATGGAAAACACCGATATTCTTTTAATCACTACTATTATGACGGAACAAATGCAAATCAATATTAGACAATTAGAAATGCTAGGTAATTCAGTAGAGATTTTATGGCTACAAAAAAATCAGTCTACTTATACAACATCAGGTGAACAAAATGTTATTTGATGTAAAAGCCGTGTTTGTAAAATGGATACAGGTCATGATTGAGTTCCTTGTTATTTTTCCGTTTGTTCTTACTATCTCTGTCTATACAATTCCTACTAATCTGCTATCGTATTGGTTGATAAGTTTAGTTGTTGTCCTATTAGTTAGCATTATTTTTCGTTTAATTTTCAAGAATAAAAAGCGCTGGTTTTATATTAGTATTCTAGTCTTATTTAGCTTCGTCCTACCAGTATTATTTGGTAGTGGACAGCTTTCTGTTGTAATTGTTTACATAGTAGCCTTTGTTTTTGGCTACCGGGGAATCGTGTATGCCGAGCAGCCAGGGGAAGATTTCACTGCACCTTCAGTCCTTTGGGCATATGGAATGCCAAGTTACTTTGTTAGTTACTTTGTTTATTTGTATATAGACTCGTTAACAGCATACTCTGAACTTATTTCATGGACTGGAGTAACGTTTGTGATATTAACTCTATTTATATCCAATCGCCAAAAGTTGTTGGATGCAACCTTATCTGTCCAAAAGAAACCTAAACTTAGTCGATCTATTCAAAATCATAATCGATTATTTATTCTTATCACGACTTTGCTCGTTCTAATTGTTGCAAATTTCACAACAATACAAACAGTATTGTATAATCTTATTTCCAAAACAATTCAATTCATTATTTGGTTCTTCTCGTTGTTCGGTACAGAACAATCAATTGAAAAAGAACAAGCTCCTTCAAACGATATGTATTTTTTACCAAATGAAGGCTCGGATCCATCTCTTTTTGCAATTTGGTTAGAAAGAATTTTTTTGACTGTTATGTTTATTTTTATAGCAGCGACAATTCTATTCTTAATCGTCAAATTCTATAAAAAATTTCACAGTAGACTGAAGATAATTTTTTCTTGGTTTGTTCAATTTTTAAATCAGATATTTGGAATAAGTAACCACAAAGAGACAAGTGAAGAGTATATTGATGAAAAGGAAGTAGTCTTTGACCTTAATGATTGGCGAGTTCGTACGAGAGATTGGACTAAAGAGCATGTAATTAATCGGTTTAAACGAAAACGGAACTGGGAGAACCTTACTAACAGTGAAAAAGTGAGGTATCTCTACCATCAATTTGTGTCAGAACAGGTGAAGAACGGTTTTGTGTTCCATTCCTATCAAACGCCTCATGAGACTTTAGAGAAAATAAAAGAACAAAATCAACTATCAACTGATTTGCTCACAAAATTAGAAGAATCCTATCAAGAAGCAAGATATGGAGATGAACAAATTAGTGATAAGACGATTAAATTATTGTCTAGTTTAATTGATCGAAAATAACTACTAATTTCTATACTATTATTCACCTAGAATGGAAATGATATATACCACCGTAATTTTAATGGATAAAAGAGCTTATGTCTGTGATATTCCAAAGGTTTGACACGTGGCAAGGCTAATCATTGTGACCGCAATGAGGCCTTGTCTTACTGTTGTCGAAGTGACCAAGGTGACTTTTAATCTTCAATTTCTTATGGTGAAAAAGGTGGTAATAATGAGTTCTGTCAAACTTAGGCTTAGTTTTTTATTTTTTGTTGGACTATTTTTATTGTTATTGTTCGCAAATTCAACTATTGAAAATCCATCCGCTAACACTACATTAGATCAAAAAGAACTCAGTAAGCAACTGGACCAACTACTAATGAATGAGCCTGACTTACAAGGAGCATTAGCTGGAGTGAGTGTTCGCTCCGCTTCATCTGGAGACATTCTTTATGACCATTTGGGTGATACAAGGTTGAGGCCTGCCTCTAATTTGAAATTGTTAACGGCTGCAACTTCTTTGTCCATTTTAGGAGAGGATTACTCCTTTGAGACAGAAGTGGCTACGGATGGATTTATAAATCAGGATAAATTGGACGGTAATTTGTATTTAATAGGAAGGGGAGACCCGACACTGTTAAAATCTGATTTTGATAACATGGCCAAAAATTTAAGGAATAATGGGTTGAAGGTTATTGAAGGTGACGTGATTGCAGACGACACCTGGTATGACGATGTTCGTTACTCGCAAGATTTAATTTGGAGTGATGAGCATCGTTATTATGGTGCCCAGGTCTCTGCATTAACAGCGTCTCCAAATAAAGATTACGATGCCGGTTCTGTTATCGTCGAAGTTTCACCAGGGGATGAAACGGCTAGTAATGCTATTGTAAGATTTACTCCTAAAACCGATTATCTTACCGTTGAAAACAATGTTGTCACCGTTTCCGTCGACAGTAAAAAAGAGATAACAATCAATCGTGAGCACGGAACAAATAAAATAATTGTTGATGGTACAATTCCGGAGGGCTCGACTAGCACAAAAGAGTGGATAGCTGTTTGGGAACCAACAGGTTATGCTTTAAACTTGTTCAAGCAATCATTAACTAAACACGGAATTATCTGGACTGGATCGCTCAAGACCGGCCGTGCCAAAGGACAAACAAGTACTTTAATTACACATAGTTCAGCTGATCTGCTTGAATTATTGGTACCTTATATGAAGTTGAGTAACAACGGCCATGCTGAGTTATTGGTAAAAGAAATGGGAAAAGTGATTCACGGAGAAGGAAGCTTTGAAAGTGGACTTGAAGTCATTCAAAACGAGCTGGTTAAATTCGGTTTGGACCCGGAAACAGTAGTCATTAGAGATGGATCAGGAATATCACATATTAATTTAATTCCAGTGAATCAACTTTCAAAGCTCTTATACACGATTCAAAAAGAGAAGTGGTTCCCTGCTTATTTGAATTCATTACCTGTTGCTGGTGAAAGTAATCGCATGGTTGGTGGATCATTAAGAAATCGGTTAATATCCACTACCGCCGAGTCAGAAGTCCGTGCAAAAACAGGAACAATATCGACGGTCAGTGGATTGTCTGGCTATGTTAAGACTGCGAGTGGTGAAGAACTCATTTTCTCAATTCTGCTAAATAATCTTATCGACTCTTCTGATGGCAAGAAAATTGAAGATAAAATTGTTTCCTTATTAGTTAGTCAATGAATATATTAGGGCTTGCTCTTTTATTTATTCCAATCAAAATCAATTGTATTTAGAAGGGCTCTTGTAAGAACCATATGACCAGCAGCGGTTGGATGAACTCGGTCCCATGCTAAAGTTGAAGAATAGAGTTCCTTCAATACGGCATTAAATGCAATTTGTGTATCAACAAATAGACAGTCATATTTTTGTGCAATTTGTTGTGCAACCTTACCATATTGATCCATTGTTTGGCGCATGTCGTCTTCTTGGTTACTCTCCAAATAGAAAGGTGTCATTACTATTAATCCTTTAACTAATGGTTTTGTTTCTTTAATTAACTTTTCAAGCGTTTCTTCGTATTCATTAATATAAACGTGGCGATCTTTAATAAAGGGTGTGTCAAATTGTCTCCAAACATCATTTGTACCAATCATAACAGTTAGCCAATCAGGCTTTTGATCTAAAACATCCGTTTGCCACCTTTGCTTTAAATTTCGGACATTATTCCCACTAATTCCTTTATTAACAACTCGAATTCCTATCTCTGGATAAACGGCCTGCAAAAGTGCATCTACAAAGGACACATATCCGTTTCCTAATGCACCAAATAATCCTTCTCCCTCTGGTTGCACTCGATCACAGTCGGTAATTGAATCACCGATAAATAATAATTTTTGACCTTGTTCAAGTTTCATTCTTTTTCTTCCTCTCCATTAACTTAATAGATAAACCGTTCCAAACTATATGTGGACGGATTGCTGTATTAGGTAATTATGAAATTGATTCAGCTAGTCAATAACAAGTGTTTGGAACAGCTTCGATTGTTTGCAATCTTATCTCCGTAGCCATCATGAAAAATAAGAATACTACCATTTCTAATATGGTTTCTGGATGTTGATAGAATATAATCAACACCTGGTAGTTCCCAATCTAGTGAATCCATATTAAGTGCTCCTATTGTGCTGTAGCCTAAATCCTTAGCAAGGGAAGCGATTTCATTATTGTAATCAAGATGCGGTTGTCGAAATGTAGCTGGTTTGTCCTCTATTAGCAGATTCGGCTTTGGACCATCAACAAATGTAATAGCTATGGCTTTATGAGTAGTTTCTACATCATTTAATTATCTTATTTGGGACAATATAACACCCTCTCTGACAAATTTCACCGTACCAAAGTTGGTACAGTGAAATTATCTCATTATTTAAAAAAACTTTCCATATAGTTGATTAAAATAGTAGAATTTTTTCTATCAAAAGAAAAAATTTTATAGAATTTCTTCAATGTTTAACTTTTTGTTTCGCCTTTTGGGAAGAAAAGTGTAAGAAGTAGGGTTAAAATCGCAATCCCAAACAACGCGATATAAACGACATGTAGCGAACTTGTTAAGGAGTCTTTTAATAACTGTTGTGCATGTTCAGATAGCTGATTCATTTGGTTACCATCAAGCAATGAATCCGTATTCTCAAGTGATATTTGTTCATTTAGGTCTGATCCATTTTCCGTTAAATTTTTCTCCATATTCATATTTAAAATACCACCTAGAAACGCCGCACCCAAAGCACTACCAATTATTCGCATGAACATGTTCAAAGAGGTTGCAACACCACGCCTTTTCCAATCAACACTATTCTGAATCGAAACAATAAAGGTTGTACTAGTGAGTCCCATGCCTACCCCAACAACAAATGATCCTACACCAGCATAGATTGGACCTTTTCCTTGATCAAGAAAGACAAATAATAACGCCCCAATAAATAAGGCGATTCCACCTAGGATAGCAGTTGGACGAAAACCTATTCTAAGGACTAGATGTCCAGCAATGGTAGCTGAGATTGGCCAGCCAATTGACATCGCTGAAAGAGTAAATCCTGCAACGATCGCAGAATTACCCATCACACCTTGTACATACGTTGGTAAGAAACTTGCTATGCCAATCATAATCATTCCAGATGTAAGGGTGGCCAAGTTTGCAATGGTTATTAATCGGCTGTTCCAAATTTGAAGTGGCATCATTGGTGACTTGGCACGATTTTCTTGCCACAAAAATAAAAGGCTACTGACGAGAAATAAACCTAATAGCAATAATACTGGGGTAGAGTTCCATGTCCAATTTGTTCCTGCTTGTACTAAAACAACAATAAGAGTGGAAATTGATAGAAAGAATAACCCAGATCCTAAGTAATCAATGGATTGTTTTTTTCTTTCTATATTCTCGTGGAAAAAGAAGACTATTCCAAACATACCAATAATTCCAAGAGGAACATTCATCCAAAAAATCCAAGCCCAATCTGAATAATTGACGATAAACCCTCCAAATAAAGGTCCAATCACAGAGGATATACCCCAAACACTAGCTAAATACCCTTGTACTTTTGCTCGTTCTTGGGTAGTGTACATATCCCCGACAATTGTAGTTACTATTGGATGGATTGCGCCTGCTCCAATACCTTGAATAATACGAAAAACGACCAGCATTGACATTGTCGTTGCAAGACCGCATAAAATGGAGCCAATTAAAAAAATAACAACACCAATAAGAAAAATCGGCTTTCTACCAAACAAATCAGCCAGTTTTCCATAAATAAGAGTTGTTACCGCCTGCATAAGTAAAAAAGAAGAAAAAACCCAACTATAGACAGAAAAGCCGCCCAGATCTCCAACGATATTTGGCATAGCAGTCGCTACAATAGTTCCTTCAATGGCAGCCATAAACATAGAAATCACAAGTGACGCTAAAACTAAAGGACGATGTGTTTTCTTGGCTTTATTTAGTTGAACGGATTGTTCCATAGACTATCCTTCTCCTCCAAGAAAACTGATTATTTAATTAATATAACCTAGATATCTGAAACGTTCAAACAAAGTAATTTGTAAAATAAAAAACATCCCTATTAACGTCAAAATAGTACAAACAAAAATTAACATCCTCTAATTGACGTTAGTAAGGTGCATAATTTAATATGTTATTTTTGATGTTAATTGGAAGTCTAATAACTATCTAGGTAGCTATGTGGAATAAATATCCAAAAACGACCTTCATGAAGTAGATGAAAGTCAAAATGAGCGAGAAATGAAAGGAAAAGATCTTCATGAAGCAGATGAAAGTCAAAATGAGCGAGAAATGAAAGGAAAAGACCTTCATAGGGCTTGTCAGGGCTTGTCAAATAAAGTGTGTAAGTTAAAAACTTATTAAACGTATTTTAAAGCCCTCTCTTTTAAATTTTCATGGAGAAGTAGTTGGTTCATAAAGGATTTTACTTTATCATATAAGCTACCTTTAGTTACATAATCAAAATTTATATACTCAAAAAACACTTGGATAAAACCTCATTTTTATCCAAGTGTTTTTGTATGTTAAACCTATATTTGGTGATAAAAAAATAATGCAAAAAGTTACACTAATAGTTATGTGCTTTGTTGTTTCTCCACGGATAGTGAACTACTTAAGATGCACGTCGCATCCGCTTTTTATTCTTTTGTTTACTCTTTACATATTTATTGTTCACAACACAAATGGTTGCAGTAATAAGTCCAGTAATGATAGCGATTGGTATAGTGGCAAACTTAAGTAATAGAAGTGTTAAGCCTATCGATAACAGTACATACATCAATCTTCTCATTTTTGTCGAAATGCTTAGCCCAAATAAGAGGATGGTTAAAATGGAAGCTACTAGTGCTTCAGTGTAATAGAAGGCAAGTGCCGACAAAAAAGTTAGTAAACCCCAATACCAAAAAGACGCTTTTTGTAAGATTCGGTAATTGTCTTGTTTTTCCTCATGTTCATAGTCAAACTCTCTTTGTTTATCCATGTTTATCCTCTCCATACTTAAGTATCTCATTATATTATAAATGAAGTTTAAGATAAAAGGGAGGATTGACTTGTTATTTACAAATAATCCCAGGGGGGAATAAAACACTAATATCAAATAAGAAAATAGATAAGTCCATAGATCGTTCCACCAATTAGTAGATAAAATAAAAATATCAATAGTAACAGTTTCATTGCTTTTCTCCTTTAATTACTAATTAGCTGTAGTTTGCGCATACTGACTTATAATCAAACATAAATAATGTAAAAAATACCATTGCATTCTATTATTCAACCGTGCTATATTATATAAGCGATGAGCTATTTTGTGTAAGACGAAGAATTTGCTTAACAGCTAAACGTCGAATGTGGTCGACGGTTCTTTGCCACAAAACGTACATGACACTTGATTTTAAAATCAAGTGTCTTTTTCTTTCTTTTACATAAAATTGGTTACCATGTCATGTCGAACAACCGTTGATCAATTAGATTTGTGTCAATTGGGCATGATGATGCATCCTGACCATATTGCCAGCCCCATACGTTAGCGTTACAACGTGGAGTGGATGGATTAAAGTTAGGTGCGTTTCTTTTCTTACTAATTCCTGGTTTTGGTTCAGCACTCCAGAGGACAGCTTGGTTAGCTACTTGCTGATTTTCAGTTACTGCTTGGCAGTAAGCAGCTCTAAAACCACCTTCGTCCGAATTATTATAAAAACCTGGTTTGTATCCAGTAGGGAACATTGCTTCTACATAACCGCGAATCCAAGCAGAGTCAATCTCAAAAAAGTTTTCTACGTACGCAAATAAGATTTTACCTTCTGGAATACCTAATCTTTTAGCATGAAAAGAAGCATTTTGCGCTGTAACTCGACCTTGTCTATTACCGGTAGCACTGGTGAAATTATTGTGAATTGATAAGACTTTCGTACCGCTATTGTGAAGTAACTCGATTTCTTTTTGGGTCATTCCTTCGGCAGCACCCTCAACCGTTGTTAAATATCTACCCCAATAGTTTGGTTTTCCGTAGTTCTTTAATACACAGTCATATAGTTGTTTCGTAACCGTCGACGCAGATTTGACGCCCCATAAATAACTCAAGGTAACAAAATCCTTTCTACTATCTATAATTTAAGTCCTTATATCTATATGGAAATGGTTTATGAATGGACACTTATTAAGAAAAATCTGTACAATGGATAAAGAAGGGGAGATTAATGAGGCAATCAACTAGAAAGACTTTATGCGTCGTTATTCTGGAATGATAGCTGTTTTTACTATTTAGGGCCTTCCACGTATGCTAAATTAGACACTGCAACAGAAATCTTTACAAAAGAACATGAAGAATAGCCTCCCAATAATTAGCTGTATGATAAAAACTGCAGTGTACATAGTAAAACTGTATGTCAGGACGCGATTATTCTTTTCATGAAAACAAAAGGAGATACATTTTTAATGGCAAAGTCACTTCCATTTACAATTTCTAAAACAGAAAATTTCTTTAATCGCCTTGGTGATTATGTTGGAGATGTATTCTACGATATTTTACCAGAGCAAGGCTACGAGCTTCGTGATGAACAAATTTACATGGCATTTCAGATTGAACAGGCCTTTAAAAATAAATCGACAATATTTGCTGAGGCTGGTGTGGGAACTGGTAAGACATTTGTCTATCTACTATATGCCATCTGTTATGCTCGTTACAAAAGAAAACCAGCAATTATCTCATGTGCAGATGAAACTTTAATCGAGCAACTTGTCAAAGAAGGCGGCGATATCGAAAAGCTTGAAAAGGCTCTTGGTATTACGATTGATGTTCGATTGGCAAAAGCGCGTGAACAATATGTTTGTATTAAGAAATTAGATCCATTAGCAGATAAAACAGACGATGAAGATATTCTTCGTGTACACGATCAAATTCCTGATTTTGTTTTTGAACAAGGTTCTTCGATGCAATCGTTTGAACGATATGGTGATCGTAAGGAATATCCATGGGTACCAAATGATAAGTGGGAAAAGGTTGCATGGGATCCGCTTCAACAATGCTCTACTTGTGAATGGCGTCATCGAAGTGGTCAAACGTTAAATCGTGAGTATTACCGTCATGCAACAGACTTAATCATTTGTTCACATGACTTTTATATGGAACACGTATGGACAAAGGATTCCCGTAAACGTGAGGGGCAAATGCCATTATTACCAGAGGCAAGCAGTGTCGTCTTTGATGAAGGGCATCTGTTGGAATTCGCTGCACAAAAAGCACTAACGTATCGATTTCATTCAGAAACACTATCTAGTGTCCTGACAGGATATATGAGCCAAGATGTGCGCGAAGAATCATTATATTTAATTGAAGACATATTAATGCTTCATGATGAGTGGTTTGATCTCTTGACAGAAACAGCAACATTAGTAGAAGGTTCGAATCGAAGAGAAGTACCGCGGTCAAAACAGATGATGGAACTTGCAACTAAAATGAATGAAAAAGTTCAATTACTTTTGGAACAGCTTGTATTTGATTCTGAACTGTTTACCATTGATGATTATCACGTCAAAATAATTGAAGAATACTTGGAATTCTTTTCTTATGGACTCGGCATTTTGTTAAAAGGAGATCAGGGCATTTTTTGGCTTGAGGAAAATGAATCTCAGACATCATTTGTAATCATGCCAAGGCTAGTCGAAGATGTTCTAAGAGAACAAGTTTTTTCACAAGCGACACCGTTTGTTTTTTCATCAGCAACATTAGCACAAGGAGGAGATTTTAGCTATATTGCTGGAAGTTTGGGTATTAATAGATATGATTCATTCGCAGTTCAATCTCCATTTGATTATCAAAAACAAATGCAAGGCATTGGACATGTTCAGTTAAATGAAGAAGAGAAGTGGCAGCAAATAACTGAAGACTTAAATAGGCACGGCGGGAAATCACTAGTACTGTTTTCATCGAAGCAAGAGATGGATCGATTTCGAAATTGGTCAGGTCAAAACTTGTGGGACTTTACAATGATTTATGAAGGCGACCGAGAAATAAGTGAGTCAATTAAAAATTTCCAGCTAAACCAATCTTCTGTTCTATGTTCTTATAATTTATGGGAAGGACTAGATGTACCTGGTGAAGCATTGTCACAAGTGATTATTTCTTCGTTACCTTTTCCGCCACAAGACCCTGTCTTTCAAGCAAAACGAAACCATGCAAAAAATCCTGTTGATGAAGTTGATACTCCTTATATGATACTTCGTCTTAGACAAGGTATTGGTCGTCTAATTCGAACTAGTTCGGATAAGGGTATAATTCATATTTGGTTGGATGAAAGCCAAAAGCATTTGTATAATAAAGAGATTGAACAGATTTTACCAGTCGATTTGAATTGGATTTAGACTTCTTAATTATCCACTGATTGCATGTCTTGATCGATTACGTTTATTCACGTTAAATCGTTTTAATCACTCCCAATTTATAACGGGCATTCTTTTAAATTTACAGGACAAATTATAAAGGATTGATAATTAGGGGGTGAAAAAAACATGGCAAATCAACAACGTGGAAGAATGATGCCAATCGTAGCATCAGTTGGCATCGGTGCAGCTGCGTACTATAGCATGACAAGAGGTAAGGGTGTTGGAAATATGGCCCAACAATTTATGCCAGGTATGTCTGGAATGGGCGGACAAGGTCAAGGACAACAACAAAACCAACAAAAATAATACAGTAACTTTAACTTTTTATAAGGAGCAGACTTTTCGGAGTCTGCTTTTACATATTCACTTTATTGGTCCCTAGAAATTCTTTTGTTAATCTATTGGCCAAACATTACAATTAGTTTAAGCACACATCAATTTAGCTCTCTACAACAGTTGGTCCTTTCACAGGACGAACGGTAAATTGGTTTGGAATTTATTCATTTAGTTGAAAGTATTATGAACGATTTCGATGGAAGAACTTCCAAAAGTATTATTAAAGGTAAGGTACGTAATTGGAACAATCAAATCGTCAAAATATAATAAATGTAGAGTGAAATCAAAGCCAATCTAACTTTAACTAACTTAGATTGTATCCATTAATAGAAATCGGTTTATTGTTTTGATATAATAAATTTTAGATTACCGATAAGAAGGAGTTTACATTCATGTCAAATAATAGTAAATATATGGGTTATGTTGGTACATACACGAAAGTTGAAAGTAAAGGGGTATATTCATTTACGCTGGATGCAGAAAAAGGTGAAATCAATGATGTAAAGCTTGCTGCTGAACTAGACAATCCTACCTATGTTACAGTTAGTGACAATAACAGCAATTTGTATGCTGTCGCTAAAGAAGGCGAACTTGGAGGAGTTACTGCTTTTTCGGTAGGTCAATCAGGAGAACTGACCAAATTAAACAGTCAAGCATCTGCTGGCTCGCCACCATGCCATCTGAGTGTTAGTAGTGACAATAGTAATGTCGTTACAGCTAATTACCATACAACAAAAATTGAATCTTATTTAACAAATGAAGATGGATCAATAAATCCTGCTACTTCTGTTGTTGAGCATGAAGGAACTGGACCTCATGATAGACAAGATAAGCCACATTTACATTTTGCTGGATATACACCAGACGAGAAATATGTAATTGCTATTGATTTGGGAAGTGATCGAATTATTACGTATGCAGTTGATAATGGCGCTTTAACAGAAGCTGAAACGTTTATGACAGAACCTGGAAGTGGCCCGAGACATATCGTGTTTCACCCAAACGGAAAGTACGCTTACGTAATGACTGAACTAAGTTCAGAAGTAGTTGTGTTAAATTACCATGCAGATGGAAGTTTTTCTGAGCTACCTTCAATTTCAACGATTCCTGAGGATTTTAATGAAACAAATGATGGAAGTGCCATTCATATTACTTCTGATGGGAAATTTGTTTATGCTGGTAATCGAGGCCATAATAGCATTGCTGTTTTTAGTGTCGACCAAAGTACCGGAGAACTTAGCTTTGTTGAAAGGACATCCACTGAAGGAGATTGGCCGAGAGATTTTGTTTTAGATCCATCAGAAAAATTTATTGTCGCTTCGAATCAAAAATCGAATACACTTGTATTATTTGGAAGAGATGAATCTACAGGTAAATTAAACCTACTACAGTCTGGCATAAAAGTACCTGAACCGGTATGTGTGAAATTCTTGAACTTTTAGCACATCCTGAAATATATCCCCTTTTTGTTTTGCGCATAAGGATAAATCTTATGTTATAAATCTAAAGGGGATATTTTTATTTTAAATAAAGCGTAACAATCATCAAGGTGCATCAATTAGATATTCTCTGGGGGTGCCATAAAATAACAGGTTATCAAATTGAGGGTAGATGGATTGAAATGATATATAGATAGGTGAGTCTAAAAGTGTCCTATAATTCATATAAAACTGTCTGTCACCATTGATAATTGCTTTTAGTGCAAGCTCCATTTCTCTTTGGAAAGTAATATATCTTATTTTTGAAGTTTTTATATCAAACTCTCCACTGCTAACGTAAACTTGACAAAATAATGTATACTCTTCATTGCTTTTTTTTCTCCAAATCCCAATTACTTCATCCCTCATTTTAAGATTTATCTTGGCATTGTTATATTGATAGCCAATACTTAAAAATAATTGTCCTGTATTATCTGAATGAGTTAATGTGTACTTCCTCTCATCAGTTGGATGTAATTCATTTGCTGGTGAAATAAATTGAACAGATAATTTTTCAGGGTTAAATTCAGACAACTTAATCATCTCCATAAAAGTAGTTATAGTAAACTATGATTTAGATTTTATTAAGTGAAGATGAATTTGTACCTATTTATTTATATCGTCGTTGCACTAATGATTGGTTTATCTTTTCAGGAAGGTAATCAGCATTTAAACATTGTTATAATCTCGCTACTTTCTGCTCGGAAGAAAGGTGACAATTTATTCCTTGATTTTGTGGGAATGACGATTGGAGTGATATTCTTTTTTTTGTAGAGCCTCCTATATATTGTATTTTTGATCTTTGCTCGTTCTATTATTAGTGATTACACAAAGTCTGAAGTAGCGTCACTTATTCAAGACAACTTGTTAGAGATGATTATTTCGGACAATGGGATGGGGAAGAGGTTATCGAAATATCCCAAAACGAAAAAAGCAAGAAGCGGTTAATCTTGCAGAAGAATAAAGAACAAAAGTTGAAAAACATCAATTTAACAACATTGATTACGTTACTTCAAGTTTGGTGTAGTAATTTCACAAGAAAATGATTCAACAGAAACATTGTTAAATAGAGTTTATGAGTTATGATATAAGGCAAAACTAAAAGGAAGAAATCAAGTTCGGTTTTAAACAGAATCTTAGTGAAAATACAGAATAAATTAAAACTTTAGCTTACGCAAATTTATTTTTATTTTAGTGTCACAAGTAGAAATTCTTTCGGCTCTTTTCCTTAGGCTACCATTTCGCGCCTGTTGGAAAAGGGCATTTTTTATATGCTAGCTTTGCTCTAAACTTTACAAAGCAACCACAATGACTACATGTTGTGTTGTATAATAACGAGGGACAACTCCTACATAACTCCAATCTCTCTTTATATAATACATCGTTAGCTAAATCTTCCTCAAATTGTAATTGTTCTTCTACAAGAGTATCAATTTCTTCTTCTGAGACAATTACTGAAGTCGAACAACCTTTACAAGTCATGCTTAGATCCCCTTTTAAAAATATTTTTAACTAAATTATAACACTTATACCATATTCAGTTAGTTATTAGTTTTGACCGATTAAATCATACTAAATAGAATAAACAAAATCTTTATAGGAAGACTAATTGTAAATTTAAGGGGAAAATTTTATTAGGGGACTATAAATGAACAACTACATAAATGATAACACAGCAAGACGTTACACCGCGCATGTCAGTATTCTCGGTACAACACAGATTCATTTAAGGAATCCTTATATTGTTGGTTGGTGGAGTGCTGCTTTTCCTGGGTTTGGTCATTTACTTTTATCTAAATATATTCGAGGATTTGTACTATTTATTTGGGAAGTGATTGTAAATGTTAATGCTAATGTTAATATGGCAATGGTTTATTCGTTTCAAGGAGAAATTGATTTGGCTAAAGATGTATTAGATACGAGGTGGTTATTAATTTATATACCAGTATATCTCTTTGGAATTTGGGATAGTTATAGAACTACGGTAGATTTGAATAAAATTTACCTTTTAGCTGAACACGAACAACATCGTTTTAATTCCTTTAGTATGGGTGCGTTAGAAATAAATTATCTTGATAAAAGAAATCCTTTAATGGCTGTTATGTGGTCGGCATTCGTTCCGGGCCTAGGACAGCTTTATATACATAGAATTGTTACTGCATTTTTTGTGATTATTTGGTCAGTAATTTTCTTTTATTTTTCTCATGCTCTTGAAGCCATTGCGCTTCTATTTCTAGGAGAGATACAGGAAGCCACATCCGTATTAAAAGCTCAATGGCTGTTATTTCTACCGTCTTCCTATGGTTTTGCGGTTTTTGACTCTTATATGAACACTGTTGAAAACAATAAGCTTTATGAAAAAGAACAGAATGATTACTTGGTAAAAAACTATCAGTCCCCTGACTTTAGAATAGATACTAAACAAGAATTGAAGTGATACTATGCATCTTTTTTCGACATTTGAAAATAATGCTTTTTTAGAGATTGCTCTTTCTGTGCTAGAAAAAGAGGGAATTACTAAAGAAAAAATATTTGCAATTCCATTAGATAATCGCGCGGAAGAACGTAGAGTTTTTGATAGCCTTCATCGATCCGATGGAACATCACTTATAGATATAGGGATGGCACTTGCAACAGCATTTGCTGTAATTGGAGCTAGTATCGGTTTTAAGTTGGCATGGGGACCCATATACTGGGGGTTAATTGGTGCGTTTATTGGGTTTGTCGTAGGATTTTCTATTCGACTTTTCGCCGAATTAGTTCTCAAAAAGAAAAAGAGAAGATTAAGAGGTAGACATTCAGAAGTAATTTTAATTGTTGATTGTGAGGAATTACAAATAGAGCTAGTGGAAACAATTCTCTGGGAGCATTTTGCATTAGGTGTTGCGAAAGTGAAATGAACATGAGAAGCATATTAATTAGGCGTGAAAATAATTTAAGTATGCAGGAGAGCATTTAAGAGCCAAACAAAAAATATGTACTTTCACAATAAGTAGTGAATAAAATGTGAAACATTAAACAAACTACTTTACATTTTCTGTCTATGTTATATAATACCCCTATAGGTATAAAAATGTTTCTTAAACACCTATATAAAAGAGACATACAATATTATGGAGGGGTAAACATGACAAATAAAGTAATTATCGTAGGTGGAGTTGCCGGGGGAGCTACTGCTGCAGCTAGATTAAGAAGAATAAGTGAAGATGTGGAAATAATCCTAGTAGAACGTGGAGAGCATATTTCTTTTGCAAACTGTGGATTACCTTACTATATTGGAGAAACGATTAAAGATAGAAGTAAATTATTAGTGCAAACCGTTAAAGGGATGTCTGACCGTTTTAAGCTGGATATTCGCAATTTAAGTGAAGTGTTGAGCATAAACGATGAACAAAATACAGTTACAATTAAGAACTTACAAACTGGTAAAGTATATGATGAAACATACGACAAGTTATTGCTATCACCTGGTGCACAACCAATTGTACCACCAATTCCAGGATTAAAAGAAAACGAGCGTCTTTTCACACTTAGGAACATTCCTGATACTGATAAAATAAAAAATTACGTTGATAATAACAAGCCAAACAAAGCTGTCGTTGTTGGTGGTGGATTTATTGGAATTGAGATGGCTGAAAATTTGGCTGACAGAGGAATTGAAGTAACAATTATTGAGATGGCTAATCAAATCATGGCACCAATTGATTTCGAAATGGCAAGTATCCTCCATACACACTTATTAGAAAAAGGGGTACGTTTAGTATTAGAAAATGGTGTGGATTCTTTTACTAATCAGGGGGAAAAAGTAATCTTGTCAGATGGAACAGAGATCGAAACAGATATGACTATTCTCTCCATCGGTGTTAGACCTGAAAATGAATTAGCTAAAACGTCAGGATTAGAGTTAGGAGAGCGCGGTGGTATTATTGTCAATGAATACCTTCAAACTTCCAATGAAGATATTTTTGCAGTTGGCGATGCGATAGAGGTTGTTGATTATATTAGTGGAACAAAAGCGATGATTCCACTTGCAGGTCCTGCTAACAGACAAGGGCGAATTGCAGCTAACAACATGATGGGTAAAACAGATAAATACCAAGGTTCACTTGGAACTTCAATTGCAAAAGTGTTTGATTTAACTGTTGCAGCAACTGGTAACAACGAAAAAGTCTTAAAACGTTTGGGTGTAGACTATGAAGTTGTTCATATTCACCCAAGCTCTCACGCTGGTTACTATCCAGGCGCTGCACCAATTGCATTTAAACTGATTTTTGATAAAGAGACTGGGAAAATTTTTGGAGCGCAAGCGGTAGGTTCAGATGGTGCTGACAAGCGAATGGACGTTATTGCAACAGCAATTAAAGGCGGTCTAACTGTTGAAGATTTGACTAACTTAGAACTATCTTACGCACCTCCATATTCTTCAGCAAAAGATCCAGTTAACATGGCAGGTTATGTAGCTTCAAACCTGATAGACGGTGAATTGGAGCACGTTCAGTGGCATCAAGTTGATCAAATTGTTGCAGATGGAGGATTTCTAATAGATGTACGTGAACCAATGGAACGAGAATTTGGATTCATTGAAGGTTCTATCAATATAGCCTTAAATGAACTTAGAAATAGATTAGATGAACTACCTAAGAATCAAACCATTTATATAAACTGCCAAGTAGGTTTAAGAGGCTATTTAGCAAGCCGTATCCTCAAAAATAACGGATACCGTGTTAAAAATGTTGATGGTGGTTGGAAAACCTATTCATCTGTATTTGGTAGCAATATAAAGAAGAAAGACACACCAGTTAAAGCTGTAGCTGAAACAGTTACAGAAACTATTGATGAAATAAAAGTTGATTCGGTTATAGACGTAAGTGGATTGACTTGTCCAATGCCAATTATAAAACTAAAAAAAGGCATGGAGTCAATAGAAAGCAACCAAGTGTTAGAGCTTCAAGTCACAGATAAAGGTGCGCTTAATGATCTGCCAGCCTGGACAACAAATGTTGGACACACCATTCTAAAAACAGAACAAGACGAAAATCTCATTAAGTTTTGGATTAAAAAGAAGTAAAAATAGTCATTAATACAGTAGACTAACTTGGATACTTGAGCGCTCTAACGTGTAAGGATTATAAATACACGATAGGGTGCTTATCTTTTAGATACGATCAATCTGCTATTTTTATTTTATAAGTTAATCTGTTAATTCCAAGATACGTTTATACACTTCTTTTTAAAAAGTGTATAAACGTATCGTGTCTTGTTTGCCAAAAATAAAAGAATGAAGTGACACCTCACTAGTAACTATAAAAGATTAGCCATATATTAATAAGTTAGGATTTGATAAGATAGAGGTAGTGCAACATTTTTTGCGGGAAATTAGATGTTGCTAATCGATTAATGGTAAGATATAGAGACGTTTAAGTTCGCTTTTAAGAAATCGATGGATTACGCCTATTATTATGGGCATATTTAGAAATGTAGGGTATTTTACTTATTTTATTAAACACGTTTCTATGGACAAGACTAACCGAACGAGAAGCGAAGAATTGTTACCGCTAAATCAATTTTGACTAATTGAAATTACATATTTTATGAAAAGGAAGATACAAAATGACTTTAGATAAAATAATTTCGTCAGATACAAAACCCTTCTTGCAAAAAGCATGGGATCAATCCGGATTTCAGAATCCTACTAGTGTTCAAACAAAGGTAGGGTCTATTATTATGGAGGGGAAAGATCTGTTGGTGGAAGCTCCAACGGGTAGTGGTAAGACATTAGCTTATCTTGTTCCATTACTACAAAAAATAGATAGTGACAAGAAAAAAACGCAAATTGTAATTATGACTGCTTCACATGAATTGGCAATGCAAGTCCACACAGTCGTTCAGGAGTGGACAAAAGGAAGCGATATAAATAGTGCAAGTTTTATTGGTGGTGCAAATATTAAGCGTCAGCTTGAAAAATTAAAAAAACACCCTCAAGTTGTCGTAGGAACTCCTGGCCGCCTACTAGAGTTAGTAAAACGAAAAAAACTAAAAATGCATGAAGTAAATACTATTGTACTTGATGAAGGTGACCAACTGTTAGTACCTGAACATTTCCAAACAATTAAAGACATTGTAACTAGTGCATTAAATGAACGACAATTACTGTTATTCTCGGCAACACTTCCAAAAGAAGCTGAGACAAAGGCTCAAATTATGATGAAGGATCCTGACATTATTAGAATAGATGAGCTAGAAGTTAACCAACCGGTAGTTGATCATATTTATTTTGTAGGGGAACAACGTGAGAAGACTGACTTGCTCAGAAAAATTATTAGAAGTAGTAACATTCATGCCCTAGTTTTTGTGAAAGACATAGGCTCGTTGACGGTTGTTGCTGAAAAACTGGAATACAAAGGTGTTTCGTTAGGTGTTCTTCATAGTGATGCTAATAAACAAGAAAGAGCAAAAGTAATAAAAAGTTTTCGAGAAGAAAAACTCGACTTATTACTAGCAACAGATGTGGCAGCTAGAGGATTAGATATACATGATTTGCCATATGTTATTAATTTAGATCTTCCGAAAGAATCCAATCAATATATCCATCGTGCAGGCCGTACAGGTAGATTAGGAGGATCTTCTGAAGGGACAGTAATTTCTATTTTGACCGAATTTGAAGAAGGTTCATTACGAAAATTTAGTCGAAAACTTAATATACCGATCACAAGGAAGGTTCTTTACAAAGGTCAAATCATAGATGATAAAAAGTAATGTGTAATAGAATTAAATAATATGTATTAAAAAGTAACCAGTTATCAATGGGGTGTCGGTGGGGTTGTTCCGAGTTAAGTGGATCAAGTTAATATCCAATAATCGTTGATATATAGGGGGAAATAAGAGACCAAATCATATGCGATTTGGTCTCTTATTTGGTGTGTTAATTTAAATTTCCTCCACCGAAACGGAACTACTTATCTTTTATCTTTTCATAGCTATTTAGCGCTTCATCTAGAAGCTGGGAAATACTAATTATTTCTTCTTTATTTGAGCTTTGTTGGAACACTTCATATAATTTTAAGCGTAGCTTTTCTATTTGTTTTTCTAATTCAACTTTATTATTCAAAGATATCCCCGCTCATCTCTAATTTATAATTAGTCAGCTATTCTGCGTGAAAGAACATTTGTTCGTGATATTATTATTATAATACATTAAATTTCACAAATCAAATAATAGTTACCAATTTTTAGAAAAAATAAAAAAGAGAATAGCCATAGTATATCAGGCTTTCTCTAAAGTTATAAATTACAATATTTGAGATAGAAAGAGTTTTGTTCGATCGTGCTGCGGATTATCAAATAATTCTGTAGGTGTACCTGTTTCTATAATTTCTCCTTCATCAAATAGGACGATCCGATCTGCTACTTCTCTGGCGAATCCCATTTCGTGTGTTACAACTAACATAGTAATTCCAGATCTTGCAAGTTCTTTCATAACATCTAATACTTCTTTAATCATTTCTGGGTCTAGTGCGGAGGTTGGCTCGTCAAATAACATTATTTCCGGTTGCATCGCCAGTGCTCTAGCAATGGCGACACGCTGCTGCTGACCGCCTGACAATTGACCTGGGTATTTATGTGCTTGCTCTGGTATTCCTACACGTTCTAGAAGTTCAAACGCTTCCTTTTCGGCTTCTGCTTTTGGTTTCTTTCTCACCCAAATCGGTGCTAGTGTAATATTTTTTAATATTGTCATGTGAGGGAAGAGGTTAAACTGTTGAAAGACCATCCCAGTTTCTTTTCTGATTGCTTCAATATTCTTTACATCATGCGATAAATTAATTCCATCGATATGAATAGTTCCTTTTTGAATTTCTTCTAATGCATTAATAGTTCGAATGAAGGTTGATTTGCCTGAACCAGATGGGCCTAAGATAACTACAACTTCTCCCTTACTGACGGAGAGTGATACATCTTTTAATACATGGAGAGCACCAAACCATTTATTTATTCTATCGCAAGCAATAATCTCTTCTCCATCTTTGGCTTTATTTACTTGTAGTTTTGTTTGCCCCATTTGTAATTCCTCCTCAGAAATAAGATTAACGTTCACCAACACCAAGAGACTTTTCTAATCGACGACTTGAATAAGACATTGAGTAGGCGATAATCCAGTACACAAGTGCAATGAATACGTAGACTTCCATATGTCTACCTAGAAATTCAGGGTTTGATTTTACCGTTTGGGCAATGCCTAGCAAATCAATTAATCCAACAATAGCTACTAAAGTTGTATCTTTAAACATGGATATACTCTGGCCTACCATTGCTGGTATAACTGCTCGCAAAGCTTGTGGCATGATGATAAAAGCCATTGAGTGAACAGGATTTAACCCCATTGCTTTGGCTGCTTCAAATTGACCTTGAGGTATCGATTGTAAGCCACCACGTACATTTTCAGCCATATATGCTGCTGTGAATAAAGTTGCGCCAATCATTACACGAATTACGTTATTAATTTCGAATCCCTCGGGTAGGAATAAAGGAATCATAATTTGTGCCATAAAGAACACAGTGATAAGAGGGATACCCCTGATGATTTCAATGTATAGAATACAAAAGTATTTAATTATTGGTAGTTTGCTCGTTCTGCCAAGAGCTAATAATATGCCAATTGGGAATGAAACAAGAATTGCAACAATCGAGATGAGTAGGGTTAATAATAATCCACCCCAAATATTTGTTTTAACTGTAGGAAAAACGCCAAATCCGTTTAATAAGAAAATAATTAATGGAAAAGATAAACTCCATCCGACTAGCGTAATAGCCTTGTTCTTTGGTATTTTAGGCCCGGTAAGGTATCCAATTATTACAATTCCAATGTTAATGATGATCCACATTTTTCCTGTCGATGATACAAAAGGTACTAGTGTGTGAACTAGATATAGAATGATTAACACGATTGAAAGATTTCTAATTGTTCCTTTCCAAATACCGGCAGATAGCCCAAACAATAGAGAGACAAGTCCTAAGCACGTCCATACTCGCCAAAGTTGCTCACTAGAGTACTGTCCTACCATAAATAGTCGGTAGTTTTCAGTTATTACAGCCCACTGCGCAGTTGTGAAAACCCAAGTTATCGATCCTTTTAGTATATAATAGATAACTAAAATTGAAATAATTGTCAGCAATGTATTAAAAAAACTATTAAATAGATTTTTCCTTAACCATCCGTACACTCCCAATGTTGACTTAGGAGGGTCAAGTGTTTGTAGTGCAGTTTGTTCCGGTTTTAAATTAGAGCTCATATAAAATCACCTCTCTACAATTTGAGTCTTTTTGTTGAAGAAGTTCATAAACCATGAGGTTAATATACTCAAAGATAAATATACAAGAATCATGATTAGGATCATTTCAACTGCATGACCAGCCTGATTTAGTGTTGTGTTGCCAACAAAGACTAAGTCTGCATAACCGACAGCAATTGCCAAACTTGAATTTTTGGTTAAGTTTAAGTACTGACTCGTAACAGGGGGAATAATAATTCGAATCGCCTGCGGAAAAATAACTAGACGCATGGTTGTCGATCCTTTTACTCCTAACGCTTTAGCTGCTTCCACTTGTCCCTTTGAAACGGATAATATACCCGCACGAACAATTTCAGCAATGTATGTGGCTGTATAAACGGTTAAACCAATAAGAATTGCCAAAAATTCAGGTGTTAGGGTGTGGCCGCCCTCAAAGTTAAAGTTTCCGAGAATAGGAACTGTCACATTTGCTGGTCCCTGTTGTGTAATGATATAGGCGATTACTAAAGCAGCTATTATTGATCCAAGTGCATAGACGAACGGATATTTTCTTTTACCAGACTGTACTTGAGACTTTAGTTTTGTTCTCCAAAGTACAATGGCGGCAACAATACCAAGTATTAATAGGATTGTCCAAACGAATGTTCCTGAGTTCGCTTCGAACCAAGGGATAGAGGCGCCACGATTACTTAAATGAAATGATCCAATCGTGATACTCTCTTTTACTTGAGGAAGTTGAAGGAAAACAGCGAAATACCAAATGAAAATTTGAACTAGTAATGGAGTATTTCGGAAAATCTCAATGTATAATCCAGCTAATTTTTGCACTAACCAATTTGTCGAAAGTCGCGAGATTCCGACAAAGACTCCAATAAATGTTGCAAGAATAATACCAATCACTGATACTTTAATTGTATTTAGAATACCTACTAATAATGCGCGTTTATAGGTATCTGTAGGTTGATAATCAATTAGCGTTTCCGTGATATTAAAAGATGCGGTACCGTTTAGAAAACCAAAACCAACCTCCATTCCTTGTCGCGCTAAACCGTTCAATGCGTTATTTATAAAAAAAACACCGATAATTAATACAAAAATTACAAATAGAATTTGAAGTATGATTGGTATAACTCGATTGTCTCGCCAGAAGGGGGTGGATACGTTATTTTGTTTTGGCACTTTTTTCACCTCTCACTAATTAAAATGAAAGGACCTGAGGCCTGCACTAAGCAGGAAAATCAGGTCCTTTTTAATTCTAAGGCTCAACTTATTAACGGAAAGGAGGTGAGTATAAAATTCCACCATTTGTCCAATTTTCATTTAAATCTCTGCCTAAATTAAATACGGTATCTGGACCTAAATGTCGATTATAAATTTCTCCATAGTTACCAACATGTTTTATAACTCGATAAGCAAAATCGTTAGGAATACCCATCATGTCTCCAAGTTCACCTTCATCTCCTAAGAAACGACGGACAACCGGATCTTCGCTATCCAAGAAATCATCAACATTTTCAGAGTTAATTCCAAGTTCTTCTGCTTCAATCGTAGCAAATGTTACCCATTTAACAATATTGAACCATTGATCATCACCTTGTCTCACGGTTGGGCCAAGTGGTTCTTTTGAAAGAGCTTCATCAAGAATTTTGTGAGCCTCAGGTTCAGTTAAAGTTGCTTGTCTAGACACTAAACCAGATTTATCTGTTGTCCATGCATCAACACTTCCACTTTCGTAAGCTTCAACCAATGAATCACTATCATCGAATACGACCTGTTCATAGGTAATTCCTAATTTTCGGAATTGGTCAGCGAGGTTAAGCTCTGTAGTAGTACCAGTTTCAACACCGATACGTGCGCCTTCAAGCTCTGCTAAAGTGTTAATTCCACTCTCTTTTGTTACCATGATACCTTGACCATCATAGAAGGTAGTTGGTCCAAAGTGTGTGCCTAATTCCGTATCACGAGTAGTCGTCCATGTTGTATTACGAATTAAGACGTCGATTTCTCCTGTTTGGAGTGCGGTGAAACGTTCTTGTGCTGATAATGGTCTAACTTCAATTGCTTCTGGATCATCAAAAATAGCAGCAGCGATTGCTTTACCAAAGTCAATGTCAAAACCTACGTTTTCTCCGTCAGAATCAACATATCCAAATCCAGGTAATTGGCCGTTACCACCAACAACTACGTAACCTCTGTCTTCAATAGTAGATAGTGTTGATCCATCATCAGATGGATTAGCTTCTCCGTCATCTCCAGAAGAAGTGTCAACATCCGATCCGCTTTCCTCGGTTGAATCTGACTCATCTGAGCTTGCATCGTCATCTGATGTACACCCTGCCATAAATAGTGTAAAGACTAGAAAGAGACTGGCAAAAAGAATTGATAATGAACTTTTGTTTTTCTTCAAAATAATTCCCCCTTTTTAGATATGTTACATAAATTGCGTCTAGATGTTAGAAAAGTTAACATCTAGATATATTATAGTGGAAATTACGAGAGAATATCAAGTAGTTTTCTTAATTTTTAGAATATTTAATATTTATGCTAAGGTATTAGTGTAGTAGAACCATTAAAATAGAGATAGATAAATATATGGACATTAATAGTCAATTTTATAATACTGATTATGTGAAAAGTTATCATCCGCATATAGTTGGGATAGATCATTCCCGAACTTTATGCAGATGACAATTGCTGCATAAGGTAATTGTAAAATTAAATCAGGTGGTTTAGAACAAGTGCAGTGTCAGGGACAAGTAAATAAAAATAAGAATTATTAATTGCCAGTCACATAATATGACAAACTGGTGGAATAATAGGATTGAATTGACTAAACTAGGGGTGAAGATAATTGAAAATACAACTCGTATTATTTCTGTTTTTTCTATTTCTTATGATTCCAATTGGAAATACACCAGCTTTAAGTATGGAGATAGCGAAACAGAATCAGGTTAAAGATATTGCTTTTGAGGAAAAGATAAGTCCCAATGTTAATCATCAGTGGAAAAAAACGAGCTCTGAATTTGAAATGATCCATGCAGATACTCACGAATATACAGTCTGGCACAATTTCATTAAGAAAACCCGGAAATGTGATATTACTCATAGAATGAAAACGGATGTTTGGTATTGTGATCTTCATAAACATACAAGGTCAGAGGTTTCTTTAGAAGAAACGATTCATAGTAATAGGCATTCTTAGAAGTTTAATAAAATAGGGGAGGGAAGAAACTAATAAAAAAATTCCCGATTCACTGAAGAATTGGGAATTTAATTATCATATTGACTATCTTTTTATTAGAATGACCTTTAAGCATTCAGAATGGAGATAGAAGGGTGGATACTAACTCATTCTGTTGTTGAACTAATCTTTAGAAGTAGAGATTAAAATCAGATTCTATATTTTATGCTAAACAGGCTAAGTGATTGTTACTTGCTAATTTCTGTATTTGTGGCATTTTTGATAGGTCCATATTACCGCCGCTAACAACGATACCACAATGATTTGAATGGATAGTTTCACCATGTGTCAGCAATGCGGCGAATGCTGCTGCTCCAGCGCCTTCAATAAGTGACTTTTTTCTTTCTAACATATAGACCATAGCAGTAGCGATCTCTTCTTCTGTTACAGTAACTATGTCATCCACATATTTTTGGATTACCGGGAAGGTTTGTAAGCCAGTTTTTTTTACAGCAATCCCGTCTGCAATCGTAGAAACTGAAGAGAGTGTAGATGGTCCAGTTTTGTGAAACCGATTATAGACAGCGCTAGCACCGTGTGATTGAACACCAATAATCTTTATTTTTGGGTTAAGATATTTTGCTGCTACCGCGATCCCTGATATTAATCCGCCGCCACCAATAGGTACGATAATGGTATCAAGTTTTGACTCTTGTTCTAACATCTCTAAACCAATCGTACCTTGTCCGGCCATCACATCGGTATCATCGAATGGATGAACAAAAACACTTTTATTTCTTTGTTGTTCATCAACAGCTGCTTCATATGCTTCTTGAAAAGAATCTCCTGTTAAGACAACTGTAGCGCCATAATTTCTAGTAGCTTCAATTTTTGTTTCTGGGGTTTTTTCAGGCATGAATATTTTTGCTTCAATACCTCGCTTTGCTGCTGCCAGAGCAACGCCTTGAGCGTGGTTTCCGGCTGAAGCGGCTATCACCCCATTTTGGGCTTCTTTATTTGTTAGCTGCGCTATTTTATAACTAGCACCTCTTACTTTAAATGCACCAGTTTTTTGTTGATTTTCCATTTTAAAGTAAACATTTTTCCCTGTCATATCATTGATTGTCGATGATGTAGTAAGGGGTGTGCGATGGACGATGTTTTTTAAATGGTCCATCGCATTGATGATTTTTTGCCCTGTTACGAAATTCCCAATGGTATCACACTCCTAATATAATGTTTGCCTTTGTATTTCAAATTGATCGATCTTTTTTTCGTGTGTAAGTGTAACTGCAATTTCATCCCAGCCATTGAGTAACATTTCTCTTTGGTAATCTGGGATTTCGAACTTCGCGCTAAAATCATTTGGTCCGTAAACAAGTTTATTCTCTAAATCCACATTAATAGTATAGGATTCTGATTCGGAATGGTCAATGAGCTCTTGCGTTTGCTGTTCTGTTAGCTGAATGGGAACAATACCATTTTTTGTGCAATTGTTATAAAAAATATCAGCAAAACTAGAAGCAATGATCACTTTAAACCCAAAATCTTGAAGTGCCCAAGGCGCATGTTCACGTGAGGAACCACAACCAAAGTTTTCACCAGCAACAAGGATGGACGCATCTTTATATTTCGGGTCGTTTAGACTGAAATCTTTCTTTGGAGCACCGTCGCTGTCAAATCTCCAGTTAAAAAATAGGAATTGACCAAACCCTTGTCTAGAAATTCGTTTTAAAAATTGTTTTGGGATTATTTGGTCGGTATCGATATTTGATCTATTTAATGGATAGACAAGTCCAGTGTGTTTACGAATTGGTTCCATTTTTATATACCCTCCCTAAGAGTAACATAATCATATGTTATTTTAAGTTAGCTAGGTGTTGGTGCTGTTAGTTTTCTGACGTCGACGAAATGTCCTTCAATAGCAGCGGCAGCTGCCATTTCCGGGCTAACTAAGTGTGTTCTAGCACCTGTACCTTGGCGACCTTCAAAGTTACGATTAGAGGTTGATGCACAACGTTCGCCTGCTGGTACAACGTCGTCATTCATCGCAAGGCACATACTGCAACCTGCATCGCGCCATTCAAATCCCGCTTGTTTAAATATGATATCGAGGCCTTCTTTTTCGGCAGATAGTTTGACGCTATGAGAGCCTGGAACAACAATGGCTGTCACAGATGGATTTACTTTTTTTCCTTTGATAATTTCTGCAGCTTTTTGCAAATCACTTAGTCTAGAATTCGTACAGGAACCAATAAATACATGTTCAATTTTAACTGAAGAAATGGGTTGGTTTGCCTCAAGTCCCATGTATTCAAGTGCTCGCTCGATTTCATCTTTAGCATTCGCAGAATCTGCTTGATCAGGACTAGGAATAGATGCACTTACCGGAATACACATACCTGGATTTGTTCCCCATGTCACTTGTGGTTCAACTTCATCGGCATTTATTTCAACTGTGGCATCGTAAGTTGCTCCGTCATCTGTCGCTAGCGCTTTCCAATCAGCAGCAGCTTTTTCGAAGTCATTTCCCTTAGGTGCATGACGCTTTCCTCTAATATACTCGATAGTTGTCTCATCTGGACTTATAAGTCCAGCACGAGCACCTGCCTCAATCGACATATTACAAATTGTCATCCGAGCTTCCATTGATAAAGACTGAATGGCATCACCGGTATATTCAATCACGAAACCTGTTCCAAAACGGACACCGTATTTGCCGATAATCGCAAGGATTAAATCTTTTGCAGTTACGCCTTGGCCTAATTGACCATTCACTTTAACATTTAATGTTTTTGGTGTTGCTTGCCACAATGTTTGTGTAGCAAGTACGTGTTCCACTTCACTTGTTCCAATACCGAACGCTAATGCACCAAAAGCACCGTGAGTTGATGTGTGGCTATCCCCGCAGACAATTGTTTTTCCGGGTTGGGTTAGACCTAATTCTGGACCAATAACGTGAACAATACCTTGATCAGGATGATCAATATCTGCTAAAGGTATATTAAATTCATCACAGTTTTGTTTTAATGTATCCATTTGTGTTTTAGATACTTGGTCCTTAATAATATGACGATGTATAGTAGGAACGTTATGATCCATCGTTGCATAAGTTCGGTCGGGACAACGGACGCCTCTAGATTTAAGTCTCAATCCCTCAAATGCTTGAGGGGAGGTTACTTCGTGGACTAAATGTAAATCAATATAAAGTAAATCAGGCTTATCTTCCTCCTGATGAACAATGTGTTGGTCCCAAATTTTTTCAACAATTGTTTTTGGTTTATCCATTCTTTAGTCACTCCTCACTTTATAAGAATTAACTTTATTTATCCTATGATTTAATAAAGTCTACAACGAGTTTAGTCATCTCCGCGGTATTCACTTTCTTACCGTTAGTAATCTGTAAATCCGCTGTATGGTACCCTTCATCGATTACTGCTTCAACAGCTGTTTCAATCATTTTTGCTTCTTCTTCCAACTGAAACGAATGACGAAGCATTAAGGCTGCTGATAGAATCATAGCTAAGGGATTTGCAATTCCTAGACCCGCGATATCAGGAGCAGATCCATGAGCGGGTTCATATAAGCCAACCCCGTTTTCTGCTAGGCTAGCAGAAGGTAACATCCCGAGTGATCCTGTTAAAACAGAAGCTTCATCGCTCAATATATCACCAAACATATTTTCCGTAACGATTACATCAAATTGACTAGGATTTGTGATAAGCTTCATAGCGGCAGCGTCGACTAAGACGTGATTAACGGTAACATCTGGATACTCATTACTTTTTTCTTCAACGATTTCTCGCCATAATTTGCTAGATTCTAATACATTAGCCTTATCGACAGAAGTTAAAATTTTACGTCTTAACCTGGCACTTTGAAAGCCTTTATCAACAATTCGTTCAATTTCATCTCTCGTGTAGGAAAGTGTGTCTATTACAGACTTCCCATCCTCACTTCGTTCACTAGGTCTGCCGAAGTACAGGCCTCCCGTAAGCTCTCGAACAATTAGGAGGTCACTACCGTTTATCACTTCCTCTTTAAGAGGGGATGAATGAAGTAATTTTGCAAATCCTTTTACAGGTCTAAGATTTGCGAATAAATCTAATGATTTGCGAATCCCAAGTAATCCTCTTTCTGGACGTAAGTGAGAGGGGAGTTGATCCCATTTTGGTCCGCCTACCGCTCCAAGTAGTACAGCGTCCGCTTTTTTGCAAGCATCTACTGTTTGGGTGGGAAGGGGGGAGCCATGGTTATCAACGGCAATCCCGCCGATATCATGAGATTCAAAGGTGAACGAATGATTATATCGTTCAGAAAGGGCGCTTAGTACCGCTTTTGCTGATGCAATAACTTCAACGCCGATTCCATCACCAGGAAGTAGTACGATATTTTTTTGCATGATTGACCTCCTAATACTACTATATTTTAGCTTCAATTTTATTTTTAGAAATATTATTTAAAAACACACGATTAACAGCGTTTAAAAAGGCTTGTGCGGATGCTTCCAAAACGTCCTGTGCCGAGCCGCGTCCACTAACTGTAGTATCATTAACAGTCATACTAACATGCACCTCAGCAAGGGCATCGCGACCTTTACCGATCGAATTTAAGTTAAAGTCGGTCAAATGAATTTCTTCTTCAACTAGTTTTTCAATAGTATTATACAATGCCTCAACACTACCTTGACCAGTACAAGCTGTTTCTACTCGAGTACCTTCAGGTGTAGTTAAAGCAACGGTTGCTGTAGGTAAGTTATGTGTTCCGTATTGAACTTGAAACGATTGTAATTCGTATCTTTTTACACCGGAAACATCTGTCTGAATATCGGTTAAAATAACGAATAAATCATCATCCGTAACTTCTTTCTTACGATCAGTCAGTAGTTTAAATGCTTTAAATGCTTCAATTGATTTTTCTTCTGTTAGGTTAAACCCTAAATGTTCTATTTTGTCATTGAATGCATGGCGACCGGAATGTTTACCTAACACTAAATTGTTAGATTGGATACCAACTAACTCTGGAGTAATAATTTCATAAGTTAATGCGTTTTTTAGTACCCCGTCCTGATGGATGCCGGATTCGTGCGCAAAGGCATTTCTTCCAACCACTGCTTTATTGCCAGGTACGGACATACCAGTAAATTTACTGACTAAATCGCTAGTACGCTTAATTTCTTTTAAAATAAGATTAGTAGTATAAGGATAAAAATCATTGCGTATATTCAAGGCGACAGCGAATTCTTCAAGCGCAGCATTACCAGCACGTTCTCCAATACCGTTAATTGTACCTTCAATTTGTGTTGCTCCATTTTCCATTGCTGCAAGGGAGTTGGCGACTGCCATTCCAAGATCATCATGGCAATGGCAAGAAAGATCAACTTTATCTATATTTGGTACATTTTCTTTGATATAACGGAACATCTCGCCGTATTCTTTTGGCGTAGTATAGCCAACTGTATCAGGTAAATTAATAACAGTTGCTCCAGCATCGATAACTTTTTCAATGATTTTCACCAAAAAATTTAAATCAGAACGAGAAGCATCTTCTGCAGACCATTCGACATGTGTGAATTTTTGTTTAGCATAAGATACCATTTCAACTGAAGTATCAATTACTTGATCAGGTGTTTTTTTAAGTTTGTATTCCATATGAATAGGGGAGGTAGCGATAAATACATGCAAGCGTGGTTCGTTTGCTGCCTTTAAAGCTTCCCAAGCAATATCAATATCTGATTTTGTTGCTCGAGCTAGACCTGTAACAGATACATCTTTGATAGTTTCAGCGATTTTTTTAACAGCTTCAAATTCACCTTTGGAGGAAGCAGGGAAGCCTGCCTCCATGATATCCACTCCAAAGCGTTCTAGCTGTTTAGCAATTTCAAGTTTTTCTAATTGGTTAAGATTAACTCCGGGTGATTGTTCACCATCCCGGAGTGTTGTATCAAAAATTTTAATTTGTTTCACTTGAGACCACTTCCTTCTTAGAGTTTACCCTTTTTTTAACAAATGGCATTAACTCACGAAGCTCTCTACCTACTTTTTCGATTTGATGTTCATTTTCTTTAGCATTAGTTGCATTAAATTGAGGACGATTTGCTTGGTTTTCTAGGATCCAGCCTTTAGCAAATACACCAGTTTGAATGTCCGTTAGTACATCTTTCATGCGAGCTTTTGTATCTTCATTGACAACTCGTGGTCCTGATACGAAATCACCCCATTGAGCTGTGTCTGAGATAGAGTAACGCATTCCTTCCAGACCGCCTTCATACATTAAGTCAACAATTAACTTAAGTTCATGCATACACTCAAAGTAAGCAACTTCTGGTTGATATCCAGCTTCTGTTAGTGTTTCAAATCCAGCTTTTACAAGACTTGTTAGACCACCGCATAGGACAGCTTGCTCACCGAATAGGTCGGTTTCTGTTTCTTCTTGGAAAGATGTTTCAAGAATACCTGCACGACCTGCTCCGATTCCTTTCGCATAAGCAAGTGCAACATCTGTAGAATTACCAGTGAAATCTTGATAGATGCCGTAAAGTGCAGGAACACCAGCGCCTTCTTCAAACGTTCTACGTACAAGGTGACCAGGACCCTTTGGTGCAACTAAGAATACATCAACATCCTCTGGAGGGACAACTTGATTAAAATGAATATTAAAACCATGAGCAAACGCTAGTGCGTTTCCGGCTTGTAGGTTCGGTTTTATGCTTTCTTCGTAAATTTTCGGTTGGTATTCATCCGGTAGTAGTACCATAATCACGTCGGCTTCTGCTGAAGCATCAGCAACAGATTTTACGTTAACACCATCTTCAACAGCTTTATCCCAAGACTTTCCTTTTCTTAGGCCAACAACTACATCAAAACCACTTTCTTTTAAGTTTAACGCATGTGCGTGCCCCTGGGAGCCATAACCGATGATTGCGATTTTCTTGGATTGTAAAACCTCTTCTTGAATATCGTTGTGATAAAGTACTTTTGTCATAATGATTACATCCTCTCAAATTGTTTGTTTTATATAAATTTAGTGGTACATAATTCCAAGATTCTGAAAAATTAATTCAGAGTACAAGCACCAGTGGGGCGCTTGTGAATTATACTATCCCAGGGTAAGTTAGGTTAGGCGTATAGCCTATACCGTTCCTGAGGATAGCAGGGTCTTACTTAAGCAAGGAGTAAGAAGTCAATTCGGTAACTTGTGGTTGTTGACCTCGTAAAAATGCGGTCATTCCAGTTCTAGCTAATTCCTTAATTCCATATGGTCGAAGTAGGTCGATTAAAGCTTCAATCTTGTCAGTTTTACCTGTAACTTGAACAGATAAACTATCCTTACTAACATCAATAATGGACGCACGAAACGGTTCAATAATACCTTGTATTTCGCTGCGCAACTGACTACTGCTCACTACTTTTATTAAGGCTAACTCTCTAGCGACAATCGCTTTATCTGTAATATCCGATACCTTTAGGATATCAATTTGCTTATTTAACTGTTTGGTTACTTGCTCTAACTTTTGATTATCTTCAACTTCAACAACAAAGGTCATCTTTGAAATACCATCAACTTCAGTGCGACCGACTGATATGCTGTCAATGTTAAATTGTCTTTTTTGAAGCAATCCAGTAATTCGATTCAGTACACCACTTCTGTTTTGGACGGTAGCAGTTATAATTCGTTTCATGGTTTCACCCCGATCATTTCATTTAGCCCTTTGCCAGGTGCGATCATCGGATAGACATTTTCTTGCTGTAGGACACGACAATCAACAACTACTGGACCTTGGTAAGCGAACAATTCAGGTAATGCTTGAATTAATTGTTCTTGTGTATCAATTTTCATTCCTTTAATTTGGTATGCTTCTGCTAATTTCACAAAATCAGGTTGAACATCAAGTAATGATTCGGAATAACGTTTCTCGTAAAATGTTTCCTGCCACTGACGGACCATTCCTAGTGCACCATTGTTGACGATGATTACTTTTACAGGAAGTCCGCGTTCTTGTAATACTGAAAGCTCCTGAAGGGTCATTTGAAAACCACCGTCACCGACAATAGCAACAACAGTATCTTCTGGTGCGGCTAATTGTGCTCCAATCGCAGCTGGAAAGCCAAAGCCCATTGTGCCTAACCCACCAGATGTTACCCATCTATTTGGTCGATTAAATGTGTAATACTGTGCTGCCCACATTTGATGTTGGCCTACGTCTGTTGTGACAATCGCATTGCCAGCAGTTTCCTTATGAATAGCTTCGATTAGCCATTGTGGAATCATTTCTTCACTTGGATTGTTATACCAAAGTGGGTAATTCTCTTTATTTTTGTTTATTTCAGCCATCCATTCCTCATGATCTGGTGATACTTTGGCATGAGTTTGTAGCAGTTTAATAGCTGCTTTTGAGTCAGCAACGATAGGTATGTGAGTTGCCACATTTTTTCCAATCTCTGCAGGATCAATATCAATATGCGCGACAGATGCGTTGGGTGCAAAATGCTTAAGATTACCAGTTAAGCGGTCATCAAATCGTGCACCAATATTAATTAATAAATCACACTCATACAATGCCGTGTTCGCAGCGTATGTTCCGTGCATTCCCGCCATTCCTAGTGCAAGGTCATGATTACCAGGAAATCCCCCTAAGCCCAGCAACGTCGTCGTTACAGGTAGTGAATGCTTTTCAGCAAATACTTGTAGTTCTTCTGAGGCTTTACCTATAATGATTCCGGCACCTGCAAGAATTACCGGCTTTTTAGCCTTGGCTAATGAGTCTGCAAGTTTTTTAATTTGTAATGGGTTCGGTTTTGTAGTTGGTTGATATCCAGGAAGATGGAAATCAGTATCGTAATTTCCTTCAGCTGGATTTGCTGAAATATCTTTTGGAATGTCAACGACTACAGGACCAGGTCTTCCAGTAGAAGCAATATGGAATGCTTCTCTGACGATTCTTGGTAAATCACTGATTGAACGGACTTGGTAATTGTGTTTTGTGATTGGAGTAGTAATCCCCATCACGTCAGCTTCTTGGAATGCATCAGTGCCAATTACACCACGAGCAACTTGACCAGTGAAAACAACTAAAGGTAGTGAGTCCATCATTGCATCTGCTATACCAGTAATTAAATTAGTTGCTCCAGGACCTGAAGTGGCAATAACTACTCCTGGTCTCCCTGATACACGTGCATAACCTTCTGCGGCGTGTATCGCCCCTTGTTCGTGCCGAGTAAGGATGTGCTCGAAAGAATCCTTTGCCCGGTAAAGCGCGTCATAAATTGGAAGTACGGCACCACCAGGGTATCCAAATATTGTTTTAACCTCTTCTTTAATCAAAGATTCAACAAGAAGATCTGCCCCTGTTTTTGGTTTTGCTTCGGTATCGATACTAGGCTTTGTTTCTACCTTCATTTTGTCATCCCTCCTGAAAATGTAATACTATTTAAGAAAATCCGAAATAAAAAGGCCATTTTCTCCCATTAAACTGCACATATGCAGAATAATCGGGGAGAAAAGGCCTTAACTTTTCACGGTACCACCCTGATTTACAACATCCTCGCGAATGCTGCCTCATGAAGCTAACTATATAATAGTAAGCTTCTTTTGATAACAGGTGTTTAGTAGAACACCTGGTTAAGCCTAATGAGATTTTGACTGTTCGGCTTAACACTCAGGGACGATGTCAGAATAAGGTGTATTTCCGGGCTTCCAGCAACCCCGGCTCTCTGTCAATACATGTTCTTATTCCTTTATTCCCGTCGTCGTTTTATTTGTTATAGAATTAATGGTTATTTTTTAAAAAGAGTAGCATTTTTCAGATTAGTTTACTTAACTACTATTGTATTACAATTCTGATAATTTAGTCTAGTTATTAGATAAAGTTACTCTTTTAAAATTCACTTAATTTACAAAAGTTTTTCTGAAAATCAAAAGGCCATTTAAATTGTAACTTCTGATTATTTATATGATTGCAAAAACTCTTGATTGACGACAATCATACAACCATTTATATATTAGGTCAACAGGTTTTGTGAAAATTTTCTGATATTTAGGGAAAACACCCCGAATGGTAAGCGATTACAACGTTTGAATGACAATAAAAACAGATAAAAAAATAATTATTAATTAATTTTAGAAGTTAAAGATTTAGATGGTTTATTATGGAAAATAAACATTTGAAAATCTATATTCGTAACGTATGATATAAGTTGAGTTACATTCTATAAAGTAATTTTCTAGTATTATAATTTCCCTAAGTTAAATAATACGATAATAATTGATTGGAAGTGGTTAATTGGGACAACTGTGTATATTACCATGTGGCAATAAGAAAATTTGGGATAAAAAAGGAGAGATAGGACCTGTTCGTGCCAGGGACGCTTATATTGGTACATTTCATAATCTTTGTGAACAATATGCAGAGAAGTTTTTTGATCGATGGGTTATTCTATCAGCTAAATATGGTTATTTATTACCTAATGATATAGTAAAGGGCAATTATGATGTAACGTTTAACAAAAAAAGTAATGAAATAATATCTATAGATGAATTAAAAAATCAGGTAAAAAAGAAACAACTTTATCAAAATGATGGAATTGTAGTATTAACAGGAAAGAAATATATCGAAGTCGTAACAAAAAGTTTTGAAACTGAATTAACTATTCAATTTCCTCTAATTAAATGCAAAGGGATTGGATATATGCAGCAAGAGCTTAAATCTGCTATCGAACTATCTCAACCAATCCACCGGACATAGGCAGGTAGGTAGTGTGTATGTTTTAACGTGCTAAGGTGTCAAAGTTAAGAAGTGATGTACCAACTGGTACATCACTTCTTAACTATAATTCTCCGTTGTACCATTTAAAATAACCGAGTTGCCATGACATAATGATAAGAATTAATAAAACAGCTACCATACCTAGCAAAAAAATCCAATCTTTTGTGGTTACAGTAAACTGTCGATAAAACGTTCTGTCACGACTCCCTGTAAATCCTTTGGATTCCATTGCAATAGCTGTTCGCTCTGCTTTTCTTATGGAACTCGCTAACAGAGGTACTGCGAACCGTTTATATTGATTAAATCCTTCCTTTAACGTTTTAGCACGGTTTACACCTCGAACACGATGCGCAGAACGAATAAGGAATAATTCATCCTTAATCATAGGTGAAAAACGGTAACCAGCTAATATACCGTAGGCGAGCTTCGGAGGAAACTTACATTGCTGCATTAGGCTTAGAATAAAATGAACAATATTGGTAGTTAAAAGAAACAATAAGGATAAAGATGCGAAACTTAAAATTCTAAGTGATAAGGAAAGTGCCGTATTTACATCTTCAGTAGGGAAATCCCGCCCGAACAGAGTTATTGCCGCATTAGGGTTAATTGGCTCGTTTGCAAAGATCAGATTACTCCAAAACATTCCAACTGCAAAAATGAGGAACGGTGAAAAATAAAGAAGATATTTTTTCCAATTTATTTTGGCTACACCGATGGTGAGAAACCAGATCCAAATAATAAATAAAAACGGCGTTATTGGATCAAATACAAGAGCTAATAGTAGCACACTTAGAATGATAGTAATCGCCTTGATACTTGGATTTACGTTATGTATGAACATAGCCAACGTCCTTTTGTTGTAATTGTTTTAATTCCACTTCTTTTGGTAGCTCTAATTGCCATTGATTAAGTTTACCGACTGGATAATTCCACAATTGTTCAGGCGTTGTGTCAAGCACAATATGTCCTTTTTCCATTACGAGTACTCGATCAGCGTAATGGTGTACGATGTCCATATCGTGCGTGATCATAACAATCGACGTTCCTTGATTATATCGTTCAACTAGTAAATGTAATAGTTGTTTAGTAGAATGGGCATCTTGACCAAATGTAGGTTCATCTAGAATGAGAAGAGATTGGTCGTCTACAATCATAGTTGCCACGCTTAAGCGTCTTTTTTGACCTTGACTAAGTGTGTAAGGGTGATAGTCATCAAAACCGGTTAATTGACATTGATTAAGAATTTTTTCAACACGGTTGTTTATTTCTCGTTCACTGTATTCCTGTAAACGTAAACTAAACGCCACTTCGTCAAAAACGGAATCTGCAATGAATTGATGCTCTGGATTTTGAAAAACATAGCCGATTTTCTTTCTTAGATCCTTTTCTTTCCAATTTTTCATCGGTCTATCATCTAGATGAATAGTCCCTCTAGAAGGCTTCTGAATACCTGCTAACAATTTAGAAAGAGATGATTTTCCGCTACCGTTTGCCCCTAGGACTGCAACAAATTGACCATGATAGAGGTCAATATTTGTTTGCTTGATGATAGAGGTATTTCTTTTGGACCAGGATATATCCCTTGCTTTAAGTAACAAGCGTTTATCAGCTTTGACAGTCTTTTTTTTATCTAATCCGTTATAAGAAATAGGATAGCTTGCTAATTCGTTAATAGTCAGAGGTAGGGTATTAAAAAAGTAAGCTCCCTGTTTCTCAATAGCCAGTGCTATTTTTGTTGCCCTTGGAATCCAAATGCCTAACTTCTCCAATCTATCACGATGTTGGTTGATACCATCATGAAGTATTCCATCAAAGAAAATCTGTCCATTTGTATTCATCATTATGCTGCGTTTAATTAGTGATACCCAACCATCTAATTGATGCTCGATAACAATGAGTGAAAATTGTTTTTTTTGTTGTAATTGATCAAGAGTTTGAATGAATTCTTTCGCTGCTTTTGGATCGAGATTAGCCGTTGGTTCATCCAATACGAGAATTTCTGGTTCGAGTGCTAAAATGCAGGCAAGTGCTAATTTTTGCTTTTGCCCTCCGGATAAAGTTGAAATAACTCGTTCCTTGTAGGCAGTCATATTCACTAGTCCTAATGCTTCGTGAATTCTAACGTCCATCTCAGTGGTCGCGATACCTTTATTTTCAAGGCCAAAGGCAACTTCATCTGCTACTGTTAGCATACAAAATTGAGTTTCAGGGTCCTGAAAGACGACACCTACTTGTAGAGATAGCTCGCCACTAGCAAAATTATTAGCGGATACACCGTTAATAGATATGTCACCTTGCATTGCACCATCTAGTTCACGAGGGTAGAGTCCATTCAAACAATGAGTTAGCGTGCTTTTTCCACATCCACTAGGTCCAAGGATTAAAAGATTCTCATGGTCTTTTAGTTCAAAGTTCAGTTCATCTAAAATAGGCTGTTTTTGGTCATCTTCATAAAATAACTTTAATTGACTCACCCTTATTCGAGGTATACTCATGCTGCTTTTTTCCTCTTCTTATATTCCTTCCCTAATGCAAAGCTTGAGAGAACGCCTGTTTTTGCGACCGCGTCACTCAAGACTTTACCGATTAGACCTGCTATTAATGCACCACTAATCAAACGAATTACAAACATTGCCAGGATATAGTTTGGAGCGAATGTAATGTAACCATTTTGGAACATACCCCAAATAAAACTAGTGACTGCGGAGCCCATGCCAGCTAACATAAGGACCCATAACGAATAGATTTTCCATCTTGTCGCTGCAAAAACTGCTTCTGCTCCAATTCCTTGAATCATTCCAACTAGCATTAAAATTGGTCCGAGTGCATTTCCTAGCATAAATTCAATCGTAGCAGCTATCGTTTCTGATATAAAAGCTGCACCAGGTTTTCGGATGATATATGCCGCTATAATCGAAACAATGAACCAAATACCGAAGATAGGCTCATATCCAATCGGTCCCATAAATCCTACTAATACTCCGCCAATAGGTAAGAAGGCTAGATAGATGACACCAAACACAACAGATAAGGTAGCCATTACAATGACTTCTTTTAAACGCCAATTTTTCATTTTGTATTTCCACCTTTCTTAGAAGGGCTATTTGCAGACATCGACACTGTCATAACAGTGTGTGATGAGCCGCCTTCTTCCATATCGATGAATACCTTCTCAAGCCCGTTAAATACGTTAACTGCTTCTCCGTCTAGTCTTGTTGCATAGTGTGTACCACTAACTTCCACACCATGGCTTTTCATGGCCTCAATTTGGCGATAGATGGTGTCCATATAATCGCCTCCACCTAGTGGATAAAGTGCGAATTTTGTTGCTACTTTCTGCTTTATTTGTTCTGAAGTTGTTTTATTAAGTTGAAAATCATCTTCAGCCATATAGACATCACCAGTTGTGTCACCCGGACAACCAACAGAATAGGTTGCGTTAAGAGCGACATGGACACCTGAGTTGGCAGTATGAAGAAAAATTGCTTTTGTTACATCAAAGATATGCGGGATTCTTCCTCTTACTAACGTGCTAACGTCATCAGTCTCAATCCAAACCTTTGATGTATCAACACTTTTTATAGCAGATGTAATTACTTCAATAAAATCATCACTCATCGGATGAATGGAAAAACTACAACCTGCAATTCGATTACTTCCACAGACAAACTTTTTCATTAATAATTCCTCCTTAAATTTTATGAACGTAAAAAGGCTGCATCCCGATGGGAATGCAGCCTACATATGTAATATTTTATATAATACACCAGTTCGACCACACTTCCCCACGCTAGTATTATCTAGTTCGGGTTCAAAGGGTCAGAACATATTAGTTCTTCTCAGCCATTTTATAAAAGCTCCCCTAGTGCAACGTTAATTATTCAATTATCTTCCCCTTTATCCTAATAGAATCTTTTCGACTTGTAAAGATTAATTTTTTGCAAAGAGACTTGAGTTGAATTTAATAAAAAGCTTTTGTTGCATAAAAAAAATAAGACAACAGAAAATAGGTGAAATTATTAGGATTCATGTAAGGAGAAAATATAATGACTAAAAAGATATTAGTGACAGCCGCCGTGACTGGGGCAGGGGAGACCGTAAGTAAAAGTTCCCATGTACCGGTAACACCAAAAGAAATTGCAGAAGCTGCAATTGAATCAGCGAAGGCGGGAGCAACGGTTGCTCACGTCCATGCGCGTAATCCTGAAACAGGGGGTATAAGTCACAACGTTGGACACTATCGTGAAATTGTCGAACGGATTCGCGAATCAGAAACTGATGTTGTTATCAACATTACCTCTGGAGGTGGTGGGGATTTCATTCCAAACCTTGATACACCTCACACCGGGGGAGATGGAACTGATATCCAAACTCCGGGGGAGAGGCATCATCCGGTTGGTCAACTGCTTCCAGAAATGTGTACTTTGGATTGTGGCAGTATTAATTTTGGAAATATGGTTTATTTAAGCCCGACCGATTGGCTAAGGGATCAGGCAAAACGGATTCAGGAAAGTGGCGTGAAACCAGAATTAGAGTGCTTTGACACTGGACATATTCGCTTTGCCAAACAGTTAATTGATGAAGGCTTAGTTGACAAAGACCCAATGTTCCAATTCTGCTTAGGGATCCCATGGGGGGCAGATGCAGACATAGAGACCTTATTATACATGACAAGCCGCTTACCGATCAACGCTCATTGGTCGGCATTTGGGATTGGTAGGATGCAGTTGCCGGTTGTCAGGCTTGCTGCGATGCTTGGTGGTAATGTCCGAGTTGGATTAGAAGATAATTTATATCTAAGTAAGGGAGTGCTTGCCCGAAATGATCAACTCGTTGATAAAGCAGTTCAAATGTTGAGTGCCAATGATAGTGAAGTGATGACACCACAGGAGGCGCGTGAACAATTTGGATTAAGTAATCCTTACGGAGGTGGGAAAAAATGAACACTACAGATCAATTGAAATTTGAAAGTCTTGCTGTAGTCGGAACAGGGGTAATCGGAAATGGGTGGATTGCCCGGTTCCTTGCTAATGGATATGACGTAATAGCTTTTGATCCTGCAGAAGGTGCAGAAGAGAGAACTCGCGAGGCAGTTAAATTAGCCTTTGAATCCCTAAAGGAGATTGGCCTTGCAGAAGGTGCCTCAATCAATCGACTAACCTTTGTTCCGACCATTGAAGAAGCGGTTAATCAGGCTGATCTAATTCAAGAAAATGTACCTGAAAGAGAGAATTTGAAAAAAAGCGTATTAAAAAGCATTGATCAGCATGCTAACCCTGACGCTATTATTGGCTCTAGTACTTCAGGGATTATGCCGAGTATCTTGCAGGAGGGATTGCAGCACCCAGAACGGCTGATCGTTTCTCATCCATTTAATCCTGTTTTTATATTGCCACTTGTCGAGTTGGTTGGTGGCAGGTTAACTGACCAAGTACATATGGAAAGAGCGAGTAGATTCTTCTCCTCTATAAAAATGAAACCACTTATAATTCGCAAGGAAATTGAAGGGCACTTGGCTGATCGCCTTATGGAAGCTTTATGGCGTGAGGCTCTTCACTTGGTCAATGATGGTATAGCGACAACAGAAGAAGTGGATGCAGCTATCATTTATGGTGCGGGTTTGCGCTGGGCACAAATGGGCCCTTTCCTGACTTTTCACTTAGCAGGTGGAAACAAAGGAATGCGTCATATGTTGGAACAGTTTGGACCTGCATTGAAATTACCATGGACGAAACTTGTGGCACCTGAATTAACAGACGAATTAAAAGAAAAAGTAATTGAAGGATGCGAAACACAAGCCAAAGACGTATCTATAACGGAACTTGAAACCAAGCGAAATGAATTCCTGGTAAAAGTACTAGACCTAGTAGAAGATTATTGGCCGGAGTCTAAGATTTAAGAAATGAAATAAAAGCTTTAAGGAGATGGAGCATGGGACTCAGTACATTTACTTATCAAGGTTTCGTGCAAAGCGATTGGGTAGATTATAACGGTCATATGAATGATGCCGCATATGCAAAAGCATTCAGCCTTGCAGTTGATACATTCATTGAGTTTATCGGCTTAGACGAAGATGCGAGAAGAATAAATGCCTATACTGTTTTCACGCTAGAGACACATTTATGTTATTTAATGGAAGTACGAGACGGCGAAGCTTTTGACATATCAGTACAATTACTTGATTCCGATGCCAAACGTCTGCATGTATTTTTCGCCATGAAGAATGATTCAAAGGACATGATAGCCACAAGTGAACAAATGTTAATGGGGATCGACACAGACAAGGAACGACCAAGCCCATTTCCTAGTGCTATTAGAGCTAACGTGGAGGAGTTACAAAATAAACATCAACAGTTAGGAATCCCAAAGCAAGTGGGGAGGCGAATCGGGATTAGTCGATAATCCTAAAATGTCGACACAATATCCGTACAAAGGGAGTCATTTTCAGAAAGTCGTTTCGGAGAAAGGAGTATGGTTATGAATAAAATTGAAGTGAAAAACTTAACAAAAGTTTTTGGTTCCCATCCTCAACAAGGATTGAAGAGGTTAAAGAATGGGGAAGCAAAAGCTGAAATTTTAGATAAAACAGGTATGACAGTCGGTGTAAATCAAGCTTCTTTCGAAGTCAAAGCTGGCGAGTTTTTCGTTATTATGGGGCTGTCGGGAAGCGGTAAATCTACTCTAATTAGATTGGTCAATCGACTGATTGAGCCAACTGATGGTGAAGTACTTATTGACGGAGAAGATATTATAAAAATGGAAAGTACAGAACTTAGGGAAACAAGACGGAAAAGGTTAAGCATGGTTTTTCAGAATTTTGGCTTGCTTCCACACCGCACTGTTTTAGATAACGTCGCGTACGGATTGGAAATTCAGGGAGTCGATAAAGAAAAACGAATAAAAAAAGCAGAGGAGTCGATAATTGATGTTGGTTTAAAAGGATATAAAGACAGTTATCCGAAAGAATTAAGTGGTGGCATGCAGCAAAGAGTAGGGCTAGCCCGTGCACTTGCTAATAATACTGATATTTTATTGATGGATGAAGCGTTCAGTGCCCTTGATCCGATTATTCGTAAAGACATGCAAGACGAGCTGCTTAGTTTACAAGATAAGCTTGATAAGACAATTTTATTTATTACCCATGATTTAGATGAAGCGTTAAAGCTTGGAGATCGTATCGCTATTATGAAAGAAGGGCAGATTGTTCAAGTAGGTTCACCAGAAGAAATTTTAGAAAATCCTGCCAATGAGTATGTTTCTAACTTTGTTAAAGATGTTGATCGTTCCAAAGTATTGGTCGCCTCTCATGTCATGAAAAAACCTGAAGTGTTAATGACGTATAAAGATGGTCCACGGGTAGCTGTGAGAAAAATGGAAGAAGCTGAAGCGTCAAGTATCTTTGTTGTTGATAAAGAAAAGAACTACAAAGGACTATTAACCATTGATGATGCTATAAAAGCTTATAAAGAAGAAATACCCTTGGAGCAAGTACTAAATACCAAAGTGCAGGAAGTGTTACCTGATACTCCGCTTCACGAGTTAATCGGAATTGCAGCGGAAGCTAAGTATCCGCTCGCGGTCATTGAAAACGGAAAATTATTGGGAATTATCTCACGGATATCGATCCTCTCTGGATTGGTACTTGGTAAAGAGAATGAGGAGGCAGTTACACCATGAACTATTTCTATTTCCCATTAGAAGAATGGACAAACCTGTTTGTTAATCAGTGGTTGCTGCCAGTAATGGGTGGTTTTTTTAATACTATCAGTAACCTCCTAGGTGCATTCATTGATGCAGTTACCAATCTTTTAATAGTTGTTCCGCCAGAGATTATTACCATTGTGCTCATCTTACTGTCGTGGAAAATTGCTGGTAAAGGAATTGCTTTGTTTACCTTAATTGGCTGTTTATATCTGGGATCTGTTGACCTGTGGGACCCAGCAATGCAGACTGTTGCGATTGTGGTTGTGTCGACACTTGTTTCTATTATCATTGGGATTCCAATCGGTATTCTAGCAGCAATAAGTGATATTATCGATCAGATTGTACGGCCGATACTGGACTTCATGCAGACGCTACCTAGCTTTGTCTATTTAATACCAGCAATATTATTATTCGGTCTTGGTGGTGTTCCCGCTGTTATCGCAACATTTATTTTCGCTACGCCACCGGCTGTTCGGATGACAAGTCTTGGAATAAAGCAAGTACCAAGTGATGTAATTGAAGCATCAAGAGCGTTCGGATCAACTCGCTGGCAATTATTGATTAAGGTCCAACTTCCTCTTGCCTTATCAACAATTATGGCAGGTGTGAACCAAACGATTATGTTGGCATTGTCCATGGCTGTTATTGCTTCCATGATCGGAGCTCCAGGGCTTGGATCGACCGTGTTATCGGGAATTTCTACTGTTAATGTTGGTTTAGGACTCGCTGGTGGATTGGGAATCGTTGTACTTGCAATTATCCTGGACCGGATTACTCAAGGGCTAGGAAGAAAAGCATAAAATAGTAAAAAGGAGATAGGTAAATGAAGAAGATTGTATTTAATTTGATTGCTATGTTGTTTTTAACATTGATTGTTGGTTGTGGAGCAGGAGGCGAAGGAGATACAGAAGGAACAGAACAAGGCAATCAAGAGGAGGATCAAGCGAATCAAGAGAACGTCGGCGATGGCCAAACCATCACTTTTGGTGTGACACCGTGGACAAGTACTATACCTCCTACAGAAATTGCTAGTATGATTTTGGAGGATATGGGATATACAGTGGAATCCGTTGAAGCGAATGTAGGGGGTGTATTCATGGGACTGTCACGCGGAGAACTTGATGTATTCATGGATTCTTGGCTACCTATGCACGAAACGTATTTTGAGAAATTTGAAGAAGATATCGTTGATACCGCTGTTAGCTATCCAGAAGCAGAGACTGGTTGGACTGTTCCTACCTATTTGGAAGACATTAACAGTGTAGAAGACATTGTAGGTAATGAAGATATGTTCGATAATGAGTTTTATGGTATTGAAGAAGGAGCGGGCGCGTCGATCGAGTCGGATGAAATAATTGAAGCGTACGAATTAAACATGAAGCAGGTAAATTCTTCGGAAGGTGGCATGCTCGCACAAGCACAGCGAAAAATGAATCAGGAAGACCCGGTTGTCTTTTATGGCTGGCGTCCACATACGATGTTCAACAAATTTGATTTAAAGGTATTGACAAATGAAAAAGGGTTCTTTGAAACATCTTCTATCCATGTTATTACAACGAAAGATTTAGAAGAAAGAGCACCTGAAGCATACGAATTTTTAAGTAACTGGAGTATTTCTATAGATGATGTAGAGAAAATGATTGTGCAAATCGAGGAAGAAGGCCAAGATGCCGAAACTGTTGCACGTGAATGGATTGAAAATAATCAAGACAAAGTAAATGAAATGACCGGAAATTAAATCGGAAAAAAGAGGACTATTTTAGCTCACATTGCTAAAATAGTCCTCTTTTTCAGGGGTGTTCGTTTTAAATTCTTTGCATTTGAAAGAAAAATTACGAAAATTATGCTTTTTACTGGAGATCCGTGAGCCTCATCCGTTGATTCGCCTGAAAAATGCGTGAATTCAACCTTAATAGTAAACTATTCGCCCCAAACTCTCGTTGATTCGCCCCAAAAGCGGCTGGGCCCCTTAATTTCAGACACATACTTGAAATTTCTCTATCTTTCTTAAAATTTCATTTTTTATTTTAAACAGAGGAAATTGCTCCCTATCTTTTTTATTAAATTTTATATTATTCTCCCTATAAGACTTGACATAGAGCCTCGTCACGCATGATTCTCCCACCAGGACACCAGCTTATAAATAAACTGGTATCACCATCAAGGTTATCATGCGTTGCTCCATATCAAGTCGCTTCTCCAGCCA
>NZ_JAIZAP010000015.1 GCF_020404745.1 Aquibacillus saliphilus
CAATTGGATGAAGGTATTCTTTAAAAACAGATTTTGTGTTATTATTGTCCATGTGAACTCCTTATAATTAGGATTTGGACAGGACTTAGTACCTTCTGCCACTAATTATAAGGGTTTTTTTTGATTTAATGAATACTATAATCTCCCATAATTTCCATTTAATTGAATTAAATGAACACTTGACATTGTCGTTATCTTTTAATGCAACACTAGTGATAATTTCCTAAATAAGAACAAAAGCGGTTGAACTTAACTTAAGTTCAGCCGCTTCATTATTTTCTTCACAAGAACCTTCCCCTGGATGATTTGTGCTTTATAAAAGATATCAACCGAATTAATTTATATATCTTTGTTCTTCCCTTTTACTTTCGGCAGCATTCTTAAGATATATTTCAAATTGCTCAGAATTAATTGGTTTTGAATACAGGTAGCCTTGACCAAAATCACATTGATATTCTTCTAGGATTCGTGCTTGGTATTCTTCTTCAATCCCTTCTGCAACAACATTAAGCTTTAAATTTTTGCCCATTTCAATAATCGTTTTTATCATTGAAAGGCTGGTTGGACCCCCAATATCATCAACAAATGATTTATCAATTTTTATCGTATCAATCGGTAACTCTTTTAAAATGTGCAAGGATGAATATCCGGTACCAAAGTCATCAATGGAAGTACTGACCCCCATCGCTCGCAGCTTATACAATGTATCAGTTATTTCCACTATATTTTTCATAATGCTTTCTGTTATTTCAAGTTCTAAATATTCTGGATCAAGACCAGTGTCTTCTAAGGCCTCTTTGACCATCGTTATAAAATCAGAATGTTCCAATTGGCGCACAGATACGTTTACAGACACAATCAAATATCGAAATCCTTTGTCATGCCACTCTTTCGTTTGTTCACACGCAGTTCTGATTGCCCATTCTCCGAGCTCTAAAATCTGACCAGTTTCTTCAGCTATAGGTATGAATTCAACCGGTGCAATCGAACCAAGCGTTGGATGATTCCATCGCATTAATGCTTCCATGCCAATAATCTTCTTTGTATGTAGTTCCAATTTGGATTGATAAAAAAGGGATATTTCGTTCTGTTTTAAACCCTTTCTTAACTCATTTTCCAATTCCACTTTTCTTGTCATTAATTGATTTAACTCTGTATTGAAGAAATGAAATTTATTCTTACCATCCGCTTTTGCATAATACATAGCGGCGTCTGCACTTCTAAGTAATAAATCCCCCGTATCACCATGAGATGGATACATACTAATACCAATACTAGGAGTGACAACAATTTCATGATGTTTCACGACAAATGGCTTATCAAAGGATGCAAGGATTTTTTGCGATATTTGGATACAAGTTTGTTCAGATACATTTTCGACAAGAATGACGAACTCATCCCCACCAATTCGGTAAATCAGATGAGAGCCTAACGAACACTTCAATCGTTTCGCAGTTTCCTCCAAGATACAATCACCAATAACATGGCCTAGTGTGTCATTTACATTTTTAAAACGGTCTAAATCCATCAAAAACATCGCCATTGATTGCCCTTCATCGTTGGTAGCATCCATCATTTTCTCAAGATTTTTTTTGAAGCTAGTCCGATTACCTAATCCTGTCAATGGATCATGATAAGCTAAAAATTGATATTCTTTAATTAGTTCCCGGTTTCTTTTCAAGACTAATACTTGCCGTCCCATAATCAGCAAAAAAGTAACAGTAAGGCCACTGCTCAGAGCATTAAGTGCCCAATTATAACTATTCATTACAAAAAGAATCAGCAAAAACACAATGAAATAAGGGAAAACAATTTTTATATTTTTAAAGTTACCACTCTCTTTCGTTTTAAATTGCTCTGTAGTCTCTTGTGAATTTCTACCTGCTAGAGCAATTAACAATAAACCAACTGTATAATGAAGGTTAATAATGTATCCTGGTTGCAAAATCCCAATAGATAGTTGAGCGCCCATGTAAAAATCAGCAACTACCATAATCCCAAACCCAGAAATGACCAATAACAAATTCCATTTTTCTTTACTGTACTGTGAAAGGTAAAAAAGCGAAATAATTAAAAACAGTATACTCCAGCTAATTATTGGATACATCACAATTGATATAGCTATTAAGAATGAAACATCGGATACACCCATAACAGGCGCAATTAAAAACTGAACACTTATCGAAGTAGCAAATGTTATAAAAACAAATAGATTAAAAAGGTTTGATTTATTTGTCAGCCGAAGACTAATCGATTTTGTTTTCTGAATTAAAGCAATTAGGAAAAAGAAGTAAGCTGCTATACGTAGAAAATAAGGTATGTTCGGAAATTTGATAACTGTCTCAGTCGATTGAAGATAAAACATTATTAAAACAGATCCAAGATAAAAAATTGTTCCAATCGATAACAATAACCAAAAATATCTTTGACTATTAACAGAAATCCTTCGAAAAGCCGCAAATAACCACACAAACGCGATTACCCCAACAATTACTTGGATAATATAAGCAGATGAAATTCTATATAACTCATCATTATAAAAGACTAAACTACCTGAATAAAATAGAATACAAATCCCAATAATAGAAAGGCTTGCTGAACTTCTAGTTAAAAAAATAAAATCGCCTCCAATGTTATTTAAGGTTCAAATTTCAAGGCGCAAAAAGGTTATTTCCGTAGGGAAATAACCTAAAATTACAGTTATTCCTTTGGTAGCTCAGCCACCTTAGGATCCTCTATCCCGTAGGTCTGTAGCTTTGCGTACTCATCTTTCAATGAGTTTGCCTTTTCAGTGAAATTAATATAGTTATTTAATACTATTAAATAGTTAACTCTATAATTAGATTTTACTATAGTTAGTAGGCAGTTTAATACAGTTATCTCAAATAGATGTCGTTTTTTTACAGAAAATACATTTTTTCGACATTACTTTATAAATGATGGACTTGTGATTGATTTTAAAAGAGTATAGTTTTATCTAGAAATAAAGTACTAAAGCACGTTTGAGTATCCAAATAAAATTGATTAGTAAAGAGAAGGGATTGTTTATACCTTGAAAAAAGTCGCCGTCCTTACCTCTGGTGGGGATTCACAGGGAATGAATAGCGCTGTCCGCTCTATTGTTAAAACTGGACTTCAAAATGGGTTTGAAATGATTGGGGTTAAAAGTGGTTATAAAGGCTTAATGAAAAAGGACTTTTTTAAATTGGAATTAGAGGATGTTGGCGATATCCTCTATCGAGGCGGAACTTTTCTACAATCTGCACGATCAGAGGCATTTAAAACAAAAGAAGGACAACTAAAAGCGATCAGTAATTTAAACGCAGCAGCTATAGAATATTTGGTCGTTATCGGTGGTGATGGTAGTTACCGAGGTGCAGCTGAATTGAAACAACGCGGAATTAAAACATACGGACTTCCTGGAACCATTGATAATGACATCCCTTTAACAGATTACACAATTGGATTTGATACAACCTTAAATGTAGTGACAGATGCAATAGGAAATCTTAGAGATACCATGAGTAGTCACGAACGAGTTAGTGTCATTGAAGTAATGGGAAGAAATTGCGGTGATATTGCTCTACAAGCTGGGATATCTAGTGGTGTTGATGCGATTTTAATTCCTGAATTTAAGTCGGACATGAAACAGATTTATAAAAAGTTAATGGATGGTTTTGAACAAGGGAAAACACATAGTATTGTTATGGTTGCTGAAGGTGCAGGAAGTGCCGAAGCTATCGCTGAACTGATTAAAGAACATACAGATTTAGATACTCGGGCTACTGTGTTAGGACATATCCAAAGAGGTGGTACACCCTCAGCCTTTGATCGTATTTTCACGAGCAGGATGGGACACAAAGTGATTGACTTAATAAACCAAGACCTAACAGGTGTCGCTTTAGGTATGGAAAATAACGAAATCACCTACCATACATTTGAAGAGATTTTTAGTGCTAAAAAGGTTGTTGATAAAAAGTTATATAAGATATTTGAGGATCTTGTCTAGCTGCCCAATCTGAATATTAATCTAAATAAAATACCTCTTGATCAATAAGATGCATTTTGGGATTATTTCCTCTATCCATTGCCAAAATATCACTCATATACTTTTGCCACGTGATATTGGCAGGGTTATTTTCTAATTTTGCCATCGCTTCTTCAAAATTTGCTACCTCCATGTAGGCATATAACTGATTTCCATTCATAAAAATGCTGTAATTACTTATTCCAACCTCTTTAAGAGCTTCTAATAACTCTGGATGCACTTCCTTGTGTCTTTTTATATATTCTTGTTCTGATCCCTTTTTACATTCCATCAAAAAAATGTATCGAGCCATAATGTTCCACCTCATTAATTAAAATTTTTTATACACTTATTCATCCTAAGCTAACACTTTACAAAAACCATGGGAGAAAATACAAGCGCCAAAATTATGGACTTATTTCCTCCCTGAATTTAGCAAGATTCCATTATTCTATCTATCCTCGACGACAATATAAGTTGCTTTTATCGGTCCATGCACACCTACCACAAGATTCATTTCAATATCCGCACTATTACTTGGACCAGTAATGAAATTAACACAGGAAGATATTCGTTCTCCACTTTCGACCCGTTGATGAATTTCCCTAGTTGCTTGTGACATTCTAGGAACTAGGGTGCTTTTTGGAACAATCGCAATGTAAGTAGCAGGAAGCAAACTAACTGATCGACCCTTTCCTTGATCACTGAAAAGAACTACAGTGCCCGATTCTGCCAAAGTGATATCACTAAAAGTAATGCCTACGTCCGCTTTTTCTGCTAGTCGGATACTTTCTTCGCCACTTGAGGCATCCCACTGATTAACAGTAATTCCATCCTCTTCGTTCCAAGACTTAAATTGATTGGTAAGTCCAAACGTAGTAAAACGAGGGTCATCCCATGTTACAACGTTTTTCCCATTCCAGCCTTTTATGACGTCACGTATTGCTTGATTCAAATTACTTTGGTTTGTTCGAACGAGGTCTGTATGAATAAAATCGCATTGTTTCTCTAACACATCGACTAATTGATCTTCAGTGTGGTCTTTTAGTACACTCCATTGTACCTGGTTACTCCATCTAGGTCGCTCAACGCCAGAAGTTTTTCTTGCCCGACCTAGATTATCAGCAATTTTATCTAGGAATGCTTCTCTATTTTTAATGTCACCCTTGACCATGCCCTGTTCCTCCCTTCTCTCTAGTTTTAAACCAATCTCTGAATCTCTCTTTCTGTGGGACCGGCAAATCACGGATATTTGTCCATGGCTTAATTGGCCCTGGTCCTTTTACAATTGATCCATCTTCTACGAATGGTGTAACTAGAAAAGGTGCCATTTTCGTTGCAACATTGAATAATTTTGAAGATCTGGTTACCCTACTGAAACCCTGCATGACTAACCTTTCCGCCAAACCTGATTTTTTCTCCTCTTCAACAATGTTCCGACGATGCGTTATCAGTTGTTCATGTAGCGGAATTTTAACTGGGCAAACTTCGGTACAAGCACCACATAAAGATGATGCGTACGGCAATTCTTTGTAATCGTCATATCCTCCAAGTAGCGGGGTGATTACTGCACCAATTGGTCCAGGATAAATAGATCCATAAGCATGACCACCAACATGACGATAAACCGGGCATACATTAATACACGCTGCACAACGGATACAGTGAAGTGCTTCTTGAAACTCTGACCCTAGCATTTTTGACCTTCCATTATCAACAATCACTAAGTGAAATTCTTCTGGACCATCAACTTCATCTTCGTCCTTAGGACCAGTTAATGCTGTCACATAGCTAGTAAGCTTTTGTCCTACTGCTGCTCTTGTTAATAGACTGACTAGAACATCCAGCTCTTCCCATGTCGGAACAATCCGCTCCATTCCCATTACAGTTATTTGTGTTTTGGGAAGGGTAGAAACCATTCGCGCATTTCCTTCATTTGTCACTAAAGCAAACGAGCCCGACTCTGCTACAGCGAAGTTACAACCGGTAATTCCAACATCTGCAGATAGGAATTCCTTTCTAAGCTGCTCGCGTGCGAAAAGCGTTAATTCTTCAGGTTTTTCCGTATTGGTATATCCTAACTTTTCTTTGAAAACATCGCGGATTTGTTCCTTATTTTTATGTAAGGCTGGGGCAACTATATGAGATGGCGGATCATTGTCATCAATTTGAAGGATGTATTCACCTAAATCCGTTTCGACTACTTCACAGCCGTTTTCTTCTAAAATATCATTTAATGCTATTTCTTCAGTTACCATAGATTTTGATTTTGCTATTTTCTTAGCATTTTTCTTAGCAATTACTTCGCTAACATACTGATTGGCATCATCAGCTGTTTCCGCAAAATAAACATGCCCACCTCGCTCAGCTACCTTTTCGCTCAGCTGTTGTAAATAGAAGTCCAAATTTTCCATTGTATGACTTCGTATTTCTTGACCGAGATCTCGCCACTGATCCCAATCACCTAATTCTTCTGCTGCACCTGCGCGATTTGATTGCAATCTACCTTGGGCCGAACGAACAGCACCTCGCATGAAATCGTCACCAAGACCTTTATCTACTCGGTTTGTAAATTCCTTTTCTCCAATATGCATTGGCATTAGACTTCACCCCGACTATTTAATATTTCAGCAATATGCATTACTTTTACCGGCTTGTTATTACGTTTAATCCGTCCTTCGATATTCATCAAACATCCACCGTCTGCTCCAATTAGAATCTCTGCTTCTGTCTCTTCAATATGTTCCACTTTTTCATCAACCATCTGCTCCGAAATAGCTGGCATCTTGATAGAGAATGTCCCACCGAATCCACAACAATCATGGCGATTTGGAAGATCTACCATCTCTAAACCCTTGACATGACTCAATAGTTTAAATGGCGCTTCCTTCACACCCAACAAACGGGTCATATGACAGGACGTGTGATAGGTTGCTTTCGCATGAAATTCAGAACCGGTATCTTCAATTTTTAAAACTTCCGTTAAAAACTGGGTAAGCTCATACGTCTTCTCTTTTAACTTAATAGCTTTTTCCTGCCAAACAGGGTCATCTTCAAACATAGATTCATACTCATGAAACATATACGCGCATGAACCAGATGGACTGACCACATATTCTGAGTGAGCAAAACTAGTAATCATATTTTTAGCAGCCGCCTTCGTATTTTCACGATAGCCGCTATTGTACGCTGGCTGGCCACAGCAAGTCTGTGTTTCAGGAAAATCCACCTCACAACCAAATCGTTCTAATAATTCAACAGTTGCTTTACCTGCATTGACGTAGAATACGTCCCCAAGACAAGTAATAAATAAGGAAACTTTCATTTCTTTCCCTCCTAAAGATACAAACTTATAGAACTTAAATTACTACGGATACATGAAAGAAAACCACCACTAGAAAGAGTTAAAAGACTTCTACTAAAATGGTGGCAGGTACAATCATGATTAATTCGATTTAATTAAGTTAAGCGAATGATTTTCTAACTGCTGAATTATCTGAGGACTAACTTGACTGTCTGTTATAACATGGTCAACTGCATCCAGACCATTTAATCTAGAAAAAGCCTGGACACCGAATTTACTATGATCAATCATAATGTAAGTAGAATCCGTAATATCAATCATTTTCTTTTTGATTCTCGCTTGTTGTTCGTTTGATTCACTAATACCATGAGTTAAATGTAGTCCTTTACACGAGATAAATGCTTTATTTACATGGTAAGTATCTAAGGATGATTCAGCTAAGGGGCCAACAAAGGATAATGATATTGGCGCTAGAATCCCTCCTGTTGATAAAACAGTTATTTCTTTCTTAACACTTAATTCCATAACCACTTTAATAGAGTTAGTTACTACCGTAATAGGGATATTTGGTAATGATTTCGCCATATACCATGCTGTAGTACTCGCATCGAGTATTATTTTATCCCCTTCGTTCACTTTTTTTACTGCTTCGAGCGCTATTTCTTTTTTTTCTTTAACGTTGGTTATTTCCCTCTCCGAATAGGAGAGCTCTACTGCTTCACTAGGTTTCACACTGAATGCACCACCATGACTCCTAGCTAATTTTTTCTCTTTTTCTAACTTTTCTAAGTCTCTCCGAACAGTCTCTTCTGTCACAGAAAAAATGGCGCTTAATTCAGTTACACGAATACTTTTCCGTTCATTTACTAATTCTACAATTTTAAGTTGTCTCTCTCCAACAAGCACTAATGTTCCCTACTTTCGTTATTCAGCCGTTTCAATAGACCTATTGATTAACTCCAATTATATTTATTAATAAGAAGTTAATCAACATCCTATCCACCATTTGAGAAAGATTATCTGGTAAATGCAGCTGCAACTCCACCATCAACAGTTACCATACATCCAGTTGTTTTTGCAGACCTTGAGGAAGCTAAGAATGCAATTGTTTCTGCAATGTCCTGTGGTAAAATATCAACATTTAGAATTGTTCTTTTACGATAATGAGCTTGCAAATCATCCGTCCCTATCCCATATGAGGCAGCTCTTGCTTGTTTCCACTCTGAATCCCATATTTTCGAACCACTAATTACCGCATCCGGAAGGACCGAATTAACGCGAATACCATGTTCTCCACCGTCAGCAGCAATTGTTCTTGCTAGATGTACTTCTGCAGCTTTAGCTGTGCTGTATGCAGCAGCATTTTTGCCAGCATAGATTGAGTTCTTCGACCCAACGAATACCATATTCCCACCAAGCTCTTGGTGTTTCATTAATTTAAACGCTTCTCTAGCAACTAAGAAATATCCAGTTACTAATACATTCATATTCAGATTCCATTTATCAAGCGTTGTTTCTTCAAATGGACTTGAACTAGCAAGCCCAGCGTTATTGACGATAATATCTAATCCACCATAAGTTAAGACAGATTGACTGATTGCAGCTATTACCTCTTCTTCCTTCGTAACATCCATTTTCACTGCCAATGCACGGTTCTCGCCAAAACTTTCATTAAATTTCTTAGCAACATCCTGAGCACCCTCTAGGTTAATATCAGCAATAACCACATGAGCACCTGCTGATAGAAGTCGCTGACATGCTGCACTACCAATTCCACCAGCACCGCCAGTTACAAAAGCAACTTGACGTGAAAAATCTGCTTCTGGTGGAGCAAGACTTAGTTTGTATAACTCTAATGGCCAATATTCGATTGCAAACGATTCCTGCTCATTCAATGAGACAAATTCACCTAATACAGTAGAGCCTCTCATTACTGAAACGGCGCGGTGGTAAAGTGATTCGCTCACCTTAGCAGCAGTAAAGCTCTTACCGGTATTAATCATTCCTACACCCGGAATTAGAATGACTCTTGGTGCCGCCTCAACCATCTGATCTCCATCAGACTTGTTTCTCTCAAAGTAACTAATATACTCCTCTTTAAAAGAAGTGATAGCAGTTTTGATATTGTCAATTAGACGATTAACATCATTACTACTAGGATCCCAATCAACAAAAAGCGGTACTCGTTTTGTATGTACCAAGTGATCTGGACATGCAGCGCCAATTTGAGAAAGTACCTTCGCATCGTTACTATTTACAAACGATAACACGTCATCACTATCATCAAAGGTAACTAACATTTTTTTAGTAGAATCACTTACTTGGCCACGGACGACTGGTAAGACCTGAGTCAGAATTTCTCTTCTTTCTTGTTCCTCCAATGAATCATGTTTAGATCCACCAAATAATCTTTCATTTTTCGCTCTTTTTTCTATATAGTCTTCAGCTTCTTGAATAATAGAAATAGTTTTATGATAACTCTCTTCTGATGTTTCTCCCCATGTAACCAAACCATGCTTCTCCATGATGACTAGCTCGGGATTCGGATGATTTTGTACTCCCTCTGCTATCATTTTGGATAGCTTGAATCCTGGACGAATATACGGTACCCAAACGAAGCGGTCACCATAAATTTCTTCTGCAATTTGTTTACCGTTGTCTGCACAGGCAATACTAATAATTGCGTCTGGATGTGTATGATCGACATGCTTAAAAGGTAAAAATGCATGTAGAAGCGTTTCAATCGAAGAACGAGGATGCTTTGAATCAATCATACAATGCGCTAGATAATTCACCATATCTTCATCTGACATATCATCTTTTTCCATTAATGGTTTAATGTCTTCCATTTTTAACCCAGTGAAATTCTTGCCTTTCATGGTAGCCAAATCTGATCCACTACCCTTTACCCACATAACCTCTATTTCCTTACCTCGAAAGTCTGTTTCCATTGATTTTGTGGAAGTATTCCCACCACCCCAGTTTGCTACAGAACGATCTGACCCTAATAAATTGGATCGATAAACCAATTCCTCTAAACCGCTTTCAAATTTCGTTTGATTATTACCCCATTTATTTTGAACCAATACAATTCACTCCCCTTTTGTTATTAAATAAAGAATAACATATCTTTGTTTGTTTTTGAATAGTTATTTTTAAGTTTGATTATTAAATAAAAGGTGTTTGTTTTCATTTGGTAGTTTATCTGTTTTTAAAAGAGCGGAACAAAAGCGAAGGGCGCCTTGTTACGCGCTGGAGTTGGACGTGGCTAACTTAGTAATTAATTATTCACAGAGCAATCCATTTTATAATTTCCTAGACCGTAAGAAAAGAGATAATCGCCTACATACCGATTATCTCTTTGACTATCGTATTAAAGGAATTCACTATTTGGTTCTACACCGAAAACCTGAGCTAACTCGATTAATTCTTGATCCGTAATTGCTTGTTTCATTCCACCTTGATGGGAGTTTACGAGCATATAAATCTGAGCTGCCTTTTCGGCTGTTTCAATCAAACCAAATGCCTCATCAATTGATTGACCTGCTCCGAAAATTCCATGGTGTGGCCAGATTACTAGTCGGTAATCGGTCATTTTTTTAGCAGTTTCTTTGCCGATTTCATCTGTACCTGGTACCATCCATGGTAAAATAGCAACCCCTTCAGGAAATACCACAATGCATTCTGTACACATTGTCCAAAGTGTCTTTGAAAAGTTTTTTTCATTTAACTGATGAGTGAAGGTCATTGCAATAATGTTTGTAGCATGATTATGCATAATCACCCTGTGATTTGGATCCTTATCTAAGCGAGTAATATGGCTTCTAAAATGTGCGGAAAGCTCACTAGTTGGCACCCCGTCGCCTTCTAATCCCCATAGAAGATCAGCGCTATTTCCATCGTCATTTACTTTAATAATGGCAAGACAGTCAGCGGGATTAGAGCGCACATTCTTAAAGTATTTACCTGATCCGGTTACGATGAAAAACATATTTGCAAGTTCAACAACCGGAAAGTCTAGCGGGATTGTACGTAACACCTGATTGGTATCGATATATGGACTAACTTCCTCTTCCTTAAGAAGGTAACTAATGTTGCCACCATTCCGTTCATCCCACCCAAAACGCCACATATTGTATGTTGTTTCCATCATTTCCTTAACAAATGGAGCATCTAAAAGTAAACGTTCATTTTGTACCTCTTCAAATTTTTTCATTACTATCTTCCTTTCATTTTACAAGTTATCTCCAAACCGAAAGATTGTGAAGTACTGAATTATCTATTTTCATTTTATCCTCTTACAACGAAAAAATCAACACAAACAAACAATTAATTTTTGTTTGTGTTTGTTTTGTGAAATTTTAGATAATGTTAATGTTGATTCACGATCCTATTATCTTATCTCGCATACAAAAAGAGTCTAGTGATTTTCAAGATCAATAGACTCTCATCGTATATTTTATCTTTTTGATAAAACTTCTTTTTCATAACTTTGTATATCTTCTAACCAGGTTTCTTTTACGGGCACTCCCATTTCCTCACAATAGTAATCCCATATAGCTCCAAATGGATACGTTTTAAACTCTTCCATTAGTGCTAATCTTTCTGTGAAATTACCCTCTTCTTGTAACTGTTTTAAATAATCATTAGGTACAAGCATTGCATACAACAGCGCTTTGATCATATTCCTTGTTCCAATCGTCCAAGCGGCTACACGATTTATACTAGCATCAAAAAAATCAAGACCAATCATTACTTGATCTAGCGCATCATTACGAACGATTTCTAAACCGATTTCGCGTAACTCGTCATCAAGAAGCACAACATGATCACTGTCCCACCGTACTGGTCGTGATACATGTAAAGCAAGCTTGTCATTATAAAGAAGCATAGCAGATATTTTATTAGACACTACTTCAGTTGGATGGTAGTGACCGGTATCTAGCAAACATAATTTATTGTTTTTCAATGCATAGCCCATATAAAACTCATGAGAGCCGACAACATAAGCCTCTGAGCCAATCCCAAATAATTTGCTTTCGACTGCATCAAGATTATATTTTTCATCAATGTTAACTTGAAAAATCTCATCTAGTGAATCCTTCAACCTTTTTCTCGGAGTCAACCGGTCACTAGGAATATCTTTGTAGCCATCTGGAATCCAAATATTCGTTAGTGCAGGCGTTCCTAATTCTTTTCCAAAATATTCTCCAATTTTACGACTTGCCACACAATGTCTTATCCAGAAATCTCTAATTTCTTTATCGGGATGTGCTAAGGTTAAACCATCATCTGTTTTTGGATGAGAAAACAATGTTGGATTAAAATCTAACCCTAACCCATTTTCCTTTGCCCAGTTGACCCAATTTTCAAAATGCTTCGGTTTTAATTGGTCTCTATCTACCACTTCTCCATTTGTTTCAGCATAGATAGCGTGTAAGTTAACACGGTGTTTTCCAGGGATAAGTGAAAGTGCTTTTTCAAGATCCCCTCTTAACTCTTCAGGTGTAGTAGCTTTTCCAGGATAGTTACCTGTAACGTCAATTCCACCAGATAACTCTTGCTGATTGGTCTCAAAACCACCAATATCATCACCTTGCCAACAATGGATTGAAATAGGTACGTTTTTTAACTGTTTTAGTACCTCGTCAACATCTACTCCCCACTTTTGATAGTCCTTTTTTGCTCTTTGGTAATTTTCTTTAACAGACATAATCATTCCTCCTATTTTTACTGATTAATAAATTGTTTAATTTCAAAAGAGTGCTTAATAATCTTTCTCGCATCACTAACATTGTCTATTTCACCTAGTCCTATTAATTGTGAAACAATATTACCAATTGCTGTTGCTTCCACAGGCCCTGCTAGTACTTCTTTTTTAGTTGTATCTGCAATCAGCTGGTTAAGCATCTCATTTTGGCTTCCTCCACCGATAACGTTTATTGTTTTAAACTCTTTTTCATAGATCTCTTCAATTTGATCAATCGCTGTTTGATAGCTCACTGCTAAACTATCAAACACACACTTTGCCACTTCACCTGGTGTAGAAGGAATGGGCTGTCCTGTCTCTCTGCAATACTCCCTGATTTCTTCAATCATATTATCAGGCATTAAGAAACGGTCATCGTCCACATTTACCTTTGATTGAAAAGCAAGTGACTGATTTGCTAGTTTGACAAAATCAGAAAAGCTATATTGGTCATCATAATTCCTTTTTACTTCCTGAATCATCCACAGACCCATAATGTTTTTCAGGAAACGATAGTGATAATCTAATCCACCTTCATTAGTAAAATTATAATCCAATGCCTTGCTGATACAGATTGGAAACTTATTTTCAACACCAATTAGTGACCAGGTTCCAGAGCTAATGTAAATCGTATCGTCTACTTCTGGTACCGAAATCACCGCAGAACCGGTATCATGTGTTGCTGGTAACAACACCCGCATGTCAAATCCAAACTCAGCTACTAGCTCCTCCTTCAGATTTCCTAAATCAGTTTTAGGAGGTTTAATCTCCTGAAACATTTCTTTATTTATACCTAATTGATCTAATAGCTGATAATCCCATTTCTTTGTAAATGCATTAACTAATTGTGTTGAAGTTGCATTTGTGTATTCATTAGCCTTTTTTCCAGTCAATAAATAATTAAAATAATCTGGTATCATTAAAAACGTTTTAGCCTTCTTTAGTATTTCGGGATTTGTTTTTTTAATAGAATATAGTTGGTAGATCGTATTGAATTTTAAAAATTGAATCCCCGTTTCCAAATACAATTTTTCTTTGCTAATGATTTCAAAGACCTCATCCATTATTCCGTCAGTCCTTGAATCGCGGTAGGCAACCGCTTCAGTAAGAAGTTGATCATTTTCATCCAATAATACAAAATCAACTGCCCATGTATCTATTCCAATGCTTTCAGGCTGTAATCCTTTTTCTAAGCATTGTCCTATACCAGTCTTTATTTCATTAAATAGTAACTGTATATCCCAGCAATAATGATTGTTTTGTTTTATCATCTTGTTTTCAAATCGATAAACCTCATCAAGCTTCAATTGGTTATCTTCTATAAATCCTGCCATTACCCTTCCACTAGAAGCACCGATATCAACAGCCAAACTACATTTGGTCATCCCTTTCACCCCTTATTGAAAGCGCTTTATAAATATAATACTAACGGAAAAATCGGATTGATAAAATAACGTGGTTTATCTTTTTTATTGTCCTTATTTGCAACAAGCGTAAGACATTATACAAATGACATTTAAATTTCACATTAAAAAAATAACAGCTTAATCACTGATGGATAAGCTGTTCTCTATATTTCTTTGGGGTGACCCCATATTTACTTTTGAAAATACGATAAAAATAACTTATATTATCGTAGCCGACTTGTTCCACAATTGTAGTTATCGTCACATCCGGATTTCTTAGCAACTCTTTTGCTTCCCTTAAACGTTTTTCCTGTAATAATTCCTTAAAAGTACGGCTGGTGACTTTTTTTATATTTTTACTTAACCGATAATGTGGCTGATTTAAGTTACTTGCTAGCTCATACAATGATGCATCCTTAAAATGTTCATCTATATATTTTAACGACTCGATAATTAGTTCGTGTTCCATTAAACGATCATTTTGCTTAGCAATTTTATCCGAGTGCTTAATCAATTCAATCATTAACAAACCCATATACAATTTAATAGTTGATTCAGACAAAACGGAAGGTTCCATAATTTCTAAGATTATCTTATGGACTAATTCTTGAATGGATTCTACCTCAGATACGGCGAAATATAAAAATTGGCCGTTATTGGTATGATTAAACAAACTGTTAATTAAGAAATCACCAATATCATTTTCTACATTATCCGCTGCTAAGTAAGAAAATATATACTCAAAGAATTGTGGCTGAATAATAAAATTAATGACAATATCCTCACGATCACAAGCCTTAATTTCATGTTCGATATATTGATTTAACAGTAACAATTCACCTTTTCTTAACACGATGTCTTCATTACCTACTTTTTGATTTAATTGCCCGTTATAGACATAATTAATTTCAATGTAGTTATGCTTATGACGAGGAAAATCAACAAATCTTGTATGTTTTCGAACCATTATTGATGATTTATTATCTAAAAACTTTTCACTTTCAATTATGAAACCTGACTGGTCGGTATAAATATCCTTTTTCACTTGACTGTCCCTTTGTAAAATAGCCTTTTCTTCATCTGTTTCAACTAATAACTTCTGAAATAAACGGGAAGACAAAAGCTCCCCTCCTTTTGCTATCTTTTTATTTAGTATAACATGACTGAGTTTAAGCGTTGTCATATTAGTAATAGAAAAAAATAAACACAACTAATCCGTTAAATTAGTTGTGCTCGTCTAGTAGTCTATCAATCACTATTACTTTTAATCAAATTGGAAATATTTCTTCGCATTATAGTAGGATATTCCTTCAACTATTTTCCCTAAAGTATCGATATCCTCTGGAACTTCTCCACTTTCAACCCATTTTGCGATAAGTGAGCATACTAATCTCCTAAAGTATTCATGTCGTGGATACGATAAGAAACTTCTTGAATCCGTCAGCATACCAATAAAACGACTAAATACTCCGATGCTTGCTAGTGTTTGCATCTGGTCGAGCATTCCTTGTTTTGTATCGTTAAACCACCATGCCGTTCCAAGTTGAACTTTCCCAGGAATTCCTCCTCCTTGAAAACTACCAATCACAGAAGCAATTGTGTTATTATCTTTCGGATTTAATGAATATAAAATAGTTCTAGGGAGCGCATCTTCCTTTTCGAGTGAATCTAATAGACTCACTAAAGGCTTAGCAATTACCTCATCATTCATCGCATCGTATCCCGTGTCAGGACCTAATTTTTTATACATTCTGGAATTATTATTACGAAAAGCATTGATGTGAAACTGCATAGCCCAATCAAATTTAGCATAAAGCTTACCTAAAAATGTTAATGTGTAGGATTTAAATTTTTTCTCATCGATTTCAGATACTTCATTTCCATTTAAAGCACGTTGAAACAACTCTTCTACTTCCTGTTTGGTAGCGTCCGCATACATCATTGTATCAATTGCATGGTCCGACAACCTGCCACCGATAGAATGGAAAAATTCAACTCTTGATTCTAATGCATTTAAAAAGTCATCATAGGTTCCAATCGTAGTTTCAGAGACTGTTTCTAATGATTTTAACCAATCCAAAAATCCATCACGATTAATTTCTAATCCCTTGTCAGGACGAAAGCTCGGAAGAACGTTGACCGCAAAGTCTGTATCTTTTTGTAACTGAACATGATAGCTTAGATTATCTACTGGGTCATCTGTCGTGCAGATTACTTCAACATTTGAGCTCTCAATCAAACTACGAGCACCAAACTTCCCACTCGTTAACTTTTCGTTAACTAACTCCCAAATTTTTGGTGCCGACTTCTCATTAAGAATATCGTATATATCAAAAAAACGTTGTAGTTCTAGATGAGTCCAGTTATACAACGGATTACCAATAAGCATTGGTACTGTTTTTGCCCAGGCTAAAAATTTGTCGTAGTCACTTGCTTCGCCTGTAATATATTCTTCTTCGATTCCATTTGCACGCATTGCACGCCATTTATAATGGTCGCCATTTAACCAGATTTCAGTGATGTTTTTAAACGTCTTATTTTCAAAAATCTCTTTCGGACTCAAATGGCAATGATAGTCGATGATTGGTAAATCCTTCGCATAATTCAGATAGAGTTTCTTAGCAAGTTCAGTTTCCAATAAAAAGTTTTCATCCATAAATTTACTCATTCTACACTTCCTCTCTTTATTACTTACAAACCTAGTAGTTCAACATGCTTTCCAATATGTTTAACTAGTGCTTGACGATATACATCTTCGTTTTCATTTAGTGTTCTGAAAAATTCATCTTTAAATAAGAAATTCCCTTGAGTATCTTCTGCCGTTAACAAGATTCCGTAGGTAACGTGAAATAGCTGACGAGCAGCATCATTATCCATGTATTCGGTTAACTTTTTATCCGCTACATTTTCCAAAGGTAGAATTGAATCCAAGTCTGGGGTTACATGATAATACTTCAATGCTTCATCGAAGCGTTCAAGTGCATGGACGTGCATTCTACGATATAAGTCAGGGTTGGTATCGGCAATCACTCTGACCGCTTCAAGCCAATTGGTCCCAGCAGTTTTGATATGAAGTACCCCGTTTGTATATTTTCCAATAATCGGAAATACACTGAATTTATCACTACCAGAGTGAATACTCAATTTATATCCTAAAAATTCAGCGATCGTTGCATGTTCTTTTAGTTCCTTTTCGAATTGAGTAATATCCCCTATATAGTCAATTCCCTTTTGAAATTCACCACAAAATCTCGGGGCAAGACTCGTTACATGTACACCTCTTCTTTTTAATTCATTCGCTACAAAGAAATGAGCAGCAGGAGAAGTAACTGTTTCAGTTTCGTCAATCGAAATCTCAAAATCAATTTCCCTGCCCGCATTAAGGATATAAGTTTTGTACACATGTTCTGTATAGTCAAGCGCTTCGCCGTACAGTAATGCGTTCTTCATCACCTCTAGCTGATTATAGTGAACCTCAAGACCATTCACGTCAAACTGTTTATCAAAATAATGCTCTTTGTAGTAGGCCTTAGTTTTTTCAGGTAGCCCCTGATATTCTGATTGAACCATTTCTGTTGATGCTGCTTCCATATCATTTCTAATTTGTTCCGAACAATCCAATGTTAAAAAGGAAATTCCAATTGAGAGTGCATATTCAATATCTTTTTCTTCTTTAATGTGATCGCCATCTGCTCCATATCCGTCCTTGTAACCTTCCTGAAATACCGCAAAAGCAGCTGCGTCTAAAATATCTTCCATCGTGCGGTTTGTAAGTGTTAATTCACGAATACTTTGCTGAGCTAAAATTGGTTTAATCTCATGCCCTTTAATTGTCTCAATGTGTCCTGGAGAGGCATTGCCTAATCGATCCCCTAATCCCATTGTCGCTATCTCAGTACCAAAAGCTTTTGGTACTGTATAATCAAAATAACGATTTAAGACAAGTCGATTTTCATGGGATAGCGGACACACTTTTTTATTCGCTTGTTCTTCGGATCCATTAAGGTCATGATATAAACTACCGTCACCTACTGCTAAAATCCATTTATCCTTTTGGTCGTTCACCATAACTAATGTATCATTCTGATATTCTGCAAAAGATGTTTGATAGACTTTCACTTCCACACTCGAAGTAGCAATATTTCCTTCAGCTAATGAATCAAGCACTGTATGTAAATGTTTCATACTTTCACAACCTCTCCCTAAAATAATAATTTTTGTATCGCTTTTATAAAATAAAAAATAAAATCAACCACTACTTAGCTACTGTTAATTCCCCATTATTTTCAGCGATTTCAATAAAAATTGTCCGCTCGTCTGGCGTTTTATTTGGTGAATGGAGTGTGAGTTTAAGCTGATCATCAAATGTATGAAATAACATCCCATGTCCACCATCTTTAAAATAAATTGGCTGTTGATCATGCTGCCACGGCCCAGTGATTTTTCCAGATACAGATCTCGAAATTCCTTGTGCATATATATTGTTGACGAAGCTTGCCCAAAGCATCAGGAGATCTCCATTAGAAGCTTGAAACATAAACGGTCCATCGGTAACATAATTATTTTTCGGTTTTCTTGTTTTATGCTCAAAAGATGTTGGCCAAGGCGCCTCAGACGCGCTAAATAATACTTGCGGCTCACCAATTGTTGTAACGAGATCCTCAGATAGGCGAACAGCACATATTTGGCCATCCTTAACTTGGACCCATTCATGACAAAACACCATCCAAGGTAACCCTTCTTCATCTACATGCAAGGTACCATCAAGCGAAAACCAATCCTTCGGAGTGACAGGTCCATCACTATGCGGTTTAAAAGGACCTGTTAGCTTGTCAGAAACTAGAATTGCTGTCCCTCGTTTGTTATTATCTTTACGTAGAAATGTGGCAAACATATAATATAATCCATTATATTCATGAACTTCAGGAGCCCAAAAATTTTCATCAGAATAAAATGACTCATCAGGCCGAAACACTTGATATGGGCCTTGCCAGTTTTCTAAATCTTCACCAATATAGACATCAAATCCTGTCCCTTTTCCCCAAATATTCTTATCTGTACTACCGAACAAGTAATAGTTACCACTTTTTTTATCTGGAAACACAAACGGATCACGAATTTGAATCTCTTCAGTTTTCATTCTATCTCCCCCTTCTATTTGTTTTTATAAATTACAGAATTGGTTTTAGACCTTCCCATTTAACCGACCATGTACCATCAGCTGGAAATCCCGGTGCATGCTCATCTTCTTTTCCTTTCCAACCACATGCCATCATCGCAACAGCAGTTAACAAACCTCCATTACCAGGTAGGTAAGTAGTTAGTTGTGGACTTTGATAATTATGTCCATTTGGTAGATAGGTGTTTTTAGTTAGGTCCATTAATAAAAAGTCAACTGCCATCTGACCTTCACCAAGCCTGGCAGCAGTCATTGCGCACATAGGAAAGTCCCATCCCCACGCCGATTGCCAATCCCATTCCCGGCAAACCTTGTTTAACGTATTTTTCATAACCTCAGTATCGATTAACGATCCAGGTAAAATCCCCATCGCCCCTACCATTGAAGGATGATCATGGTTATACTTTGTAAACGTATCGGGACAGTTTTCATGTGCTAAATATACACCATCAGCTTGTGGTGGTTTTGCCATGGATGAAGCGACTTCTATCCATTTTGAATCTGGTACTTCATTTAATCGTTCCATCCACTGTATTGCAATCTCTAACCCGAACTTCCAATATTCTAATTCATACGGTGGATTAAGACTGTCCTCTGGCTTATGATTTTCTTGAGCAGGAATTAAAGGCGGTCCCAAATCATAGGCGTTTTTTTGCTCATTCCATTCTGCGAATGAAACCATAAAATTAGCTGTTTCTATAATAATTTCTTTCCATCTTTCTAAAAGTGTGTCGCTTGTATTAGCTTGATAACATAGCTCTGCCATCGCGATAGGGTGCGGCTGTTGCCATATCAAGGCTGGGGCAATTGGAGAAGGAGTCTGCTTTCCGTCCACGCCTACCATCTTCGGCCATCTCGCTCCTTGATATCCTTGTGAATCTGCAAGTTCTATAGCCTGTGGTAGGATTGTTCCGTACCAATCAAGACTTTTCGCAAGAATATTTCCACGTCCCCATAAAGGAAATTGTGCTCCATGCCACCAGTGCATCTCCAAATGAAACTTGCCAAACCAGCTATTATACATGTAACCCGTTTCTTGCGGAGGAACAGATCCACCACTATGAATCTTGGTTAAATACTGGGACAATATTACTCTTCTTTCTAATTCATTTGCACGCTTATCAGTACTATTAGAAAATTCAACAAATGCCCCGTCATTCCAAAAATGCTGCCAGTGTTTTTGGCTCGCTAGTTGAATTTCTTCAAAAGAATCAGTCGTTGGAATCTCTTCTGAAAAACTTACAGTAAATATGAACTGTTGACTTTTGGTGTCTGGCGAAAGAATAAACTCATGATCATTAGCATGATCAAATGACCCTTCAGACCAAGAACAATTCACATAATACCCATCCTGATCCATTGTTCTTTTGATTAGAGCCGAATGATTCTCTTTAACATCAATACAAGATTGATGTCTGGTAGAGTTACCATAATCCGGGAAAATTGATTGCTCCCATTTCCGTGAGGTCATATCTGGTGCAGAAAAGCGAATTACAACTTTTAGTCTCTCTAATTCTATTAACGGGGAAACTACTTTCACTCCGATTTGATCAGAATTTGGATGACACATCGTTGTTACTTTGACCGGCTGTCCCTCTAAGCTAAAACGGCTATCTATAACACCTTCAAAGAGATTCAACGTTTGATTAACCTCTTCTAAATCGGTTACTGCAGCCTCGTTGTTGTTTTCTTTTAACAACCTGAATGAAACTTGCCCCAATTGTAGTCGATGTGGATTTTGTCTTAACCAATGATAGGCATCATCACTTCCATCCGGATGGAGTGGGTACGCAACCTCACGTCCATGGGAATTCATTTTTTGAAATGTAATATCTTTATCATCGTATAAATCATGATTATATGTATAATGCCATCCCCACTGAGATTGTGTGCCCAGCGGTGCTTCATATTCTTTAGGAAATGTTTGTAATCCTGTTATATCAGCAGAAAATGCAAACTCTCCGTTACCCACAGATAAAGGCGATAAAGGTTCGAGCTTTGTTATGTTTGGATGATGTTTTTCAACGATTTTCTTTCTATCTATCATGGAAATCACCTCAATATTTTTGATTATGATAGTTTAATAAATTTATTATTATTACGTTAGCATTTATTTAAATAAATGCTAACGTAATCAATTTTTCCTTGAATTTTTCGAATTGATTTAATAACGAACTAACCCATCTACTTTTACCGGTAGTTTTGTTTGTAAAGAGATATTACCTGCTATTCCAGTTAGAATTGATGTAGCACCATCGATATGAGAAGCAGCACGATTTAAAGGGTCCTCCACTGGTGTGCCAAAAAGATCTTGCAACATAACCGGATCCCCGCCACCATGACCTCCTAATCCTTCTTGGACTTCTACTTCATAAGGCTCACCAAACATCGGCAAAACTCGAATTGATTTCGTCTCTAACTTACCTTCATCACTTTTTGAGCCACCAGAGTTAATATACGATTGTTCCCGTACTTGAACTTCGATCCTTCCTTTACTACCATTGAAAGAAACGATATAACCTTCCCAAGGTAAATAAGCATTAAGAGAGTAATTTAAAATAGTTTTATTTTTGTAAGTAACCATTACCCCTAATGTATCTTCAATATTAATTCCATCTCCGAACACACTTTGATCACGCTGATATCCATCGTCTTTTTCAGCATCCAAATACATCGCTTTTAAGTGATCATTGTCTTCTAAATGAAGTGCAAATGGATCATCTTTCGCAAAATCATTTCCGTATGCTCGTTGATAAAGATTCGTTTCTCCTCTTAATTCGGCATTTTCTTTCCCATAAAACCTCAATCCACCTGTAGCGTAAACAGTATCCGGAACAGTATTTAACCAGAAATTAACTAGATCAAAGTGATGAGTAGATTTATGAACTAACAGACCACCGCTGTTTCGTTTATCACGATGCCAACGACGGAAGTAATCTGCACCATGCTGTGTATCTAATGCCCACTCGAAATTTACCGAGAATACATCACCAATTACACCATCTTTGATTAGCTCTCTAATTTTTGTGTTGTGTGGAGCATAGCGATAATTAAAAGTAACACGTACTTCCTGACCAGTTTTATCAATTGTATCAATAATTTCTTGCAACTTTTCTGCATCTGTAGTCATTGGTTTTTCTGTTACAACATTACAACCCATTTCAAGGGCTTTAATTATATATCTATGATGTGTTCTATCTATTGTTGTGACAATAACAATATCCGGTTGCTCCTGCTTAATCATTTCTTCAAAATCACTCGCTAAGTAAGTATTAATACTTGGATGATCATATTTTTCCGTTAATAATTTGTTAGCGTAGTCAAGCCTTGTTTGGTTGACATCGCAGAAAGCAACAAGATTACTAGTTTCTTTAAAATCTTTAACAATTGCTCCATAAAAAAACTCTGCTCTCCCACCCGTACCTATTAGAACGTACTTTTTTTTCATAGTTACCATCTCCCAATTTGTATTAGCAAACTGATATTATTTCGCTTCAGCTACTTCTTGTACCTTTTCACCAATTTTTGCATCTATTTTCTTGAATAACTGGTATGCCAACAACATTATAATGTAGGCAGGAAAACTAATACCAAAAAACAAGATGGACGCTGGAAAGGTATATATAAGATAAAGAGCCATACCTGCACTTACTATCATTATTAGAGTTATCTGTGGATATGCCACACTTATTAATAAAGAATACTTAATATATTGTAATTTCTTCATATTGTAATGGACGTATAATGGAAAGAAATAGAGTACGACCATTAAATAAAGAATAACAAATACAATTAATCCTACTTTTAAAAAGGTGTATATCCCTCCTGATGGTAAGTGAGTAATGTCAAAGTATAAAACATATCCTATTACGACCAGGATGGCTCCTAGAATAGTCGATTTGAATAGTTCCTTGCGAAAAGTTCGCCAAAATGTTTTGAAAATAGGAATCTCCTTGTCTCCCTTAACCCACTTTTGAAGAATGGTGAAAAGAGAAACAGTAGCTGGCATAATACCAAAGACCCCTAAACCCAATAATGTAAATAGTACCCAAAGAAAGTTAATATAAGCCATCTTGGTAATAGCATTACTTATTTTTAATATTTGACCTGTTAAACCTTCTATACCCATTTCAGACTAACTCCTTTTAAATAAGGTGTTGATTAAACGAATAGTCTATTAGTACTTTTTTAATACTCTATTGACATTAGAATTTTTACATTATTTATTCCTTTTCTGTTTTATGATGAAATATTTCTTAACTGAAAATAATAATGTAATTGACATGTATGTTAAATGGATATTTAACCTTTAAGTCCGGTTGTTGCGATTCCCTCAACAATTTGTTTTTGAAAGAAGAAGAAAATTGTCATAATTGGAATTAGCGATAAGACAGACATTGCAAAAAGTGCGCCCCAAGACGAACTACCTTCAGAATCCAAGAATAATCGTAGACCCAATGGAACTGTAAACTTATCCGTTGAAGTCAAATAAATCATTTGACTAAAGAAGTCATCCCATGTCCACATAAAAGTAAAAATTGCTGTTGTAAGTAATGCAGGTACTGCAAGTGGTAAAATAATACGTAAATATATACGTATTGGACCGCATCCATCCATCGTTGCACTTTCATCTAGCTCTTTAGGAATACCTCTAAAAAACTGAACCATAAGAAAGATGAAAAAACCATCAGTTGCTAATAGTTTAGGAACAGTTAGCGGTAAAATAGTATTAACCCAATCTAAACTATGAAATATTACATATTGAGGTACTAAGGTAACGTGTGTAGGTAACATAATTGTGAATATCATCAAAGCAAAGAATGTCTTTTTCAAAGGAAAATTCATTCTAGCAAAAGCATATGCGGCCATTGAACATGTCACTAGATTACCTAGCATTGCAATTACACTAATGACAAATGAATTCTTAAAGAACAATCCAAATGTTACATCCCCTACGGCTTGCCAACCCTTGATATAGTTGTCAAAAGTAACTTCTTTTGGCCAAAGTCCTGGATCAGAAAAGATTAAATACTCAGGCTTCAAAGAACTAGAAACCATCCATACAACTGGATAAAGCATTACCAATCCAAAACCAAGGACAAATAAATGTGTGATTAACTTCTTGAAATTTAGTGAATTAGTCATTTTAATCCCTCCGTTATCAGTCTCCATAGTGTACCCAGTATTTAGATGTAAAGAATACTACAGCTGTTAATAATCCAAGGAAAATCAAGAGTAACCATGCCATCGCTGCAGCAGTACCCATATCAAAGTATGAAAATCCTTTCAGATATAATAACAATGTATAAAACATCGTGGAGTTTGATGGTCCACCTGTTCCCTCACTTACAATAAACGCAGATGTGAACACTTGGACTGACTTAATCAATGTCATAATCAAGTTAAACAATAATACTGGAGTTATTAATGGTAGTGTAATAGATTTGAATTTTCTAAAAGCAGTTGCACCATCAACCGAAGCAGATTCATATAGCTCCATAGGAATTTGTTTTAAACCTGCAAGAAAAATTACCATAGAGGAACCAAACTGCCATACAGCAAGAGCGATCAGTGTGTACACAGCATAATTAGGGTTAGATACCCAACCTTCCCCTTGAATGCCAAACCACGCTAGAAAATCATTAATAAGACCATCCAAACCAAATATGTTTTTCCATAGTATAGCGATTGCTACACTTCCTCCAAGTAATGAAGGTATGTAATAAATTGTACGGTAAAAACCTAACCCTCTTAATTTTTGGTTTAATAACACTGCAACTAATAATGCGCCTAGAAGCTGTAACGGAACGCCAACAATTACAAATACTAAAGTTACCTCAACCGACTTTTTAAAGACTCTGTCGCCGAATAAATCAGTATAGTTACCAATCCCAATCCACTCAGGAGAAGTTAATAGATCATAGTTAGTAAAGGATAAATATAAGGAACTTATCATCGGTCCAAGTACTAACCCTATTAATCCAATTAACCATGGTAGTAAGAATCCATAGGCTATAAGATAGTTTTTTTTCGCTTGAAACACCTCTTCCACTCTCCTTCACAGTGATTCATTACAATTTAGTTTATGAGCTCCTCCTCTATAGAGAAGGAGCTCATTTTATGTCTATCATTTATGCTATTATCTGCTGACTATATTACTCTCTATTATCATCTAGTATAGAGTTCAACTCTTCCCAGTAATAATCCACACCGTCTTCAATAGAGGTTTGTTCAAAGAAAATCTCTTCTCCAATTGATTTGAATACAGCTTGTGTTTCATTATAGCCTGGCAAGTTAGGTACAAACGGCGAGTCATTAGTTGAGCTGACAAAATCAACATAGGCAAAAATTGCTTCATCCAGCTCATTGGCGTTTTCTATTAATGTTTTTCTAATTTCCGAATTAACAGGTGCCCCTCTGTCATTGCCTAAAACGGCAGCTGCTTCTTTATTATTAACAAAGAAATTCAAGAATTTAGCTACTTCTTCTGGATGCTCTGTTTCTGAATAACCAGCAAAATATTGACTAGCTCTTAACGAAGCACCATGGTTCCCAAGATCATTATAAGGCGGGTTATGAAGTACTATTTCATCTTCTGTAGCTCCAGCGTATGCACCCAATTGGTTACTTGCTCCAAATTCGATTGCTACATCACCTCTAACGATTGATGACTGTTCTGGTGTTTGTGATGATTCCGCTTGAATTTCTGGTGGTACAAGCCCACCATTGTCACTAATTCCTACCCATAATTCAAACCAGTCTTGAACATCCTGTTTTTCAATTTGAAGAACTCCATCTTCATGAAGGACTTTATCGTTTTGGTCAATATATACTCCAAATCCATCTTCTCCGAAGTATTGCGTTCCATATACACCGTCAAGAGATTCAGTGATTTCTGCTGTTATTTCGTTGAAGTCATTCCAAGTCCAGTCTTTACTCGGCATTTCGACTCCTGCTTCCTCAAACTTAGTTTTATTCAATAACAATCCAAAGGCATTACTTCCTAAAGTCACACCATAAAGTTCATCATCAAATGTTGCCGATTCTAACATTTTTTTATCATGTAAACTCACATCTATTTCTTCACCAAGGAATTGGTTTAAAGGTAATACCACATCCCTAAGAACATAGTCATTTAAATTTCCACCATATTGAATAATATCTGGCGCATTTCCAGCAGCAAATTGGGTGCTTAACTTGTCAAAATATCCATCAAAACCAGAATATTCTGTTTCAATAGTAACATGTGGATTTTGTTCTTCGTACATTTCAATTACCTCTAATGTACGTTCGTGTCTATCTTCGCCACCCCACCAAGCGATACGAAGATTAACATCACCTTCTTCTTCGGAAGCGTTTTCAGATTCTTCATTAGAAGAATCGTCTGAAGTATCTCCACTTGACGTGTCTTCATTAGACGCATCCTCCGAATCAGCACACGCAGATAGAACTAATACAAAAGAAACCATTAATAACATTAACAAAAGTGTTTTTTTCATCCTAATATTCCTCCTTAAAAATAATCGCAAGTAAAAGTGAAAGATAAATTTGTTAAATTTGTACAAAAGTTCAAAAATAAAAGCCCTCAAAATTATTAGCACACCAATATCAACCTAACAAGACAACAAGTATTTAAATAGTTCTTCCAGAACCACCACCTTTCATTGAATGTCAAGAAACTCTAATAAATAGATAGCGTTTTCATTTTTTGCTTTAAAATAACAACGTTTGAATTTTAGTTTATATTATATGTATATACTTATTTTCAATTTGACTTCGAATAGTAAAAATATTCTGTTTGTATTTGTAGTTTTATGTTTGTTTGTTTTTATATTATCACTTAATTCTGACGCAATCAACGCATTAATTATTATTTCTAACAAAAAAATCCAAATTAAACCAATAAATAACAACTTTAGTCGTTTTCATCTTTTGAATATTCAATAGTTTCCTGATTTATCTACAAAACCAAAACAAAACAAATATTAACGTTTGCAAACAATAAACATTTGTTATAAAGTTAGCTATTTAAAACAATAGCACATATTCTTTCTCTTCCTATTCGAATTGTAACAACGTTGTTAACTATATACTAGAACATTTTCTAAATTATAGCAACCGCTTTCAAAATAATTAATATTACCTAATATATGAAATATATTAAATATATTAATGAAAGCGTTGTTATTTTATGCTACATTATATTAAGATTAACAATACATTTTTAATGTCAAATTTAATAATGAATGTTAGGTGATCATGTTATGAATATTACAATAAAAGATATTGCTGCTATTGCTGGAGTCAGTTATTCTACCGTATCAAAGGCGTTGAATAATAGTTCATTAGTCAAGGAGGATACAAAACGTAGAATTATTGAACTTTCCAAGGATATGGGGTACGAACCTAATTTTGCCGCACAGCGTTTAGTTAGCAAAAATACGAAGGTTATTGGTTTAATCTGGCCAACAATTGAAAGAACTGTTCTAGCAACATTGGTAACAAAAATTAGTAATGAAATGGCCAAAACACTTTACTCGATGATTTTATCTGTGGATTCGATTCAAAAATCAATGGAGACATTCAAAAAATTTCAGGTTGATGGAATTATTCTGTTTGAAGAAAATATATATACTGAAATAAACCCAAATACCATTCCAATGATTTCATATGGTGTATCTGGAGAAAGAAATTCACACTATCCAATCATTGATGCCAATCATAGTCAAGCTATGGATGATGCAATCCATTATTTATATGAACTTGGCCATAGAGAAATTATTTATATTGGAAATATATCTCCTATCGATCCACTTCAAATGGAAAAATTTGAAGGTTTTAAGAATGCAATGAAAAAGTATGGAATTACATATAACAACGATAATATCATTAATACTGGAGGATTGGACTGGTACCATGGTTACCAAGCAGTTGATGAAGTACTAAATCGCAAAGCCTTACCGACAGCAATAATAGGTGGAAGTTATGAAATTAGCGGTGGTATTATCCGTTGCCTAAAGCAAAATAATGTTCATATTCCTGGTGAAATTTCTGTCATCAGCTATGATAATATTCCGCAAATGGCTCATCTAGAAATTCCTCTAACTTGTATTGGTGTATCTGTTGAAGATCTTGCAGTAGAAATTGTCTATTCTGCTATCAAACTAATTGAAACAAGCAATGTAAATACAGAAATCAAGAAATTGACTCCTACGCTTGTAGAAAGAAAATCTTGTGCTCCTGTAAAAAAGTGATTTTTTAAATGAGACAAGATAACGCAATGCTTTTTTCTCCTGTTTTTAAACTGTTGTTGCTTAGAATCGACAATACTAGACTCCTATTTACCCCTTAACATAGATTTAAAAGAAGGATAATAGTTTGAAAGACTTCTTATGTCTTACTAATACAGAGGATGGCTCTATGATAGTTCTTCACGAAAATAAAAAATAACGGGTTCAGGTTAACTGCTCGTTGATATCCATAATAGACTCACTTTAATGTAAACGTTAACAAATATGTCATACTATTTTTCAATTAAACGTGATATACTATAAGTGTAAGAAAGAGGAACACGAAATTCCCATCCAATCTTTCTTGCCGTTAACATTGCAGGAGACTCAACCATCCTAGTTAGTTTCGTTTTAATATGTTTTAAGTAAAACTAGGAACAATGTCGGACGATTTAAAAATGACGAAAGCAAGGTGTTTATTACCAATTGACTTTCTGATTTAATCGTAGAAATCTAGTGAAAGTAAATCCACTAAGATCGTTACAACCTGAAGTGACTCTGAAGGAACATCAATACTTTAAGAATTTTAAAACTGATACAAATGCTTTGTCTAATGATCATTTACCTAAAGATAATTGATTAACTAATCAATCAACCTTTAGAAATGAAAATCTTGATATCAGTTAATGCTTTATACGGGGCAAACTTAAATGTGAGATGTGAATTCGATGAACTCTAGTGTAAACGAAAAGCATTATAATTGTGGAGCTAAAGCTAGTCAAACCGGCCATTTCGAATATGAGTCTTTAGTAAAAAAGAAAAGCTTTATCAGGTGGAATCAGTATCCTTATTCACGGAACTGACACATATCCTGACAGTTAGACACTTCTCACTGGCAGTCATAATGACTGAAACAATGATACGTTGTATCAGAAGTGTTCTTAAAAGCCAAAAATGGGATAGAGTTATAAAAAGTGACAAACCTTCCCCATTAGGATGTGTAATGGTTGGGTCCCCTGCACTGTTAACAAAAAGCAATCCAGTTAATCAATAATTGACTGGATTGCTTTTTTGTTTCATTAATAAGCTTGGTCAACGGTTTAAAATCACACTACTTGTTAAGGTAATAACGATCCAATTGAATCCCCTAGTGAATCTAAAAAATTCCAGAAAATAAGAACATATTAAGAAAGTGGCCACACTAGCTGAAAGAGGAAAGATTTAATCGTCTAACGAATAAGTGCAAGTGACATGCTGTTCCGTTAGGTGGGAAAATTCGAGATCTAGCTTACAAAAATGTTATCATTTCATTAAAGAAATAGCTGCAGTACATTTGATCAACATTACACCCAATCTGCTCCCTTTATCTATTTCGCTATTTATAAACTAGCGCCTTTAACACTACTCAATTACCGTTTAGTAATTCACTTGTTTTATTCAATATCTCCTCATCTTTCAAACGGAACTTAAATTCAACACGTCGTGAAGCTTCCTCACTATAATTACCATCTTCATCGGTGCGCCCATCGGTATAGGACTTACCGTTCACTGTTAGTTTTTCCTCCAAATGTTGTTGGATATTTTTGTACGGAAAATCTTCACCAAGGATATATGCAGCTACATTATATGCTCTCTCTTGAGATAGGTTTAGGTTATATAAGTAGCCATCTATTCTATCAGCATGGCCTTCTATGATTATTTCTGAAATATAACTTTCATAGTCACTACCTAACAAGACATCTAGATATTTGGGAACAAATTCGTCTAAAAAATGAAATGATTCCGGTTTTAAGACTGCTTCATCAAGTTCAAATAAAATATCGGTGTTAAAAATAATCGCACCTGTCTTCTCATCTACTTCAATTCCGGAGCTAGAATCTTTAAACTCTTCATTTAATTCGTTTACTAGTTCAACCCTAACACCCATAATTTGATCAATGGTCTGTTTCATTTCCTCAATTTGAAAGGATTTAATAATCATCATACTTATAAAAATTAAAACAAAGCATAATAAAATGGTTGTTAACAAATCCGTAAAAGACGGCCAAAAATGACTCTCATCTTGTTCGTTTTTAAATAGTTTTTGGTATTTATTAATCATGTTGATCAACCCTAATACCATTACTTAGTCTTACTGCCTCTTGATTAAATGCATTCAGCTGTTGATTCAATTTTTGAATCTCTTGATTTAGTTCATTGCTCGTTTGTTTGTGATAACGGGCGCTACTTTGCTGATTTTCCTCAGTTATTTGGCGAATTTGCTTGCATTCCTTTTTAATTCCTTCATTGGTCAACTCAATATAATCACCGATATTTCGAACTACCTTATCCAATTTATCTCCAAGTGTACCTTCTAAGTTGCCAACATATCTAGAAAGTGTATCTTTTAATACCCCAACACTTACTTCGATTTGATTTTCTCTATGATCAAACGAATCTTTCATCATAGAGATTGTTCCACTTATTTCATTAATTAACTGAGTATTCTTGATACCTACCTGTTCGTATGTTGTCGAAGCGTCAATCAGATGCTTTTCAAACGCGACTGCATCTGATGAATGAGATTTTATATGGTCACTAAAATCTTTATTAAACTGCTTTAGCTCATCAAAACGGTCGGATAATAAATGCTTATATTCTGCTTGTGCTGTACTGATTGTTTTTAAAGCATCAGGTAAATCAACAATCGAATCCCCTAACTTATCAAAATCCTTTGTCAACTCACCTAAATGAGAAGTGATTCCAGTTAGTTTTGAACTTATATCATCTCCAAAAATCCCTTTAAACTGCTGGTTATGTTCCTCCATCCTTCTAACCAAATCAATGCTCGTTCGATTCATTTTATCAAACGAATCTCTTACTGACTTTTGTCCGTCAGCAACCGAAGATGCAAAATTTTTCAAATCTACAACAGAATCGTCAAAATGCTGAAGTGTTTCAATCTGAGATGTTGATAACTCCTTGATTTGTTTATAGGTAGCCTCAAATGCATGTATCATTCGTTCATTTCTGCCGTCCATTCTTTTAAAATAGGCGAATAATTTATCAAAATTACTATTTGCTTTTGTGGTAGCGTTACTGAAGCCATCAGTTACTTCTTTCACACGAACAAACAAGGCATGAAAATCCTTCAGATTATTGGACAAACCATCATTAAACTTAGCTAAATCTTTTGCAGACTGTTGTAAACCAGCAGTATAATCTTGAAAACCTTTAAATGAGTGAACAATAGTTTGTAACGAGTCCTGATTTGTCTCCTGAAGTCTAACAATAGAAGTATTGATTGTTTCCGAAACCTCAATCAGACGACTGATGCCATTTTGTTCACTTTCCTCTAAACATGATTCAACTTTCAACATAATATCTGTTAACAAATATTCCGTATTCCAAGCTCTAATAATTACCGTCATCATTAGTGAAAATCCCATTCCTGCAATACTTGTATAAAATGCAACATCAATCCCTGCAAGAACACTCGCAACATCTTCGACCAGCTGATTCCCTCCAGAATCGATATTACCTAGCGCCATTGTCAGTCCAATAAAAGTCCCCAGTACACCAATCAATATAAACATAGAGACAGTCATTTGCACCATTTTTATCAGATTGATAACTGGTACGTTATACACGCGCCAACTTGAAAATTTCTCTTGAACAAACGTTTCAGTTCTTACCGTTTCCTGCCTTTGTCTTTTGTTAAATTCATCTTTAAAGGAACTGAGTGGATCAATATCCATTCTATTCGTATCATTTAAGTAACTACGTATCTTTTTTAATTTACTAAAAACCGAAAAATGAACAAGAATAGTTACGACAAATGTGGCCAATAAGACCATGAAGATAAACTCGATAATCCCATTTGCTAAAATGGCCTGTGCTTTTTGCTCACTTATAAATAACTGTAGAATCGCTTCTATCATTTAAATTCTCCCCCTATCTGAAAATCACCTATCATATCTGGTGCAATATAAATTTACGAAACTCGTCTTAAACAGAGCTTTTTATATTGTTATTCAGAGCACCGCCAAATCATGTTTCTGCGGGGAGCAACTCAGAAATTTTTATTTAGTGCTTGTTCATAATTTCTAGGAAAACAGGAAAAAAACTGACCATTTATTAATCCGTTTGTTTCTAAACGAGCTCTTCAAGTACTTGTTTTAATGACAAAACACGTTGTTCAATCCTGCAGAATTTATACCTAAAAACACTAATTCATTCCTATTTTTATTGAAAACGTTAACAAATTAGTCATAATATTTTCCGTATTTTCATGGTATACTATAATTGTAAGGTAGAGGACATAGAGTAACATCCCTTCTTACAACGTTTAACATCGCAGCAGACTCAACCATCCTAGTTAGTTCTGTTTAATACGATTTATCGAAACTAGGAAGAACAGGAAAATCGGACGATATGAATTGATGAAAGCAGGTGAGTCCACCAACAATCAATCGTAACAACCGTAGTATCGTGAAGGACCATCAAATCCTTAAGAACCAAGAGTCTTAAAATACCATTTCCAAAAAATCAGTATCCTACCAACGGAACTGACCCATGTCCTGACAAGGCAACATTTCAACTTGCAGTCAGTAAGTCTGTAAAACATGACATGTTGAATCAGAAGTGTTTTATCCGAGCCCTTTAATGGTGCGAAATGTTACCTGAGGCAAGCTTACATTCCCACACATAGGATGTGGCATGGTTGGGTCCCCTGTGATGTTAAAAAGAAAACGCAGACTATTTCTATTTTGTGATAGTCCAATAAGTAGTCCAGTTTTTATTAACTTGGCTACTTTTTTGTGACCAAAAAAACTATTAATTTATAGCTTTCTTCTAACGCCAAATAAGGCCATAACCCCGTTATAGATAATCACGCCTGAAAATAATAAAATTGCTAGCACCCCAATAATAAAAGCCAAAGGTTCTAGTGGTGCTAAAAAACCTTGCAACGGAACTCTAATAAGTGCAAAACCCGCAAGTATACATGCCAAATATAATAATGGATAATTATTCACCTTCACACCCCCTTCCTTAAGGTTATATCTATTCAAGAAATAGGAATTTATATCAAATTGCTTTAAATTATCTTTACATAACACTTCACTTTCAATTGAATCCACTACTAAATATTAAAATAAAAACTAAGGTTATTATATTAATAATTGCTGATACAACAGGCATTATCAGTAAAATAGAAACATTCGCACTTATTACTAAGATAATATAGGATTAGATTGTCGAATCTCTTATTAGTATAATTGCTAAATTAAAACCTAATTCCGTAATTCCGACAATACCCACTATACTTTCAATACAATATGAAGCAATTTTTGCACGTATCAAACAAAGCTTTTATCTGTTCATTTGTCTTATAAATGACACAAGTATATATTTTTAAAGGCAACGCATCCTTAAGGGAGTAATTCTACTCTATTAAAAGAACTCAAGTGGTATTGTTTCAATTTCAACAAATATAAGCTTATATCTTGGATTAACAAGTCTAAAGCAATTTCATTTTCATTAAAGCCTGTGATAAAATTTGTAATTGTAGTCGTGATTATAAAATCATCAGGAGGAGATTAAAATCTCATTTGAAATGCCACCAAAAGGTGAAACTTGTAGACTAGTAGCAACAACAAAAGTTGGAGCGGACATAAATCTTTGTGTTTTATGTTATCAAGAGGGTTTTGTGTACTTTCAATTAAATGATATCAGTGAGCAACGTGAAGATATCAAAAAATATATAACAGATCTACAGCCGAAGATTCTATCAGGAGTCTATCATACTGAGTTAGTAGATATGGAAAAAGAAGAAGTATGTTGTTAAGTCCCCTCTAATGAGGGGATTTTTTGTTATTAAATTTATTGGTTAACAGACCGTTGAAATCTAGATGCCCCGTTTAATGGATAATTACGTCCTACGTTTTGGATTCTTCCTACTAATCCTTTATACAAAAAAGTCACATCTAATGATGTAACATTAAATGTGACTTTTCCAGGTGTGTTAAACCGCTTTCATGATTTCTTATAATAACTCTATCAATAAATCATTTGTTTCTAACTTGTCTTCATTTCCTACATATATTTTATTCACAATACCATCTCTAGGGGCTTGAATGGTTGTTTCCATTTTCATTGCTTCAGTAATAACAAGATGATCCCCCTTTTTCACCTTCTCTCCCTCTGTCACATGGAGTTTAACCACCGTTCCACGCATCGTTGCTCCGATATGATTAGGATTTTTCTTATCCACTTTCGGATTGGTGGTCACAGTCGACATGACACTTTCGTCTTTAATTGTGACCTCCCGCGGTTGTCCATTTATTTCAAAATAAATATTACGTGTCCCATCTGGTTGCGGATGACCAATTGAAACTAAATTCACTACCAGAGTTATCCCCTGTTCAATCTCAACCCGAATCTCTTCATCTAATCGTAATCCGTAAAAAAAGGTTAGTGTATCTAGTACTGACATATCGCCATATTCCTCATAAGACTCATTATAATCATCCAGGACTTTTGGGTATAAAGCATAACTAATTAACTCTTCATCTGTAACCTCACGATTCCACTTCTCTTCTAGTTCTTCTTTTACCTCGTCAAAGTTAACATTCACTAGCTTCTCACCAGGTCTAACTGTTATAGGCTCGCGTCCTTTCAGGATGATCTTTTGTAATTCTTTCGGGAATCCTTGATAGGGTTGACCTAAATAGCCCTCAAACATTTCAACTACAGATGACGGAAAGTCCAATGTTTCCCCGCGCTGATAGATATCTTCTTCTGTCAGTTCGTTTTGTACCATATATAAGGCCATATCACCAACAACTTTAGAAGATGGTGTCACCTTTACAACGTCACCAAATAAGTCATTTACACGGCTATACATCTGCTTAACTTCATCCCAGCGCCCTTCAAGACCAACACCTTTCGCCTGCTGTTGTAGATTACTATATTGTCCGCCTGGCATTTCATGCATATACACCTCTGTATTTGGTGCATTTAGACCTGATTCGAATCCTTTGTAAAACTTGCGTACGTCTTCCCAGTAATGAGCTATTTTTTCAACTGAAGCGATATCAAGCTCGGGCTGTCGCTCGTGTCCCTGCAAACCATAATAAAGGCTACTCATACTAGGCTGTGAAGTTAAACCAGCCATTGAACTCATCGCGACATCTACAATATCAACACCGGCTTCAACAGCTTTTGCATAGGTGAAGATGCCATTACCGCTTGTGTCGTGTGTATGTAAATGGATCGGTAAATCCACTGTTTCTTTTAACGTGGAAATTAATTGATACGCAGCTTCCGGTTTTAAAAGACCAGCCATATCCTTAATACTTAACATATGAGACCCTGCTGCTTCTAAATCCTGAGCCATCTTTTTATAGTACTTTAAATCATATTTGGATCTGGCCGGATCGAGAATATCCCCGGTATAGCAAATGGCAGCATTGGCAATTTTTCCTGACTGACGGACTGCATCAATCGTATGCTCCATGCCTTTCACCCAGTTTAAACTATCAAAAATGCGGAACACATCAATGCCTTGATTCGCTGCTTGATCAACAAATTCCTTAATAACATTATCTGGATAGTTTTTATATCCGACTGCATTGGAAGAACGAAGAAGCATTTGAAATAAAATATTTGGCGCTTTTTTTCTCATTACCCTTAATCGTTCCCAAGGATCTTCTTTTAAGAAACGATAGGAAACATCGAAGGTTGCTCCCCCCCACATCTCAAGTGAAAATAAATTCGGTACGAGTGTTACCGTTGGTTCTGTGATTTTCTTCAAATCATTCGTTCGAAAACGTGTCGCGAGTAGTGATTGATGAGCATCTCGGAATGTCGTGTCGGTTAATAATACTTGTTTTTGTTCCTTGATCCAGTTAGCCAATCCTTCTGGACCATCTTGATCTAAAATTTGTTTGGTTCCATCTTGTACCTGGTCAGATGATTTAATAATTGGAATACGTGGACTGCTTAACAGTGGCTTCTTTTCTTTTTCAACGCCTGGATATCCATTTATTGTCGTATTTCCAATAAAATTGAGCATTTTCGTACCACGGTCTTTACTTTCTGGAAAGACAAAAAGTTCCGGAGTCGAATCAATAAATGATGTGTCATATTCGCCATTTAAAAATTGCTTGTGAGTAATCACATTCTCTAAGAAAGGAATATTCGTTTTTATTCCTCTAATTCGAAATTCTTTTAAATTACGATGCATCTTAATTGCTGTTTGTTCAAACGTGAGAGCCCAAGTAGAAACCTTTACGAGCAGCGAATCATAATAAGGAGTGATAACCGAGCCTTGAAACCCATTTCCGGCATCTAATCGAACCCCAAATCCACCACCTGATCTGTAGGCCATAATTTTACCGGTATCTGGCATAAAATCATTTAACGGATCTTCAGTTGTCACTCGAGATTGAATTGCATATCCACTTGTCCGGATACTTTCCTGATTGCTAATGCCTACTTGTTGACTATCAAGTGAATAGCCCTCAGCGATTAACATCTGTGTTTGGACAATATCGATACCAGTAATCATCTCTGTTATTGTATGTTCAACCTGAACACGCGGGTTTACTTCAATAAAATAAAAGTCACTACCTTGCACGAGGAATTCAACAGTTCCCGCATTCAAATATTGAACATTATCCATCAGCTGAACAGCTGCATCACAAATCTTGTCTCTTACCTCGTCAGACAACGATACACTTGGAGCAACCTCCACTACTTTTTGATGGCGTCGTTGAATCGAACAATCGCGCTCATAAAGATGAACGATATTCCCAAATTTATCTCCTAATATCTGTACTTCTATATGTTTTGGGTTCTCAACGAATTTTTCAACATAAACATCATCCGCACCAAACGCAGACATTGCTTCAGACTTCGCCCGTTGATAGCTTTCTTCTACTTCTTCTTTGTCTCGAACGACACGCATGCCACGTCCACCACCACCAAGAGCAGCTTTAACAATGATAGGATAGCCATGTTGTTCACCAAAATGCTCTACTTCTTCTGAGCTACTAACGGCACCATCACTACCTGGTATAACTGGAATATTGGCTCGTATTGCTTGCTCCCTTGCTTTAACTTTATCCCCAAACATTTCAAGGTGTGTTGATGTAGGTCCGATAAAGATAATCCCTTCTTGTTCACAACGTCTGGCGAAATGAATATTTTCTGATAAAAATCCATAGCCTGGATGGATAGCATCTACATCCGTCGTTTTAGCAAGCTCAATGATACCTTCAATGTCCAAATAAGCATCAATTGGCTTCATTCCGTCACCAATCAAATAAGCCTCGTCCGCCTTATAACGATGATAAGAACCCGTGTCTTCATTTGAATATATAGCAACTGTTCTCATTCCTAGTTCTGTACAGGCACGAAACACTCGAATAGCAATTTCTCCTCGGTTAGCAACCAGTACCTTTTTTATATTCATTATCCCCCTCCTCCTTAAAAACAAAAACCTTGATATTGTTATTAATTAACTCATTAAAACTTCAAATTTTTGAATATACAGAAATTTTATAAGATTCTTATTCATTATGCAAGCTTTCGTCATCATGCTTTTAAAACAATAGGAAGTTTTAAATAACAAAATACTCAGTTATATTAATGAATGAAATCAAATGTATTTACTAATCTAATAATCACAGTACTGTTTTTTATTGTTCCAATTCGGTTCCTCTCATTAAATTCTTTGATTTCATAAAAGTTTATGACTTTAAAATGGTTTGGAATTCACAAAATAATCCACCTTTAAAAGGTTATTTGATTATTTTAGTCATAATTAAGTCCATTTGTTCTTCATCACCCATGTAAAACGAGTGGACTCCTGCTTGAACAAAGCCCATTTTCTTATAAAAGGCAATTGCATTTTCATTTTTTTCCCATACACCTAACCAGATTTTCTTTTTATTACGTGTTACCGCTATTTCAAATGCTTTATTTAGCAAATACTTACCAAGTCCATGTTTTTGAAATTTGCTCTTTATATAAATCCTCTCAATCTCAAGTGATTCAACTCCCATTTCTTCAGACTGTGCATCATTGGTATTGAGCTTTAAATATCCAGCAACTTCATTCCTATAATAAACAAAAAAGAGTTGTGAGGAAATATTGGATAATTCTTTTTCTAATTGTTTTAAGTTAAATGCCTTTTCTAAATAGGCATTGATATTTTTCTGCGAATTCTGATGCTTAAATGTCTCATTAAATGTTTCATAACTAATTTCTTGAAGTATGCGTAAATCTTGAAAGGTACACTTATTTATACTTATTGTCAATTTGTTATGTCACTCCTTGTATAATCAATAATATCTCTTGTTCCCTTTTATAACGTATTCCCAATCCACTTCTACATTTCCCCTCACTCTTTGAAGAAAATTAAAAGTGGTCTCCACTTCTTCTTCTGAAAATCCCTCTAAGGCAATCAATGCAGTGTCCGATTTATCGGAAAAAATCCAGTCTAATCCGCCATTTTGTTCCGTTGCCTTAACTCTAATTTCTTGTAAACGATCATTTTTCAACAGATGTATATGGTTTCCGGTCGCATACTCATGGCCTTGTAAATCATAAACTTGCAATGAATCTACATATTTAAAAAACCGTCATTTTCTTAAACAATAGATCCCCCCCTGTTAGCTTTAATCAGTCGTTGTCCATTTGAAATTTAGCAGCATGGTGTATATTTGTTAGCGTCTACATTTTTAGCAACATAATTATATAAACATCAACTGTTTCAGTCAATGCAGTTCATCTGTTGCAACAGTGCTATTATTCCTTTTTTAAAGCAGACACTAACACTTATCAATAAACATCTTAGGAGTTATTACTTAGATTGTAATCTAAAATATCGCATTAGTGGACCGCCACTATTCATTTGCCAATTAAATTATGGTATAATAACTTTATAATCAGAATAAAATTAAATAGACCACAGCTACCAACTGTGGCCTATTGATAAGCGGTTCCCCCAGAGGGATCAGCTATCCATATTGCGGTAGACCTCACCTAGTTAACTTTTCAGGGTAAATAGGGAGGTCTATTTTTTATTGATCAATGTTATGACCAATCCGAGTAATGCAATCAAGAAGGTACCAAAACCAATCAGTACCATCATTAATTCAAATATACTCATAGGCATCACCCCCTTTCTGGTGGGGCTTAGCCGACCACTCCCTAAAAGAACATTATCTTGCTAGATTATAGCATAAATTTAACAAAAAGAACAAATGTTCCCTTATTTTAGAACAACACTCTTATTTACTAATATCCGTAAGAAGTCCTAATATGTTAGGTTCCTTAATGTCCATATATGCACACGAACTCACCAATTATTAGAAATAAGTACATGCTATTATGTTCATTTATAGACGATTCTCTCAGTTGTTCTCAATACATCAGAAAAAGAATAATTAATATTACCTATTTTTCCGTTTTAAAAACATCAAAATGGTACTCTTTTTTCATAAAAAAACCTTGATTCTTTTTCAGAAAAAGAATCAAGGTTTTTCTCCTACTTGCCATGTAGCTATGAACGGCTATTAACTTTTTTTGAGGTTGCTGGATTAAAAAGTTTACATCCTGACTATGATAAATTTCATTATAACTGATGTTTAGCTACTACTATTCCATCACGATCAGCATATAAAAAGGAGCCAGGTGTGAAATTCACTCCTGCAAATCCTACCGAAATACTTTCATAACCTAATCCTTGTTTCTTACTTTTTATAGGATTTGTTCCTAGAGCATAAATACCAACGTCCATTTCATTTATCTGATGACTGTCTCTAATACATCCATTGATAACCATTCCCGCTAATTTTCTTTGAACAGCGATTTCCGCTAGATTATCGCCGACAATTGCGGATCGCCTTGAACCCCCACCATCGATTACAAGTACGCTTTCTTCCGGGATTGTTCGAAGTGCATTTCTCACGAGTAGATTATCCTCATAAACCTTCAAAGTATAAATTGGACCATGGAAAGCATTCTTTTTACCAAAAAATTGAAAGATAGAATCCGCTACCACTATACGGTCACGGTGCTCATCACAAAGGTCAGCTGTGTGCATAGCCAAACCTCCTTTTAGATAGGTTCGATGTTAAAACCGAGTTTATTCTTCTAAATTTCTAGAATGAATCAATCGTGGTCAGCATCTCTTAGGCATTTGTCACATTGATTGAAATACGGCAATTGTACACTGTCTATTCTATTCCCGCAATCAGTACAGTACTTTGACTCGATTCTTTCAGAAGCAAGTGTTTGCACAATTAATCACTCCATTCCTTAAATTTTCAATCCTTTAATCAAAGAGTAGATGAAGACGTTATCATAATTTCTTACTTTTGAAACTGAGCTTCTTCAGTTGAACCTTTAAGTGCTGTCGTGGATGATCTACCACCTGAAATAACTTGAGCAACCTCATCAAAGTATCCTGTACCAACTTCTCGTTGGTGCCTTGTTGCTGTGTAACCGTCTTTTTCAGCTCCAAATTCAGCCTGTTGAAGCTCAGAGTATGCAGCCATACCCCTAGTTTTGTAGCCTTTCGCAAGCTCAAACATTCCATAATTTAGTGCATGAAATCCAGCAAGAGTCACAAATTGGAATTTATAGCCCATTTTGCCAAGTTCAATTTGATACGTTTCAATCGTTTCTTTATCAAGATTTGCTTCCCAGTTAAACGAAGGTGAACAATTATAAGCAAGCATCTTATTAGGAAACTCGGAATGAATTGCATCTGCAAATTTTTTCGCTTCTTTTAAACTTGGTTTTGATGTTTCACACCAAATTAAGTCAGCATAAGGTGCATATGCAAGGCCACGAGCAATCGCTTGATCAATACCTGCTCTTGTTCGATAGAATCCTTCATTCGTACGTTCTCCAGTAATAAAAGGTCTATCGATTGGATCGATATCACTCACAATTAAGTCAGCTGCATCTGCATCCGTGCGAGCGACTAATACAGTTGGTACGCCAGAGACATCTGCTGCAAGTCGAGCGGATATTAAATTTCGCACTGCATTTTGGGTTGGAATTAATACCTTGCCACCAAGGTGACCGCATTTTTTTTCGGATGCTAATTGGTCTTCAAAATGAACCCCTGCTGCACCTGCTTCAATCATTCCTTTCATCAATTCAAATACATTTAACTGCCCACCAAATCCTGCTTCAGCATCTGCTATGATTGGTGCAAAATAATCCACATCTCCCTTGCCTTCCATGTGTTGAATTTGATCAGCTCGAGAAAGTGAGTTATTAATTCGGCTTACTACCTGTGGAACAGAATTAGCTGGATACAAGCTTTGATCGGGATACATTTGACCTGCCACGTTTGCATCAGCGGCTACTTGCCATCCACTAAGATAAATTGCTTTAAGTCCTGCTTTTACTTGCTGAACAGCTTGCCCACCAGTTAGCGCACCTAATGAGTTTATAAAAGGTTCTTTCTTTAACAACTTCCAAAGCTTTTCTGAACCTTTACGAGCCAATGTATGCTCTACTTGAATAGATCCTCGTAACCGTAATACATCCTCTGCCGAATACGGACGTTCAACACCAGCCCATCGTAAATCTGTCTCCCATTCCTGTTGTAATTCTAACGCTTCTCTTTCACTTGTCATTTTCCAACCCCCTAATTTTCAATCTGTGTGTTAGTACAGTTCGTTGTTTGTAAAATTATTATATAACAGATGTTTTGATTATACAACAGATAATTCGAATTTTTTTACTATTTAATTAATTTCCCTAAAAAGGCCCATTTTCACTTGTACACAGTACATCCAACTAGTTTTTTAAATCATAATTGTTATGCGCTTTATTCGTTTATACTCACTTAAATTGTTGTACAACAATTTAAGTGAGTGATCAATACTTGTTGTTCAAAAGCTTTAAAATCCTGTAATTACCGTAGAATAAATAGTCATCGAACTAGCTATGACGACGTTACGCTTTACTAAAAACAAAAATAAATGCCCCATCTATCTGTGTAAGTTTTCTACGATAGATGGGGCATTTATCTTAATTGTTTATATACTGGATTTTAGCTTCGATTCTGCGGCGATGTAAAATTGGCTCTGTGTACCCATTTGGTTGATGATAACCTTCAAAAATCAAGTCTGAAGCTGCTTGAAAGGCTACAGAATCAGCGTAATTATTAGACATAGAAATATAATTACGATCACTAGCATTTTGCTTATCAACTATTTTCGCCATCCGTTTTAATGTTTCTTCAACTTGTTCGATTGAACAAATCTGATGATGTAACCAGTTAGCAACGTGCTGACTAGAAATACGTAAAGTAGCACGATCCTCCATTAGAGCAACATGATCAATATCCGGAACCTTTGAGCATCCTATTCCTTGATTAATCCACCGAACAACATAGCCTAATATACCTTGAATATTATTGTCTAATTGTTCTTGAATTTCTTCAGAACTCCACGATGGTTGGTCAATAACTGGGAATGTTAAAATATCATTCAGATAACGTGTTTTCTGACTCACTAATTTCTTTTGTGTCATAACAACATCTACCTTATGATAATGAAGCACATGCAATGTAGCTGCTGTTGGAGAGGGGACCCATGCTGTATTCGCACCTGCGTGAAGCTGACCAACTTTTTGTTTTAACATGTCAGCCATTAAATCAGGCATCGCCCACATCCCCTTACCAATTTGTGCCCGGCCCTTTAAACCTGTAGCTAAACCCACAGCTACGTTTGATTTTTCATAGGCCTGCAGCCACGGTGAGGACTTCATATCTTTTTTACGATACATCGGGCCTACTTCCATCGACGTATGAATTTCATCACCAGTTCGATCCAAAAAACCTGTATTAATAAAGACAATTCTTTCCTTAACTTCATAAATACAGTTTTTCAGATTTAATGTAGTCCTTCTTTCCTCATCCATGATTCCGATTTTAATTGTATATCGCTTTAGTCCTAACATGTCCTCAATTCGATTAAATAGTTTATTCGCAAAGGAAACTTCTCTCGAACCATGCATTTTTGGTTTAACAATATAGATAGAACCCTTGCCTGAATTTATATATATCCCACTATTAAGTATATCTCGCTTTGCTATTAAACTAGTAATAATACCGTCAAGAATGCCTTCAGGTACCTCTTCACCATTCTCATCTAATACGGCATTACTCGTCATCAAATGACCTACATTTCGAATAAGCATCAATGAACGTCCAGGTAATGTATAAGTAGAACCTGTGAGTGATGTATAAACACGGTCAGGATGAAGTGTTCGATTAATTTCTTTATTTCCCTTTTGGAAAGAAGTTGTTAGCTGACCAGAAATTAATCCAAGCCAATTACGATAGACGTCTACTTTATCTTCTGCATCCACAGCAGCAACCGAATCCTCACAATCCATAATCGTGGTCAGAGCAGATTCCAATACTATATCTTTAACACCAGCGATGTCTCCCATTCCAATCGGATCCGTATCATCAATTTGAATTTCAACATGCAATTGATTGTTTTTAACTACTATTGAATCCGGATTGTCAAGGCTGCCCAGATAGCCAACTAGTTTGGAATTATCCTTTAATTCAGCAATCTGATCATTGATTAATACAGCCTGAAGTTTTCCTTTGAAAAGACTATATTTGACGACATTCTTGTGCGAACCGATATTTAATGGAAAAGATTGGTCTAGAAACTGCTTACCATAGGCAATTACTTTTTCTCCGCGTTTCGGATTAAAAGAATCTCCACGCTCACAACCATCTTCCTCTGAAATCGCATCGGTACCATATAATCCGTCATAAAGACTCCCCCACCTCGCATTGGCAGCATTAATTGCATACCTCGGGTTATTTACCGGAACAACTAATTGTGGTCCAGCTTGCAGGGTTATTTCATCATCTACATTTTTCGTTGTAATTTCAAAATCTTCAACCTCTTTTTCAAGATAACCGATGGTTTGCAAAAAAGATTTATATTGATCCATATCAAAATCGCTATTAGCTATGTGCCAACTATTTATTTCCTGTTGCATTTTCTTACGTTGTTCTAATAGCGCTTTATTTTCTGGTGTTAAATCCTTTATTAACTGCTCAAACTGAAGCCAGAAATTATCAACCTTAGAATCTGGAAGCACCTCTGAATGGATAAATTCGTATAGTACTGATGCTACTTGCATATTACCGACACGTACATAGCCTGACATTATATTATTCCCCCTATAATTTAATCTCCCTACACTAAAAATATAGTTATTCCAATAAATTGGTACAATCGTAGAATCGTACAGATGGTAGTTAACATTAGATGATCTAACAAGAGCTAGCATGTTGACGTTCGAGGATTTCACCTCCATTTCTCGAAATACACTGTACTAATACAGTTTATTATATTGTTTTATATTATATAACAGTAAAAACAGTTAAACAATAGTTTATTGGTATTAATTAGATGTTTTTGCGAAAAAGTGATTTACTCGTGCTATTTACTTCTTTTATGTAAGGCGCTTAGTAAGTAATGTAGACATATAACAATTTACTTATGGATCGACCAATCGAAAATTCTATTCTTGTTTATTTTTGCTCAATACCTTCAACTAATTACTTACGATTTCTTAGCTCTCACCAGAATAGTTAACTTTACCTCTATAGAAGAAATGGGTAGGTGCCACTCAGTATATAAGTGGCACCTACCCATCATTTTAAAACGAAACATTTACTTTTAGAATTTAAAATAATCCTTTACAGCTCTTCCCCATTACTGAATGACCGAGCCAATATCATTCATGCCTGAACAATAAGAAAATAAGCATTAATTAACCGACACTATTCATTTGTCAACTACATGATGGTATAACAATAATAGAATTAGAATAAAACTATAAAGACCACAGCTGCCAACTGTGGCCCATTGATAAGCGGTTCCCCCAGAGGGATCGGCTAGCCATATTTCGGATAGACCTCACCTAAAGTACTTAGTAGGTAAATAGGGAGGTCTATTTTTTATTGATCAATGTTGTGACCAATGCGAGTAATGCAATTAAGAAGGTACCAAAACAACATACTGATACGAACTCTAGTGAATACACTTAGGTTATACTGCGAGACTACTATAATATCAATTTTGTTACTAGATTAACTCAACAATTTAATACATATTACCAGTAGTAGCGATTTACTCTTTTTGAGATTAGTAAAATGGGAAAACGGCTAAACTAACTATCCTTCAGGAAATGCTTCAGAACCATTTACAGGTCTATCTAAATCCCTTTTAAACAAATACATCAATAAAGCACAAAACGTACCTCCATTATCTTCTTTAAGATGTCTACTTTTCTTCTATATAAATTAGTAACTTCTATCCTCCAGTGGGGAATTCATGAAGTAAAGTCCTTACCTTTTTTATAATCCTAGGTCATCACAATTTCCATTTAAATCTAATTAGCTTGGTTCTATGACATTTACACTTTAAAATTCTTTGACAGCTTTCGTTTTTGTTTTATGAACATTTCGAAACAGGCCCTCTAATCTTATACCTATACTAGTTAACTGATAAAACACTAAACCGACTACTATATAGCCCTTTAAAGAAAAAAAGTTAAATAGCTTGATGTAATGAGTGAATGGAAGAATTATCAATAAAGAACATAGACTAAGAACATTCACCTTAACCAATAAAGGTGCATTTGCCATTATTGTATCGCTCAGATTAAAAGAGAATACGTTTATCACCCAATGAAAAATAGTTAATTCACTCTTAAGAGAAAAAATTCCGGTTACGAGTATGAACAAACCAAGACTAATGCACAAGGTGTTCTTAAATCCTTTTTTATAATCATCTTTGTGATCATATTGCCAAATTAAACCCATTAAAAATATAGCAATTGATGCAAAAGGCAAAACAAACCATATAATCAATTCCACCATGTTCACGTCTCCACCTTCGTCATTTGTATATTTTCATCATACCTTTTTTGACAATTTTGTGACATTAGGGATTATCCTGATTTTAAGTGGGAATTTCCCTGATAGTATGTGGTGTGCCATAAATATCGGTATTGGGACTAGTTAAAGAGTAAGTTTTAATTGACTTCCAGAAATAAAAATGAGCCTTCCTCAGAAGACTCATCGTTCTAGATAACTTTATTCTTGATCGCTTTGGGCAATGTATTTGTGGTTATTTCTAATTTCATTTTCAAAGTAAATTTCTTTTAAAATCGGCACACAGCCATGTACCAATTGTCATAGTTTCTTCCCTTCATCATCCGGCAAAACCGTCCGCGCAATTTTCTCATCTAGGTCTTCATAATCGTAATAACTTATCTGTTCATATAACTCATTTCTCGTCTGCATCTCGTCCAGCACATCTTTTTGTGTGCCCTTCTCAAAAATTTCTTGAAATACTTTCTCATAGGCTTTTGCAGCGATTCGCATCGAACTAACCGGATAGATAACCATGCTATATCCCCAGTTTTCGAACTGTTCTGCTGTATAGTAAGGTGTTTTGCCAAACTCTGTCATGTTTGCTAGTAAAGGAGCTTTCACTTTTCGACTGAAGTATTGAAATTCTTCTTCTGTTTGTAGTGCTTCAGGGAAAATACCATCTGCACCCGCTTCCATGTACTTTTGTGCTCGATCAATTGCGGCTTCTATCCCCTCTACTCCTTTAGCATCCGTTCTAGCAATGACCACAATTGTTGGAGCGACTTGTTTTATTGTTTGAATCTTTTGCATCATTTCTTCTGTCGAGATCAGCTTTTTTCCGTTTAAATGACCGCATTTTTTCGGTAATTCTTGGTCCTCAATTTGAACAGCTGCAACCTTCGCCTCGACCATTTCTCTCGCGGTTCTAGCGACATTCAATATACCTCCAAAACCTGTATCAATATCGGCAAGTAATGGAAGTTGGGTCGCCCGGATGAGGTCGCGTGCACGTTGGGCGATTTCCTCTGATGTAATAATGCCTAAATCAGGCAAGCCACGACTTGCTGTATAGGCTGCTCCAGATAAATAGAGGGCTTCAAAGCCTGTTTGTTTAGCGACAAGTGCTGCCATTCCATCATGTGTTCCCGGAATTTTCACAATCGTATTTGTTTGGATTCGTTTTAAAAATTGTTCAGCTAATTCTTTTTGAGTTTTTTCATCTTCTACCAACCAAGCCACTTTGTTCATCTCCTTACAAAAACTAAATTCAGATCATTAGCATTTTCATAAAATCAGATACAGCTAGATCTTCTAATTGCTTGTGATCCAACATTATCTTTTTAATGGTTTGTACTTGTTTTTTTGGATACTGGCCCTTAAGGCTGTTTTCAAATTTATTTATTAGCATAGGAATTCCTTCTTGCCGGCGTCTGTGATGGCCGATTGGATACTCACAAACGACTTTTTCCGTCTCGGATCCATCTTTAAACCGAATTTGCACTGCATTTGCTATGGAGCGCTTATCAGGATCTAGGTAATCTTTACTGAACTCTTTATCTTCAACGACTGTCATTTTTTCTCGTAAACTATCAATACGGGCGTCAAGTGCAATATCATCCTCATAATGGTCGGCTGTCAGCTCACCAAAGATAAGTCCGATTGCTACCATGTATTGCAAACAGTGATCACGATCAGCAGGATTGGACAACGGTCCGGTTTTATCAATAATTCGCATTGCCGCTTCGTGTGTAGTTAATACGACCTCATCGATTTCATCCAGACGGTCTAGAACCTGTGCATAAAGTTGTATCGCACATTCTACAGCAGTTTGTGCATGAAACTCAGCAGGGAAAGCAATTTTAAGCAGGACATTCTCCATCACGTAAGAATCGAGCGGACGAGCAAGTGTCAGTTCTTCCCCTTTAAATAGAACATCCTGAAACCCCCATTTTGGAGCAGATAATGCAGTGGCATACCCCATTTCACCTTTAAGTGCCATCATAGATAACCTTACTGCTCGGCTCGTTGCATCCCCTGCTGCCCAAGACTTACGTGAACCGGTGTTGGGTGCATGACGGTACGTCCTGAGACTAGAGTTGTCGACCCACGCATTTGATAGCGCATTAATCACTTCCTGTTTCGTACCCCCGAGCATCGCAGTTACAACTGCGGTGGAAGCAACTTTAACTAACAACACATGATCGAGCCCAACACGGTTAAAGCTATTATCAAGCGCAAGTACACCTTGTATTTCATGCGCCTTGATCGACGCAGTTAATACATCTTTTATTTTCAAAGGTTGTTTTCCTTCTGCTATATTCGATCGACTGATATAATCAGCAATTGCTAAAATGGCACCTAGATTATCTGATGGATGTCCCCACTCCTTGGCAAGCCACGTATCATTGTAATCCAACCATCTGATGATACAGCCAATATTAAACGCTCCCTGAACAGGGTCTAATTCATAGGGTGTCCCCGGAACTCGCACCCCGTTTGGCACAACTGTTCCAGGTGCAATTGGTCCAAGGTGCTTGGTACATTCAGGATAATTCAAGGCAAGCAAACCCGAAGCAATCGAATCCATTAATACAAAACCTGCCGTTTGATAAGCTTCTTCACTGTCTATTTCCTTATCCAAAACAAAATCTGCAATCTCAACTAACAGTGGATCCGTTTCATTTGTTAGTCTATCTTTTGTCTTATTTTCCATCGTTTTGTTTAGCATGTTGGTTCACTCCTTATCCGTTTGATTTTACTAATTAATTCCCTGTATAGCTTATGGATGTAAGTTTCTTGGTCCTGTATAGTTCACACGTGGTCTGAACAATCGGTTATTGGCATGTTGCTCGATAACGTGAGCACAAACTCCTATCGTTCGAGCCGCAAGAAAAATCGGTGTGTACACACTAATTGGTATGCCGAGCAGATAATAAACAGGCGCGGCATAGTAATCAAGGTTGGGATAAAGTCCTTTTTCGCGCTTCATAACTTCTTCCCCGATGACACACATGTCGTACAGTTCTTTATTGCCCTTTTCTTTCGTTAATTCTAGTAATGCTTCTTTCATTAAAGCAGCGCGAGGATCCATCTTTTTCATATAAACACGATGGCCGAACCCCATAATTCTTTCTTTGTTTTTCAATTTTTGATTAATAAGCATTTCCATTCCTTCCAAAGTTCTTGCTTCCAGAAGCATTTCCATCACTGCTTCATTTGCCCCGCCGTGCAATTTGCCCTTTAACGATGCGACAGAACCCGTCAGTGCACCGTAGATATCAGATGTCGTCGAAGCAATTACCCGCGCTGCAAAAGTTGAATTGGGCATTTCGTGCTCACTGTACACCATCAACGTTTGATCAAACGCTTTCATTTCCAGCAGCGACGGAACATGCCCTGTAATCATATAGAGGAAATTAGCACTATATGATAAATCGCTTCTAGGTGCGATGATTGGAGTATTTAATTTAGCATGGTAACTGTTAGCAACAATAGAAGGAACCTTCGCTAGCAAACGAATTGTTTTTCTACGATTTGCTTCCAATGACAAATCATCTAATTCATTTTCAAACCCCGCGAGTATCGATATCCCTGTTCTCAAGGCATCCATCGAATCTGTTTGTTTGGGGAGCATTTTCAAAATAGACAACAGCTCGTCTGGCACCTGGTACTCATTCTTTAATTCTTGATCTAGGCGATCGCGTTCCTCCTTCGTTGGTAATTGATCATTCATCAAAAGAAATACTAAATCGAGATACGTGACTTTTTTCGATAGTTCAATTAAATCATAACCACGAATCACTATTTGTTCACTTTCGACATCCAAATAAGAAATACCTGTCTCAGATGCAATCACACCCTCAAGACCAGGACGAAAAGTTTGTTCTGTAGACATATAAAATCACCCTCCTTTTTAATAAAAAGCAAATCAAAGTTACATGAGATACATTTATATTTGTACACATTTATTGCTTACAAAAGAACCTGGGATGACCACATTTCCATGTCTGTTTATTCATGAAGTGAAATTGCATTGGGAATGGTGATAATACTGAAGTTGACGTGCTGTAGAATCATTGAAGTTATCGTAGATGTGGGCGCGTTTTTATACCTGAAACACCTCCCTAATGGATACTTCGACTTTTAACAGAATAAATCCTGCTTAAGCGTGACATAGCAAAAGAGAGACATGGCAACAGATTTTCTATCACGCCGACAATACCATCTGGTGAAAAGGCCTGATTACCACTCCCGCAAATTAGATTTATCAGAACTCAGATCAACTCGTTTGAATTAAGAAAATGTAAAGTTAGATTACGTTATTCAGTCAAACATTATGTTAAAATAAAAGGATGTTTCAAACGATGGAGAATAATTAAAAACGAGAGTCTCTGTTTACCCTCCACGTAGTAATGCTAGTATTTTATAGTTGAATGAATATAGATTAACAACTTAGGAGTGGGACTAACTATGAACAAGAAAGACGTAGCAACTATTAAAAATCAATTCAAAGTAGGCAATGAATCACTCAAAATTACTACTATTTTTAATGTTTATATCATGAAAGAATCAAGTGAAATTTATCATCATCAGAGTCAACCATTTGAGTTGTTAGACGAAGATCAGCAAGAGTTATTTCTAAATAACTTCAAAAAATCACTTACAGGACAATTGGACGAAAAATTGTTTGAGTTAAAATTCCAGTCTGATATTGAGAATAATAGTCAGCTTATTCTACATAGAGGGTTGCTTGGTAGTGCTGAGGACTGGAAAGAGCAAATGCTTCTCATCGTAGATAAAATGCTTAAAGACAAACAATATGAAATGGATATTGTCGTCACATTCATTAAAGCAGAATATTTAAAGCCAATGAAACGCAAAAGTCAAGAAACTGAGGAGAGCGAACGAGATACCGTCTATTCCCATTCATTTATCCTTTGCAGTATAAATAAAACAGAAGAACCAAAAAAGGAATTGCAGTTTGACTATGTGGAGAGGGAATTTAAGTACAATGTGAAGGTAGATCCTGTCATCAATCTCAACGCCCCGTTAGCAGGATTTCTATTTCCATGTTTCACGGATAATGCTGCCGATGTCAACCACGTCCTCTATTCATCTGGCAAAGCACATGAACCTGATCACGAGTTCATCGAGGAAGTACTAAATGCAGAAGAGAGGCTGACTGCAAAAGAAGATAAATTCGTTTTTGAGGAAATTGTAAAGGATGTAACGAGCAATCAATTAAACACATCGACACTCCACAATGTGTATGAAGAAATTAACCGCGTCATTGAAGAAAATGAAGAGCAAGAAGCACCAAAATTAGATTACAAAGACGTAGAACGTGTGTTAAAAATGAGTGGAGTTGAAGATGTTAATACAGAAAAAGTAGAATCAGCTTTCCAAAAAGTTGTCGATGACGAAAAATATGAACTAAAAGCAAGTAGCATCCTACCAAAATATAAATCGAAATCAATTAAAATCAACACGAAAGTGGCTAACATTTCTCTTAGCCCAGAAGATTTAAGATATGTAAAACAAATTAATTTCAACGGTAAGCTTTGCATTATGATCGAAGTAGAAGAAGATACCGTTATTGAAGGATTCACAATGATTCCAGAAGCATTTAATGGCAGTAGCAGTAATAGTTAGAATGAGACAAGGGGGACAGGTTCCCCCTTGTCTCATCATCACTTCATATAGCGATATTCCATTAAACTGTTCAGCATACAGACTTCTTGTAATAATTCCTCTCCAATATTCGTTTCTAGTACCTTTTTTCTCTCTAGTTCTTTATCTACCAATCTTTTTACTGATAAGACATCGGTTCCATTTCGTAAAACTTCCTCTTTTGAATTAAACTTTTTATGCGCGACAAGTTGCATACCATAAGAATTAAATAATAGAGTGTACCCAGCAATTCCTGTTGTTGATTGATAGGCCTTAGAGAATCCTCCATCAATGACAATCATCTTTCCATTAGCTTTAATAGGATTTTCTCCGTCAATTTCTTTCACTGGTGTATGGCCATTTATAATATGACCTTGATCAGGATCTAAGTCAAATTCCATTAAAATCTTGCGGCAAGTTTCTTCATTTTCACGTAAATGATAGTATCGGTTCTTTATTTCTTTGTGTGACTGTTTATCCTTAATGAAATACCTTTCAAAAGTCGTCATTTCTCTTTTCCCAAAGAGCGATGAATATTCCCCGGACCATAAATACCAGACCATATCTGTCGCAAGATCATCTGTTTGTTCAGGATGAGCAAAAGCATGTCGTAAATAATATTCAAAAACATCAAGTAAATTGCGACCTGCATAGGATTTATTTTCAATAACCATTTTTTCCATGTTCCCTTTTTCATCTAAAGGAATACACCCGTGAATTAATAAATTTCCGTTATACTTTAAATAAAGGCTACCTTTCTTCATTAAAAACTTCATATGTCTGGCCAACTTTTCTGATTGCTGGACAGAAAATAACAGTTTATCCATCACTTGTTCTTCTTCCTCTAATAATTGATCTGGTTTTTCTCGATTAACTGTCGCAAAGCAACTATTTTCTAACGGATAAGTTTTCCCGTAAATAGTTATTTCGTTTTTATCATAATCCATTTTCTCAAGCAAAAGCCTTTCTGACATGTCAAAGTACGGACGTCTCTTTATAATAGGACTTTCAAGTTTGAACTGAATCATTGCAATCGCTTGATGAATTTTCGTGATTTGCGTTCGTTCTTGATCAGATAGTTTATCATCGGAATCTGTCTTTGGTCGAAAGGCAGGATTGTCATCATAGTATTTCTCCGCAAGATTAAGAAGTGGTCTAAGATTTATCCCGTAGACATCTTCTATAATATCCAAATTGTCGTACCTGGCACTGATTCGAATAATATTAGCGAGACAAACCTTAGATCCAGCAAATGCCCCTAGCCATAGTACATCATGGTTTCCCCACTGAATATCAACAGAATGATAATTGATTAATGTATCCATAATTTTATCTGGTTCGGGACCCCGGTCATAAATATCCCCGACTACATGCAGATGGTCAACAACCAATTTTTGAGTGGTATAAGCAAGACCTATAATCAGTTTCTCAGCCTGACCAAGGGAAATAATTTGTTGGATAATTTTTGTATAGTAGTGTTTCTTATTTGTGAATTCATCCGTTTTGTAGAGCAGTTCTTCTATAATATAAACAAATTGACTAGGCAATGTTTTCCGTAATTTCGAACGTGTATATTTGGAAGAAGCATAAGAAATAAGCTCAATCATATGCTCAATGATTTCTGTGTACCATTGGTGTAATTCTTCCTCATTGTCAAAATCATTTCTCTTTAACTGTAACTTCTCTTTTGGATAATAAACTAATGTAGCAAATTCATTGATCTCTTTTTCAGACCATTTATCTTTAAAAAGGTCTCTTATTTTCTCTTTCACTCTGCCTGAACCATTTCTGAGTACGTGTTGAAAGGCTTGGTATTCCCCGTGTAAATCGCTGACAAAGTGCTCTGTACCCTTTGGCAAGTTGAGAATGGCTTCAAGGTTAATAATTTCGGTTACTACTTTTTCTTCACTATCAAATCTTTTAGCCAGTAGATCTAAGTATTTTGTATCCAAAATTGCATCCCCTTTCAAAACTTATCACTATTTTTATACCTGAAAGATTACTATTAGTAGGTATCAACCATTCTACCACTCTATTTTTCTACTACATTTTATCATAGAGTCAGAGCAACATGGGGACAGAGGCACTGTCCGCTACGAAAGACTGCTATCATGAGGTCCGCGCTGTCCCTGCAACGACAAAACGTAGAAGAAAGGAAACAATGTCCCTCCTTCTACGTTCTTTTTTTATACGATTAATTTAAAATTCATTTTGAACCGTCATCAGTATCAGACAGTTCCCTTTTCTGGGTTTGACCCCTGAGCGCTACTTGGAATATACAGTTCCTTTAAACTTTATATCAATCTTAGATTTCGTTTCATTCATAGCCTTTAAATGAAGTTCTTTCGCCTGATTAAATGCATCTAGCATACCTGTAGCGTCAATCCTAATTTCTTTTGGATCAGGTTGTTTAGGTTTATTTACAACAAAGATGTATTGTTTCATGATGAGGTATCTCCCTTTTTAACATTAATAAGTTATAAAACTATATTACCACACAAAGTAACCGCTTTCAACATAATTTAAATAGAAAAAGTGCCAGGTAACATTCCTTCTTACAACTACCTGACACTAATAAGATGTGCTATTGGGGTTAACTCTGAACTCTTCTAACCTAAGAATGATTAAGTAACAAATCACTCATTACCAAAATCTCCTGTTATTTTCTAGTGAACGAATCATCTTACTATGTTTTTTGACTAACACTAATAAAACCAACAAGAAAATAGTAGCAGTGATAGCACCAATGTTGAAAAATATGTCTGATTCTAAGAAATGACCAATTACCAGCATAGAACCACTTGTAACTATTAAGAAAAAACTGATTGACGCATAGAACAGGTAAAAATGATGCATGAATTTGTACCTTTGCTTGTTCTTCTCCCACTCTCTATCCTTTTCACCATCATTAAGCCAATCAGCTAACTGTCGCGGCATCGAAAGAAACGGTTTGGTCGATTCCTTAAATACCTCCGTATATACGGAACCTTTTCCATTCTCACCGGATGCCCATTTCTTTACGACAGGACGGCCCCACTCCTCCACATCAATTTCCGGATAGACTGATGTTAGAACTCCTAGTATTATCGAGGCAGCTCTCCCTAAAAATGCATAGTCTGCAGGCAGCTGAATCGGCTGTTCATTTACGAAAAATTGAATATCTTCCATCACCTGATCCATCGCATCCCCATCCATAGGACTTGAATCACCTTTGTACATGTTAAGTGTATTTCTCAGTACTTGAGATATTTTTTCATTATCCGCATGCTCAAGAACAAAATCCATTGATTGCAAAGAGTGGATTACTCTTTCATAGTCATCCAAAATAACTCCATGGACAATATTTCGTAAATGGCGACTATCCACTTTTGTGATTTCACCAATCATCCCAAAATCAATGATTACAACCGACCCGTCCTTACGTAAAATAATGTTAGCGGCATGGGGATCGGCATGAAAGAAACCTGGATTAATAAATTGATCAACATACAAATGAAATAATGTTTTAGCTACTTGCTTTCTGTCAATCTGATTCGATTCGATAAAAGATAAATCATCTGCTTTTGCCCCTTTAATCCACTCCATCACCAACACTCTAGACGTAGATAGACTGTCATAATAGGTAGGTACAGAAACACTTTTGTTCTCTTTGAACCTTTTTTCAAAATGCCTTGCATACTTCAATTCCTTGCTAAAGTCGAGTTCCTTACTCATAATGAAGATTATTTCCTTATGTAACGCTTTAAGGTCAGCTTTTTTTCCAAAAGAAGTAAAACGTGCCAATAGCCAAAATACTATACGTAACGCCCGAAAATCCATATGAAAAATTTCTTCTACTCGGTAACGCTGGACTTTGACAGCAACACTCGTTCCATCCTTCAAAACGCCGTGATACACTTCTCCTATTGAGGCAGATGCAACCGGTTTTTCATCCAGTTCCTTTATATAGTCATTTATTTCCCCTTCCCATTCTTCTTCAATGATTTTTTTTGAATAGGCAAAGGGAATGGGACTGACCTTGTCTGTCAATCCTTGGAGTTGTTTAATAAACGCTTGTGGAAGTAGATCTTTGCGTGTACTTAAAAATTGGCCAAACTTAATTAACAAACCTCCGAGCTTTACCGACACTCTCCGGTATTCTTTGGCTTGCTTGATTAACAGACTATTCCACTTTTCTTTCGTTTCCCTGTCCCAATGACGATGAATCAAATGAAACCAATGAATTTGAATTAAAAATTTCCCAGTCATAGTTAAGATTATCCACATCCGATAAACGGAATTATAGATCAATTACGACACCACCTATCCTAGCTTTCCTTAAAAACTAATTCTTCCATTTTCTCACTAAGGAAAACGAGAAGGAAGCACATGGTAATTAAACCAATTGTGTTTCTTCTGTTTTATAATCCATTCACTTTCGTCTACAGTTTTATTTTCCCGTCATTGTTATTTTAAAACTTTGGGACATTTGTACATTGGCATCCCACCCGTTCACTCAAGTATAAAAGGTTTTTCATCAGGGTAAAATGTGACTGGCCAATCTCTGGTACGATGGATTAGACCTGAAGTTTTAGGAGTGGGAAAATGGACAAGCAGCTTATCAAAAAGTTAAGTCTTCCGATCATCGTCCTGCTTATCGGACTAGGCATCATTAGTTTTTTTACCTTTATTTTTGTAGAAATAGGCGAAGACTTGCTGGCAAGAGAGATTAGAACGTTTGACTCGGCTATTATTGATCTATTGAAAACGATTGAAACAGATACCTTAGATCAACTAATGATTGTTATTACAGAACTTGGCTCTGTTTGGTTTTTGACAACACTTTCTATTTTGGTTATTCTCATCCTCTGGTTTGCGGCAAAAGATAAATGGGGAATTACTACTTTTATTGTGGCGGTTGCTGGAGGTGGGACGATTAGCAAAGTATTGAAGCATTATTACAACCGGGAAAGACCTTCGATTAACCCTGAAATTGATGCAATTGGCTATAGTTTTCCAAGTGGCCACTCGATGGGTTCTCTCATTTTTTATGGGTTTGCGATTTATTTTGTCGCACGGAGCAAGTGGTCAAAAGCGGTAAAATGGAGTTTCGCGATTCTATCCATTATTCTTATATTTCTTATCGGAATCAGTAGAGTTTATCTAGGTGCACACTTTCCAAGCGATGTACTTGCAGGCTATTTAGCTGGTACCGTATGGATGACGCTTTGTATTTTGGCCTTAGAATGGTCTGAATGGCGCACCAAATATCCTATCCGTCCATTTCGCGCCATCCAGCGATTCTTTATTCGCAGGTTTCGTGATAATTAATGATTAATTCTTAAGCAATCAGTTTGGCGGAATAGCCTTCACGTAGGAGTCTCTTCAACAGAACCTGAATTTTTCGCACAAAAAAACACAAGCAGCATCAGCCACTCATGTTTTCTTGAAGAAATAATCCTATTTAACAAAAAGCTCTAATAGTTCTTTTGCACTGTGCACTTCTTCATCTGGTACAAAATCAGCATTGTTCGGTACATTTCTTCTACGATGATTCATCCAGATTGCCTGCCATCCTACTTGTTTTGCTCCAACAACATCCTTTTCAAAAGAGTCGCCGACATAAACCGTTTTTGTTCCATTTAATCCCAGTTTATCATCAATAAAATCAAAAACTTCTCTTTTAGGTTTAGCATGACCGATGCTGCCAGAAATGAAGATGTTTTCTTTAGGTATCCATTTAGCAAGATCTAATTGCCTAATTTTCTTAGACTGGTGATCCTCCTCGCCATTAGTGAGAATTGCCAATTGATTCCCGTCTTGATAAAGCTTATCAAGTAGTTGCTTCACGTCATCAAACAACGTTATATTTTGCTGTTCAAAAACGTATACTTCATGAAACTTAACTGCCTTCTCGATATCAATCGGAATGCCAAAGTCTTCACAAGCAGCAATTATTCTCCCTGTCTGCCATTCAAATTGCGAGATTTCACCAGCTTCACTTTTGTCAAACAAAATCTCACTATATTTCCTACTAGTTCTATACAATTGATCAAGTTCTTCATCTGTTAACTGTTCATTAAACAGTTTCTTAAATGTAAGATGGAAGGATTGTGCTTGATCATATAACGTGTCATCTACATCAAAAATTATCGTATCCAATCGAATCTCCCCCTAACCTAACATTAATCATATCACTTTTTAATACTTTAGAGCATTCACCAGATTAAAATCTTTAGTACTTTTCAAATACGATATAGTTGTCTAAATTTTTAAAAAATAATGTTTTTCTTGTATAATAAAAGAAGGGTGTTAATTTCAAAAACGCATTTCGAAAGGAGCAGAAGGAATGAATCAAACGAACAGTTATATTGATTCCGTATTTAATAACCAGGATGATTTGTTAGAGGAAGTCCTTTCATCCATAAAAGAAAATGGAATGCCAACTATATCGGTATCTCCTTCTTCTGGAAAACTACTTACTATGCTTGTATCTATTTCAGGAGCTAAAAACGTCCTAGAAATCGGAGCACTTGGAGGCTATAGTGGAATTTTTCTTGCTAGAGGGTTTGGTAGTAAAGGAAAACTAACTTCTCTTGAGTTAGAAGAAAAGTATGCAAAATTAGCAGATAGCAATTTAGCTAAAGCTGGATTTGGTAGTCAAGTTAACTATATAACTGGGCCTGCCATAGGAAGTCTAGAAAAACTAGTTAGTGATAAAAAGCGATTTGATTTTTTCTTTATCGATGCTGACAAAGATAATTATGAAAATTACCTCACCTACTGTATTCAATTAGCCGAACAGGGAGCCCTTATCGTTACGGATAACGTTCTTGCGGGTGGTAGTGTAGTAGATCAAGAGGTTAAAACGAAACGTTATACAGAAGTTATGAAAAAATTCAATGAGACTGTGGCTAATCACCCACAACTAGACTCACTGCTCATTCCAATTGGCGATGGAATGACATTCTCCATTGTAAAAAAATAAAATCACTTCCTAAAGTAGATTTACTAACTGTTTAGAAACGATAGACAAATTTCATTTGGCAAACCGAGGAGTGAATATAATCCATTTGTTGTGATCAACATACCAGTTAACATTCCCACTCTAGGCCATTGAGAAATAAAACCAAAAGAACTACCGGGAGATCCCGACAGCTCTTTTGGTTTTTAAATTTAATTCTGTGAACCTTCGTAACTTATTAAGTTTGTAAAAATACGATATCCTCCAGGTACAAGACCTTGGATTTGACGGTACCATACTAAGTTAGTATAAATATATGATCCTTCACCATAATCAGTGACTAGGATACCACCATCAAATGTATCACCATCTAGATCAGTCATATTTACTATGGTTTCATAGTTATCAGCCCAATCCATTGGATAATACAAAGCTCTATCTTGTATCCAACCATTCCAATCAGTATCTGTGATTTCGTTTGGTTGATTTAATAAGGTATGCTCTGATTGAAGAATTTCATATTCTGAATTTTCATCCGTTACTCTCCATTCAATGGATGGTTGCCCAAGTGTCAAATCAAATGGAGCAGTCGTTTCTGGATTCCAATTATCCCAAGGTTTATGGTATTGCACTACAGCATTACCACCTTGTTCAACATACTCTAATAGTCTATCGTTATTTTCAAGTAAATCTGAACGAGATAGGTAAGCACGAATTCCTACCACAATTGTATCGTACTTGGAAAGGTCTTCCGTCGCAAAATCTTGAATTTTTGTTATATTCATACCGACCTCAGCTAAATTATCTGCAACGAAATCAAATCCTGATTCAACATAACCAACATTCAGGTCTTGATCAAACTGTAGATTAAAAGCCATCCCTTCTATACTAGAACTATTTAAATAATAGAATGTACCAATATGGTCATAGGATATTTCTTGAACACTAGTTGACATCTCCTTACCATCAATGGTAGCAGTTGGCGTTAGCTCAAATGCCTCATTATCAACAAGTTCATCAGGCGGAGTTACAGAAAAGGATACATCTTTTTCGGTTTCTTCATCATCGAATGAAATTGTCTTACTCTCTATACTAGCCCAACCTTCTGGGGTTTGAAGCGAGACATCAGTGGTTAAAGAAGACTGGGTGTAATTTGTCACTGTTACATCAACAGTGATCTCTTCTCTTTCTTGAGCCGTATTGATTGCTAATGATTCAGGATTCGCCTTTAAACTAACTTGAGGGAGAACCGCTGTTGTTTCATTAGTAAAAAAATCAACAGATGCCTTTTGTTTTCCTACCTCATACGTTACTTCTGTGGAAAGTACATCTTCATCATAAGGATTATAATACTCAGCATCTTCTGCAACAGTTACTTGAAATTCAATAGTGGCATGATCACCAGGTTTTAGGCTCTCTTGATTAAAATCACCTTCAACCGACCAGCTGTTAGGAACATTTAACTCTACCACTACATCGTCAATGGTTTCGCTACCGTTATTTACAACATCTACAAGTACACTAGTTTGTCCGCCTTGAGCTAAAACTCGATTTTCAACACTTGTCTTAACATCTAATTTAGAAGCGACCTTACTTACTTGCTTTAATTGATCCTCTTTCACTTCTAATCGATGTAGCAAATCGTTTCGATCAAGATCATCAAGTTTCACATTTTCAGTTTTGTTCAATGTTTTTCTTAGTTGTTTAAGAGCCTCGTGCGACTCGGTTAATACATTTTCAGATGTTGGGTATGCCTCAATAACATCATCTAATTCGTTTTGGAGCTTCTTAAGATCATTTTTAACACTATTACCAGACTTAGTTAATGTGTTAGCATACTCATTAAAATCATAACTAAGACCTTCAAATATCGAATCTTCCTGTTCAGGAATGTCACCAACCGACGACTGGATTAACTCCAAGTGTTCAATTCTCGATCCAGGTTCAATGTCATTACCCATTCCTTGGCTCTTATGAAGATATCTTGATTCTTCTCCCAATTGTGGATAAGTCATTCCGTACACTTCATCAAATTCTCCAATTTCAATTCCAATCGTAGCATCTTCAGTTGAAGCAGCAGGCAAATACAGTTTCTTAATTTGCCATGGTTGTATCCCTTCTTCTAAATGTTCAGGGAATATTTCCGGATTTGCGGCATCGTCAAATGCACGTTTGCTAAGTTGATTGATTGCACGATGATGTCCATGTTGGCTCTCAACATCTCTGAAAGACGGCATTACGATATCTGGCTGATACTCACGAATTTTTTTAATCAAACGTTCATAGGTAACTTCTTCTCCCCAAATGTTAAGAGTATCATCTGGTGATTTTGAAAAACCAAAATCGTAGATAGGATCACTAGTAATTTCACTCAAGTGAAAGACTTTAACTCCTGTTATTTCGGATGCCTCAATCATTTCACGTGAACGAATAATACCAAGTCCATCCCCGAGTTCCCCACCAATTTCATTTTGGCCACCTTCACCACGGTTCGCTATTATACTGGCTGTATTAACACCAAGCCCTCTTGATAAATAGGACAATAGATGACTACGTTCATCATCTGGGTGTGCTCCAGTATTTAAAAAACTTGTTATAGTACTTAAAGGCTTTACAGCACTCCAAAGTTGTTGATCATACTCTGATGCACTTTCTGTTTCTTCCCCAAAAGTTACAGCCGGAATAAAAAGCGGTATTGCTAGAACGGATGCTAAAAGTAATTTAAATCCCTTTTCACCTTTTTTAAACATGAACATTTCTCCCTTTTTAAATTTTAAACTCTGTCCATATGAAAACATTGAGTCAAAATTATAAGATTCTCACCTCCAATGTGTTTCGGACTGATAATATAATGGGAATCTTTCTGTGCAATTCTAGGTTGGTTAGTAATATTACCTAATCAACTATACATGTCTAGCTGACCTAATTTCATTTTATTCACAATAATCTGAATTTACAATCGTCGAAATAATGGATTATACATCCTTAATACCTCAAATAAGCAATATAAATTCTGTATGCTAGCATTTACTATTAGTTTATTACATATAGTCTATTTTTAGTTAAAAGGTAACGCTTTCATAGAATATAATTAAAATCCAATTCCCCTTTCGCAATTTAATGTTGATAAAATAGGTACATGTTCTTATCCTTTACCAATTTTGGAGATAAATGTGTCCAAAAAACTGAAATAACAGTTAAAATGAATCATTGTCTGCACACCAATTTTTTAAGATGCGATAAATAGTTGCCACTTCGAATTCAATTAAAAATCTGCTAGTAACAAGTAGAATTCGATTTCGAGAAAAAAGTCCAGCTGTAAAGAATGCTACAACAATGGCTATAGTAAACGAATAATCAAACATATGACTAAAAACAAATAAAGCAGACGCGATTGGATTTTCCTTAGAAAATCTAATCGCATCTGCCAAATAAATCGATTATATGGTTAAACTTATGTGCGCTTGACTAAAATCCTTATCTACATGCCTGAGTTACGCTTTCAGATAATCTGTTTGAGGAATAGATTCTAGCTCGTTTTATTCCTCTTTTTAATCATTCCTCTAACTACGTCAGGATTTGGTCCACCAGTAATTTTTCTTCTTTCTACAAATAATTTTGGATCGGTAATCGCTTGCCAATCCTCATTTTCCAGCTTAACATCACCCAACCACTGATTGACTGTCGTTACCGGAATTTCATACAATTCTTTCGATTCTGCATCTGTTCTCTTTGCTATAATGCTAGCTTTCCCATGCGCTTTTCTGAAAGAAACACCATAATCACGTGCTAGTACATCTGCAAGTTCAGTTATTGTAATCATATTCTCTCTTGCTTGTTGATAAGCTCGGCCCTTATTAAAGTCCATTGTAAGAATAACAGCGTGCATTATTCGTAACACTCTTATCGCCTTTTTGTATCCCTCAAATAAGTGGGGTTGTAAATCATCTTCGGTATCATTTATATCTCCATAAGGCGTGTTATGAATCATATGAACAACTGCCATTCCCTCTGCAGCAGCACTACTTGCGATAGCACGTGAATGCTCTATCGAAACGGGATTTCTTTTTTGAGGCATGATACTGCTAATCTGAACATATGCATCTGATACCTTAATTAAACCGACCTCTTTTGATGCCATGCGTAAAAATTCTTGAAGCCATCTACCCATATTCGTCATTAGACTTATCAGAGATTGAGCTGCTTCTATTAAGTAATCACCCGCACCAATTGCATCATAAGAATTTTCAACTAACCCGTCAAATTCCAACAGTTCTACCATTCGTTCCCGGTTAATAGGAAAACCGGTAGTCGTAATTGCAGCCGCTCCCATTGGAGATTGATTGACTGTTCGATATGCTTGTTTCAATCTTTCAATATCTCGAGCTAAATTATCATAGATTGCGACAAGGTAATGGCCAAATGTTGTTGGTTGAGCTGGTTGTGTATGTGTATGAGCAGGCATAATTGATTCAACATGCTGTTCCGCTTGACAAAGGATTGCTTCATTTAATTGTTCTGCATTAGCTATTGCTTTCAAAATATATTCTCTAATGACAATTCGATACATCGCTTCTCCCATATCATTTCTACTTTTTGCGATATGCATCTTCCCTGCTAATTCAGCACCAATACGATCCCCAATTTTTGATTCTACTAGAAAGAAAAAGTCTTCGTATTCAGCAGAATAATGTAATTCACTTTTATCTAGACCCTCTACTTGACTAACGCCTTCTAGAATTTTAGTACCTTCTTCGTGAGTAAGAATCCCTTGTTCAGTCAGCATCGTAGTGTGCGCTCTATGAATTTTGAACATTGCCTCAAATAAATGCTCTTTTTGATCATCGAATACTGGTTTCAATAGTTCATCGACATATGTTTTTCCGGGAAACTCTACTCCCTCCAATGCTTGAAAATGTTCCTTCATTTCATCCATTTAATAGGACCACCTCTTTGTTAGTAATGTTTACTTACTAACATTCTACATGGAAGCATTTACATTTGTAAAGAAGCATTCAAAAGATTCAAAATAATAAAAAATGATAGCGTTGACATGTTTGAATTTTCATAGTACTATGAAAATTAATTAATAAGTAAAGTTAACTTACATACTAACGAAAATTAATTTCCAAACAGAAGTGGAGTGAAGAACCATTACTACCCGCCGTGAAATTCAAGTTGATTTCAATTCAATCAAACACTCAAACAGAAAAAGGGTATTGCATTATATAAAAAAAAACCATGGCCATTCCCGTTCCGACATTGCAAAAGCATTACAAATAAGTAAACCCACCATATCTAACATTGTCGATGAACTTTTAGAGCAAGGTTGGGTTCAAGAAAAAGAAAGTGAACGAGCAAGTTCATCTGGTGGAAGAAAACCATACCATGTATATTTTAATCAAGATGCCTACTATATCATTGGAATCGATATAGGCGGAACTTCGATTGAAATAGCAGTTATGAATTTATTTGGCACTATTATAGACAAAACGGACTTAGATACACAAAAGCATATAGATCATAATATCGTTACTGTAATTGCCGCTACTGTTAATGAATTACTAGAGAAAATAGACATTGATAGTAGCAAAATCTATGGCATCGGTGTAGGAGTTCCGGGGATTACTGACGTTGAAAATGGAATTGTTGTTGACGCACCAAGTCTCCGTTGGAAAAACAAGCCTCTAAAAATGGAACTTGAAAGTCTTCTCCCCTGCCCTGTTTATATTGATAATGATGTAAACGTTGCGGCGCTCGGAGAACAGTGGAAAGGTACAGGCGAATTAAATAGAAACTTTTTAATGATAACACTTGGTACAGGGATTGGATGCGGACTTATCATTAATGGAGAACTTTATAGGGGTTCCTCTTACGCTGCAGGTGAGATTGGCTATATGATCACCGATAAAGAGACCGCTGAAAAGAGCTATGATCAAACATTTACTGGTTATGGTTTTTTAGATAGCCATGTTGGTGGTCCATCTATAACGAAAAGAATGTTGAATCACTTAGGAGAGAGCAACAATAATACAACAGATTTTTCAGCTAAAAGAATTTTTCAAATGGCAAATGAAGGTGATGAAGATGCACTTGAAATAATAAATGAGTCCCTCTCCCATCTAGCCTTTGCACTTATTAATGTAATTTCTATTATTAACCCGGGATTGATTGTGCTAGGTGGTGGAATTTCCAAATCTATGAACGCTTATTTATCCAAGTTAACTACTATCATAGAAAAACATCTACCTATACAAACGGAAGTTGTCATTACAAATGTAGAAGATGTTTCTTTACTAGGAGCAGGTTACCTGCTACTAAAAGAACATGAATCTATACTGAAAGTTTAATATTTTATTAAAGTGACTTCGGTCCTTTAAAATAAAAGGTAGGGGGTTATTAAATGGTTAGAAAGTGGCAATTAGCTTTATTAGGAGTTTTGTTGTTGGTATTACTGGCTGCATGTTCCGGTGATGAGGAGAATGCAGGCAGCGAAACAGAAGGTAGTGAAGAATCTGGTGATGAAGCGGTAGAAACAGAAGAAGAAAATGAAATCACCTTAGAATACTGGCAATATTCTTTTGATTCTAAAGTTAAGTTAATGGATGATTTAATTGCAGAATTTGAGGAAGCAAACCCTGGTATTAAAGTAAAACAAACGAACTTTCCTTACGATCAGTATAATGAACAGGTTGCTACACAAGTACCAGCAGGAAAAGGTCCAGATGTAATTAACCTATTCTATGGTTGGGTTCCAACTTATGTAGATGCAGGTTATTTACAACCATTACCGCAGGACGCTTTTCCACATGAGCAAATAGAAGACGAGTTCTTCCCATTAGTAGAAGCAACAAAAATGGATGGTGAGTATTGGACCATTCCAACAGCTGTGAGAACGCTTGCTTTATTTTACAATAAAGATCTTTTTGAAGAAGCAGGACTCGATCCAAATTCTCCTCCAGAGACTTGGGAAGAATTAGAGGACTATGCAGTACAGTTAACCAAAACAGATGGTGATCGTTTAGAGCAGTCAGGAATGGCATGGGAACCTGCACAACAGGGACACCAATGGCTTAGAGATGGACTGACCATTCAAGCTGGTGGTCAAGTACTAGGTGAAGATCGCAAAGAAGTAGTTTGGGGAGATGACCCCGCAGGATTGGAAGCATTTAAATACTGGTTAAGTTTCCCGACAGATCTTGGAACTTCTGAACAAGGGTTTTTCACTGATGATGTTACAGCATTTATTACAGGAAAAGCTGCTATGAATGTTGACGGCTCATTTCGAATCGGATCACTTCAAAGTGATGCACCTGATTTGAATTACGCAGTTGCACCCCTTCCAGGAAAAGAAGCTAAATCAACAAACTCTTCTTTCTGGACAAATGGAATTACAGATGGTGTTGAAGGGGAAAAATTAGAAGCTGCAACCAAGTTCCTAGAGTTTTTAACAACTAAAGACGTTATGGAGCAATGGATAGAGGCTACTGGAGAATTACCAGCTAAAGAGGAAGTTGCTATGCAGGACAAATATGTAGATGACGAAATATATGGCCCGTTTATTGAGTCATTACCTTTTGCAAATGCACACTTCTTTATTGATGAAGCAAAAGAGCGTGAACTTGTTGTCGACGCAGCTAACCGAGTACTAATGGAAGGCGCAGAACCCGAGGATGCATTCAATCAGCTAGTAGAATCTACACAGGAACTATATGATGAATATTGGAGCGATAAATAAGATAGTTGTTTTGGGGGATCAAAAGAAATGTTGATCCCCCTAATTAAAGGAGGTGCATTATGGAACAACAAAATTATTCATTAAAACAAGACCCAGAATACACACCAAGACCAAATAAAAAGTCAATTATAAAAAAATTTCGTGGTAGTCAAAAATTACAAAAATACTTATTTGTGTACAGTTGTCTATTGCTTCCTATTCTTTTTTACTTTGGGATTCGTATTATTCCAACTTTATTCACATTTAACGTAGGGTTTAGAGATTGGAACCTCTTATCTACTGGGGCCCAGCCTTTTGTAGGATTTGAAAACTACCTAACACTTTTTAAAGATGAAGTTTTTATAAAATCACTTCTGAATACGGGAGTCTATATCGTTTTGGGTGTAGTAGGCCAACTACTATTTGGGATAATTGTTGCACTACTTTTGCATAAAATTAACCGATTTGTAGGTCTATTTAGAGTTATTTACTTTATTCCATATGTAACTAGTATCGTAGCCATTAGTTGGGTATTTCAATGGATTCTAATGGGAAATGGCATTATCAATGACGTGCTTGTGAACTTAGGAATTCCACCCCAACCGTTTTTGAATTCTCCAGATCAAGCAATTTACGTAATAATCGCCGCTATGATTTGGCAAGCAATTGGTTTCCAGATGGTTTTATTTCTAGCAGGTTTAGAGAATATACCAGATATGCTTTATGAGGCTTCTGAAATAGATGGAGCAACACCTTGGCAAAAATTTTGGCATGTTACTTTTCCATTACTTAATCCAACGATTGTATTTTCTGCAGTAATTGGAACAATTACATTTATTCAGGTGTCTTTCACTCAAGTAATTAACATGAGTGTAGATGGATCTGGTGGACCTTTAAACTCAACACTTTCAGTTGTTGTGTATATCTATCAACTCGCATTCCAGCAGTTTGATATGGGACTTGCTTCAGCGGCTACAGTTATTCTATTTTTATTTATTATGGCTTTAACAATATTCCAAATGAAAGTTCTAACTAAGAAATTTGATTATTAGCAAAGGAGGCTGAAGAGAGATGAAAATTGGAAAAATATGGCCATACATACTCTTAATAATTGGGTCCGTTGTTATGATTTTCCCATTTGTTTGGATGCTATCTACTTCTTTTAAAGCTCCAATGGATATATTTAACCTGAGTATTTTCCCGGAATCACCAACCCTAGCTAATTATATTCAGATTATTGAAGAGAGTATGTTTATTAAATGGTTTTTAAATAGTATTATAATCGCTCTGATTACTACGATAAGTGTTTTATTCTTTGATACACTGGTTGGATATATTATAGCTAAGTTTTCATTTGTTGGTCGTACCGTTCTTTTTATACTGATATTAAGTACATTGATGGTGCCAACTGAAATGCTAATTATCCCATGGTATATGATGAGTTCTGATTTTGGCTGGGCAGATACATATTGGGGCGTTTTATTTCCAGGTCTTATGACTGGTTTTGGGGTATTTTTAATGAGACAGTTCATGGAAAAAATTCCAGAAGATTTGTTAAACGCAGCTCGAATTGATGGTATGAATGAGTATGCAATTTTCTTTAAAATAGCTGTCCCACAGGTTTGGCCAGCAATTTCAGCTTTAGGCATTTTCACATTCCTTAGTAACTGGAATGCGTTCTTGTGGCCACTAATTGTAATTGAATCAGCTAGTCTGAGAACACTTCCAGTTGGTTTATCGTTCTTCTCCTCAGGGGAAGCTGAATCAAAATGGCATTTAATTATGACAGGTGCAACGATCTCCGTCATACCTTTGATTTTAGTATTTATTCTTCTGCAACGACACATTATTAAAGGAATAACATTAACCGGAATGAAATAGCAAGATGTCTCAGAAAAAACATATCTCGAGTTTTTTTCTGAGACATCTTTTTTCGTAGGCGCACACATTAGCTGTCGAATTTCATTTGATTAAACTGCAGTCTATTGATAAGCGGTTCCCCAGAGGGATTGGCTATCCATGTTGGGATAGACCTCACCTAGTTAATTTGTTGGGTAAATAGGGAGGTCTATTTTTTATTGATGTTCAAAATAATCAGTGTGAGTAATCAATCAGTACTATTTTTATAGTCTTGGTTATTTAGGAACTGGACCCACAAATTCTCCAAATGCATACAACCAATAATATTTTTCTGAACGGTCTTGATTAAGAAACGGAATTGCAATTAAAATTTCATTAAGTGGTTCAGAAAATTCCACCTCTACCTCATTAACTCCGTTCCAATGATAGCCAATCTTCTTCAATTCCTTTTTCTTTTCTTTGAATTCATCACTACTCAATAGATTGGCAACGATTTTATTTTTTTCGGACCCGGTAATTTCACGAACCCCTTCCCCACAGCCACAATCATCACCTTCATGTGCACTAGCTACTGGCGAAAATAAAAATAGTGTACCGATGGTAGCTAATAATATAATTATTGAATTCTTTCTTAACATTATTTTCCCTCCTATTCACTTAAAATAACTTCTTTATATATATTTCGACGGTAACAGATATAATCCTTTATTAAATTACATTTTTGTAATTTTATTCCAGAATCTAGACCACTCTATCAGTCGGGAACTACGAATAGAATTAATATATTTTAATAATTATGAGTAATATCCAACCTCTACTTTAGCAAAACTAGTTATCCATATTTCGACTTGTAATAGGGTAATCAGTGAGTCTGAAAAGCGCTTTAGTTCCATTATATGTTTAACATCATTCTGCATGAGGAATGATATTGTTAAAACATTATGATACAATAGTATCTTTTAGTAGACCAATAAGTCTTTTGAATGGATAGGACGAGAAAGGAAGATGGAAATGGAAAATGAAAAAGAAACACTTACGCACAATGTAGAGGCAGGCGACAAAATTAATTTTAATGGTACTAATGGAAAAGTAGTCAAACTATTAGAAAACTCAATAATTGTTGAATATTTCAATAGTGAATTAGAAGATATAGATAGAACCGTTCTCACCCAAGATGAATACACAAAAAAATAAATTAGCAAAACAAAATCGAGTGTCAATTTAAACTGATACTCGATTTTGTTTATCCTAGTGTCGATATGTAACTTACTCCTCTATTGTATCGATTGAAAACCATTACGAATACAACTCTTTGACTCTTTTTTCTTCCTTTACAGGTGTTAGGATATACATATTCTGCACAGCCCTCACTTGTTTTACGGATGAATACTACCGCTTCGAAAGTTATTCAATTCGACTATTTATTAATTAGCGTACTTTCTTCCTCATAGCATTATTCATTTGTCCACTAATTTATGGTATAATTTAATAAAGATTAGAATAAGACTAAATAGACCACAGCTAGTAACTGTGGTCTATCGATAAGCGGTTCCCCAAGAGGGATCGGCTATCCGTTTTGCGAATAGACCTCTCCTAGTCACTTGTTGGGTAAATAGGGAGGTCTATTTTTTATTGATCAATGATAGGACCAATGCGAGTAATGCAATCAAGAAGGTGCCAAACCCAATTAACACCATAAAACTCTCATACATACCCATAGGCATCACCCCCTTTCGATGGGGTTTAGCCGACCTCTCCCTATAAGAACATTATCTTACTAGATTATATCATACATCCAATTAAATAAGAACAAACGTTCCTTTTAATGAAAAATACCAAGTACCGTGTCTGGACAATTCTCGATGAATGGTACCTGGTAGTAATAATTTAATTCTATATATTATGATCTTTACAATACGATTCAACGATTTCTTCAATTTGACTAGCTTCAGGGTATTTACCAGAAAATGTAAACTTCAATTCTTCTTTAAAGTCCCCCTGCTCATAAACATGAACCGCGCCATTTTGATTAATTACACTATATTCCGGTTCGAACCTGTATCCATTTCTATCAATTGCACCCAAGACCATCATCCTTTTTTCTTTTAGTAATTGCATCGCGCAGATTAATTATTCATCTTCTGCGCCTTTCTTACTTTTTAAAAAAGGTGATGAAATAATCGTTCTCTATCTTCGAAAAACTGCTTCATAATCGAATAATGCTGGGTATCTTCGAGTTTAGTCTCGTGCATTCCGTCATTTGTTAACTCAACTATTTTGGCATGTGGATATGCCATAAGGATTGGAGAATGAGTAGATATAATAAACTGAGAGCCTTGGTTTACTAGGTCATTGATTCTAGCCAACATGGATAATTGTCTCAAAGGTGATAGTGCTGCTTCGGGCTCATCCAGGATGTATAAACCATTTCCTTTGAAACGATCATTAAAGGCAGCAAAAAAAGATTCCCCATGTGATTGTTCATGAAGTGACTTCCCACCAAAGGAATCGATTATCTTACCTCCACCTGGCTCCTTATCCAAATCCTCAATATTAGTCGCAACATTATAAAAAGTTTCGGACCGAAAGAAAAAACTATCTTTTGCTCGGTGCACCCCTTTGACTAATGTTAAGTAATCGTCCAAATTGGAGTGAGAATCAAAATTCGAGAAATTAAAGTTTAGTGTGCCACCCTCAGGGTTAAACCCTAATGCCACGGCAATTCCCTCAAGCAACGTAGACTTCCCCATTCCATTTTCTCCTATAATATAGGTTACATTGGGGTGCAATGTCAGATCCCTAAACTGTCGAATGATAGCAAGAGATAATGGAAACGTATCATAGGAAAATATCCGATCCCTTTTTAGACAAACTTCCCTAATATATTGATTATCACGATTTAAAATCATTGATTTCCTCCTATATATTGGGATGGTACTGTCTACTACCACTTATCTCCCACAGCATTTTTTATATTTCTTTCCACTACCGCATGGGCATGGTTCATTTCTACCCACTTTTACGGTCTTATTAGGCTCGTCATGCTTATGCGAAGTTGCCTGCAAGGGGTTCAGATATTTTCTTTCCTGTTTAGCCAACTCATTTGGTGAATAGCCTTTAAGTCTCCATTGTCTCGTATTATTCATCAAATAAACGACACGGTCCATTAATGCTTGCGCCTGTTTTGAACCGCCAAGTTCAAATATATTACTTAAATTCTCTAAAATATGGTTAGGTTCGCTCCCATTTAAAATGTCAAATACACACTCTTCGACAATTTCATCTACGGCTTCCTTACTGATTTCAAAAGCTTGTGTAAGGTATTTAACCAACTGGAGGTAGCTTTTATTTTTTTCAATAAACTCAGGATCACCTGCTGCCAAGAGTTGCTGCTTGCTGAAAGGGTAAAAAGGTAGATCCTTTCTCCTTTCATGCTCCTCAATGACTGTTTCTGGATTTACTACAGCTTGATTGGAAAATCCATGCACATCAATTTGAAAGTGCTCCATATATTCATTCGAATTATGAATCACTCGGAAATACTCTCTTATATCTACTGCTTCTTTTGAGTATGCTTCAATCATATCTATTAACTGTGTGCTACTTAACGTACCATAATAGTATAACAGACCGTGTGATAGTTTTAGCCACTCGGAGTTCCTTTTTACAGTCGCTCTTACATTCAAATCATTTTTCATGGCTTTAATTGGAACAACAAGTTCATCAGGAACAGCTACTATTTTCTCACCCTGGTAGGTTCCAGTGTAAACCAGTCCAGTCATTCGAAAATAATCTATTTGGTCTAGACCCAATGAAGGGTTCATGATTTTCCCACCACTTTCGACTATTTTCAATAAAAATGTTAACCGTTCACTATCCCAAGTTTGATAAATAGCCCCTAAATGTTCAGGTATTTTTTCAAGTAGCACGCTAATTAAATCAGCTTTTTTCAAACCACTAACACCTTTTAAATCTAAATTTTTTCTAATAAGGTCTAATTCATATTTTGTGTACGTGCTCAACCTTTCTTCAAGCGAGATAGGGATCGTTATTTCACTCCATAACTTCTTATGCCGCTTCTCTGCTTGTTCTGTTATCCAGTCATTCCCGTTGTTAAGTTTTTCATTAATCATCTAATTCACCCTACTTTTTATCATTGGGATACGGGACCACATCAGTCCCTTGTCCCCCTATTTCAAGGAAACGCAAGAATATTTCAATATAAGTGAAATGCACTATAATTGTCGTCTATCCAAATTAAAGAAGTAACCGCCCATATTAATTCCATGGTAGAGGTTACTTCATTTTAATATAAACTTCACATGTAGACGGTCAGTAGTTAGGTACTGAGTTGTTCGCTTTACTTGGTTCCTTTTCCGATTATAAGTATAGATTTTAATTTTTTGCCTGTCAATAAAAGCAACAACGCTCAGCAATTGCATGCCCTTGGAATTCCATTATTTCATTTTTGCTCAAACCTCTTTGGATTCATTTTTAGTACAAAACAGTATCCATAACGATTACAACCGCCAAGCACCGCACCGTCTGATCCTATAATTCCTGTCTATTTTACCAATAAAAAAAAGGGTAACATGCATCCAAATCCAACTGTAGATAAGGCAGAACGAGAAAATTCCTAGCATGATAGAGATACTTGGTTCACCCGTAACCGATGGGCCTAAGACTGGAAAATCTAATAAATAGAGTAGGATCATCATTCCAAGCGCCAGACTAACTGCTCCTGTAATGGCAACGAGTAATCTTCTTTTTAATAACTTAAAACCAACACCCAGCCCCACACCTAAAAGTCCAGTAGTAAATAAAAAGACAACTACCTCCGTAGGCTGGATAATGACCAACAACAGAGTAGTTAATAGATAGGTAATAAACCCAATCCTAATTGATAATATCGTTGCTAGAACGATAGGACCAGTAGCTAGCATACTAAATAAATACCCTATTCCCGTAAACAAACCAGCTGCTTGAAAGAGAGCTGCTATCGCACCTAAAACACTACCAAGAACAAGCTTAATCGTGTTTGTATAGTGATCGGTTGTCACCCCATGCTCCGTGTGATAAAGTAAACCAACCATTCTCCCCAACATTCCAATCCCCCCTATGTCTATATTTAACACCGATCGAACAAAATTATGCCCAAAAGGTGCTTTTCTCGCTTCATTCGAGGTTATAGACACAAGATCAGAGCTGCTACAAACAACGATTTCTTCAGCAGACTTAAGAGTTGGTGATTGGATGGTGTGGCTTCCTGCTCCATCTCATGCACCACTCTCTGGAAAATCTATACTTCTTTAACCTGATATCCGTTTGCTTGTAAAGCTTTTTTAATCCATTCTCTTTCCATCGCAACTGGATCGAACTCAATAGAAAGAATATGGTCTTCTTGGTCAAAATCATGTTCCTCGATTCCAACAATGGTCCGAAGCGCATCATTTAGACTTCGCACACATGTATCGCAATCAGCATTGGTTATGTGGAGTTTTACAACTTCCGCGTCAGCAGCAACTTCTGGTTCTTTATCACCAAAAGCAAAACCCGTCACAATTAAAATGGTTAATACAATTAGTCCTCTCATTTTTTGTGCACCTCCATCAATAGTATGGTTATTATTTTCATTTTCAAAAAAACCATACATGAGATATGCTGTTCAGACCGATATGGTTTTTAAAAAACTACACGGGAAAATGCTGAAATTCCTTGCCAGTTTCCCCTTTCCCTAGTTGGTACTAATCATACAGTTCTAATCATATCCTTTTAAAAGATGACCATAAAAAGGAGTGTTTGTGATTTGAAAAAAGTTAAGGTGGGTTTACAGCCCATTGTAAGCAAAATAAATTTGCCCACTGTTTTGAAATCAACTATACTTCCAGGTGACTATACGGAAAGCTTAGTCATTGCAACCCAGGTTGGAGAGATTTATTACATAAGAAACGAAGAAATAAGGACTTTTTTAGATATTCGCTCACAAATCATAGAACTAGGGTCTAATGGTGGGTATGATGAGCGGGGTTTGTTAGGGCTAGCATTTCATCCGGATTTTTATTATAACGGGTTGTTTTATCTTCATTATTCAGCAGCTGACACACAAGGTCCAGGTGCTCTTTCTAATTCTTTCGAGCCTAACCCATGTGATCCAGGTACTTTAAACCTAAGCTGGAAAAATAGAGAAACTCAATATGATCATGTCAATACAGTAGAAGAATGGATGTTGCAATCAAATGGTCAACCTAGAAAGCGACGGACATTACTAAACGTAAGGAGGCCATTTTCGAATCATAATGGGGTGAATAGCTTGAACTTCTCACCTGAAACAGGAAAACTCGTTTTAACAACCGGAGATGGTGGATCAGGCTATGATCCGTTTAATTTAAGTCAGGATGATATGGAGATTGCTGGAAAAATAATTGAAATTGACGTAGTGATGCAAACATCTATCGATAATCCACCGATAGTCTCACGTTTTGATGAACTTCCCACACCTATCCAAGAAACTCTTACGGTAATGGCTAAAGGGGTTCGGAATATATCTGGCATTTCCTATCAACGATTTTATAATCAATATATAAAATATGCTGGAAATGTCGGACAGGATTTAGTAGAGTCTATTTTTTCATTCGTTGATTATACATCGATACCAGTCACTCAGCTTATTCAAGCCTCTTTAATGGGATCCGAACTTGACCAAGAAGGATTGGTTAACTTTGGCTGGCGGGCGTGGGAAGGTGCCTTTCTAACTTCGTTTATAAGTGACTGCTCTGACAATCAGTCATTGGACGAGAAAACAATTGCTTATTATAAAGAAGCAGTAAAAACTTCAGTAAAGCGAATTCAACCTTTAATTAGTTATTTTCATCAAGAGCCCCGCCCCGATAAGTTTGGCGGTACGGCACTTACAGGAGTCCAACCTTATATGGGGAATAAAATCCCGGATTTAACTGGAAGCGTTGTGTTTACCGATCTTGCTCGGAAGGGCGATTCTGAATCGCCGGCTAGAGGAGTTTTAGCTTATACTAGGGCAAGACTAGATGGTAAACTAAATGATTTTAGTGAGATTCACACTGATTATCCTTTTGGGTCTCAATCAGCTTATTATGTTAGTCTAGGAACAACTATTGATCAAACTAGACACTATTTAGGAGTTTATCGGTCTATGAAAGTTACGGATTATAACCTAGGAACTGTCTTTGAGATTGTTTAACGGGATATGGAAACAGGTCGGTTGTCCCATGCCTGTTTTTTCCATTATACATAAAAGAACCCTATAAAAGGGCCACTTTTTTAAGTGTCCATTCTATAGGGTACATTTTACAGATCATGGTAGTGGTTACTTCTTTTTAGAATGTAAACATCAAATGGTCTACCGTTCTTTATACGATTTGAAGCTGTAGGTACCATGTAGTCTTCACTACTAGGCACCTTTTTCTTATCAAATCACACACAGAAAGTAGGCACTAATAGAAATCTGTCCTCTTAACATTACCGGGACAAGGAACCTGCCCCTCTGTCCCATTTTAATAAACGTCTTTCCACTCATCGATATTGTCTGCGTCAAAACGGAATGGGTCGCCTAGCAATACTTCTGTTCCGTCTTCTGTTTCCGTCACTTCATAAGATCCAAGATCTCCCGCTTCGAATGTATCTCCTACTTCGCCAGTAATTTCTTCCGCAACTAGCATATTCGCAGTGTATCCTGCTAGATAACCTAATTCAATTGGATTCCAAAGGTACATCCAAGGACTTACTCCGTTCTCAATATACTCTGCCATTTCACTTGGTAACCCAAGCCCCGTGACTACTACTTCTCCTTGTAAACCTTTATCTGTAATTACCTTTGATGCAGCAGCAATCCCAACCGTTGTAGGTGCAATAATTCCTTTTAAATCAGGGTAAGATTGTAATAATGCTTCCGTTTCTGATACACTTTTATCTCTTAGGTCGTCACCATAGGCAACCTCAACTAACTCTATATTGTCGTAATCCGATTTTTCTAATTCCTTCTGCATCCATTCAATCCATAGATTTTGGTTTGATGCTTGTGATGTTGCACTTAAAACTGCAATTTGACCCTCATTATCAATCATTTCTGCAACTGCTTCAATTTGAATTCTACCAATTGCTTCTGGGTCTGCTTGGTTTACGTGAACCATTCTGCTATTGCCATTTACTGCTGAATCTGTGGAAAGAACTTTAATTCCCCTGTCTTTTGCTTTTGTTAAAACAGGCTCAAGACCATCATAATCATTACCAACAACCGTAATACTATCTACTTGTTGTGAAATTAGTTCTTCGATGATTTGAATTTGCCCCTCAACTGTTGGTTGTTCTGGCGCTCTGAGGATAGCTTCATCACCTGCTTCAGTTATCGCATCCTCAAATCCTTCCATTAATTTTTCACCGAATGGATTCCCTGTACTTTTGAAAATGATTGCATGTCTTTCACCTGCATCATCTCCACCACCGTCTGAATCACCGTTCCCTTCGTCCGATCCTGTTTCTTCCCCACCACACGCTACTAGAAGTGTAAGAAGTACGAGCATAAGAAAGCTTAATAAACTAAATTTTTTCATTCTGAATCCTCCCCTTTGTTATATATAATCAACAGCACAGAAAGCCCTTACAAACAATTAAATTCGTCTGACTCCCTATAAGCAGCTGTTATTACAGAAATAATTATGACGCTTTTTTTACCTTTTTCTTCGATTTTTTCTTCTGTAATTTACCTTTTACTCTTAGGTTTGTCACAGTAACGGATGCAATTAATAACACCCCGATGATAATTAACAACATTTGCGCTGGAATATTAATTAATCCTAACCCGTATTGTAGGTAGCCGATGACAAAAACGGCCAGGATTGCACCAAGCATCTTTCCTTTTCCTCCAGCAGTACTAATCCCACCTAAGGCAACCATTGCAATAACATCTAACTCATACATATTAGCAACATTCGGCCTGGTACTCCCCATCCTAGAAGTCAAAAATATTGCGGTAATCGCTGCCATTAAACCCGCTAATGTAAATACAATTAACTTAATTTTATCGACTTTAACGCCGGAAAATCTGCTAGCAGTAGGATTACTACCGATGGCATAGACCCTTCTGCCAAAGACTGTTTTTTGTAACAATAAAACAGCTCCAATCGCCATCACAACGAACAACACTAGGATAAAGGGTACGGAACCAATATATCCCCATCCAAAGAAAGAAAACCAAGTTGGAAATTCACCAGCTGATTGATCTTCAAGTATCATATAAGCAATGCCTCGATAGAGTATCATCGTAGAAAGTGTGACAATAACTGCTGATAGTTGGCGGTACTTTACCAGTAAAAATCCGTTAAAAAAACCACATAGTGCACCAACCAACAAACAGGCTCCAATTGCTAACACCATTGGTAATCCTGCATTATATAGACTTGCCATCACAACCGATGACAGGGCAACGGTTGATCCAACGGAAATATCAATTTCTCGCATGATCATAATCATCACCATAGGAAAGACAATAAATGCTTTATCCAAAAACGTCATCGTTGCATCTGAAATACTTAGATAGTTTAGAAAATACGGAGAAATAGAACTATTGATTAAAAATATGATGATAATCAATGCAACGAGCATCCATTCCCATTGTAGGAAAAATCGTTTCCAACTAAATTCCTGTGTATTGTTAATGGTTCTAGTACTCATTGTTAGATCACCCTCCTTAATCGGTTGTTCTTCTCAACCGTCTTTTTCACAATCGTATTAAATAGCACAGCTACAAGGATAATGGCACCTTCAATTCCCATTTGCCAAAAGGGAGATACATCAATTAATGGTAATCCATTGTCTAGTACCCCTAACAAAACGGCACCTAGTAATACCCCAGTTACTTTTCCAACTCCACCATTAATACTAACGCCTCCAAGGATACATGCTGCAATAACAGTAAGTTCGTATCCGCTAGCGGTATTTCCTTGGGCTGATGCAAATTTGGACACCCACAAAACACCCGCTAAGCCCGATAATCCACCCATCATCGTGTAGACGATCATGTAGATTTTATGGCTGTTTATCCCACTAATCTTAGCTGAATCGGGGTTACTACCTAATGCATAAATCTGTCTGCCGGTAATCGTGTTGTTAACAAAGTAATAGAAATATAGAAAGATGATAATCGCAATAATCACGAGTGTATTTATTCCAAGAAAGGAGCTAGTTGCGATATTTTTAAAAGAGGACGGCATTTGGTACGCACTTATCCATTCCCCTCCACCTACCCAAAAAGTCAATCCTCTAAAGGCATTCATTAAACCTAGCGATGCGATAATTGGAAGGATGCCTACCTTTGAAACTAAAAAACCTAAAACCACCCCACAAACAACACCAACCAGGATTCCTATTAAAATAGCTAGAAGTGGGTGCAGATCCGGATAAGCACTGACTGTTAATGCTGCGATCATTCCCGAGAGTGCCAGTGTTGCTCCAATGGATAAATCAATTCCTCTAGTAATCAGCACGAGCATCATTCCAAGCGCTAGGATACTTAAAATTGCTGTATTTTTAATTAAGTCTGTCAGATTTCCAAGCGTTAAGAAGGCTGGATTTAGGAACTGGATCACAATCGTTAATAACACGATAAATCCGAGCAATCCGAATTCCCTAAACTTAGAAATGGTTGCTAAATTCATTCGATTCTTTTCTGTCATCATCACACCTCTTCTCTTTAACCTACTTTAGAATTATTTACTTTCTTTGACATCGAAGCTTCAAGAATTGCCTCTTGGGTTGCATTTGATTTATCTAGAACTCTAGTAACTCTGCCTTCACACATAACGGCAATTCGGTCACTCAAACCAATTACCTCTGGCATCTCTGACGAAATCATAATGATGCCATATCCTGCCGCTGCGAGATCAACGATAATTTGGTAGATTGCTGACTTTGCACCAATATCTACACCCTTGGTAGGTTCATCAAAGATCAATACCTTCACATTAGTAGTTAGTAGCTTTGCAACAGCAACTTTCTGTTGATTTCCACCTGATAAAGAGCTAGCCGGATCAAATATACTTTTTGTTTTCACATCAACCTTCTCAGCTAATTCCTTCGCTATTTCTCTTTCCTTTTTTTCAGCTAGCCAGCCTTTTTTAGAAATACTAGTTAATGCTGATAACGAAATATTATGTGATATTTCCCACTGTAAAATTAAGCTTTGTGCTTGCCGATCCTCTGGTAAATATCCAATTCCTAACTGAATGGCATCTTCAGGTGTTTTGATTACTTGCTTCTTTCCTTCAAAATAAACAGTTCCTTCGTCATACGGTTCGATACCAAACAATGCTTGACATAATTCACTTCTTCCAGCACCAACTAGGCCTGTAATCCCTAAGATTTCGCCCCTTTTTAGGGAAAATGATATATCTTTAAATCTTCCAATTTGCCCCAAACTCTCTACACGAAGTACTTCTTCACCTAACTGATTCTGTTTTTCTGGAAAGAGCTGTTTAATTTCTCTTCCTACCATGGCAACGATTAATTGATCATGGGTAATCTTATCGACATCCCAACAGCCAATATACTGAGAGTCCCGCAAAACAGTCACCCTGTCCGCTAGGCGATACATATCTTCGAATCGATGCGAAATAAAAATAATCGCAACACCATCATCTCGTAACTGCTCTGTAATTTTATATAACTCTTCACTTTCCCTATGAGTTAGTGCAGCCGTTGGTTCATCCATAATTATAATCTTTGCATTAGAAGATAATGCTTTGGCTATTTCAACAATTTGTTGTTGAGCTACACTTAAAGAGCCCATTTCTGTTTTTGGATCCAAATCTGAACCAAGACTTTCTAACAAGGACTTTGCATCCGCATGCATCTGCTTCCAGTTAATTCTCCTTGTCCATTTACCTATTTTTTCATGTCCCATAAAAATATTTTCCGTAACACTTAAATCAGGATAGTTCGTCACGTGTTGATAAATTGCTGCGATTCCCATATACTGAGCTTCTTTTGGGTTATCAAATTCCACTTGCTCGCCATTCAAATATATTTCACCACTAGTTGGAGAATGCACTCCCGTGATTACCTTAATAAACGTCGACTTTCCTGCGCCATTTTCACCCATTAAGGCATGGATTTCTCCTGCTTTTAAATCAAAATGAACGTTATCTAGTGCTTTTACACCAGGAAACTCTTTTGTAATTCCTTCTAGCTTAAGAACATATTCAGACATGCTATTCACCCCTTCTGACGCGTACATATACGATAACCAAACGCAACCTTGATTACGCTTACATAAAATGATAATCGTTTTTAAAATTTTCGTATAGGAGACAATACTCAGTTTAGGGTGATAATTTTCTGATATATTTAATGAAACAAAAAAACTCCTTAAAAAAGGAGTCAGCTTTGTTCCATTATTAATTTATCTTTATATTGTGAAGGTGTTTCCCCATAGTACTTTTTAAACAACTTACTGAAGTACTTGGCATTGGTATATCCAACCATTTCTGAAACATCATAAATTTTTAAATCTTTGCTTGTTAAAAGATCCCTAGCCTTTTCTAGTCGAACTCTTGTTACAAAATCGAGAACAGTTTCCCCTGTTTGATTTTTAAAATATTCACAAAAGTAGGTCGGGTTCATATATACGTTATCAGCAATCTTTTGTATCGTTATATTTTTGTCAAGATGATTTACTATCCATTGTTTAGCAATATCAATCGGGTTATCCGTCATTTCTTTATTGTTAAGTTCAAGGATATTAAGAACTTTCTTCATCCATTCGTAAACTTTGTTTCTAAGTTCAAAAAGGTTAGCGGTTCTCGTTGTTAATCCTGACACCTCATTCATAAGAGACATTCCGTCGATTGCTTGGCTACGATTAATCATAAAGTTAATCACCTTAATACCAAACATGTGGATACTCTGTTCGATTTCCTTAGGTGATTCCAAAGATTCAATCATAGTCAATAAGCCTGCAATTTCGTGTTTTGTTTGTTTCTTTCTCTTATTATCTAAAGAGAAAACCACTCTTTCTATTTGATTTCCGATTTTTTTATTTACTGTGCCACTTTTATCCTCATTCCACTTTTTAACGGATTCGTCAGAAAAAACTTGATTTCCTCCATAAACTAAACGGAACTGGATATAAGTTAGTAGTTCCTCTTTGATGCTAGTTAACAAAGCGAGATCTTTAATTTTTCGACTAATGGCTACGGAACAAGTAAATGGAGTAAACTGTCTCATGTTCTTTTTTAGTTGATCTGCGAATTGAAAGCAATGATCGACAAATATCTCCCTATCCATTTCTTCGTCAGTATGGAATAGCACCCAAAAAGATAAATCTTCTCCAGGCCACCTCCAAGATTGCAGCGTTAGATCATTTTCCATCTCATCACAAATATTATCTATTGCAAAATTCCATATCCCCCAATCTTCTTTTTGGTAAGTCTTCAACTTATTCGATAGATTGTCCATGCTAAAGTAGAGTAATCGATACTGTCCACTTGGAAAATCCTTTGTCCACTCCAAGAGAGAAAGATCTATCTCTTGTTGCCAGGTTAGTTCGCTCAACTTTTGTAACTGCTTCACATAGCTTAACTGAGAAGCTTTTACTTCCATGTCCTTAATAAGTTTGAGGTCCTGCCACTGAGACACGATTTTCTTTTTTATTTCCATCAGTTGGTTCTTAAATTCTTCGCGATCAATTGGTTTGATTAGATAATCACTTGCACCCTCACGTATAGCTGTTTGTAAAAAGGTAAAGTCATCATAACCACTTATTACAACCGAATGAAAGTTTGTTACTTCTTTTAATTTATTTATTAACGTTAGACCGTCCATTCCAGGCATCTTTACATCAGTTATCAATAAATCAAACGAAAGTTCTTGAGTTTGACACGTCTCTAAACATTCTATCGCACTATTAAATCCCCCAACGATTTCCCATTCTTCACCAATAGAACGTACTAATTTTTCAACCCCACGTCTAAGTCTCGGTTCATCATCCACAACAATAGTCTTTATTTTTCTACGCACTCTCCTCACCCCCGGATATATTCGTAATTTCATGCCCTTTTATTACTGGTAATTTTACGATTACTTCCGTCCCCTTAATTTCCTCACTCGAAATGTCTAAGCCGAAAGATTCTCCAAAAGTCATTGCAATCCTTGCATGAACATTGATTAATCCAAAGCTCGAGTCTCTGCCAACCATTGCATCTTTAGTTAAAGACTCTTTTAATGCTGCTAAAGTATCTTTTTCGATTCCAGGGCCATTATCCTTTATCCGAATACAAAGCTTGTTTTCTGTTTCTTTATAGATAGAAATCTCTATTTTACATGTGTGAAGTTGTTCCATCCCATACTTAATCGAATTTTCAACAATTGGTTGTAGGATAAATTTAGGAGAATAATAGTTATTACTATCCATCTCTTCTTGTATGTCAAAATCTATTCGACCTTCAAACCTGAACTTTTGTACGGTTAAATAATCTTTTATATGTTTCAGTTCTTTAGAAATAGGAACTAACTTATCTTTATTATTCAGTGAATACCTTAGCATTCTACCTAATATAGTTACCATTTTTACAACTGTGTCTTTCTCCTCATCTTCCACCGCATATCCAATTGTTTCAAGGGTGTTGTACATAAAATGCGGGTTAATTTGAGATTGCAGTGCATATAACTCAGCATCCTTTTGGCGCAATTCAATTCGATAATTTTTCTTTATGAGTTGATCTATCTCTTGAATCATTGAATTAAAGCTCTTGGCTAACGTTCCAACTTCATCATTAGAATTAATTGGCAAATCGACGTTAAAATTTCCTTTTTCCACTTGATTCATCAGTTTCGTCAGTTTTTTCAATGGATTGGATACATTCCAAGCAAGAATAATCGAAATAATAACACTTAGTATGACAACGATAATGAATACAATAATGGTTCCATTTCGCGTCGCTGTTGTTTCTTTAGTCAGGTCACTTATTCCAATGCTATGAAATATTCTCCATTTAGTACTTGGTGATGTTTCCGTACTAATCAGTTGATTGTTATTTAAATTAGTCGTTCTAAAGCTGCCGTTTATTTTAGGATAATTGTCAAATTTCTCATCAAAACTGCCAACTAGTTCCGGATCTGTATGAAAAATGATGCGTCCCTGTTCATCGGTAATCCATATGTTTGAATTCTCTTCTTGTTTCAGACTATTTAAAGTCTTGTCAAACAAGGAAATATCTACAGCAATTAAAATTGCTCCTAAATTTTCTTGGTTCTCGTAATCTCTAAGTTGTCTGACAAATAGAATAAATGGAGGGTTTCCTTCAAATTGAAGGCTTGTTTGATTAGGAAGGGTAATGTTTGTTTGACCCTTTAAATCAAGATTTTGTCCGTAAGGTAGCGAATTCGAGTCTAAACCCAGTCCACGATAAGGAACTTTAGTGCTACTAAACATCCTATTCTTCGAATGGATAAACACACCTAGAATTTCTGAATATCCACCGTTGATGTAGGTTCTTGATAAATAACTATCTACTGAAAATTTATCTTTTAATAGATTGGATTTACTTTGGTAGGAGTCTTTTCTTAGTACTTCAATCACTTGTGATGAATTGTATAAAAAGTCAGGGAGTTGTTTAATTTCATTTAGCTGGTTATCTATATTTTGATTTGCTTGCTCTAATAATTTCGGTATGTATTCCCCTACTTGTTCTTCGATTGATTTTGTATATTGTGTATATAAGGTGTAGCCCAGCAATGATATCGGGATCACTGTCAGTATAATATAAGTAATCATCAGTTTCGTCATTAAATGAAAATTTCTCAGTTTACTTTTTCTAAAAATCATATTGATCAACATTTTCCTTATTGAAATCGATTGGTTCCCCCATAATAACCATGTCATCGATCATTCTAATTTTCCCTACTCCTGGGATATCTTGACCATCATATGGGTATGAACCTTCTATTATATTTTCACTAAGTGCAACAGTTAAATATCCTAACTTCTTTGGACTCCATAATGTGATCACTTGGGCTGCGCCACTTTTCAGATGGTTGTTCATTGGATTTGGTGGAGATAATCCAACTACGGCTATGTCACCAGATTCACCAGCTTCTTTTACCGCTTGTGCTGCTGCAGGTGGGCCAACCGATGAATTACCAATAATCCCTTGTAAATTTGGATAATCTTTAATTAATTGTTTAGCAATCAGATATGCTTTATTGGGGTCATCATCTGTTGCAGCAATTTTCACTAATTTCATATTAGGATAATATTCTTCTTGTTGTATTTTGATCCACTTTATCCACTCATTTAAATTAGAAGCAGAACTTGCTCCCGTCATAATGGCATATTCACCTTGTTCTTCTACATTCCAAGCAAGTGTATCCATTAAGTGCCTACCTAACGTTTCTGGCTCTACCATATTAATAAAAAATTCCCTGCCTTCGGGAAGTGTATCCGCATCCCACGAAATCACATGGATATTTTTTCTCTGTGCTTCTATTAAAATAGGGATCAGCGATTCTGGGTCATTAGCCGAAACTGCAATAACATCTACATCCACTTCTTTATTTTCCATTAAATCTTTAATAATTTTAATTTGTTGCTCTGAGTCAGCTACTGGAGGACCTGTATAGATTACCTCGACGCCAAAATCTTTTGCTGCTTCCATTGCCCCTTCCTCAACTGCGTTAAAATAGGGGATATTTACAAGTTTAGGTATAATGGCAATCGTATAATCTGAATCCTGTAGTCTTGTATCTTGTTGATTTGAAGGGTTATTCGTGTAAATTACTTCATATTCGCTGGTATTCGACATATCATCGCAACCGCTTACAAAAGGTATCAGAAAAAGAGAAACTAGAAAGAATTTATGAATCGTTTTTACCTCCCATTTGGAAACAGACATGCTTCATGTAATTAAGGTTATCACACACTTTTTGAAATGAACATATATATTATTTTAAATATTGAATTTTCTTACTATTATATATTTCCCTTGTCCAAATTTAAAAGTAATTGATAAAATATCAAAGTAAATAGAATACGGCATGGAGCTGAGAAACATCAGCTCCGTGCCGTTTAACTGCCGCTATTTTAATACTTCTAGGAGTAGTTTTATCTACTCGATATTCGGTATTCACTTAAACAGAAACAGCTTTGTCTAGTTAAGTCAATCATTCATAGGTATCGTCCATACATCAGCGATTGAAGGATCGTAGTTTCTACCTTCTTCATCCTCTTGGAAACGAACGGTAACTAAACCTTCTTCCGTCAAAGACAGATCCTCAACAATAAATTGGTATGTCACGGTACCTCCTGTTGAATAATGATTTTCACGACTATGGACCTTGACTCCATCCACGAAAACGTAATAATCCTTTATTTGTTCCTGGTCGTATGTTTCAATTGCTCGAATGATAAATGGTTTTCCTGGTTCTACTTCCATATCGAACTCAAAGAATCCATTTGCCTTACCGTTTGTTGTATAACGGCGTGTCAGTCCAGCCTCCTCAGATGCCTCAGATCCTTCTGAATAACTAATATTGTGCTCTGTTTCTGACTGCTCTTCTCCAACATCGACATGATCTGTATATGCCTCCGGAGGATTTACAATATGCAGTTTAATGCCTGCTGATTTACTGTCACCGATATGACCTTCATACGTTGCAACTAGCTGCACTTCGATATCCGTTTCTGATGCTTCAGTTGGTGAGGTTATTGTAAATGTAACTGCTTTATTCTCTTCAGAATCTAATTTATACGCCTTTGATGCTTCGTCTACTGTCCAGCCATCTGGCATGTTAATCTGGACATCACCTTCAGCTTCTGAAGCTCCATCATTCTGAATATTGACCGTGACATTTAGCTCACTATTAGGTTCAACCATATCCTTGTTAGTTTGTATATCAGTTATAACGATAGGAGATTCCACTGTAACGGAACTGCTAAACTCTATACTTGCAACACCGCTCTGTTTTTTATAGCTTCCAAGCCCCGTAATAGTGATTTCTTCGGTAGGTGCTTGATTTGCTGGTACAGTCACTTCAAATTCCGTAACAAATTTCTCATTTGGTTTTAGTACACCTTTTTTATCTGTACTAACCACCGATACGGACCAGTCTTCTGGAACATTCAAAGATTGGGAAACTTTGTTTATGTTTGCATGATGAGTATTTTCCATTTCTGCCTTCACTAGGAAGGTATCACCTGGCAACACTTTTTCCTCCAATATAGTTAGCTCGGCATCAACTCCAAGCACAGCATTACTGATAGAGGAAAGCTCATTTTTCACTTTAACAAGCATGCTATTTATCTCATCTGCTGTAGCTTCTCCAAGCTGTCCTGCATTTTCTTTTTTTTGAATCCAGTTTATCAAGCTATTAGTAGTAGAAAGACCTTGCTGAACTTGTTTAATTAATTTGGATTCATCATTAGATAAGAAAGCTTCTATTCCCTTTTTGGTTTGACTTTGAAGCTTTTCAAATTTTTCAGTTAAATGCTTCTGTTGATCAGTCTTCAAATCTCCCGCTTCTGCCATGCTATCGCTAAGTTCTTGTAAGTCTTCTGTCCATTGTGAAACTGCACCTAATTTTCCAAGAATAGGATAAACGCTGAAATCATACGTGCCTGATCCAACGATAAACACTGCATATCCATCCTGCATTTCTTTAAATTCAATCCCTTCTGAGGATTCGGCGAAGCCTCCTGCCTCTGTTACTGCCCATTTATTTTCAGCAGGGATATAAATGGTGGATGTTGTATTAGCTGGTACTTTAACAGAAAGATTAAAAATATCTTCATCCATTTTCCAATCACTAACAATTTTCCCGTAAACAGAATCATATTCCCCTTTTGCATTCGTAAGGTTTCCGCCTTGCTTGGGCTTGATAATAAAGCTTTTGTATCCAGGATTAGCTGGGTCTGGTTGAATACCCGCAATATTTTGATACATCCAGTCTCCAACAGCTCCATATGCATAGTGGTTAAACGAATTCATTCCTACATCTTGGAAGCTACCATCTGTTTTAATAGAGTCCCAACGCTCCCACATCGTCGTAGCACCATTTTTAATTTGATATCCCCACGATGGAAATGTATCGTTGTTTAATAAACGATAAGCTACATCAAGATAACCATTGTCTGCTAATACTGGGAGCAGGTCTCTTGTTCCTAAGAAACCAGTAGATAAATGCCAGTCTCTTGCCTCTATTAATTCTACCAACCGGTCCGCTGCAGCTTGTTGTTTGTCCTCTGGTAAGAGATCCATATAAAGCGCTAAAACATAGCCAGTCTGACTTTCTGTCTTTAACCGTCCATTTTCGTTTACATAAGCCTGATTAAATGCAGCCTTTACGTCTTCGAAAAGCTGCCCAAACTCTGCTGCATCCTCGTTTTCACCAATTTCTATTGCCATTTCAGAGAGGAGATTCGCACTATATGCAAAGTAGGCTGTACCAATTAAATCATTTGGAGTATGATCATTGATATTTAGCCAGTCTCCATATCCAGTATTTGGTCTAATGTATCCATTGCTATGGTTTTTTAAATAGTCAATCCATTTCACCATTGCATCATAATTTTCTTTTATGACACGAGTATCACCGTAACGCTGCCAAATTGTATAGGGAACAGTCACTCCCGCATCTCCCCAACCAGCACTACCTTCTCCACAACAAGCATCAGGAGCTACGTCTGGGAAAGCGCCATTTGGTGACTGTGCATCTCTTAGATCCGTTAACCATTTAGTTCCAAGGAATTTTGCTACATTCATGTTAAACGTTGATGCACCGATAAAAACATTAATATCACCCGTCCAACCGAGTCGTTCATCACGAGCGGGTGTATCTGTTGGAACACTTAAGAAATTGCCACGCTGCCCCCAAGTAATATTACTTTGTAGTTGATTAAGCATCTCACTTGAGGTTTCAAATTCCCCTGTTAAAGGAGCATCCGTATGCATCACTCTTCCTGTGATAGCATCTAGCGATGGCTCTTCTTGATACCCTGTTACCTCCACATATCGGAATCCATGGAAGGTAAAACGAGGTTCATAGATTTCTTCTCCCTCTCCTTTTAAAATATAACGATCTGTTGCCTCTGCAGTTCGTAAATTAGCTGTGTATGCCGAACCATCAGAATCAAGAACCTCCGCGTGTCGGATTTTTATTACATCCCCTTCATCACCTGAAACCTTTAACCGTACCGAACCCACCATATTTTGGCCTAGATCAAAAACATAAACACCAGGTGTTGGTTCCGTAACCTCAACAGCTTCTATTTCTTCTGTTACTTGAACAGTAGGTCCTGCTTGCGCTACGAGCTCTCCCCCGTAATTCTCTTTCACTGAAGCAGGAATCCAGTTGGAATCGTCATAATTAGATTCACTCCAACCGATTAATTCCTTTCGAGCATCATATGTCTCACCTGCAATAATGTCATTAGAAATGATAGGTCCTGTTGCGGCATTCCATGTGTCGTCTGTTTCAACAACTTCTACCGTTCCATCTGTGTATTCAATGACGAGTTGCGCTAAGAATGCTGGATTATCTCCATAATGATCCGCGCCAAACCAGGCAATTTTTCCTGTGTACCAGCCTTGTCCTAATATCGATCCAATGACGTTTTCTCCCTCTTGAAGCATATCCGTTACATCATACGTTTGATATTGAACCCGCTTATTGTAATCAGTCCATCCTGGAGCAAAATAATCTTTCCCGACTTTTTCTCCATTTAAATAAAGCTCATAAAGTCCTAGTGCAGTAGAATATACCCGTGCACTAGCAACGGATTTCGCTACTGGAAATTCTTTGCGTAGCTGTGGTGCATCATCATCATCACTATTTTGCCATGCATACTGATTCGTTACATGAAGTTTTCCATTATTAATTGTCCCACTGTTAAAAGTGAATTGTTCCACTCCTATGAATTCTTCCGACAATAGGATGTTTCCATCCTGATCGGTAAGTTTGATATTATCAAAAAGTGCTTCTTCTACACGGTCTTGTCTAAAACCAATATCCCCAAACCCAAAAGAGTTATCAGTTGTTGTGTCAACTAACTCTTCATTGATATATGTTTTAATTTCCCCGTTGTTAACAGAAATTTTTAATTTGTATTCGGTGTTTAGCTTTTCATCACTAGGAATAGCATGGGAAATGTCTATTTCCTTCAGAACAGCCGCATTACCGTTTAACCACCTATGGGGCCGGAGTTTTGTTTTCTCGTCTGTTGTGTTGATTTGCCACATATAATAGTTATTCTGATCCTCTGCACCAAAGATGATACCAGCTGCCTGGTTTAAAACAGAAAAATCAAGTTCCAGATTATATGCATCCATTGGTTCTGAAGATTCATCATTACGATATTCTATCCAATCCCCTTTCCAATCAGAGGACTTTAACAGTCCCATCTCCCACTTGGCAGGCGCACTCCAATTGGAACCGACCTCGTCTTCATCCCAAATTCGCACCTTCCAATAATAGGCTTTTTTCGATTCTAGCTCCTTCCCATCATAAGAAATATTTATAGATTGATCTGATTCTATCTTTCCACTATCCCATACATCACCATTCTCTTCTTCTAGCATTTCTAATGAAGAAGCAACAATAACTTGATACGCTGTCTGCATTTTCGCACGGCTACCAGACTCTAACTGCCAGGATAATTGTGGCTTACTAATATCTAGTCCGATTGGATCCTCCATATACTCTGTTGTTAAGTTGACTACATTTACTGAATCGGAGTCTTCATTTGCAAATCCAACCATTGGAAATGGTAATAACGAAAAAATAAGCATCGAAACTAAAAAAAGTCGGAATTTCTTTTTCATCTGAATTTTCTCCTCCTATATTTTCTTTTGGCTTTGGGGACATATAGCAATTATGTTGTACACTGAGGTGTATCGAAAATCACTAGATATAACCACCTCCTAGAGATTCTACTAATCTTTTTTTGGGGAATTTAAATTTCATCTACTAAAAATACCCTAAAAAGATAGCGCTTTCATCTATTATAGTGGAGAACGTCTTCACTAAATAAGGAGAGAACCCTCAGGTATGGGGGTGATTATTCAGGTATTTATCCTTGAAAACCGAATTATAGTAAATTACCTGCTTTTTCCATTACTTCAGATGATCTTGTGTCTGGTTAAAATCAACGCTTCTACTCTCTTCTCTTAATTTCTTTAAAAGCATCTATTTCTATGATAGCTGAGATTTTGACTCTTCTTACCAATTTGTTGTACGCCGCATTAGAAATCACCTCTTAACTAAGTTGAGGCGAATCTTTCCCAGTTTGGGGTGAATCTTTCCGAGTTTAGGGCGAATAAACGTGATGTTGGGGCGAATAATTGGAAACTTGAGGTGAATCCTCTCACTTTTCAGGCGAATCCACCAATTTTCAAGCAAAAAGAGCAACCTAAACTGGGTTTAAGATGATCTACACATTTGCAAATGAATTTCAACCAGGATATTTTTACCATGATTTGGTGATAATGGATAATGGTGACTACTTATATAAAACTCCTATGAGGAGAAGTTGAATTTTCAAAATTGGAGGGAAACGTATGTCAACAATGGATATTTTTAATGCAAAAGAAAATATAAGTGAATTTATAAATGAGCGTAACAAAGATGACTTAGAAGTAATCGTGGAAGAATTCAAACGCGGTCACTTTCCAAATGTCTTATCAAAAACAAAGGTGTTTCGAGCAAAACATGAAACGAATAAAAATTTGCTTAGGATTTTATCGCTACTTGATGCTACTTGTCATTCACAAATAGGTGAAGGTAAGCGAGCAGCAGATATTATCATGAACATGTACCAAGATTCGCATGAAAAATCGGTTGATGACTTAATTTTATATGGCAATTTAGCATTCATGTGTGACTATAAGCTTGCTCGAAGAATAATGTCAGTTGCAGTAAAACAATTAGAAAACGAGGACGCGCTTGACCAGATGAAAGCTGCTCGCGCTTATCTAGTACTCGGGGAAGCGGAAGAAAATCTAGAAAACTTCGTTCGAGCAATCAAATATTATAAAAGAGGATTAATCTATTTCCAAAAAGAAAAAGAACGAGACAGACAAATGATTCTTTTTCTACATTTTAAACTTGGTGCGCTCCTTTCCTTGAATAATGACACCCGTGAGGCGATTGATTATTTACAAAAAACAATTGAACTTGCAACTGAAGAAAGTAATATAGAAATAAAAATTAACAGCCTAGTAAGTATCGCGAAAATTTATGGAAGTAAAAATGAGTACGTGAAAGCTATTACTTACTTGAATGAGGTAATTCCAATGCTGGAGGGCTCAACTCTTGCCAATAAATTAGCACATGCTGAGGCTTATACAGAAATGGCTTATAATTATTTCGATCAATCGCTACATGATCAAGCAGTTCCTTACTATCAAAAGGCTATCGCCATTCATCTAAAGCTTCCTAACTATTCTGTGAGAGAGCTTGGAATGATATATATGCAATATGCCTATTGTTTGGAGCATAAAGAGCACCCAAATAAGTTGCTTGCAGGAAAAAATTATGAAAAGGCACTTGTTCAACTAGAAAAAACAAATGATCAGGAGTTATTAGAAAATGCCTTTGCAGCTATTATTGCTTTTTTTGAAAGTACCGATAATCAAAAGAAGAAACATTTCTATGAAAATAAATTTGTAGAACTGACGAATAAGCTAGCTCGCACCAACTAAGAATGTGGTTTAAAAAGGATATACACTAGAACCACCATCATAGAACAGGGCATTACAGAAGTCTTCGCTCCTGTAATGCCCTGTTCTTTTTACGTGACTATATTAATATGCGCCATATCCTCCAGAATAAGATGTTCCAACTATAATTAGAAGGATAAACAATACAACAATTAGCGCAAATCCTCCGCCATAACTGTATCCTGCACTCATCAATAAAGCCCCCTTTCAAACTGTTACATTCATAGCGTATGAAGAAACCGTTGAACTGGAAGGGCATATGTCCTGAGTCTCACTGATTTATCCTAATAATTTTGAGATCATCAGAAAGTGGGTCATTGCAAGAATAGTATAATACACGATCATTATTTAGATTTAACACTTCTTTATTCTCTACGTATGTTGTCTTCTAGTCTAAAATAATCAAAATCTACGAATCCACCAGTTGTATCTTCCGCAAAGTTAAATAAAGCAAACCGATACCCCATAAAATGATCTAGTTTATAGCACATTTGAAGAGTGTTTCCAATCTGTTTCCAGTTTTCCCCGTCAAGACTATAATAAAAATATGCCTTGTCTGTCTGATTCTTATAATCAAAATCAACCCTAAAATATACCCGGTCCGCTTCAAGTGGAATACGTTCGATTTCCTCTGCCAAACCAGTACTTGCATTTACCATTACAATCGATTTTGTACTTTCCTTCATTTTGACACCGACATATCCATAATCTTTTTGGAAGGCAGCAAAGCCAGCAACGTCGCCATCCTTCATGTTCGCTATCTCCATGGCGATTTGACCGGAACATTCTGGTCCGAACGTTCTTTGGGTAAGAGTATTTCTAGCTTCTTCAAGGTCTGCGCTAATTTTTCCATTTTTCAACCTTAAAAAGCCGGGACGCTCGGTTACAGACCAATAGTCATTGTCCGGGTTATGGTTCCATTGCCATACTAATCCTAGTGTATTGGTGTCATAATTAAATTCATCTGATTGAACAATGTGTTGCTTAGAAGTCTTGTTACTAACCGGGCAATGCATCTTGTTTGGAATCAGACCTCTATCACCAAATACTGGCCATCCGTCTTCCCATCTAACCTCGAGCAGGCAAGGAAGACGACCTACAGATCCGTTATCGCGAAACAACAACCCGTACCACTTGCCATCAACCGTATCAACGATTCCTCCCTGTGCCGTGCCAGTCGGGTCACTTACTGCAATCCTACCTTGATAATAACCATCAATCGATTCGGCACGATGTACGAGCTGCATGCGATGGCTATTTTTTGGCCACGTTATCGTGAACACATAATAGTAGCCATTGATTTTTTGGATGTGTGCGCCCTCAGCAGGAAGACCTACATCCTCTTTTTCACTCGCAACTAAACTAGCATCTGGAATAATAGTTTTGTTTAGTCCACCCTCTTTTATAGCTGTCGCATCTTCAGTTAGTTCAATAACTTTAATATCCCCACCATCATAAACCAAATATACACGTCCATCATCGTCAAATAGTAAAGACATGTCATGATAATAGCCATCTAAAGTGAAGCGCTTCCAATTTCCGTGTTCGATATTATCTGTTTGAAAGATATACGTCTTTCCGGTTGCAAGCGACCCTACCACCAGGTAAAAGAGGCCCTGATGGTAACGAAGAGAACTTGCCCAAGAACCTTTTCCATATTCGTTTTTTCCATTATTTAGCGTTTGTTCATTATCATCCGCAAGAACATCATAAACATAATTAACAATTTCCCAATCCAAGAGATCGTATGACTTCATAATTGGTACCCCAGGGTTCATATGCATCGTGGTACTAGACATATAGAATACTTCCCCGACTCGAATCACATCAGGATCGGGGACATCCACCGTAAGGATAGGGTTTTCGAAGGTACATTGATCACGCTTGTCCATCCATCTATTTCCATCTACGAATGAATTTTTACTCATGAGTTAAAATTCCTCTCTATCTAGATTAGTTCCGATATCGTGGAGAAAATGTAAAAAAACAGGTTAAAATGTGATTGAAATACTTTTTACTAATTGTCTCCAGTAAGCTTCTGGTACTCTTTATTAATTTCTGCCATTGTTTCTGAAAGCTGCGCTCCCCAATTATCGTCGACCGTATTGAAAACAACTTCACCATCGGTATCTAACATTCCATACCCTCTGTATGCTGCATCTTTATTTTTCATATTGAACTTATCAATTAATTTCAATTCTGGGTCCGATACGAATGGAAGACTTACCCCGTTCCATTCCTTTAAACTATTGTATAATTCTAATTGTTGCTCTGGGCTGTCGCCACTAATAATATAAGCATTAACATTTAAGTCCTCTAAAAGATCTAAATTTTCATGCAACTGAACCAGTTGCTCCTGACAATGACCTCAGGTGTAAGTTGTAATGAAAAAGAAAAGAGCAGGTTTGTCTTGAGGGAATGTAACTTCTTGTTTATCTTGATTTAATAGAGTCATCGGTTCATCCAGTTTAGTGGAACCACAACCTGCAAGGATAACTGCAAAAATCAGTAAAAGTAAGAGTGATTTAAAATTCATCATTAATTCCTTTCTCTACTCTAGAAACTAGAATTGTTTTATTAATTTATACCATTTTTGTAATGGCGACACAATTAAATGGTATTATTTTAGTATAGATATAGTACTTTTCCTGAACTCCTATTACTCACCCAATCATTTCACACATCAACCGTTCTAAAAAAATATCACACTTCTCCTTTATAAAAAATGGTCCGCGCCGAAGCGAGAACCCTTCTTTGTCAATGACTTATCACATGTCTTCTCGTGAAAACAATCAGCAATAGAGCAACGAGCATTTCAGCAAGTGGAAGCGCAAGCCAGACACCAACAATGCCAATCAATTTTGGTAGCACCCACAACAGAGGCAATAGAAAAACAAAGCTTCGCAACAGGATGATGATCGTCGATGAACGAATTTCACCGATCGATTGAAAGTAGGTCATGTAGACGAAATTGAAACCAATAAACAGATAACCGGTAAAAAACAGTCGAATTCCCTGAATGGCAAGCTTGCGAACTTCTTCCGACTCTAAACCAAACAGCGAGACGAGCGAAGGAGCAGCAAACAAGCCAGTGGTAAGGAGAATTCCTCCTAGCGTGAATGAGACCTTCTCACCGATTCGAACACTCTCTTTGATGCGCGTTTTTTCCTTTGCGCCATGATAGTAGCTGATCATCGGCTGAAGGGCCAACTCAATTCCGAAGAACGATAGGAACATGAAGCCATGCAAATAGTTAACGACTGCGAAAGCTGCGACTCCTTGTGTGCCAAGCAAGCCTACAATCGCTAAGTTATAGCCCGCGATTAAAACAAGAGCTCCCGCTTCAGCAAGAAAACTTGGAAATCCAATTGCGAAAATACTTCTAAGCGTCCGCCATGACCATTGAAACGAAAGCTTGCGCAAGTTCGTTTGCTTTTTGAAGAAATGGAGCAATAGCACCAGCAAACCGACTAAACTTGCAAGGACAGTGGCAAGTGCCGCGCCAAAGACGCCTAGCTCCAGGATAAAAATCATATAATAATTCAAGCCGATATTGACAGTTGCAGTTACGCCGAGGGCGATCATAGAAAGTAACGGGCTGCCGTCATTACGGACGAAGATGCTAAGCAGTTGTTCTACAGCAATCACCCACCCGAGTAGGAACAAAATCGTCAAATAGTCGACAGTATAGGAAAGGGTATCTACATTTGCTCCAAGCATTTTCGCAATCACCTCTACATTAAAGTAGCCGGTGAATCCGATCACGAATAAAACTGCGAGTAAACTAGTAACAGCCAGCGAAAATACACTTCTCGCCTTACCTGAATCATCCCCTCCGATATGCATGGAATACATTGTCCCACCGCCGACCCCAATCCACAGCGCAATCGAGAAAATCAGCGAGAATACCGGCATGGCAAGATTCACACCAGCAAGACCCTCTGACCCGACCCCGTTACCGATAAACACTCCATCGATTAGGATATTCACCGACATCAGCATCATCCCTAATAACGATGGGAAAAAATATTGGAAAAACACTTTTTTAACTGGTTGATGTTTTAAGCTTTCATGTGTCATCTGTCATTCCTCCTGCAAATTGTGACAAAAGAAATTATAAACCTTAAAGTTACTTGAAGGTCAATCTATTTTTTTACCGGAATCTGAATCCAGGTCACATACCCTGCTTCGTCTTGGATAACGGATTCATCCAGCATTGTTATTTCGAAATATAATTATTACCCGTTCCAATGATATGTAATTAACAAATTCTTCATCCTAACCTTTGTTCTACACCTTGCCCATTTTTGAACAAATAATAACACAGGCTCATTTAAAACCTGTGTTACTTTGAATACTTGTTGTTATGATTTTAACATTATATTCCTTTCATGTACTACAAAAGAAAATGCGTTCCTCTTTCACCGGAATCCGCTGTTAAGCGTGATATTTCACAGATCAGTAGTTGCCAAGTAAGGCGGCATTTCTAGCTACTTCTTACAAAGCTCCTGCTGCGGTTATCTTACGGTGAATCAATAAGGTTTTATCCCCAAACCTTCAGATAATTTTTCCCTTTTTGTAATTGAGCGATTGGTCCGAGTGTACTTTTTTCTGACCTTTTTTCTCCTAATAAATCCGTATCCAGATTTAGTTCTGTTCCATCAGGATTTTCAAACTCCACATCAACAAGTCGTACTCTACCTAATGTTTCAGTTGTTTGAATTTCTCCAAGTATGCTCTCAAAGTCTTCCGGAAGTTCAACAGAGAGATACACTTCATTTCCTTCTTCTACTATGTTTATTTCGGGATTAAACTTCTCTTGAACCAATTTTTCATTCTCTCTTTCGAACGAGCTTGCCCCATTAAAGTAAGCATTATGGTTAATAGAAACATGCTGAGGCACATGATGGAATCTTTCATGGTCACCAGGTTCTTCATTTACGGTATCGATATATTCCTCGATTGATGCCGTGTAACCATCGTAATGTGCAGTACCAACACCTTCTAGACTGTCATCACCAATGAAGATATTATTGTAATAGCGATCATCTCCACCATATACCGGGGCAAATCCTGTTACCTCTGTGCTATGTGGCTCATGATATGGTGTAGGACGATCAAGCATTTTCCGATGAACCATTTTTCCGCGAATTAAATTGTTTACATAGGCCCCGCCTTGCGCATGATTATCTAAAGCATAGTCTGCAGTTAAAATGTTGTGATCGACTAAACAAGGACCACTACTAACTTCTACAAACAAGTCACGATTATTTCGGTAGAATAGATTACTACTCACTCTGGTTCCTTGTAACTGCCAGTCCAACCAAGTTCCGAGCGAACAATCATGAATACGGTTATGGTGTATGTGCACATCAATTGGTGCGTGCAACTTAATACCCGCTATTTCATGTCCGTAAAACTCTCGCTTTAATCCAATATTATAAATATGATTAGTATATATTTCACTAAATACACAGCCTAAATGACCTACAATACCGTTTTGACCACAATCATAGATCGTGTTGTTTCGGATAATATGTGAACCAATCTTTTCTTTACTCCACCCAACTTTTCGGGCCGAGAAGACAGATTCTAACTGGTATTGATAGCCGGGCTTATCTTTTCGTATCGTACGATAGTTATTTCCAGTTGAAGCTTCTTTACCAATACTAATTCCACTACACTTTGAGTCATGGATGACATTATCTTCAATGATCCAACCCTTACTCCAATGAGGACCTAATAATCCAGGCTGATCAGCTGTCGGCGGAGTCCATGGCGTTGCTGCTTGAGCCATCTCAAAACCTTTGACAGTAATATAATCAATACCAGTCACTTCTGGATAAAAACAAGCTCTTCGTACATTAATTTCAGTTAACTCATTGTTAGGATTAAATTCATGAAAATTAGCAAAAATCGTTGTATTATGATCGTCCACTTCTGCAAACCAGACATATTTAGTTTGCTCTGGGTTATTTACAGGAACAATCGTTTTGGTCCAGTGATCTAACACTTCCGTTTGTACACTAGGATTTAGCACTTGTTCTAAGTTTTCTGCCTCATAAAAAGACATGCCATTCAGATAAACATCCCCTAGATGTCTTCCTGGATTATAAACAACCCAGTCTCCGAAAATCTCTTCCATGTAGGGATTATAATCACCGAAAAATTCATTAGGTAAAACTGCTTTCCATACAGTCCCTTCGACTTGTTCCCAATCTAGAATTTGCTCGGAGCCTTTTATTACGACGTTTTCTCCTTGTGCTGCTTGATAAGTAATTCTTCTTGTATTACTTAACCCTGGATGTTTAGGTTTCACCCATTCCCGGTATTCTCCTTCATGTACTACAACGCTATCTCCTGCCATAGCAACAGATGCTGCCTTATTTATTGTTAAGAATGGATTCTGTTTCGTTCCCTCTCCAAAATCTGAACCATTTTTCGCTACATGATATTCAAAAGTCATCATACTTCCTCCTTGATATCAACTCTGCCCTAATTATCTAATAAAAGAAAATTTATTTCTATTCAAAATATAGTATAATTTAAGACAATATTCGTGTTTAGGATTGGAGGAGAAACTTTTGGTTTTTTTTGAGCATCACGGAGTTGAGGAAAAAGAATCCTTTCAACATTTCACGCTAGTGAATAGCAATTTCCCTTTACATTTTCATCGAGCTTATGAACTCATCATCGTAAGTGAAGGAGAATTATTAGTAACCATTGATCAAAAAGAGTATTCGTTGACTAAAAATGATGTCGCTTTTATTTTTAATAACCAAATGCATGAATTTAAATCGATTGATCATTCCAAGAGTACCATCGTTATTTTTTCACCTGAATTAATAGGACATTTTTTTATGAATTATAAAGGATATATCCCAGGAAATAATGTTTTTCAACTCAAACATTTACCCGACCTAAATGCACTACACTCAATCTATAGTCAGAAAAGTTTTCTCTATGATATTTGCAGTACTTTAGTCGATCATACCGAATTCATTCCGGTCGAGCATTCAACAAAAACAAAAGTGCTACATAAAATTCTACTGTTTGTTGATAAAAATTATATTTATGAATGCTCATTAAAAGTTGTCGCACAAGAATTGCAATACGATTATGCCTATTTATCAAAGCTCTTTATCCAAATGACGAACATGAGCTTCACCGAATACCTTAATTATTATCGAATTTCACAGGCATGTTATCTGTTAAAAAATAGTCAACAATCCATTTACGAGATAACCATAAACTGCGGTTATACTAATTTGCGCTCGTTCAATCGTAATTTCAAGAAAATCACCAACCATTCACCTAAAAGATACAGAGAGTTACCATAGGACAAAAAATCGGAAAATGGGATAGATAGCACCACGTATTAAAAAACTGCTATTTATCACAGGTAAGATGTATGAATCCTATTGGACGAGGTTAACTTAACTATGAGTCAACAAGGAGGCTTTTCTATGGATAGTACACATGATTTTGTAGAGGAATTTAATAGAAACAAAAAGAAACAAGAAAAAAATAAGAAAAGGCAAGGAAATGGCCGTCCAAGCAATAAGTTGCCTAGTAAGAAGCACAACGATAGTAATAGTTAACTTACAATCAAGAATCAAAAGGGTGATTTGATTTTCAATCGAATCACCCTTTTGGGACAGGGGGTCAGTGATCTACTACCCGAATAATGGACACCGATAAAAAGGGACAATTATTCGGGTTTTCTATGTACCAAAATTGAAAACCCGTTTAAAAAATATTTATTATGGGCGGAGGAAAATTATTAAGATGGACAAGAAAGTTTTTTCTAAAACACAAATCAATGAACTTGAGAAGCACTACAATATAGTTCGTGTTCCAAAGCATTCGATTACTTACCATTCAGAATTAAAAATCAAAGCAGTACAAGACAATTTGAACGGGAAAGCCCCTACTATGATCTTTATTGATAGTTTGACCTTAAAATGATAGGTAAAGATTATCCGAGGAAAAGAATATATAATTGGCGTAAAATTTACGAGAAAGATGGAGAATTAGTATTACAAACAGATTATAATAATCATAGATATCAATGGGGTTTGAAAAAAATGACCCCGGTTAATACCGGGATCATTTACTAGTAACAACATAGCGTCCCATCATTACATTGTCCATATTTAAGGTAGCAGTTCACCTGTCCCTCTGTCCCACATCTTATTTTTGTACACAATGTGTTCTCTATTAAATTTGGTCGGGCTATCTAATCCGGTTACTGCTGCCATAGTGAATAAACCTTCTCTTAATGCCACTAGGTAATTACATGTTCGATACTTTTTCTCCTCGACAATGAGTGCCTTTTGTAATTTCGGATCTGTTGTGGCAACACCGACAGGACAATTATTCGTATGACAAACCTGCGACATAATACAACCTACAGTCATCATAAATCCTCTGGCTATGTTAACTAAGTCAGCACCGAGGGCGAGAGCCATTGCTATTTTATCGGGAGTAAGAAGCTTCCCAGATGCAATAATGTGTGTCTTATCACGAATCTGATATTTTTCCAATAGATCGTTTACTAAAGGGATAGCGGCAAATGCAGGCAGACCTACAGAAGACGCTAGTTCATAATACGATGCACCTGTTCCACCCTCCCCTCCATCAACAGTTATAAAGTCTGGGTAAACTTGTTTTTCTTTTATCACCTTGACTAACTGCTCTACTTCTTTTTCGTTACCAACGACTATTTTAATTCCAACAGGCTTTCCGCCAACATCCCGTAATTGATCAACAAAATCTAGCAAACCCTCGGTGTCAGAGAACTCGCGAAACCGGTTAGGACTATTAATTGTCTTCCCTTGTTCGACGTCACGGATTTCTGCTATTTCCTTAGTCACCTTATCTCCATCTACATGTCCGCCCCGTGTTTTCGCACCCTGTGCTAACTTTAGCTCGAATGCTTTGATTTGTTCGATGTCACTTTTCTTTTTAAAATCATCCCAGGAAAACTCCCCATCTTTTGTTCTAACACCAAATAGGCCTGGACTAATTTGCATTATGATGTCTACATTTCCTTTTAGATGGTGTGGGGAGACACTCCCTTCTCCTGTATTCATCCATGTGCCACCAGCCATTCCAAGTCCTTGAGATAACGCAGTAATTGCTCTATCTCCTAAGGATCCGTAGCTGATAGCAGACTGCCCAATTAATCCTTTTAAGGCAAAAGGCTTCTTTGCTGTTTCCTTTCCAAGCACAATGACATGTTCATCCGAAAGATAATAAGGGTTTATTTCCTCTTCTATCCGATGTTCTTTCCTGGCAAATAACTTTTCATTATCAATCTTATATAATTTAGTCTTAATTTTTGGTTCCTGGTCAACCTGCATTTCCTCTCTCTGTTTAGGAAACATATGATTAACCATATAAAACCCACCTTGGTTAAAGTCTTTTTCCGATCCATAGCCAAGCATTCTCGAGTTGTACTTTCCAGCTTTGTTTACAAATTCGAACTCTTTTCGATTAAAAGGTTTTCCTTCATTGTCATTATTATAAAGATACTGCCGCAACTCCGGACCTGCTTTTTCCAACACATACCTTACTTTCCCAAGTACTGGATAGTTTCGAAGGACGGAATGTTCCAGTTGATTGTTATCATGAAAATAGATTCTAAATACGATAACTAGCGGTAGAATAACCATAATTAAGAGAATCGGTAGTAATGCAAGTAATAAACCGTTTGTCATTTCTCTCTCCCCCACTCTTTAAAATAAGTAAGGCTTATACACAAAAATTACGATACATACCCAGATTAAATCGACAAAATGCCAATAGTAATGGAATATCCTTTGTTTTTCAACATATAACGAGAAAGGAATATTCGCCATTAATTGATAGAATAAGAGAATCATCCATATCGTTCCGAACAGAACATGAGCTGCATGTAAACCTACTAGTACATAAAAAGATGATAAAAATACGTTTGTCGTTAATGTATAACCCTCATTTATATATGTGAAAAATTCACGAATTTCTATTCCAACAAATCCTAATCCTAATAGAAACGTAATTACTAAACCCAACACAATCAATCTTGGACTCTTATTAGAGAGTCCTTTTTCCGAAATCAGTAATGTAGCACTACTCAACACTAAAACAAACGATGATATAATCACAGATTTGGCTTCAAAAACATCGGTTGGGCTTGGTGTAGATTGCTCAGATGTGAAAACAAAGTATGTTGCAAACAGAGTAGCAAACATGACACTCTCCACTATTAAATAGATAAAAAAACCCAACCGTTTGTCGTTATAATGCTCACTACTTTTTTCATTACTCATGTTTAACCCTCTTTTCCACATACTCGTTGCGACTCGTTAATGATCTAATTGGGAAGATGGATAACACAGCCAATCCAGTTATAATCATCAACCAAACCCATTGATAGATAAAGCTGATACTCATCGCAAACAATAATCCTGATAAGATTACTGGCTGAATCGTTTTTATCGAAACTGGAGCTGGTCTTGTATCATTTGCTTCTGACAGATCCTCGTTTTCAAGCTTTGCATACCAATAAGCATCTAGTTCACTTACATAAGGCATTTTCTTAAATGGCTGTTCTGGTGACGGGGAAGAAACCGTCCACTCTAAAGTTCTGCCATCCCATGGGTCATTCCCTACGTTTGGTGAGTGCTTATGGGTTTTGTATAAATTTAACGCTAAAAATAACATACTACTACCCATTAGAAAAGCACCAATCGTACTAATTAAGTTGAACTCAAATAAACCCTCGCCCAATTGATAGGTATACACTCGACGTGGCATACCTTGCAGACCGGCAAAATGCATTGGCAAAAAGGTCATATGGAAACCAATGATGAATATCCAGAAATGCCATTTCCCTAACTTTTCATTTAGTTGTTTGCCAGTCATTTTTGGATACCAATAGTAAATGCCCGCAAACACGCCCAAAATTGTAGCTCCAATGATCACATAGTGCAAGTGTGCAACAACAAAATAAGTGTCGTGAAATTGGAAATCCGCTGGTGCAGCAGATAACATGACTCCAGTCACCCCACCCATGACAAAGGTAGGAATAAATCCGAGGGCAAACAACATCGGGGTTGTAAATGAAATAACGCCACCCTTCATCGTAAATAGCCAATTAAATATTTTAATACCTGTTGGAACAGCAATAAGCATCGTCGTAATGGCGAAAAATGTATTTGCTAAGGGCCCGAGTCCGACGGTAAACATATGGTGTGACCAAACCATAAACCCCATAAAACCAATCAATGCTAAAGAAAGGACCATCGCCGGATAACCAAAAATTCTCTTCCTAGAAAATGTAGAAATAACTTCTGAAAATATCCCGAAAGCTGGTAAGGCAATAATATAAACCTCTGGATGACCAAAAATCCAGAATAAGTGTTGCCAGTAGATTGGTGAACCGACACCACCATGGAAAAATCCAGTACCAAACATGCGATCAAACATCAGCAAAAATAACGCAATCGATAACACAGGAAAGGCCACGAGGATCAAAAAAGATGTAATCAATGTCGACCAAGAAAATAACGGCATTATTGTCAGCTTCATCCCTGGGGCCCTGTGCCGAAAAATAGTGACAATCATGTTAATTGCAGTAAAGATTGTACCTAATCCCGAGATTTGAATCCCAAAAATGTAATAATCATTTCCAGCACTAGGGGTATATGTATCCGTTGATAGTGGAGCATATGCCGTCCACCCGGCATTTGGGGCACTGTTCATAAAAAATGAAAGATTAAATACTAACGCACCAGCCAAAAACATCCAAAAGCTTACCGCATTTAAATAAGGAAAAGCAAGATCACGCGCACCAATTTGTAGGGGTACCACAACATTCATCAGACCAATTAATAAAGGCATCGCCACAAAGAAAATCATTACTGTCCCATGTGTAGAAAAAAGTTCGTTATATTTGTCGTTTTGAAACACCCAAAAATCATTCTCGGGTACAGCAAGCTGTGTTCTAATTAAAAGTGCGTCGATCCCACCTCTAATAAAAAATAACACACCAAATAAGATGTACATTGTACCAATCTTCCGATGATTGGTTGTTATCATATACTCCCGAACCAAAGGCCATTTCTTTTTTTTAGAGATCCAAAACAAAACAATAGGAGCTAAAATAATAGTTAAAATCCACGCAGAGATAATATCCGACGGCACAGTTACATGACTTCCCCAAAAATCAAAAATCATATCTCGGGCCCTCCCTTCTATCTTTAATCATTCATTCTAGTACCCATTCAGCATACTTATTTTGCGTAATCACCTTAGTTTCAAATGTCATATTGGTATGATTTACACCACAAAACTCAGCACATTTCCCTAAAAAAGTCCCAACCTGATCTGCCTTGAACTCTAAAATGATTTCTTTACCTGGTAGGACATCCTGCTTGCCACTAAGTTCGGGCACCCAAAAAGAGTGAATAACATCATCAGATTTCAAATGCAAGACAATCTCCTTATCCTTAGGAAGGATCAATTGATTTTCTGAGGTTTTGCCATTCTGATATTGAAAAGACCAGCTATACTGCCTGGCTGTCACATTGATATGTAGCGCACTCGTATTTTCAAGAGATGTTTCTGCTAACTCTGGCGAAGATTCCATCGTTATAGCAACAGTAGGGACCGCAAGAATAACTAGCAGTAACATTGAAAGTGTCGTCCAAGTGATTTCAAGTTTTTTGTTACCCTTCACATCTCTTGGAATATCATTTTTATTCATTTCCGTCTGTTTGTACTTACTGACAAAACGAACAAATAAGAAAAATACTACTGATAACACTATCATCATTAGGCCAAAACTAAACCAAATCAAAAAGGTCTGGTCACTAGCACGTTCACTATTAGGATTTAATGCTCTTAATTGGCAACCACTCAATAATGGTAAAAATATGAGTAACAATGAAACTAGTTTTTTCATAAAACACACAGCCTTTTCCAACTTTTCTATCCTTACGTCTAACATATGTAACTCTTAATCATTAACCTCATTTTCAGAATTTCAAACATGGTTTGTCACTAAATGCATCAGAAGAATGAGAGAGTAAATTCACATACCATCAACTGTGCAATACAAAAGATGAGAACAGCTTAAACCACATAGTGATTTAAGCTGCCAAATTATTCATATTTTTCTCCTCGTTTACGGATTTAATAGTAAAAAAATCACCTAATACGAACCCTATTTAAGTCTTTTTAATCCTTTTTTAATTGGTGATAAATCCAATTTTCCATTTTCAAAAAAATTTTTTACTAAATATTCACTGTACTTTATTGCTTGTTGATAGGCGATTTTTCCTGGTAACGGAGCTTGATTTTCAATAACGGCATCAATAATAACTGGCTTATTAAGATTTATCGCTTGTTGAAACGCACTTTCCAACTCTGCTCTAGTTTGAACGCGAAAACCTAATCCACCACAAGCCTTTGCAAATTCCGCAAAATTGATTCCCTCTAAATCCGTTTCATATTCTAAGTGTCCCATCTCCTGTTGTTCGTATTTAATCATACTAATCTCACTATTATTTAAGACAACAACAACGATTGGGAGATTATATTTAACAGCTGTAACAAAATCGTGCATCACCATCGAGAACCCGCCATCTCCACAGACAGCAATCACTTGTTTTTCAGGTTTTGCTATTTTAGCCGCAATCGCTCCTGGTAGTCCACATCCCATCGTAGCAAGCCAACTGGAGATAATGAAATGTTGGTTAGTGATTGGAAAGTATCGTGCCATCCAAACAGTGACATTACCAACATCCACAGACAAAATCGCATCATCATCGACTATTTTAGTAAGATCTGATACTACCTGTGGAGCAATTAGCCTATCACTCTCTTGATTGACAATATCACTCAATTCCTCTCTCCAATCTTTCATCGCTTCCTGATATTTTTCAAGAAATGAGCGATTCTCTTTCCAAACGAGATTGTGATTGAGCCAAGAAAGTGTTTTTTTAGCATCTCCTACTAGACCAATATCAACTGGATATCTTTTTCCAATTGATTTGGTATCCACATCCATTTGTATCGTTTTAATATTATCTGGTAAAAATTCTCGATACGGAAAAGATGTGCCGACCAAGAGTAATAGATCGGCCTCATGCATAGCCTGATAGGCTGGTTTTGTCCCAATTTGACCTAAATTCCCTAGACAGTTTGGATGATCATCTGGTATAACTCCTTTGCCTGGCAGTGAAATAACAGTTGGAGCAGAAATATTTCTTATAAAATCATCTAATTCTTCTCGGGCTTGTAATGCTCCTTTACCCGCAAGAACGATTGGCTTTTCTGCATTCTCAATCAATGTCAACGCTTCATGTAAATCTATTTCATCAGGTAATAGAGATGATTTAGGTATCACAGGAGATGTTAAATCTAATCTATTCTTCTGTTTACGGGCAATGATATCATCTGGTATGACCAGCACAGCTACTCCTTTTCGGTCATAAGCCGTTTTGATCGCTTGATTCAGCAGATCAGGGAGCTGTTCTTCTGTTTCTATACGCTGATTAAAGACAGCTACATCATCAAACATTCTTTCGAGGTTTACCTCTTGAAAGGCGTCTGTGCCGATTTGGTTACTACTTATTTGCCCAACAAGCGCTAATACGGGAGCACCATCAGATTTAGCATCGTATAAACCATTCATTAGATGGATAGCACCCGGACCTGCAATCGACAAGCAAACCCCTAATTTACCGGTTAATTTAGCATAAGCGGAAGCTGCTAGTGCACCCACTTCCTCATGACGTACTTGAATGAATTTGATTGTATCTTGCTCTTTCCTAAGGTCATCCATCAATTCATTAATTGAATCACCAGGTAAACCATAAATATGGTCAATGTCCCATTGTTTCAATTGTTCAACAAAAGCTTCTCCTGCACGAGATGCAAACAAACAAAAAACCTCCTTGTTTTAACTATGTTCTTTTATTTTTTACATACCCTAATCGATTAATGAACAATCATTCTAGATTTGTAATTTCTCAATTACTTTTTCAGCCATTCGATGAGATAATAAGTCTCGTTGATACTTGGCATCGGATATGAAAAGAGGGTCAGTACCACCAATGGACGTTTGTCCTTGCATGGTAACTGACCCCTTTTTTCGTGGATTTCTAAATTGTCTATTTCCATTACATATGGTTATTAATAAAGAAACAGTGGTCACCCATTGTGCTAGATTGGTACTGATTTGAAAATCTGCAATTATTGTTGGAATTGCAACGATTCGAAGCGTCTGATTCAAAACAGTCACAAATGCAGTTGCAATTAAAATTGCAACAATATATAGCGATTATATGTCACTGTTTTTGATGGTGACATCTGTCCCCTCTTTCAAATCTTATTGTTTTTTTCATACGAAAAGTCTTTGCACTTTGTTCCGATTTATTAAAACATTTCGTTCGATTCACGATACGAATTAATACGTCACGTCCATTCTACTACTCTCACAAACATCGACTATAATCCTCAACTTTTCCCACTGTTGTTCTTCTGGTAATAGATTGCCGCGATGTATAGAGGCATAGCCACATTGTGGACTGATACATAATTGGTTTAGAAATGAAAACTAATTCCATCTGGTCGAACCATCTGATATTCTACAGTATTCTGATAAAGACTTCCTTTTTTAAAACTAAGTGAGACTTATCACAAAAAGGACGCCAAAAAACGTATATAATAATAGTGCTTGATCTATCAGGCTCAAGCACTTAAGGAAGCGTTTTACGATACAAAATCCATGAGGTGAAAAAAGTGATTAAAGCACATTTAGATTTAAAACTAACTAATACGATAAAAGATATATTACTACGAATTCAACACGGGGAGACCGAACAAAATATCCAAGAAGATTTTGATCAGCACGTTCATCACTTGAACACTTTAGACATTCTGCTAATTTTGCAAGAGTTAAAGAACGGTGCCAATGGAATTACGATTAAAGAAGTTAAGAAATTCATTGACATATATTTTTCGCTATACGGTCATTCGCTTCAAGACATACCTGTTCCTAATTCGCATCATCTCAGTCACCCTATCCAAATTTTCAAAAGTGAGAACCAGATATTTGAGAGTCTATTAACTCGAATAGATCGACTTATAAAAGGGATTGAAATAGATTCACAGCAACCGACAGGGCAACTTTTAGAAGAAATGAAACAATTCGGGCAATTTTACAACCATTACAATCGCAAAGAAAAACTCTTCTTTCCGATATTAGAGCGTTATGACATTTATCCCCTGACAAGAACAATGTGGGCAGATGATGATCGCATCCGCACGTTATATAAAGGTGCCCAAAGAATGATGGAGAAAATACCGGAGATCGATTTTCAATACGTCAAGGAAGCTTATCATGATATGGAAAAGGCATGTCGAGACATGATATTACAAGAAGAAAACATTCTATTACCTATCGCGCAGTCCATGTTCACGGAACAAGACTGGTTAGCCATTACAATGGAAAGTAAAGCATTTGGGTATGCAATCGATGTACCACCAGAAGAAGATTGGATTCCTGAATGCGCGTTTTCTCCAGAAGATGCAGAGGATAAAATCGATAGTGCCGATTCAAAACATTTGCGATTTGGTGGAGGTTACTTAACCATTAAAGAAGCCAACCATATACTAAACAACTTGCCATTAGAAATAACGTTCATTGATGAAAATGGCATCTTCAAATACTTCAATGAACTAGTAGAATCAGCCGAGATGATGTTTATACGCACGCCAACTTCGATTGGTCGAAATGTAGCAAACTGCCACCCTCCAAAGAGTTTAAAAAAAGTCATGCAGGTCATCCGTGACTTAAAGTCCAAGAAGCGATCATCAGAAACGATGTGGTTCAAAAAGAAGGATCAATACATTCATATTACGTATAAAGGTTTATTCACTGAAAATGGCGAATACTTAGGAATTTTAGAATATGTTCAAGATATTCAGCCATTTCTAGACTTACCCCGGGATGTGAAAAGAGAATTAAGTTAAGCGGTCAGGAAAAAACAACAGGCACTACTGTGAACAGTTGTCCATGAGTAGTGCCTGTCATTAAGATTTGGGTTCGTTGGATAAAAGCGAAAATTCGACTTTGGAGCTTTAGCAACGTACCTGAACCTTTGACATAAGATTTACCACTACAATTTCCTGTGATATTATAAAAAAGTATATACTTTAAAAACAGAAATGCCATTAAAATATGTTTGATTTTCAATATGACCTGTCTTCTGACGAACAGTTCAGATTAACTTTTGTATTACGTAGAACAAGGAAACTATGAATTAGAATAATCCTCAACGTATATTTCAAGTGATTCTATTTTTGCTTCTTTTAAATTTATTTATTTCAATTAATTTATAGACTTGATTGGCTGTTCCTCTCTTGTCAGTCTTTTTAATTCCTACATTCTTAAAAATCAGATTCTTATATCGAGCGTCAATCCAATTTTCCTCAAATTCATTTCTAGCCTTTACAATAACATTATCACCATCAATTTCCGGCTAATCATGTTTCGAAAATGATTACGGCTACAAGAATTTACCATCTCTGCCATGTTTTTCACCATCTGTTGCCACGGAATTTACCACCTGATATCAATGTATTTACCAAATAATAGGATAAGGATGTGGAAGTGAAAAAAACTAATCCCTTATTTTCAAAGGAATTAGGCTTCTAACCTTCCGCAATTTCGCTCGGTTGAGAAAAGTATTTTCTATTGAATAGTATCGTTGTACTGTGCAGCAAATACATCTGCTGTTTTCTCGTCTTGCTTATTCAACAACTAAGCTCTATAAAAGACACGTTATGAGATAAACTCTCCCTATTTCTAGTATTCATAAAGACAGAATATCTTATAACCCCTCCTCTGCTAGAAAAACATGTACCTCCAGCTTTTGTAATTCCGTTCACTCCTTTTATAACAATACTAAAATATCTTTCCTATCACGACCGATTGCACGGAAAAGTTCTGTGTTAAGGTTATCAGTAGTAAAATCTGTTATCCATTTCCTTTTTTTGAAATTGTCTAAAATTGCCTTGTTAACATTGTTTACTTCGAATGTAGGTCTTTTTCTTTCAAATAAGCTTAGAAAATCTTTCATTTGAAGAGTTCTAAGGCATTTTACTACTTCTTTATCGTTCATATCAGGTAAATACTGAGCAAACAGTTCCTTTTTAGTTTCCATCTCGAGTTGATCTGCCAAAAACAGTTCTGAAAGTAATTCAAAAGGTACGAAATAACCTTCAGATATTATTTCTTCAATATGCTGGATTGAGATAGTTCTTATAGCTCCCAAAATAGTTTTACTTCTTTCATTAGTATAGCTATTAAGCAAAAATGGAATATCTTCTACATTGAAATTGTGTTCTAAAATGTGTAATTTCACTGGTTCCGAGTAATCCTTTTCCTTTAACGTTATTATATCGGATGAGAATTCAAGCAGACTGGTTTTATAATTATCCTCTACATTTTCGTCTAATACTGAGAGTAATTCATCCATATCAAAGTTATCATCGTTAATTACCTTTTCCGTGTATTGACGAATATTATGTTTAATGAAAAACAATAACAAACTGCTAAAATTTTCTCGCGTAAATATAAGGTTCTCCTCTGTCATGCGCATAGTATCGATTTTTATTAGGATTTTCATTTTATCCTTTTCAATCTCCGTATTAGAAAATGATTTATAATATATGTCAAAAGTTCTTAGTATGGATTCGTATCTTTCATTAGTTAGTTCGTTATTATTTACTAATGCCTTAAAGAATTTTGAGGAGGATTCTTCCCCAAATTTATTATCAATTGAATACGTTTTGAATTCTAATAGATGATCAGATTCGTTTATAAAATCAATCAAACAAGAATCTAATTCATGATGGAAGAAATAATTTAAAATATTATGCTCGGAATATTCAACTACCAGTTCTTTTAATAACAAGGCCCATATATCAATATCTTTGACACTATCGATACGCTTAATGTTTGTCTCTAAATAGCCTATATACGTATTTTTATTTTTTGTATCAACCTCACAGTGATTGATTATTGACAATGCAACAGATTCTTCGTCTGTTATACGCTCATCACAGTTCTCCAAAACCTCTTTAATATAATGATTAAAATTGCTATTCACATATTGCGCTAAAGGTTCATCCTGCTTAGAAATAACTAAAGTGTAATTTTTATTTTTGAAATCATCGTTTTTAACCAATCCATAAACTCTTTCTAGCATTAAACAAGTAAGGTTAAAAGTCAGTTTGTACAAATTGTCTTTATATACTTCTTGGAACAATCTAGTGTTTGCTTCTTCAAAATTAATCCACTCAAATTTAACTCCAAGTAAAGTAAAACCAGCAATCAACTTTTCAATATCTGGTGTTTCAATATCAAGAAAATCATCGCTATCGGATATAAAATCAGTTAGACAATTGCTCTCATTTAAATTTTCAATTTCTGCTTCTGGAGAATAATACAAACTATATAAAGAGTATTGTTTTTTCTGGTCGTAGTTAAAATCCCCCTCATCTTGTATGCTTTGAAAAATACTTGGCCACATATGATTTATCTCTTTTATAAATAATTCCATTTCTGTTTCTTTCCTAAGCTCTAAAAAACCACCAATAAATTGAAAGTTTTTTGTGTCCTTTAACTGCTGAAGGAAACTACTTAAATACTTAGCGTTATTCGACTTTGTGAATAACAAGTGGTTCAATAAATCAAAATTAAGGATTTCTGAATGATTAAAATGACCAAGTTTCAATCTAGAAATTACCTTTTTCGGATCATTAAGTAAATATGAATAATCTTTCGGTATTTGATCTGTAACACTTAGTAAAAAGTTCTTATCGATTCGACTTAGGCTATTTTCGTAGAAATATGTCATATAATCTGAATAGTTCTCATCGATGTATCCATACCGTACTAAATATTTAATCAAAGGAAAATAATTACTTCCTTTAATTTCTTTAAATGTATTTTCTTCACCAATTTCATTTGTGTACGTAACGCTAAAAATTGTATCGATATTATCTTTGTTAATAAATTCCTTTAACTTACTATTTTGTAAAGTGCTCTTTTGTTTTATTAACTCTTGTAATCTTGATTTCAGTTTTTCAATTTGATCGCTACTTTTTCTTTCAATGGCTTCCTTACGCTTATTATATCTTGGATTTCGTTCTAACTTCTCCAACTCAGATGTTATGTTTAGAGTTGTTACTTGACCATGTATATTTCGAGTACGTATATTAGTAGGGTTATCTTTCATTTCTTTAATTAATTGTGTTTGGGTATTGAATTCAGAGATATTTTTGTTACCCACAGAAATTATTTGAGGACTAAACGTAAAATATATAGCATCCAGCTCATTAATAGACTCAAGTATTTCATCTTCTGTTAAATGAAGCTTCTTTCTTATTGCATCAATTTTATGATCAATTCTTTCCACTTCTTGCTCGATGAGTAAAGTTTTGTATTCAAATAATGTAAACATAAAGCCCATTCTAAGGTGCAGCTCACTAAAATCTTTTGGGAAAATATTTTTATAAACAATAATACCTAAAAGTTTATTAATGTCTAGTTGTATTAATGTTGAATTAGACGGTTCTTTGTTTTCCTGCTCTGTTTGTGGTTCACCATCCTTAAAAAAGATTCGATTATGGTAAATAAGGAATTCGTTATAAATATTTTTCAATATTCTCATGTCATCAATATATAATGATAGTTCGTTAAGAAAATTCTCATCGAATAAGTAGAAAATCTTCCCTTCTTTAAAATGATCAATTAATTGGTCATATGAATTAGAGCCATCAATAACTGGAACTATGGGAAGAATGAAGTCAAAAAACTTTGTCCGATCTTTTGAAGTGAAAATATCATCCCTTAATAGATAAAAGAAACGAATGGGCTGTTTTTTATCTTCAGCTTTTTTATTATTAACAAGTGTATTAATTTCCCTTAACTTCTCAAATATCTCATTCGCATTAAATCTATCCATATCTTCGAAAACAATTACATCTGCGTTAGAATGATCAAAAAGGTATAATACCTCATTAAGATATTTATCAAAAAAAGAATCATCCTTTTCTTCAAATATCTCAATCTCATTCCCTTGTAATTTAAGTCTTTTTAAAATATTATTATTCTTTTGAAGTATGATTATAAAATATGTTGATATTCCGAGGATTATAAAACAAGCTAAACCACTAAATAGCAACGTGATATTACTTGTCGTCCACATTAATGTATTTTTTAGCCATTTCACTTCTAATGTAGGGACAAAGGCAGACCACTTATTAAAAGAGTGTATATAATAAACAAGGATTAAAAATATGGTAAAAATTATAGTGCTAAAAATAATCTTTTTAGGTTCAGTTTTTTGTTTCACTTTAAATTTAGTCTGAGGTATTTTTTTATGTTTAATCTGATGAATAAGCTGGTTGAGAATTTTCCCTTCTAAGATAGCTTTATCAGTTGAAGACTTATTAGAAGATGTTTCTGGAGTTTCATCTCCTTCAACCGAAGAGTTTTCCGGATTTGTTTCAGGAAAGTGTGCAAGTGAAATATGTAAAAATCTTTTTTCAGAAGATTTGATTTTGTAAGACTCTATTATACTGCTTTTTCCCGCGCTGTATGGACCAGATATTGCAACATTCTTAATCTCATTATTTTCAAAGACGAAATTAAGGGCATCATCATACATTTTTAATTTAGCATTATTAATTGGGGTTAGTTTTTGGAAATTATATTTTTTTTTATCTTTTTCCTCCTGGTTCACGTATAAACCTCCATACAATTTATTATTAATCTGTATTGCTACATCCTATTTATATTAATAGAATATCAAATTCCAACAATAATTGCTTAATTTTGTTGGAATAGAATGAATTAACGAAGATATAAATGAACTAACAAGTGAAAGGAATGTTGTTTCAATGTGAAGATACTCTCTTGGAATTATATGGGGTAAAGTAAGCATCCCTTCATGGCAATTGGCGCAAATCTAAATAAAATCATTCCTGTATTGAGTAGCCCTCTTTTGAAAACCTACTACTGAAAACTCAAACCTTTTTACTTCAAGTACATTCTTTCATAGAAATTATTTGTTGCGCAGTAAGAGTCTACTGCACATCAAATAAGTATGTTGCACAATATAATATTTAATGACAATTATTGAATTAAATATCTTTTATTCTACTTACGGTTTCTTTAGATGGTTTTTTACTTAGCCAACTATATAATTAAACTAATTTTAAAAATAAAAAGAACTTAAGAAAAGCCCTTAATAGATTCAAAGTTAGTTATTTTATTAATTATTTACTTACTATTAATGCATATCATTGCAGTAGTTAATGACTTTCCATTTGTATGGAAAAATTAATATTAGACATCACATCGTTCGACTATCTATTTCCATTATAATTATATTTTCAATCCTTATTTAAAGCGTAAGGACAGTTCTTCCGCTTCCTTCGCAACTATGGATGCACTTGATACCGTGACATGATAGCATTTCCAATAGTTGATAGGTTCTTAGCAAAATCATCAACACTTGTTTCTAAGTCATCTTCCAACCATTTTGCAATATAGCCGACGGTACCAAATGCAGCAAACGCTGCAAATTCAGGATCCTCTAAATTCTTTTCTAATTCGGTACCAATACGTTTGGTAAATAAGGCTACAAATTCCTTATCTTGAAATCGATCTTTATAAAAAGATTTATTTATTTTTATGTGCTCACATATTTTGAATGTATTAGAAGAAATACCATCCTTGGGTAAGTTATATGATGTGGTTGTAGCTAACACTGGTTGGGTATAAAACAGCATAAATCCTTCGACTAATTCCTCCGTTATCCCAGAGATAAGGTCATATTTATCCTCAAAATGAAGGTAAAACGTTGATCTACTAATACCTGCTTTGTTTACAATTTGTCGGACAGTTATTTTTTTGAATTGGATGGAAGCAAGCAAGTTTAAGAATGCTGTTATTATCAATTCTCTAGTACTTGTAGAATACAAGTCCGTTTGTTCATTTTCCAAAATGATCCCTCCGTTTAAATGGACACTTTCAACTAGAATGTCTCTTGAAGTAATACTTTCTAAACCATAAACTATATGTAAGGGGTTTCTTAATTAAATATTTTACATGATTTGGGGAGGAATAGATATGAGTAAGGTATATGTAATTACCGGTGGATCCGGTGGAATGGGAAAAGAAATTGCCAAACGCTTTGGAAATAAAGGAACCATCGTACTAGCAGATGTTAGTGAAGAAAGACTAGCGACAGCAGTGGAAGAACTGGCAACAGCAGGCATAACAGATGTTATTGCCCAAACAGTGGATATCACTAACAAGCTTCAAGTTCAAGAATTAGCCGATAAAGCTGCTACCTTAGGAGATTTAGCTGCGATTGTGCATACAGCCGGTCTTTCACCTACAATGGGAGATTCCAAACGCATCATGCATGTAAATCTAGTTGGAACAGGCTACATACTAGATTCATTCTTAGCCTATGCAAAACCAGGAACAGTTGCCGTTTGTATCTCTTCCATGGCAGGACACATGACACCAAGTGGACCATACGATGAAATACTCAAAAATCCATTGCAGCCAGATGTTGTCGAAGGGATGGAAACGTTTACCCAAGGCTCGCCTGGTGCGGCCTATAGCTTATCCAAACTTGGAGTACAACTAATCGTAGAAGACCAGGCCTGGGCATGGGGACAAAAAGGAGCCCGAATCGTATCCGTGTCTCCTGGTACATTCAATACCCCAATGGGTCGTCAAGAAGCCAGTCAATCGAATGAAATGAAAACTTTATTGGATAACACACCATTAGGGAGAGAAGGAGAACCTAGTGAAATTGCCTCAGTTGTAAACTTTTTATGCAGTGAAGAAAGCTCCTATATCACCGGTACAGATATTCGGATTGATGGCGGCACTATAGCTAATACACGGAAGCTAAGTAAAAGTCAGAAACAGTAGATATTTTATTAGATTGTTTTAAAGAGTTGCTGTATAGCAACTCTTTTTTGTTAATAGAGTGATAAGGAGGGATTTTAGCGTGTACCAGGTTAGGAGCGTGGTAAAATAAATGATTTTAGAATCACCCGTTTTTTTGGTCACAATTTTTCGGAATGAAATCTATCTATGATTTCTTTTGTACCTCTTCTAACCTGTATGAATGCTAGGAAACTTGTCGTAACACATGCTATTATTGTAGAGAATGGAGGGTTTACGTTGAAAAAGACTCTAAAAGTAGTTGCAGCAATCATTGAAAATGAAAATAGTGAAATTCTTTGCGCGTTAAGATCCCCTCAAATGGCTATACCAAACATGTGGGAGTTTCCAGGTGGAAAAGTAGAAGATGGGGAAGACATACACACCGCATTAATAAGAGAAATTGAGGAAGAAATGAGCTGTAAAATTAGGACAGAAGAGCTATTTAATGACAACACACATGAGTACGAGAAATTTATTATTAACCTAATAGCAATCAAATGTAGAATCATTGGAGGTACACCTGTTAAAAGTGAACATTCTAAGCTTCTATGGTTAAAAAGAGAAAATTTAAACTCATTAGTATGGGCTCCTGCTGATATACCTGCAGTAAAGAAACTTGTAAACGAAAACTAGTCTCCACAAATGAGAAGACTAGTTTTGTTACTTTAATATACAAATTCACTTCAACATTTTCTTCTGGCAAAAAAGAATTTGATGTGGAATAGGTCCTAATCACTAAAAGTTCTAAACTATACTCTTATTCGCCTTAGGTACTAATCCTGGAGGCATTTCCTCATTCAATCTCCAGATAAAACTGATGGGCTTCTCACCATAATGTCTTACATACTCACATGTACCTAAGTAAGTAAACGGCGCCGTATAGCCCTGTTTTTTTGTATTCCCGGACAAATAGAGCAATTTTAAGATAATAGTAATTAGAACCATTTTAATTGTAATGCAAATTCTTTTTCTTCCTGCTCTATCTCTGTCAATCTTTCACCCATTTTTTTAATTAAACCAACTACAAGAGCATTTCCCATACAGAAATATCTTGTTCTCTCTGGCATACCAGTGTTTGTCCAATCCATTGGAAAACCATTTAACAACTCACACTCTACTGGTGTTAAATAACGGATTCTTCCTGTTTGAAGATCCTCTACAACATGTGAACTTCGATTACAAGTTGCTTCAGAAGTTAACATTGTTCGCCCAGGTTTATCTAAGTCATCCGGAAACGCCATACCACCTTCAGCATATTGATACTTATGTCCTGTAGCTTTTGAAACACGTTCAATCTTTTTTGCACCTTTTAAATACTTCATTTCTTCTAGTTCAGTTCTACCATTACTTCTTAGCGTTTCTTGGTTTAAATAATACTTTTCTTCGACTGGTCCGTAATTTTCATATGACAATTGAAGAATTTCCCTTAAAGTCTTAGATTCAAACATTACTGGAACTAATTCCCTTGAAAAGACTCGACCTTCAGTCATTGTACCAGAATTACGATAGGTTTCTTCAAATGAATCAGAAACATCAACAATATCTGAAAACAAATCAACATCAATATCTTTGTGTTTTGAATGTCTCTCATTCTCTACAGGAAACTGAGGTGCAAAGAAACCTTTATTATGAAGTCTTTCTTCCGGAGAGTACTCTTTCTGATTTTTTGCAAATAATGTATCATTACGAAATGCAAAGATAAAGACTCTACGTCTCCTCTGAGGGAATCCATATTCGGCAGCATTCAAAACTCTCCACTCAACTGAGTAACCAGCATCACGAAAACTGGCTAACATTATTGAAAAGTCTCTTCCTCTTTGTCTAGAAGGTGACTTTAACAAACGATCCACATTTTCTAACAATACATAGCGAGGGGATTTATCTTCAACGATTTTCATGATTTCCCAGAATAAAACACCTTTTTTTCCCTGAATCCCTGATTCTCCTGACAACGTTCTAGCAACAGAATAATCTTGACAAGGGAAACCTCCTACAAGCAAGTCATGCTTAGGAGTATCTTTCCAAACTGTTGCAATGTCATAGTTAACATGTGTACCTTTATCTCCAAATTTATCAGCATAACAATTAAATGCATGTTGCACTCTAGTTGACGGTTCCCATTGATTTGACCAAACAATATCAAACCCGGCGGCAGATTCGAGTCCTAGTCTAAACCCTCCAACTCCTGCGAACAACTCTATTACTTTTAACATAAAACGATATCCACCTTTCGGGACAGACTTACCACTTTAATAACTTTAAAACTATAGATACAGATATTTTGTTATAATATCATATGTTGTATTGGTGGTAAAATTAATTAGAACTAAGAATTCTTATAACAACATAAAATTGTTATAAGAAAAACATTTAATTCATATTTTCTATTTTCTTTATATAATCTATGATTAGCAGCTCATGCTTTGTATTTGCTTTACTCTGAAGTTGTTTTAATGTTAAATCACTGTTAATTAAGGCTAGTTCATCCGTATTCGAATCATCCAAACCTATTACTAATACTGGCAATGAAAATAACTCACTCGCTGACGTTATCTCGGCGACGGCTTTCTCAAAGTTAGCAACGCCACTATCAATACGCTTTGCTAGAGATTCCGTTGGTAAAATTAAAATCCCAATGTCACTTGCATTTTTGTTATGAAGAAATTGGACTTTGAAATAATTTCGATATGAGCTAGCTACATTACCGAATTCCACTTCAAGATGAAGATTATACTCGCTCTTTCTATCACTAACACTTTTTTTATAATCAATAGTAATATATTCCGTATTATTTATCTTAAAGTGACCATCTGATGTCCATCCCTTTACTTTCAACTGCAAATTCAAGTAAGAGTCCATTAGTTGTTGAATAACATCAAGTTTCTTCTGTGCATTAGATTTATTTTTGTAAATTGGAAGAGGTGTATTCTTACAAATAGATAGTAATTCATCATAGGTGCCTTTGAATGGCTCTTGCGAAAGAATACTTTCAGCAAAATTATGTGAATAAATTTTTACATTCATTTAGTTACTCTCCTTTTAGACACTAAAAATTATCATATAGATCAAAACGCCAACTTTGCACTTCTTTTATCCAGTTTTCACTATTCTTATAAACTGTCTCATAAGGATTACTAATAATAATAGGTTTATAGTCTCTACTAGTAATTTTTTTTCTGTCAACTAGATAAAGGAAGTAATTGTCTTTTTTTTCTTTTGCAACTTCAATTTCATTTTTAGACCAATAGAAGTAAGGATGTAACTCAAATGATTTGACTTCAATAAATTTGTCGTAATGATTAGATTTATTATTAATATAAGAAACTATATCATATCCTGCAGTAACATCCACGTCTGAGATTTTTTTAACTTTGTTTAAATCAAGAAAACCACAATCTCCTAGCCTTTTTTTCTCATAATTCAACACAAAGTTTTCTGCTATTTCTCCCATTTCTTCTTTTTTAGCCTGAATTTCTTTTAATTTTTCTAATGAAAGTTGCCTCTTTTTCTTTTTAAAATGTTCCTCAACAAGAGTAATAAATTTTTTTTCTAAAATAAGTACATTGTTATTAATATAGGTCAAGAATCCAATATTTATAAGTAAGTTTCTTATGCCCGAAAAATGGAAAGGTATATCACTGTTCCTAATAAAGTATGTCTCTTCTTTATAATCAAAAGTAAAGTTTACAATTCCAATAAGCTCATCAAAATAATTCACCAGAAGTAACCTTATAAAATCTTCAATGGACTCCTTAGATACCAAATCCTCTTGGAGAGATAATCCAAGAGGGTTCAAGAAGATTTCTTCACCTTGCATATCAATTATTTTCATGTCACTTAACAAAGCTAGAATAGCATCTACAGGTGTACGATAATAGTTGTTTTTATTCAAACAGTATTTCTTTATGTTTATAACCTTTATTGGCTCTGAACTAAAAACTTCATCAAATAACAGTATATAATCATCTATTCGTCCAAAACTATTATACTTTGTTAATTCTTTTAACATAATTTCTTATCATCACCTTAATGTCATCTTCTTCGACTTCTTCATCTGCAAATTTAAATAATGGAATCTCCGAATTTTCTACCAGGTCTGACAGCCTCTGCTCCTTAATTTCAAGCCTTTCATTTATAACCTCATCAATAGAATTCTTGCTTAATATAAAATAATAATTGATTTTATCCTCTTTTTTAAGCCCATATCTATGTATCCTGTCTTTTGATTGAATAAATTGTGCTGCATTAAAAGACCTCTCAATATAGATTGCATTATGACAAACTTTATGCAAAGAAATTGATTCTGATACTGCAAAAGGGTTTGCTATTATAACACTAAAAGGAGAATCTGGCCGATGGAATTCATCTATTATTTTTTCTCTAGTTTCCACTTCTTCATTGCTTTCATTATTTCCAGATTCAACAGGAACAGCGCCATATAACAATTTATTATTTATACCATTATCTTCTAAATATTTGCCAAATTCTTTCATATTTTGAATAAATGTCATCCATACAATTATTTTCTCATTTTGCGATATTTTATTTTTGATAATATCTTTGGCAACAATAAATTTACTTGGCACTTCAATTTTGCTATAGTTTACAATCTTTGAAATAATATCTGAATCATCAATGAATTGTTCAGTTGTTATTTCACTTTCAGTAAAAAATTCTTCGACTGGTTGAATTAATAAACCAGGATTTGTTGCAGCCTGCATTAACCGTATCATTCTTGCTTTAACTAAAAAGTTTTTCAAATCTCCGTCCCTTGATTTCTCAATCATATAATTCATATATTTACTTTCAATAAAGTCATATATTTTTTGTTGCGTATTACTCATAGGAATCAGTATCGGCGGGTTATTAATAGGCTCTGGAATGCCTAAATGGCTTTTCTTGATTCTTATAAAGTAGGGTTCTATATCGTTAATTAGTTTTGATATTCTTTCATCTTCAGGCTTTTCTGACATTTCCTCAAGGTGATACTTTTTAAACTGAATCACCTTTTTAGTCGGCCATATAAACTTAAATAAATTTATAAGATCCCCGTAACCATTTGGTGCTGGAGTACCAGTTAATATTATCCTAGATTTACTGTGTTTTGATAGTGTTAATACAGATTCTGCTGTAATTCCACCATCTGTATTTTTAATTTTATGAGCCTCATCTAATACTACCATCACCTTATTCATTTTCAGAAAATTAATTAAATCTTCCTTTACTGAATTGACACCTTGATATGATAGTAATGTTATCTCAGCAGGACTTGAAGAATACAATTCCACTATCTTTTTCTCTTTACTAAGAGCACCTGATAATCTTACTGAATCAGGTTTTTGTCCAAAACATTCTAGGTATTCTTTCTCCCATGGACCAAACGAACTCAAAGGACCTATAATAAGAACCCTATCTACTTTCTTCGGATTGTTGTCAGGAAGATTTTTTAGGTATGAATACGCTCCGTACACAATACTGGTTTTTCCAGCCCCAGGTACCGAAAAATTACATGCGTTCTGTGAAAAGGCTAAATGATATGCTGACAACAACTGTAACTCGTACAAAGTTCGATTAGGTAAATATTCTTCTAAACTGTTTACAAACATACTAAAATCTTTCTCGTCAACTAATTTATTCCTGATATCTTTTGCCTTTTTTGAAAAAACTTCAAAGTTTTTTTCTTCTAGAAAGAAACTTTGAAGTGACTCTTCAACCTTGTTAGATCTATCTTCAGTGAATTTAAATTTTTTTAGCATTTTTTGTATTTTTTTTAGTATTTCTTCTTTTTCCTTATCTGCATAAGAAATAGTAATTATATTATCATCATTTATTGCAGCATCTAGATAGTCTTTCAAAAAAAGTTTGGCTCTTTTATTAGATACTAATTCTTGTGTTGACCCTTGCAGTAAAAAATATTCTTTTTTTTCATCTATTTCAATTGAAATCAGAGACATCTTTATACATCCTTTATCTACATTAATCAGTAAACTTCAAACTAAAATTGCCAATCAATTTTTCTAAGTCTTTGATAGTTTTCTCTTCCTCAACTTTTTTTAAGGACTCAATATTAATAGACTCTAGAGTGTCAAGGGCTTTTCTTAATAACTCAAGTGGTTCGTTAGCTTGTTTAACATCTTCTAGTTTACCCTCGGATTTTTTGAGATTGTCTTGAAATTTTAATTTTATTTTTTTGCTCCAATCAACATCCCTTGTTGCAAGTAATTTTGACCTGCTAGCATCAGGATTTTCATTAAATATATACGAAGGAGATGGTTCTTTAATTTCTTGAGCATTATTAAAGTGTTTATTGAGAAAAGAATCCCAAACCTTTTCATTACAAAAAATTCCGTCTTTTTTACTAGGTTTAGCAATTGTTCTAAATTCTTTACCTTCATATTGTGCCCTTATATAATCAAAGCAAACAGCTTTTAAATCTGTAATATCACTATCATCATAGTCCCAATTTACTTTCGGACAACCATTTGGAGAATTATACTGTTTCAAATAACTTTGAAGATCGACCATAGGTCCTTCTCTTTTTTCTAATCTGGTATAAACTCCTGAATAATCCAAATAGTCAAGGTAATCATCCATTAATTCCATTATTTCAAGCATCTTCTTAACATCTCTTAAATTTTCACTCATCATTTTGGAAATATCTGGTTCAGTAAAACCTTCATCTTTTAAGTCCTTGCACTTTAAATACTTTTCAATAGGATTGTAATCAAGCTTCTCATCAGATCCTAATTGATAAGTAGTTTCCAATTTCATTATTGCTTTCTTATCAGCATTTTCTGGTAATATTACTGCGGTAAAATATCTGCAATGATCAACATTATGATTCTGTTTTTCCCATTTTTCTCTATTTTTATATATACGATTTAATAAACTTCCGCGTCTATTTCCATCGACGATAATTCCATCACTTGTGACTATTCCGTATTGCTGTTGACCTAATTCAACAAGGTTTGTTTGTGTTTTCTCATTTCTTTTCTCTTGGGACTCCCATAAAAACTCTTCGATAATCTCTTTATCTTCCGTCACCACCGGATTTAGTTCACGATATTGCTTTTCAAATGATTTTACAACACTACCAATTCTTCCATTATATTTATTATAAATAAGATAATCCAAGGGGATTTTATATGCATTTAATGTTTTGTTTTCCCCATCGTAATTTATCTTAATTCCCGTCATTACAGGCTCACCTTGTTGTATTTCTTTTATTCTTTTAGTTCTTAATTGTTCTTCCACTCAACTACCTCCTATTAATTTTTCATTCATAAATGATGCATTTTGTTATATTATAACAAATGAAAGTGAATAATAGGGTATTAATAGATTGTAAAATTCACTTTTAAAAATGGATTTCTAAGAAATTATTGTATAAAAAGGGGCTGGGACATAACTAGCCAAAAATAACGAAAAAAAGTTCCAATCATCATCGAAAGATGGTCGGAACCTTTTTTTGTTAAATTATTTTCAGGATTTGTTGCACCATTTGCATGTTTAGCGGTGTACTTTCTCAAATTCACCGCCATGAATGCAAACCCTAATTCATTTTCTGCTTTCTTTTTTCCTCTCACAGACATACGAGTGAAACGCAAATTAGCCTTCAAAAATCCGAAGACTGGTTCCACATCTATTTTTCGTTTGCCATAGATTTTACCGGTTTCTTTTTCTGAAAGCTGTTGTTTTGTGTATGCTTTTTGTTGTTCCCATTTTTCGTTGTAATATATTTTCCGATTATTTCCTTCCTTTGCTTTTGTACATTGTGAACGTAATGGACAATCCGAACAGTCCTCACATTCATAGACTTTAAAGGCTCGGGTGAAGTTATCTTTACCTGTCCGTTTGGACAGATACTGGAACGCCACTTTTTTACCATTTGGACAGAGGAAAGAGTCACTCGCTTCATCATACTCCCAGTTCGTTGTATTAAAAAAATTTTGCTTATATTTCTTTGTCTTCTCTTTTCGATACATATTATATGTAATTAGTGGGATGCGTTCCCGATTAATTAGGACATCATCGTAATTTTGTTCACTTCCATAGCCTGCATCAGCGACGATA
>NZ_JAIZAP010000016.1 GCF_020404745.1 Aquibacillus saliphilus
CAGGAGAAAGTGTTATCCGGTATTAGCTCCGGTTTCCCGGAGTTATCCCAGTCTTACAGGTAGGTTGCCCACGTGTTACTCACCCGTCCGCCGCTCATTCCACAAGTTCACACCCCGAAGGGTGATCACTTGTTTCCTGCGCTCGACTTGCATGTATTAGGCACGCCGCCAGCGTTCGTCCTGAGCCAAGATCAAACTCTCCATAAAGTTTATGAGCTTGATTGCTCGTTCAAAAAACTAGCTTAATTTCTTACTTAACATACTGGTTGTTTCGTTCAGTTTTCAAGGATCAAATTGTTGATGTCTTTGTGCGACAACTTAATTAGTATATCAAATCACATTAATAAAGTCAACAACTTTTTGCGAGGCCAAAACTACTTCGTTTGAGCGACAATGAATAATATACCACACTATGAAACTACAAGTCAAATGTTTTTTTCACTAATAATTTAATAAGTTTGTGTTCGTGTGGTGGATATATAATATAGCACGGATAGATAACTAGTTCAATACCCTACTAATAATCAGTTTTTTCCATTTTTTAATAATAAGGATTTATTTCTTTACACTTTTCTACTATATAATGAAGGAAAATTAAAAGGGTTCAAAAAATCGCTGGTTCCTATTAATGTTTTTCTTTGTTCTCAATCAACCGATCTGTAACATCTAACGTAATAATGTCTAAATCACGATGACAAGACTAGTCCTAATCCTCTATCTGCACCTGTAATATAAACATTCTTTTTCATTTGTATCGACACCTCCAGAAATTTCGAACATAAACATCATCCATATACGTATTCTTGGGTTAGAGCTATAAATCCTTGTTATCCATAAAAAATTGTCGTTTTTTGGTTTATAATAGTTAACTAAACTAGATAACACTCCTGTTCTATCCTCGACTTAATCAACTAACAAAAATATTACACAGTATTTCGCTTTTCAGATAGTATATAATGAAGAAACGGGGAATTGACCTTATATTTCAAAACGATATTATCGACTACTACTCTATAATCATCCTCACTATTTTCAAAATATCGCAAATTAATATCGACTTAAGTTCTCTACCTCCTCCTTTACGTTGTGCTTGGCATCTTATAAAATTGGTAATTAAAAATTAACTCAGATAAACTATTCGTTTGTTTATCTGAGTATAACTTGCTAAAATTAGGATTTATTAAATAAGAATGAGATTGGAGTGTCGATGTTGCCGAAAGTAAGACATATCATTGCTTTATTACTTGTTGCTGGTGCGCTTTGGCATTTTTATGGGGAGACATTCAACCATTCTGGTATCGCGGGCGTCTACGAGGATATTCGCTCAGATGTAAATGGAATAAAAGAGAACCCAAAAGTAATTCGTACAGTTGATTATTTGAATACAGAGATTCAGCTTTTGATTCGTAAGTTGAAAGGAAATATAGAGGATAGTGAAAGTGAACAACCAAATCAAGTTGCGCCCGAAAAACCTCAACTAGATGGTCCAACAGAGCAACCATTTTCTATTCATAATATTGAACTGAATGACAACCGTTCAGATGTAGAACAGCAAGTAGGGCAAGCAAAACGCTCCTCCTTGAATGAATATGGGGTCGATTGGGCTGCTTATCATGAAAACTATCATAATTTTTTGATGGTTGCTTATAATGAACAAGATAAAGTTGTTGGATTATATACAAACCAAGACTTACTTACATCTACAGAAGGGATTAGCTTTAACGATACAAGAGATTCAGTTCTTTCCACATTAAATGAACCTCTTGAATCAATACGGAAGGGATTTGTCAATTATCAAATTCAAAACAATCAAGAGTATGACACGTTCCAAATTAACAAAAATTATGTAACGATATTTTATGATAAACATGAAAATAGTACAGTAACAGCAATTCAAATTATTAGCGATGAACTGGAAAAACAAAAGGAAAATTACTTTGGAGATCCGAGTGATGAACTTAAAGAAGGATTTGAATATCAACTATTTGATCTTACCAATTCCACCAGAGTTAATCACAATCTTTCTACTCTGACGTGGGATGAGTCGGTAAGAGCAACTGCTCGTGATCATAGCACAGACATGGCTGACAACAACTATTTCGGCCATACGAATCTTGAAGGACAGTCCCCTTTTGACCGGATGACGGAGGATAATATTAGCTATCGAATGGCTGGAGAGAATCTTGCAGCAGGGCTTTCAAGTAGCATTTTCGCTCATGAAGGTTTAATGAATTCGCTCGGTCACAGGGAAAGTAAGTTAAAAACAGGTTTTGAATTACTTGCTGTTGGCGTTGCTTTTAATGAAGAATCACAACCATTTTATACAGAAACCTTTTTGACGAAATAGATGGAAAAACGGACAGAACCTTTAAGAAAACCTCGTTGCAAAATTTGCAACCGAGGTTTTCTTACTCTTATTTAGCCAAATTAAATATCTGACGTACGTCATCCTCATACAACTTAACAAAGTTGCCAACTGGGCCCCTTTCTGTTCCTTTGCTAGCCATCTCATCAAAGTGCTTATCATCAATATTTACTTCTTCTAATTTAACTGGCATTCCGATAGATTTGAAAAATTGTTCTGTTTTCTTTATACCTGCTAAAGCCGTTTTCTCTAAATTATTTAGATCAATTTCCACATCCCATACACGATTAGCAAATTGAACAAACCGATTAACATCCTGTTTGTAAACGTACTTCATCCAGGCAGGGAATACAATTGCAAGTCCTGCACCATGTGCAATATCATAAATTCCGCTTATTTCATGTTCAATATCGTGGCTTCCCCAATCTCCGATTCTTCCCGTATTTAGCAGGTCATTATGGGCAATAGTTCCTGACCACATAATTTCTGCGCGTGCATCATAATTCGTCGGATCTTGTATAACTGTATCTGCATTGTTAATAATTGTTCTTAACGTCGCTTCACATAATCGATCTGTTAACTCTACGTTTCTATCATTTGTAAAATACCTCTCTAAAATATGAGAAATCATATCTGTAATGCCACATGCGGTTTGGTAAGCAGGTAATGTATATGAAAGCACTGGATTTAGAATAGCAAACCTAGGCCTAAGTGATATATGACCTGTCGCTCTCTTATAAGACCCTTCTTCATTCGTAATTACACTTCCTGTACTGCTCTCACTACCTGCAGCAGGAATTGTTAACACTACGCCAAGTGGTAAAGAGTCTGTTACAACCGCTTTGCCTGTAAAGAAATCCCAAACATCACCGTCATATTTACAACCAGCAGCAATCGCTTTTGCAGAATCAATAACACTTCCTCCACCTACAGCTAAAATGAAATCGATGTTATTCTTTTTACAAAGTTCTACCCCTTCTCTAACAAGACTAACTCTCGGGTTTGGCTTTACCCCACCTAACTCAAAGATTTCTACACCTTGCTCATGCAATGACTCAACTACTCTGTCATATAGACCGCTATTTTTGATACTTCCTCCTCCATAATGCAAAAGCAGTTTTTTTCCATATGAGATAGATTCTTGCCCTACTACTTGTTCCTGATCTTTACCAAATATAATTTTTGTGTGATTATCAAAAACGAAATCTTGCATTTATTTTCCTCCTTTTTCTATATAATAGTCCCTATAAAAAGCAAAGGCAAACGCTTTCTTTTATATATAAAGAATACTAATTTGTTTTACAACAGTTAAAAAAGGCTAGCATCGAAAAGATTAACATTGCACACCTACTAGTACAATTTTGTGAACGACAACTAATGTCTTTTTAAAAAAAGGAACGACGGATTATAGTAACCCATCGTTCCCTCTATTACTTTACAATTAGAACCGGACAATACACATGCTTGGCCAACTTATGACTTACACTTCCCAGAACCATTGTTTGCAATTTGTTTAAGCCTCTACTGCCAACAACTACACAATCAAAGTCATGTTGGTTTGCATATTCCACGATAGCGGGTCCGGGCTCACCATGTAACATCTGAACATTGTACTCAACCTTAGAATTGTCAAGAAGATCTAGTACCGGTTGTATCTTTTGTTGTCTTTCCTCTTTAACCTTATATTTATCAACATTATGCAGAACATCTTCCTTTGAACTTTTGGCATCCACTACATAAACCGCCTCTATTGTTCCGTTGAACTTTTCAGCTAAATTTATAGCATGTTCAGCTGAACGCTTGGAATGCTCTGATCCATCTGCTGCTAGTAATATTTTTTTAAACAAAATCGTCACCTCCTAGTAGTTTCCTAGATTATATTAATTCAATGATCAATGTCCCGAAGCTTTTGAAAAGCCACCAATCCGTTTTTTCAAATGCTTACTTTCATCATTTAAGCCTGAATAAGTTACATGAATATTATTTTGTTCAAATTTCATTTCAATTTTATCTAAGGCACCTATTGCCGAGTCATCCCACAAATGTGCATTTGATAAATCGATTTCGACCTCTTTAACTGTGTCATTAAAATCAAATTTATCTAGCATATCATTTACAGAAGCAAAAAAGACTTGACCATAAACCTTGTAAATCTTTTTAGATCCTTCTAATGCTGCGATTTGTGTAACTTCCACTTTAGATATTTTAGCTGCAAAGAAGATTGCACTAAGCAATACACCAGCTAATACACCTTTAGATAAGTCGTGCGTTACAACAACAGTTACTACGGTAACAACCATAACCGCTGCATCTGTTCTTGGTAACTTATGAAGGTTTGTTAACGACGACCAGTCAAATGTACCAATTGAAACCATAATCATAACACCAGCTAAGGCGGCCATTGGAATTTGAACAACAACACCACCTAGTACGATGATTAAGAACATTAAAACAACACCAGATACTAGAGATGATAGTCTACCAGTTCCTCCTGATTTTACGTTAATTACGGACTGACCAATCATCGCACAACCCGCCATACCTCCAAAAAATCCTGTTACTACGTTGGCAACACCTTGACCGCGACTTTCTTTATTTTTATTACTTTCTGTATCGGTCATATCATCAACAATGTTCGCTGTTAATAGCGATTCTAGTAAACCAACAATTGCTAGTGCTAATGAATAGGGAAAAATAATCATTAACGTCTCAAAGTTGAAAGGAATTGACGGTATTAAGAAAACTGGTAACTGTTGCGTTAGATTTCCTAAATCACCAACCGTTCGAACACCAAAGTTTGCAAAAATAGCAATAGCTGTAACTACTACAATTGCAACTAACGTAGATGGAATTGCCTTTGTAAATCTAGGTAATATATAAATAATAGCTAATGTTAAACCAACAAGGGCATACATTACCCAACCTTCACCGACAAAGTGTTGAAGCTGTGACGTGAAAATTAATATAGCAAGCGCATTGACAAAGCCAACCATTACAGATCTTGGAACGAACTTCATCACGCTTGATAATTTAAATACACCGAATAAAATTTGTATTATACCTGTTAATATTGTTGCTGCAAATAAATATTGCAATCCATGATCAGCAATTAATGTAATCATAAGTAGTGCCATTGCTCCCGTTGCACCTGATATCATTCCTGGTCTGCCACCAATAAATGCAATAACAATTGCAATACAGAATGAGGCATAAAGACCAACCATTGGGTCTACTCCAGCAATAATAGAGAAAGCAATTGCTTCAGGTATTAAAGCGAGTGCCACAACAATTCCGGATAACACGTCGCCTTTAATGTTACCAAACCAATTTTGTTTTATTGTTTGTAAATTCAATTTTGCACCTCTTTTGTTTGTAGTATAGTAACTTTCGTCTTTCACAAAAGTTCGTCCCGTTTTCAACAAGATGAATCATATCATATTAATATAGGTGTTCAAAACCGCAAGAAAGCGTGAACATCAATTACATTCTCTCATATACTCTATCTTTCTCTTATAAAGTAGTTAAGTTCGGAAAATCCGTAAAACTTTATATTTGAGTATATCTGAATATAACTGATTACGTTTCATTGTTGATTTTTAAAAACGGAAAGTTTTTGTGTTATGATACGTATATGTTATCAGTTTGGGGGCGTCCTTAATGGAAAAGGAAATTATGACTGTTTCACAAGTTGCCGAATATTTACAGTTAAGTGAAATGACAACATATAAATTAGTTCAAGAAGGAAAAATACCTGGTTTTAAAATTGGACGACATTGGAGAATTAAAAAAGAAGACTTAAATGAATTTATTGAACGATTAAAAAATGGTGAACGAATATAACACGAGTATTTAAGTGAAATGAGTGAAACCTTAAAAACAAATAGCTAGTTAATTCAAATAATCGACAGAAAAAAGACTTCCATTTTATATAAATGGAAGTCTTTTTTTGATAGTCTGAGAAATTATATAATGGCTTGCTGTGGATAATAATTAGTAAGTTTGCCACGTCCAACTCTGGCACCTTCGAAATAAGCAATTTGCTTATTTCGAAGGTGCCTACTTTTGTAATTGGTTTATTATCTCACTGTTTTTAATGCTCCGCTCCATGAAAGAAGTTGATCAAGCATTTCATTAGCATTATTTTCATGGTGAACTGCAGGTTTGAATTCACTAAAGTTCTCAAAATCAGTCATTAGCGAGAATGTAACGGCTGTTCGCACATCTGCTACTTGTAATTCACCTAGAATTAAGCGTAGGTTTTCATGTGCACGCGTACCACCTAAGCTACCATAACCAACAAAACCAGCTGCCTTGTTGTTAACTTCTGGATTTAAGTAATCTAAAGCGTTTTTCATTGCGCCGCCTACTGCATGATTATATTCTGGTGCAATGAAAATATAGCCATCGAATGAAGCAATTTTTTCTGACCAAGCTTTTATCGCAGCCTCGGCCTCTTGTTGTCCAGCTTCTGGTACTGCCGCACCTAAAAATGGTAGATTGTAATCAGCAAGATCTACAATCTCATATTCAGCACTATCGTTACGTTTTTCTGCAAAATCCTTGGTCCAGTTTGCAACCGCTTCTCCATTACGCCCTTGACGTACACTTCCTAAAACAATTCCTATTTTCAACATATATATATCCCCTTTAGCAATTTAGTTATTATCTCGAATTCGAGATAATAACTAGTATAAGATATTTTTACAGTCTAGTCTATTATTTTGTTTAGTGAATCTATTTCGTAATTACCTTATGCAGCAATTGTCATCCACACAAAGTTTGGGAACGGTCTATCCCAACTAATGTTAAAAATAGGATAGTATTACAAGGAAATGAGAATAATGGTACAGTTATTGTTAAAGAAGTAACATTTGAAAGTGATGAAAGAGAAGTTGCTGAAGTTTTAACCGTACTTTAACTTATACAGACAATGATGGTAACTTTAGTGATTATATAAAGGAAGTAGTTAAAAATATTATTTCAAAAAAGAAATCTGAGGTCAATTAGAATTATAATAGGGACAAGTGGCCCTGTCCCTCTGCTAAATAATGGAATAAAATAAAAAAATCCTTATAAACACTGATGCCGTACAATTATTACTCGACACTAATTACTATCAGAAATTGACAGTGTTCCGAAATCCCGTTGTCGAACAAGGAACGCCTTTGTTAATTTTATTTAAAGGGTAAAACTAAATGTACTATAGTCCCTTTTCCTTTGTAAGAATCAATTTTGATTTTCCCTTGATGTGCTTTTATAATATCAAAACAGATAGGCAATCCCATTCCAAGTCCACTTTTTTTTGTAGTAAAAAAAGGTGTGCCTAATTTGTTCACTTCCTCTTCTGTCATACCTTCTCCTTCATCCTTGATGGATATATGAACTTCTTTATTACTTGGGTCAGAATTTAATTGAATCCATATATTACCGCCAAGGGGCATCGCTTCAAAAGCATTTTTAATAAAATTAATTAGTACCTGTTTTATTTTAGATTCGTCAATAGTGACTTCTGTAATTGTTGTTGAGGCTTTGAAATGAATCTTAACATTATGAAGATGAGCATTACTGTTCATTAATTCAACTGTTTTGATTATTAGATTATCGACATTACAATCAGTACGTTCAAAATCAGTTGGTTTTCCTAATGAAACAAATTGATTCACTAAACTTTTCATTCTTTCCAACTCTGCTGTTATGATCTCTAAGTATTTATTGTCATGATTATTCTCTTTTAATAACTGGGCGAGGCCTATAATCGAGGTAAGCGGATTACGGATTTCATGTGCCAAACCGGTGCCTAATTTGCCTATTGCAGACAATTTTTCCGACTCTACGACTTTTTGTTGTAGTTCATAGTAATTGGTGATATCTCTGAATTGAGCAAACGCACCAATCATAGTGCCTTTATCAAAAAATGGTAGTACATCCAGATAAATAATTTTAGATTTTTCATTTTCCAAGGAAAGTAAAATTTCGACATTCTCTATCTTTTTTCCAGTTTCAATAACAATTTGAATATATTCTCCTATCTTTCTTATCTGTTCTAGTCCATTATCTATAAACTGTTCTTGTTTAACTCCTAATATTTTTTCCGCACTTGAGTTAAACTCTAACACATTTCCATTATTGTCTGTCATCACTATGCCAACAGGTGTAGAATCAATTAACATTTGATTTAATAAATGAAGGGTGTGATTTTGTTCTTGAAGTTGAATTTCCCTCTCGATTGTATCAACAGCAGACGATAACAAACCGAGATGGAAATGACTAGCAAAATTAACCGGTGTCATAATCGAGACAGTACCAATTAAATTACCATCGGTTGAGGTACGAATAGGAGCGGAATAGCATGCTGCTTTTGATAAGTGATGATAGAAATGATCGTTACCAATCAAGCCAATTGATTCCCCATGCCTTAAGGCTAGAGAGACAGAATTCGTTCCAGCATCTTTCTCATCAAATTTAACCCCTATCGTTATACCAAGTGAGTCTACCATTCCTTTTATGCTGGCATCACCATAAATATCCAAGATATATCCCTCGTTGTCCGTTATAATAATTAACGTCGGGATTCCCTCCATATATTGAATCAGCTTTTGCATAAAGTGCTGAACAACATTCAAAACCTTTTCGTACATTCCTTTTTTAAATTCCAGTTGATCCTTGGTAAGACCTACTTTTAAATAAGGAACTTCGTCAGCATTCAGATTATAAATCAATTCACTTCTTTTTTTAGATTCACGTATGTATGTAGTAAAATCCTTCATAATTCCCCCCCTAAGTACTGTTATCGAAAGTACAATTGATTTTTGACAAATTATCCAAGATAACATTATTTCATAAATACCACCAACAAGGTATCACTTTCATGAAATCACTGATTAGTAATTCAATAGCACCAAAATTATAATAACCCTTATATACAAGGGGCAGGATATGTTTAATAACTGATGTCCGTCTGATGCCATACGTCGAGCCTCTTCGTGCGATAAAACACACAAAGAAGCTCGGGTTTGGGTATTATTTTCAATTAAATCAACTTACTATCTACTTTCTTGTCTTTCCAATCTGTCTTTTCTCTAAAACTACTTCATTCACCATCTCGTACATATCCTCAACACCTTTATTTGAAGCTTCAAAGTTAAAGGCGTGATCTGAACTTATCCCCAAGCTGTCAGCTTCTTGTGCTGCATCCATATTGGCACCGAGAAAAATAAACTCCCAATTATATTTTTCTTGTTGGTGATTGATGAGATGTTTCACTTTTTGATGGGTGAATTCACGACTCGAATTTTCCATTCCGTCCGTTGTAATAACAAAAATAAGTTTTTCAGGTCTTTGTTCGGCTTTTGTATTTGATAGCCTCTGACCTACATCAACAATTGTTTTTCCAACGGCATCAAGTAGTGCTGTACTCCCTCTTACAAAATAATCTTGATCTGTTAATCTTACTTTTTTCGCATCAACAACGTCCCATAATACCTCGTAATCATCATCAAAAAGGACCGCAGACAAAGTTGTTTCTCCGCTTTGTTGGCTCTGTTTTTCAACGAAAGAGTTAAACCCGCCAATAGTATCCATCTCAAGTCCAGACATCGACCCACTTCTGTCAAGCAAGAAAATAATCTCCGTTAAATTTGTATCCAAGCTAATCATCCTCTCCTCGTTTTGCATGGTATAATTGTAGCTGAATAAATAGATGATTTGGTCGCCTGTAAAGGGACAAATTGGAGGAATTTGATATGCTTAATCATCACCTTTTAATGGAACTACAAGAGTACATAGAAGACCACTTAAAATTAGAATCATTTGCATTCAATTTAAATGAGAGTAATTATGATATTCAACAAGAAGTAAAACAGAATGAAATAGATGATTTTATTAAGAACAAACGAAAACCTACACTTAACCAAGTATTATTCAGTTTTATTGACGCGAAAGGAGTTAAAGACTCTGAAGTTTATCGAAAAGCGGGAATCGATCGAAGACATTTTTCAAAGATAAGAACAAAACCAGGCTATCTGCCGAAGAAAAATACGACAATTGCTCTAGCCTTTGCTCTTTGTCTCAATGAAGCAGACACTAATGAACTCTTAGGTGCTGCCGGTTACTCATTGTCTGACAGTGATACCAATGACTTAGTTATTCAGTTCTGTTTAGAAAAAAAAATCTATGATATCGATAAGGTTAATCAAGCACTTGATTATTTTAATCTAAAGCCACTAACTGGACTATTTTAGAACAGATAAAAAATATCTACCACTAAACAATAGAACAATATAAAAAAACCCTAATAAAAAGGCTAATAACAGACACCTTTACTATTAGGGCTTTCTAATTGTAGGCTTGCCTACTATACGAAGTTGAAGTTTCCTTTCACGCTAGTGAAATTGACTGACCAAAGTAGTATTCCGTTTATCTTAATAAGAGGTTTTCTCAGATTTAACGATATTCCTTCATCTGCTCACCCACAGCAGTCATCCACTCATACTGACGAAGCTGTACTTCGAACATAGTAAGCGGATCGCGATAAACTTCAGGATTTTTTCTCATATCATTTAGTGAATCTCTATTCTCTTCAATCTCATCATATGTTTCTGCTAACGTTCTATTTAGCACTTCAATCGGATCCTTGAAAAACATGTTAATATCTCTTTCCAAAGATTTTTCAAATAAATCGAATTGCTGCATGAAGTTGTTTGTAATCAATTCAGCTGTTCCGCTATAGTCTTTATTCTCAATAAATTGCTTATATTTATTATGGAGCATTTCTTTATTTTGCTGCATTGCACCGAACAGCCTGCCTGCACTTTTCATTAAAAATTGGGAAGGGGTGGAACGCATGACGATATTGACTTTGTCTAGCTGAGTATTCCCCCTTGTCATTCGGTCCGCATCACGGCGCCAATCATCAAGCACCCTAAAGTCACAATTTAATGCCAACTTTTCTGCACCGTATAAATCGTTAAAACTCTCGCTCATTTCGTCTAAGTATAATTGGCGTTCCTTAAACGCTCCTTCACTTTCAGCAATCCACGTTTTGATGGCTAAATGAAAGTTAGGCAAAACTTTTGTATCAATATAATTAGTGATCCGCTTATTCATTTCATCGTTAAGATCTACATGCATTCTCCCAAAGTCACTGTCTTCATGAACGATTTCAGAGCAATTTCGAAGCTGTGTCGGTATATTTTCCATCAAATCCTGTCTCAAATCATCTTTAATATTGCTATAGGAATTTTTAATGACTTGAACTTTTTCCTCTTCCATATCGCTCAACTGGTTAAGTGTACCTTTTAATTTTGTGACTATCTCTTCATTCCACTTAATTTTATCAATTAACAATTTCTCCATTTCCACCCGTTCTTCAAGAAGAAACTTTATTGATTCCTTAACAAAGTAAAGAACTTTAGCCGTACGTTCCAGTTCTAAATTATGATTTCTTTTCAACGACTGAACGAACCCAGATAACTCAACTAAGCTACTGTTATCATACGCGGAAAAAGCAAAGACCTTTGCGTCTGGAAAATAGGTACTGATCTTAGCTGTTGTTGTCTCAACTAGTTCCACTTTCTCCTGGCTATTAGCAATTCTATCCATTTTACTTAAGAGAAAATGGATGGTTAACTCTGGTGCTTGTTCTCTGATGTTGACAACCCGATCAAGTTCTTTATCTGTTAGTGGCAATTCAGCATCCAAAACGAACAGTAGGCTGTCTGCAAAATGCAAATAGTGAACCATATCTTTGCTAACTTTACTTCGGTCTGCAAGCCCGGGGATATCCATTAGCTCAAGTTTATTTTCATTTAAAAAAGATATTGGCATCCTACAGTGAATAAGTGCCTGTTCATCTTTTGTACTCTCCCGAAAATCGTCAAGATCATCAATACTTCTAACTTTTTGACCTGTAATAGCTTGAATATTTGCCTCATCAGCATCCTTAAAAAGAACTGCTGCTGAAGTTGATTTATCTAAAAGGTCTTCATCAAGCAACGTGTTAATAAATTCAGATTTTCCATTTGTTGCTGTTCCTGAAACGAGAAGGCGGTAATCATGCATGTCCGGAAGTTCTCTCGCCATGAGTTCGAAGCGTTCATCAAGGAACACCCCTTTTCCCTCTGCCCAATTGATAATTGATTCGAACAGCCTGAACCCATCTTCGGTCCCGTTGTGATAGCGAGAAGATTGACTCACCATACTTTCCGCCTCATTAACCAACGAAGTGTCAAGATTGGACGGGAAAATCTCGTTCCACGCCAGTACAGCTGAAGCAGAAACTAAAGCACCCGAATCTGTAGACAGCTTCAACCAATTTGTTAAATGATTCGGTATTAAATGAGAAACTTCCCTAATTAAAAGTTTTCCATTAATTAATTTAAAGTACGTTTCTTCATATACAAGAGTTAATTCCTCCCATGTAAAAGAACGTTCTGGCTCAATGTTAAGGAGAAGATGGTTGATCTCCTTCAACCAAGAGAAATATAAATCGCTTTGTTTGTAACTGTTCCAAAATGCTACAGTTAGACTTTTAAAAAGAGACTGATCGATACTATATACAGTCATCAATGCTTCACTGAAATAATTTGGATCTACTTTTTGCGTATAGCCTTGCTCCACATATTTTTGTAAAATCCCAAACCATGATGGTGATTCTGTCCGAATTGCCTCTTTAACAGCAAGCTCAACTGCATTTCCAAAGTCCTGGTGTTGCTCAAAGAAAGCTCGCGCCATTTCGGTCACTTCCGAATAATCCGGATTCAAATCAACCGCGTTTTTGATAGAACCCACTGCCATATCAAGCTTGCCGTTCTGTATGTATAATGAGAATAACTGTAACAGCACTTCTGTTTTTAAATCAATCGAGTCAGTTTCTACTTCTTTATAAGCTTCTTCTGCAATTGCAAGCAGCTCCATTTTATAATGGGCATCCGCTATATTTTTCTGTGCCCACGGCCTTAATTCATTTGAGATATTTTCCCATTTAAAAATAGCCGCTTCAAAATCTTTATTCAGAAAATATATCTCTCCCTGAGCAAAACGAATATAAGATAAATAGGTTACTTCGTTTTGTTGCTCATCCATATACAGTTCACCCAGAACCTTAATTGGATGCACATTTTCATTACCTTCCATAAAGGTCTCATAATAGGATTTATTGATTAATTGCTTTTCTAATGTCATCGTGAACCTCCGCAGCGTTTATTTAAAAGTATGATATCTTAGGTAAAAGGAAAACCTGTATTCTCGTAAGAGTTACAAGTATACTAGTTTAAAAACAATATAAGTAACGCAAGCTACACAATTAGCCCTCTATTCTATATTGTAACAAAAGTTATCCTTACAAAATGTTTCATTTAGTTATCATTTCTGATACATTCTTGTATTCTTTTATAGAGGAAATGATAAGTTATTCCTTTGTAAAGAATGGTAGCCTCCTCAATCATAATCTTTATATAGAAGCTTTTCCTAAGACCTCAGGCGGGGTAGGCGCTCGAGCTAGACGACTGAGCATACTATTATATTTATATCAAAAGTAACAAATACAAGCATTTAGACATCTAACTAAAAAAGGTACTGTCAGAGCATTGAACTCTGCAGTTACCTCTTATGTTGGATTATACAATTTAATAGTATCGAAAAGAAATACCAGGAAAAATGAAGAAGGAATTTTATGTAAGTTGTAGAGAAGGTTGACGACTAATACATCGTTTTGTTGTTTACAACAATCTTATAATGTGCAGATTCAGTCTCGGATAACCCAACTGTTTCAAATTCATTTGAACTTTATGTTCTTTTTTTAATTAGTATGTTAAGAACGACTACATTAATACCCGCTATTGCTGCTAGAGCATATGGTATATTGGATAATTGATGAAACTCAAAGCTTCTTAAAATCCACATCAAGACCAAAAGGATTATCATTAGATACAACGCAATTCGCTTAAACGTTTTCAGTTTTTCTGTTTTTTCATTGTTTACCATGGTAATGCTCCTTTATTTAAACTAAGATAATTTCATTTCATCGATAGATTTTACCAGTCGCAGATTATTCTAGTTACGTTAAAATTGTATATTAGCAATTGAATCCTATCAAGTATAGAACTATTTTTTAAAAGAAATCGTTTTATGGCACTTCCGTTAACGATCATTCTTTGATTACATAGATTTACTTCGCAAAAAGAACGTAATTCTTATATAGAACTACGCTCCGACTTGAAATATTGCTTTTTTGCATTCTATATGAACAAGTTAACTATTACCATTAATATCTATAACAGCCATTCCGGGATCAGAATAAATTCGCCCCGTACCTTGTCTACATACAGACAATAAAGCGCATCATTATTCTCACCTAATATCACTCTAATCTCTTTCGGAATAGTTATTGAACCATTCGACGTTATAAATCTCACATTGTCAGTAGTAGATTCGTCTTCCATATGAGTTATAACTATCTGAGATTTCCTTATAAACACAACGACCACATTACCAGAAATATACCCCAATTCTATTCGCCATTTTTTAGGTAGTTTTACTAATCCTGATTGATTAAGACCTTTGCAATTTTTAAGGAAAATCATTTTAACCACCTCTGAATTACCACTACCCACTTTACCTATTTAAACAAACTTATTTCTACAAATATCGACTTCTTCACCAAATTCAAGCGGTTATCAAAAAATTCATTAATTTGATAATTATAAACAGAACACAGGAAAGTTACAGACTAATTTTCCCGCATTCTGTTTAGTTTCATTTTTCCAGAAGACATCATACATTCCAAGAATGAACGAAGTGAAACCTATTTTAATAGAAATATAATCCAGATGAATGATCATCACAGATACTTTTCCATTCGAATGTCAGTCCACATTTCACCTTGCCAAAAGGTAAAATTATCAATTCTACCAATTTCCTTGTAACCTAGACTTTGATAGAGTTTATGCGCTTGTTTGTTAAATTCAAACACACCTAGTTCAATGCGGTCAAAACCCTGCCTCTTTATCTGACCCTCCAAATATTGAATTGCTGCATATCCAACACCTTTACCCCTTGCCTCAGACTCACCAATTGTGATACCTATCCAAGCGGTCCCAGGCTTTTTGTGATAGAGATGACTTGGATCGATCATATAATTCATTTCACCTATCACCTGGTCATTCAAATATATTAAGTAGATAGAATGACTTTTCAGACGTTTTGTTAACTCATCTAGAGTTAATTTATTCCCACTTCCAAGTTCTGACTTGTTTTGGTTAGGTCTTGTAAAAGGAATTAAAGTAGGGTCGTTTTCCCAACGACTTATCACCTCTACAAGGCTTTGTGTCGGTTCAGTTAGTTGTACAAAATGAGTAGTCATGATGTGCTCCTCTCTACTATATGTCTATTAAAACTTTCAAATCAGTTGGATTCTACTTTCCTTTTCTATTATAGTTGAACACAGGTTATATTACCTTCTAAACCACATTTACAATTATATTTAAAAAAGAGGCCACTTACAGACATTTGTCCATAAAATAGAAAGAATCGCCAAATAAAATATACTCGGCGATTCTAAAAACATATTCTCTTGAAGGTATTGTACTCCATTGCTAACAAAGACGAGGCAGTGGTATCTATTAGCCCATCAGTTTAAGCGACTCTTCAATAAATGGAGGAATATCATCTGGTTGTCGACTCGTGACCAATTGATTTTTGCAGACAACAACTTCTTGATCTAAAACGTTTGCTCCAGCATAAGCTAAATCCGTTTGAATTGATTTAAAACCTGTTACCGTACGGCCCTCTAAAGTCTTTGCTGTTAGTAATAATTGAGGTCCATGACAAATAGCAAATACAGGTTTTTCGGTCTCCATGAAATGCTTAGCAAAGTTTACAAATCGATCATCTGCACGAAGCTGATCAGGTGAAAATCCACCTGGGATAAATAATGCATCGAATTGTTCTGGTTTTACATTCTCAATGCCCTCATCAATTGTAACAGTAGATTTCCCTTGTTTTCCCGTCACTTGTTTTCCTCGTTCTTTTTCTATTGTAATGACATCATGTCCTATTTCCTTAAACGATTGAGCCGGTTCAGTAAATTCAACATCCTCAAAATAATCAGTTATTAAAGTAGCAATTTTAGCCATGCTATCACTCCCTTTATATATTCTAAAAATCACCTCTATAGTTTAGGTTTACCACGTGTATTAAAATGATAAACGTTAATAATAGTTTGTCATCGTTAGAATATAGTTTAAGGAGTCGGTAATTACATCATCCATAAGATCCTCACTTGGTATCTCACTCAATTTATTTAAAGACAAACTCATCCGCTTTTAACATCAACTAATTCGAATCTTTCACAAACAAGTAGCATGTCTTCTGAGAACTCACGACCAATTGCAGTTAGTTCATTCCTGAAAAATGTTTCATGCGCTTCCCACCAGTATTGATACGTCCTATCGCCTTCTCCTTCTGAGATAGCGAAATCAACACTTACTTCGTTCATCGGTGTTAAGCTAACTTCCACCGTTTTAATGATTGCTACCGGTTTGTCGTTACTATTTAAGATAATGCTATAATCCTCAATTGTTGGCAGTGGTTCATTTTCTAGCTCATAAAAAACATAGCCAGAACATGTCGCAGTTTTCACACCATCAACCACCAATTGCGCTAAATAATCTGGTTGAGCCCCAAATTGCCATGCACTAACTGATTTTGGTTTTTCTTGTTCACCCCAATATTGATTCCAATAGGCCTGAACTATCTCATCCATATTTAAATCCTCCAGTTTTGCTTTACATTTATTTTATCATTAGTACAAACAAATTTGACACTTAATCAAATACTTTATTTTTTTCACAAGTTACTAAAATATCGCGTTACCAGGGAGTATGTAATTAGTTTAGAAATTGTTTTTCCAAAGACGATGCTGGATCTGGTGGCAAGTTATTTATTGTTCGTTCTACTAGATTTAAAATACCTCTTCAACCCCAATCGTGCGAAAAAGAGAGATTGCAAAAAGAAAATTATCCCCCATAGTTGCGTCGGAATAATGAATGTTGCTTTAGCTAGATTCGTTGCATCCCCTGCACTCATTGGAGATACAAAACTGAGATACATGATTTCAAATGAAGATGTAATCGACTCCACTAACAAAAGGGATGCAAAAAATAATGCGAGATTTTCTAAAGCTGTTTTTGATCCCTTCCATAGTACCCACGAAAATGCTGCAATAATTGTGATAATCCAGAACAATCCGAATAGATTTCGAACCCAAAACAATAAACTTATCACTAAAATTGCTAATAGAATTGACAGTACATATCCGCTTCTTCTTTTGTAAATCAAAACCATGAATAAGAAGGCTGTGAAGGAAGAAAATACATATCCGGCTGCGCTAGTTAAAAATGAACCAAGCCAAAATCGGTGACTCGCAAGTGTAGCACCTTCCGTATTGGAAAATAACGAAATCGACTGTACTTTACCACCAGTGATTATAGCCATTAGTGAGTGGCCAGTTTCATGGATTAACGTGTTAACAATTGAAAAATACTTTCCGATAACTGGCATCTGCGTTAAAAGCACCGCAAAAATAATAAATAGAATTAATTTTTTCTTCATAGTTAGTCCCCTCAGGAAACAGGATATCAAGTGTCTAATTTATAGGCTATTCGTACACTATTTCCTCTTTATCGATTCAGATTTATCACAAATGATTGTCCATTCCCATGATAGGCGGCCCAAGATAGTTTACTAGAAAAACAACACTCGATTCTATTAATTACATCATCGTAGTCAAAATAGTGTCCGTTATCCAGTTGAGATTAGCTCTTTTTATACAGTACTTCTCCCACTATTTCTTCTTTTGACGATACAAATCAACTGATTTATATCCTTGAGATAGTATATCAACCATTTGGTGGTGCCGCTTTTCACGTGTCTTTTGCTGCTTTGCTGAGAATAGATAGCGTGCCCATTCATTTTTATATCCAGGTGTTAATCCTTGGAAGAAATTCAGCTCATCTGGATGGTCTTTTAATAATTCTACAACGTCGTTCACGTTGTTCTTATAGTCGGCGATAGATTGGCTGGCAGCTGATGTCTTTTTTGTTTTCTTTCTCTCACGTTTTAACCCCACAACAGTGAAGATGTCATCCATACTTACTAAACGAGAGAATTTAATATCACTATTTCCAATATATCCATTTTCTCCAACCTTCATGGCTGAAAAAATTTCATCTCTATGAATAAAAGTTTGATAGCGTTTGTTTCCCTTTTTCGGGTAGGCAAAAAATAGGTAATCTTGTTCCATTAACAGTTGTTTATTGTCAATGATTTGTTGTGTGTACTCCTTCATCTGATCTACTGAATAAAAATTGCATCATGCTCTTTAGAAAGGCTTTTCTGTTCGGAGAAGATTTCATAATCACTTGGTTGATTGATAACAGCAATATTTTTGTATTTGTTTAGCTTTAATTTCTCAATTATTGTCATAGAATCTCCCTTTTTTGTTTAGTATAACGAGGATTACCAATAGAATCCACTCAAAAAAGCTTTAGATAATATACTTACCGGGATGTTTATAGAGAAAATATGATAAAATTATTATTAATTACATGTTTTAAGGAGCTCTATGATGACAAAAACAAGCCTATTAGACCAGCAACTATGTTTAGAAGCGTATAAAGCAGCTAGTAGTTTTTCTAAAATGTATGCCGATATCTTAAAGCCATTTGGATTAACTTTTCCACAATACCTTGTATTGCTAACTACCTATGAACAGGATCAAATTTTAACAAAAGATATTGGCGAAAAGCTTAATATTGGTATTGGTACATTAAATCCAATCATTAATCGTCTCATTACCAATGGCTGGTTGATTAAACAGCAGTCACAGACAGATAAACGTGCTCATATCCTCTCACTTACCGAATATGCAATAAACCAAAAAAGTGCTATTTTGCTTGCTGTTAAGAATAATATAGAGGTATGTGATCTTATAAATGAAAACACAATCGAGTTAATGAAGAATCTAAAACAAATAAATCAAAAATTTGATACATTAGGCTATAAATGATTATAGCCACAAGAATGTACCATTTCTACCATGTTTTTTCACCAGCAGTCGCCACGAAATTCACCACTGCTATCAACGTGTTTACGAATAAAAATACGTCTTTGAATTGAAAAAGCCTAATTCTCCTTATTTTTATAGAGAAATTAGGCTTATGGTCTTCGCAACCACGCCCTATAATTCTATTGGATAGTAGCGTTTGTACTGTGCAGCAAATGACTTTGTTAGTTGTTCTATACAAACATAAGCCCCGGTTATTTTAACTGCACTTTTTCACAAATCTTTTGTTTCCTGAAATTTAATATCATGTATATCCTCCTCCCTATATTATGTTTCCTCTTTTGTGAGAATGAGTCTTCTGTTTCGTCTAATATCAATCCCAAATTAATTTTAACTGATCCTATAACAAAATAATGTAAAGCATGATTGACATTACTTTAAATACAAAGTAAACTTTACTTACAACTGATTGTAAAGCTAGCTTTACAAAGTTGATCGGAGGTAAGCAAACGATGAGAAACCGTATCAAAGATCTGCGCAAAGCTAAGAAGATGACTCAAGAGGATCTAGCAAAACAGGTAGGCGTCTCGAGACAATCGATTATTGCCATCGAATCCGGAAAATATAATCCATCAATTGAACTGGCATACAACATTTCAAAGGCATTCGATTCCATAATTGAAGAGGTCTTTATATTTGGAGAAAGGGGAGAGGAATAATGGGAGTACAAATAGGTGGGTTGATAGGATTATATGGAGGAGCTGTATTTGGTATTTTAGGCTGGTGGTTTGGCCGACGTATGGCCAAAAAGCAGCGTGGTTTGGATGAACTACATTCGCATATTTGGCAAAAGTCTCGATCAATTTCTTGGTTCTGTACTCTTGCTGCAATCTATGTTCTATTTTCTCTGGTAGCATTCGGAATTAAACTAAAAGTCGCAATGGTTCTGGGAGTAATTATGATTGTTCATATGGCGAGCTGGGGAATTACAGGGATGATTTTGTCTATAAATATGAATATGACAGAGCCTTTGAAGCCCTCTAGAGTTAAATTCGGAATTTCAATTGTTGCAATGTCACTATTTATATTTATAATCTTATCAATTACTACCGGCAACTGGTGGTTTCTAATTGCTAGTATCCCACCAAATACCATTGGGCTAATAAGTGCATTAACTCCTGAAAGAAGCGGTGAGGATTAAGCTTGAATAATCATTCATAGATCAAATAATTTGTAATTGTTAAATGGTTTGTACTGATTTTTGACTAATGTTGATTCTATCGTAGGTACGAAGCACCTACGATACAAGTAGGTTCAGGGGCAAGCCTTTTGAGACAAGTGTTACTCCAAAGAATAGCCTACGCGTTGTCTCGGCTGGCATATCCTTGAAGCAATACTAGTAGATGTAAAGACTGCTTGAAGAAACTCCGTTAAACACCGCCGTTTCGTCCCTATCGCAATATTAAAAATTAAGCATACAATTGGACACTAAATTGGCAATATAATTTTAATGAGTATCCTAATAGCTCAGAAATGAAAAATAAATTTAAAGCAGAGAATGAACTCTGCTTTAAATTTGGATCTTTCCTATTAAACTACTCCAGTTTGTAAGTTTAAGTATTTTCTTCACACAGTCACCTAAATATAAAGATCTTTACTGCGCATTATTTAGTCTACTGGAGATTTTCTGCTATTTATCCAGTACCCCTTCGCTATTCCCTATATGCTCTATTTTTTCCTTTTCTTTATTTGCCATATTCAACATGCCAACAGTGGTAGGTGTCCCAAAACGATAATACCACATTGGATTTTTAATTAATTTAATAATAATAACTCATCCTCTGGTAATAATAAGTACTACTAAATTTATTTTCCATTAATTACAGCTGTGATAGCTAATTTCACTAAATTTAAAGTGAGGTACATCATGTGAGAAAAAAATTATTAACATTTATTCTGACTTTGGCATTATGGTTTGTTTTTGCAGGCCACGTTAGTATCCAGGTATTTTTCTTAGGTACTATTATTTCTTCCTTTATATCGCTTATGATGGCAGAGAATTTGTTTAGATTAATACAACTGAAAGATGGAACGAAAGATTTCCCTAAAAAAACATATGACATATTTATGGTAATCATTGCTTTTATCTATGATGTATTTTTATCTGCAGTCAAAGTATCCAGACATGCATTTGAGATTAAACCATCATTTTCTCCCCGAATTGTTCGCATAAAAACATCTCTTAAAAATTCAAACAGTATTGCAACCTTAGCCAGTTTTATTACATTCACTCAAGGGTCTCTGGCTCTGGATTTCGATCATATAAATAATCAATATGTTATTCACTGGATCGATGTTCACAGTGACGATGAAGAAGAAAGAAAGATAGCACGTATCCGTAAGCACCTTAATTTGATTGCGAAAATAGTTGATTAATTCAACTTTTTGAACACACTCTTTTAAGTGAATCAATTTCATAATTACTTATGTAGCAATTGTCATTACATATAGTTTGGGGAACGGTCTATCCCAACTATATGTAATGACAACTTTCAAAAAAATATTATCTTATAATTCGATGTGGAGTGTGATCGTAGTGCTCTATTTAATACTTGTAATTGTCTTAACTGCTATTTTAACTTTTTATAGAGTCATTAAAGGTCCCAGTCTGCCTGATAGACTAGTTGCTATGAATTGTATAGGTGTCATGTTTTTACTAGTTTTAGTTTTATTAAGTTTTTATTTTGAAAGAAAAATTTTTATTGATGTGGCTTTAGTTTATGGGGTTTTCTTATTTATCAATGTTTTAATTATGGCTAAGTATTTAAGAAAGCCATGGAAAGGTGGCGTTGGTGATTGATTTCATTCTCAGTATAAGACAATTATTTGTTTTTATATTTTTTATAACAGGCATTTACTTTTTGTTGAGTACTGCTGTGGGATTGATTCGTTTTCCTAATTTGTACACCCGATTACATGCTGGATCTAAATGCCTGATGGCCGGAGGTATTTCAGTTTTCATGGGATGTATCGTACTCGAAGGCATTAGTTTTGTTTCTTTAAAACTAATTGTCATCATGATTTTTTTATCCATCACAAATCCGGTAACCATTCATGTCATCGCCAGTTTTGATAATAATTATAATCTTATACCCAAAACATATACAAAAGAAGATTTCGAGAAGTGATTGGAGGTAACGTCGTGATAGATATCCTATTTTATCTGTTATTACTATTTTTAATAATTACCGCATTTTTTATGGTATTTACTAAAGATCTATCAAATTCCGTTATTACTCTCCCCCTATTCGGGGCAATTTTAGTCATTATTTTTGTCATTCTCCAGGCTCCGGGTGTTGCTCTCGCTGCAGCAATAATGACTGTTGGCTTAACGACTGCTTTTTTTGTAATTACAATAAATAAAACGGAGTATTGACGAGATGAGTAGACTAAATGAAAGGTTTAAAAAGCTTTATAAAATAGGCCTTGTTATAACGTTCGCTATTTTCTTATTCTTCTTATTTTATGACATACATAATCTTGATAGCGACGGTAAAAGATATTTATCTGAACACTATATTTCTGAAGGGGTACAGGAAACCGGGGCGACAAATTTAGTTGCATCCGTCTTATATGATTACCGAGCCTTTGATACTTTGGGTGAAGCAACGGTGATTTTAACTGCTGCAACTATTTTAGCTTTTCTGGTTCCTATAACTAAAGCGACAATGTTTGGTACAACATTTAAAAGTATTGTTAATCAAACGATAACATTGATTATCCCATTTTTAGCCGTTTTAGGAGCGTACTTACTATTATTTGGTCATCTTAGTCCTGGCGGTGGTTTTGTTGGAGGCGTTGTTCTGTCTGTCATTCCCATTCTGCTGACAATAACCTATAGTGTTGATTTCTCTGAATATATATTCAAACCTGCCCAAAAAAAGTTAGTAGAAAATATCGGAGCAATCGGTTTTGTTTTACTGGGATTACTAGGCGTATTCACTGGAAGCAATTTTCTTGCCAGCGGACAAGCCCCTTTCGGAACGGGAAGTGCCGGAGAAGTGTTTAGTGCCGGGTTAATACCTTACCTCAATTTAATGATTGGGTTAAAAGTAGGAGCTGGTCTGGCCATCATTTTTAATAGTTTGATTAAGGAGAAATAATAGTGGAAATACCATATGTTGTCGTAATCATTTTGTTCTGTCTAGGAATGTACACGATCATTACCAAAAAAAATTTAATAAAAATTGTTATTGGATTTACTATTGTAGAATCTTCTTTGATTTTGTTATTAATGCTCGTAGGTTATAAACCGGATGGAACTGCTCCTATTTTAGACAAAGGATATGAAATAGTAGTCGATCCTATCCCTCAGGCACTGGCCCTAACTACCATTGTTATCGGGGGAAGTGTTACAGCTGTCATGCTGGCGGTGGTGATTAAGATACATAAAAGATATAGAACGTTAAACATTGATGAAATTCGAAAATTGAGAGGATAATTTTTATTTTTGCACGTTAGGTAAGATAGAATAAAATTCAAAGATGTCTAGCTCCAGCGCTTACCCCGTCTGAGGTCTTAAGACAAACCTCTATGTGGCAAAGACCGCTACGCTGAGGCTTGTCTTATTGCCCTAGGGTGAGCAAGGCACCCTGCGCGCTTTTCTTTAGGAGGTTAATAATGGAAGCGGCTGTTTTGGTTATCATTTCACCTTTATTAACCGCATTTTTTCTTGGTATTTCAAGATTATATGTTAAAAAGATTTTTTTCCCTCTGGTAACCGGTAGTGCGATCATTTATCTTTATTTATTAATTTTAGTTATTACTAACAGTTATCCCGCAAAAGTTTACAGTATTGGTGATTGGGGGATGTTGGGAATAAATTTAATGGTCGATCCTTTTTCCAGCCTATTTTTGTTAATCATAGCGATATTATTTTTACCTTTTATTATTTTTTCCATGAAATATACTAAATTTATTAAACATGACTATTTTATTTTTGCCTATTTAATGATAGCCGGTATTTCAGGAATGGTTCTTACTGCTGATTTATTCAATCTTTATGTATTTCTGGAAGTGAGTTCGCTGAGTTCTTGCGCTCTGTCATTGCAAAAAAAGACTGATAGAGGAATAGAAGGTACTTTTAAGTATTTGATCATGTCTACGTTGGGGAGCTTTTTTATTTTACTAGCTACAATTTTAACTTATTATTTAACTGGAACTCTAAATATGGCTGAAATCCCCCTAGCATTTGAAGATATTCCCTTTAAGATTAAAAGTACCATTATGGCGTTTTTTGTTTTTGGCTATGCATTAAAAATCGGGTTAATTCCTCTGCACGCTTGGCTACCTGATGCTTATGAAGATTCCCCAATCCCTTACAATGTTTTATCCTCGGGTTTGGTGATGAAATCCGCTCTTTATGCATTAATAAGAATATTATATATAATGTTTGGCATTGATTTTCTGGATGAAAGTGGAATGTTAACTATAGTAGTTTTCTGGGGAGTCATTACTTTTCTTATTGCTCACTGTTTAGCCTTTCAACAATCAAATTTAAACCGCCTGCTTGCTTATTCCAGCATTGCCCAAATAGCGTATATCATGATCGGATTATTTGTGGGAACGGAAGCAGGCTTAATTGCTGGAAGTTTTCATATTTTAAATCATGCCATAATGAAAGGTGCCTTATTTTTAGTTGTAGGAATTTTTAATTATAGTTTAACCGCTGTTGAAATTGAAGATATTAAAGGGCTAGGTTATAAATTCCCCATAATTTCATTTACTTTTGTGGTTGCTTCCCTTGCTATAGTGGGCCTGCCTCCCTTCAATGGATTTATGAGTAAATGGCTTATTGTTGAAGCAGCTCTAGAAGCTGACTTTGTTTATGCTGCCTTTTTTATTCTGGTGGGAACGTTTTTATCTTTAACGTATTATTTAAAAGTAATTGTTACATTATATACAAAAACCGAAGAAGAACTATTAATAGAAGAACCAGGTTTATCTTTAAAATTACCAACTATCTTTCTAGGCAGTTTATGTATTGTATTTGGTATAGTACCTTCATTACCTTTAAGTCTAATGAATAAAATTCCGAAATTTTTGCTGGATAATGGGGAATACATAAGAATACTACTAGGGGGTTGAAGATGCTTACTCCAGGTTTCTTATATATAACAGGTGCTTTACTATTACTTTTGCCCATTAATAATAAAATAAAATACATCATATCTTTCCTTATTACTGCAGGAGCCCTTATTGTTACTTTTTATTTAATACCTGGTAATAGTTTACAACTGGATTTTCTAAAACTTACTCTAATTCCTATTAAAGTAGATAGTATCAGTAAATTAACTGGATTAATTTTTGCTTTCGCTGGCCTGGCTGCTGTCATTTATTCCATTAATATATGTTCCCTACCTAATTTACGATTAATATTTGTGTTTATTGGTAGTGCCCTGACCGTGGTTTTTTCCGGTGATCTGTTTACTCTGTATGTTTTCTGGGAGTTAATGACGATCAGTTCCTCATTTCTTATTATAATGGCAAGTGATTTCACTAAAAAAACGGGGTATTATTATTTTCTAATGCACGTGGCTGGTAGTTTGAGTTTATTATGGGGGATATTTTTACAGTATTCGGCTACCGGTAGTTTATCTTTGAATGCGATAGAGGCTGGTACCCCCTTTTTTCTAATTGCAATAGCAGTTAAGCTGGCCTTTGTCGGTTTCCATACATGGATGCCACTTGTTTACAGCAAAGCTCCTTTTTATGTTGCAGTAGTTTTGTCGATATATACGACAAAAGTGGGCGTATATGTAATGGCTCGTCTCGTGTCTGGGATAAATATTTTGGCATATGCTGGTCTTATTTCGGCTTTGTTTGGAATTGTAATGGCCTTAAGGCAAAATCAGGTCCTTAAATTATTGAGCTATTCGATAATAATACAGGTTGGTTATATGATTATTGGTATTAGTATTGGAACTGCAGCGGGAATATCAGGAGCTATGTTTCACCTGGTTAATCACATATTATATAAAACTGTATTATTTATGGCAGTGGGAGTTGTCATTTATACTACAGGGAAGGATGATTTTGAAAATTTAGGGATCATGCGTAGTAAACTTCCCGTAACTTCGATAGCAACATTGGTAGCTTTTTTGGGGATAGCTGGAGTTCCCTTTTTTAATGGCTATATGAGTAAAAGCCTTATTAAAGATGCTTTACACGAACCATTATTAAAATGGGGTTTGGACCTGATGAGTTTCGGGACTTCTCTACTGTTTTTAAAATTTATCTATTATGCATTTTTCAAAAATAGTACTATGAACTTAGCTAAAAAACCAACCATCAGCATGCAGTTAGGAATGGGATTTTTAACCGTTATGATGATATTGATTGGTATTCATCCTTATTTGTTAGAAAATTTAACGAATATGCATGTAGATTTTAATTATTTTGAAATGAAACATATACTAAGTGGAATGCAACCCTTTCTCTGGTCCATTCTTATCTTTATTTTATTTAAGAAATATGTAGTAAAAAAATACGATAGACTTCTATACTATGATATGTATCGTAAAATGGCTACACTATTTGTAGCTACAGGCTATCAGTTAAGTAACTATCATGACGGAAAATTAAATAAATATTTGTTGTGGGCAACTACCACTTTAATAATTCTGTTGTTCTTGTTAATGTTTAATAGCCATCTACTGTTATGATGAATATAGATTTGATCATTCTTCCCGGTGAATTATACCAATTGACCTATACCCGATTCTGTGGACACAAGTTTATATAATAAAACCAGAAAGGACATGTCGATTGGATTTGCAATGCGGGCAAAATTCACTATAATCTTTCAACTATATTACCTTCTAAGAAAATCTCTATCCTTACTATTTTATCTATAAGAGGGAATATTGGCCGAATAAGATGATTATAATCAATAGATAGAAACCTCATAATATAAGCTGCTATTTGCATCTTTTAATATAGATTATGATATACTAATTATATCGTACGCGATATAAAATAATGATAGGAGTGGATTTTTGATGAGCATTTATGATATTACAGTAAGTAAACCAAATGGTACATCTTATCAGCTAAGTGAATACAAAAATAAAGTTATGTTAATCGTCAATACTGCAACGAAGTGTGGCTTAAGTGGGCAATTTGATGGACTTGAGCAAATTCATCAAAAATATAAAGACCGTGGTGTAGCTGTGTTAGGATTTCCAAGTAATCAGTTTGCTAACCAGGAGCCAGGAACATCAGAACAAACCGAAGAAGCTTGTCGGATCAATTTTGGTGTGACTTTTCCAATCCATGAAAAAATTGATGTGAACGGAAAAAATACTCATGAACTGTTTCAATACTTAAAGAGCCAAGCAAAAGGATTCATAAGCAATGATATTAAATGGAACTTCACTAAATTTTTAGTTGATCAAAACGGTGAAGTTATCGAGCGATTTGGACCTAAAGATGCTCCGGCAAAAATCGAAAAGAAAATCGAACAAATAGTATCATAGATACTTGTTCAAACTCAGCATGATATAATATAGCAACAAAAAGTGAGGTAACCAAATGATAATTGGTTACCTCACTTTTTTAACTTTACAATGTTAATTCAATAATTCTAACCTACTTTTCTATTACTCTGCTGCTAATTGTGCTACTTCTTCGGCTGTAAGCTTGCCTTGATAGATAGATAACTCATCCATCATGCCTTGATAAGGGGTATCCCACCAGTTAACACCTAAGCTAAACTGGCTGTTGCTTGTCGTGAAGACATTATTAAAGGCTGTAGTTTTCGATTTTTCTTCACCATTTAGATAAACAATTACCTCTCCATCATCAACAGTCATTGCCAGATGGGTCCACTCATCAGTCTGAAGCTCGGTACCAGTGGTTGCATCAGTGAAACTAGACCCTCCTGACCAAACAGCTACTTGATTATCACCAGGCCAGCCTCCAGGTAATAGACTCACCCAGTTACTACTATCCCTAGCTCCAAAGAAACTGGTTGTATAACCTGTCAAGGTCTTTGGATTTAACCAAAGGGAAACAGAATAACTCGTACCTGTAATTAAATTATCTGGCAGCTTCACACCAGAATTACCGTCAAATACTGATGCCTGACCAACTACTCCTTTATCGAAGCTAATCGTACCGCCAGTATTATCTATTCGATTACCAGTTAAGGTTCCTTCACCAAAATTGCCAGTACTATCGGATAGGTCATTCTCAAAGGAATAATGGGCCATTACTTGTTTTGCTCCTTTGGGAAGAACGGTAACACTAAAGCTTTTCGTATCAGTTACCTCACCTTTGGTAATGGTCGCTGTCAACGTAACAGTCTTACTCTCTTCATCTGACTCAGGACGATTCAATACGCCTTGTTCGGAAACCACTTCAACATCAGAAGAAGTCCAGGAAATCTCCGTATCTCTTGTCCCTTCCGTAGGAAGCGTCAAATCTGTTACAACCCGATCTGTTTCGCCCAAGTTTAAATCTTCCTTCACATCTGCGACTATCTCTTCATCTGTTTTACCCATATCTCGCATACTGCCCCAGACACTGACACCATGTCCAGAAGAAGCAGTAAATGTCATAACGGTACTTTGGGTAACTGGATCAAATTGGCGGACAAAGACACCTTTGTACGTTTCACCGTCAATTTCTAACTCAACCTGATTGTGGCCTGTCTTCTTCCACTTACCACTAACTGCACCGGTAATTTTATTGTTTTTTTCTAGTGTGATGTTTACATCCTTATGAACAGTAGACGAAATATCTTGACCATGGTTGATGAACCGATAATCACCTACTACATCCTGACGATTCACTTTCTCCAGTGTTTCCCCACCATAGCGATATGGAGCTGCCACTGGCCAGCCATCTTCATTGATAAACAGTTGATGGATGCGAACTTCGTGTGTTTCGCCTCTTTCCGGAAAGCGTGAATGGAACACTAAAAACTGCTCACCGGTATCTTCATCATAATAAACAGAATTGTGTCCTGGTGAAATGTACCCATAACCAATTCCAGTTCCAGGATCGCCAATTTTTCTTTCAAACATAAAGTGACCCATTAACTTATTTCCGTAAGGAGCATGATCTACATTACCCGGTAGTACAGCATCCTGACCGTCTGCATCTAGGTAGGGTCCATCCGGATTTTCCGAGCGGAATACCCTCATATTATATTCCCCATCGGCACCTAACCAGCCATTAGTTATATACAAATAGTAATAGCCGTTGTCCTCATTGTAAACGATATAAGGACCTTCACCTGATTTCCCGTATCCACCAGAAATCTTTGTTCCAAAGTATCTATCAATCATCCGACCATCTTCTGTTTCTCGGTCTTCGCCAGGATAGATTGGCAGACCTGTTGCTTCATCAAGTTCATACATGAAAAGACCGCCAGACCAAGAACCGTATGTCATCCAGAGCTTATCGTCCTCATCGTAAAATAAATTAGCATCAATCGCATTAGGATACATGGTGTTGTTGTAAGAACCATCCTCATTAAACCAATCAGCGTTTGCTTCTGATATCTCTCCTTTGTCTATAAGTTCATCAATAGCAGTGTTTTCCCATTGTTTATTGACATCACTGTTGTCATCATAGTCTTCACCTTCAGTGAAACCAGAGTAAACAATCGTATCCACATACTGATACGGTCCTTCAATGTCCTTAGATACAGCATAACCAATAGCCGAACGAATATATGTTGAGGAAGCACTGTAATACATCATATAAGCACCTTTTGTACCGTCCTCATTAACATATTCGTCATTCCAGAAAATGTCTGGAGCCCAAACAGCAAAGCCTCCAGCACTATCGGCATCATCTTCACCTGCCCATTCAAAAGACTCAGCTAGATTCTCTGATAAATCTCCATACAACACATTATTTGGTGTTGTATAACCATTAGCAAAACTCTCCCAATCCATTAAATCTTTTGATTTAGCAGCCTCAATATGGGTACCAAACACATAATACATATCGTCCTCTTTTATAATTGAGGGATCATGAACAGATACATTATTAAACTCAGGAGTTTCCAACTGGTGATCGAGGTGTGGCTTGTTACTGTTTTCACTTGCTTGATTCCCTTTAGCTGACAGGGACAGCGGAAGAACAAGCAATAGTATTAATAAAACAATAAAAAATCGTTTCAATTGGCTATTCATATATTTTCCCCTTTCTATTCTCAGTACTTATTGTATTTAATCTTTTCAACTGATTATCATTGTAGAATTATATGGACAATTATTAGATATGAATCAATGGGCTTTAGCTTATAATCTGAGATGTTCTATTTCAGTAGGTATCATGCTGAGGAAATCACTAGGATAGGATATGCATTACGGTAATTAACATAAATAAACTTCATTACAAACAATTAGTAAACTTGTCCCTCCTTTCTAGTGGATAACACTTTAGTTGAACGGCATACTTTATATGTATGCGTTTACAAAATATAAGTTAACCGTACAACAATTATAATAAATCATCAATAAGTCATCAGGTTCATTTTATCCTATTTTAAATGCTTGCCAATGCAAAAGCGTCATGAAAAACGTGACTATTTAACTATCCATTCAAGTAAACCCAGGCTAGTCCACTTTAAATCTGTTGTAAAACAGGACTTTTTGCTACTGTTTGAGATTTAGGAATAAGTCCTTATCCCTAATCGATTTGTGTTATTATAATGAAATGAATGAAAGTATTTCGGGGGTGAAATTACAATGCTTGAATGGATCGACTGGTTACCTGCAACCTATGAAGATCTTATTAATATTGGAATATCGATTGGCATTCTATTAATCTTTCTATTATTTAGAAAGATTTTCACAAAATACGTATTTCGGATACTATTAGCTTTTAGTAGGAAGACACCTACAGATTTCTTTTCTAAAATTTGTTTAGCGTTTGAATATCCCGTTCGTTGGATATTTTTAATTATTGGCGTTTATGTTGCCGTTATCTATTTTCCTTATCTAGAACAATCAAACATTGTTTTTCTTAGAATTATAAGATCATCTATTATCGCTGTAATAACTTGGGGGTTATACAATCTATCCTCTGGTTCTTCTATATTATTCACTAAAATAAATGAGCGATCTAGCACAAAATTTGATCCAATATTAATTCCATTTTTTTCAAAAGCTTTACGTTTTATTATCATCGCAATTAGCTTCAGTATCATTGCACAAGAATTTGAGTATGATGTGAATGGATTTGTTGCTGGACTTGGACTTGGTGGGCTCGCTTTTGCCTTAGCAGCAAAGGACGCGATTGGAAACTTATTTGGCGGAATTATTATCATTACAGAAAAACCATTCACGATTGGTGATTGGATTATGACACCGAGTGTAGAAGGAATAGTCGAGGATATTAACTTTCGTAGTACCAGAGTTAGAACCTTTGCGCAGGGACTTGTAACAGTTCCAAACGCAACATTGTCGAACGAAAATATTACTAACTGGAGTAAAATGGGTAAACGGAGAATCACTTTTAATTTGGGTGTCACTTATGATACACCTAAAAGAAAATTGGAGAACACGGTTAGAAGAATAAAGGATCTATTGGAAGGTCATATTGCTATCCATCAAGAGACCATCTTTGTTACGTTTGATCAATATAATGCTAGTAGCTTAGATATTTTCTTATATTTCTTTACAAATACAACTAACTGGGAAGAATACCTAACAATCAAAGAAGATATCAATTTTTCGATTATGGAAATATTAGAAGACGAAGGTGTAAACATCGCATTTCCAAGTCAGACGCTATATTTTAACCCTAATTCCGAAGCTACATCACAAGCTGCTACAACAATGGATTATGACCATTGAAAATGATGAAAACATAGTATAAACCAAAAAAACCCTTAGAAATAAGGGGTTTTTTTGGTTTATACAGTCCTTAATTAGCTATACCCGATTGTTTTTCCTGTCCCGGTAACACTTCATTCATGCTACCTGTCCGGTACCCATTTAAATCTACTGAACTATAAGAAAAACCAAGTGATTTTAGTTTAAAATTAATTTTTTCACTAAACTCTAGAACTTTTTCCATTTGATTTGGTAACACTTCAATCCTTGCAACACCGCCATGGTGACGTACACGAACCGTATCAATACCCAACTTAATTATAAATTTCTCCGCTTCATTGACTTGATAAATTTTCTGTTTATCTAGCTTTGTACCATATGGTATTCTAGATGCTAAACTGCAAGAAGCAGGCTTATTCCAGACTGGTAAATCCATTTGTTTGGACAAAGTGCGAATTTCACTCTTATAGAGTTTCGCCTCTTGAAGTACACTCCTTACACCAGCCTCTGTTCTTGCTTTTAGACCTGGTCTGAAATCATCAAGGTCATCCATAATCATCCCATCTAACACATAATTATAATCCATTTTTTGAGCAAGTTGATTCAAATGACTGTAAAACATTTTTTTGCTATGATACCAACTATCTGGCGTATTGGCTACTATTGCTTCATTTTCTAGTTCTTTAATCTCTGTTTCGTAAACTGGCACACCCATTTCGTTAGCAAGCTTTACAGCACCGTCGAATTCTTCTCTGCGAAACAATTCAGATGCTACTACTACAGCTAAAACATTGGATGAACCCAGCTCTTGTTGGGCTCTTTTTAACACAAACGTACTGTCTACCCCACCAGAAAATGCCACCATAACTCGACCCATACCATCAATAATTTCTCCTAAATTATGGTTCTTTTCCATCGCGTTTGCCTCCCACTTTCTTTTTTTCATTGTAACTTAATCTAACGAAACGACACAATCGTTCCGCTTTTTCAGCATATGTGTCCATTGTCGAACCCATGTAATTAATTATAATGTCTTTTGGCTTATATCTAGTATTGATGTCATGTTTTAAAAACTCAACATCCTTAGAGTTTTTTTATGTTTTTGTTCATTTTTAAAAAAACTGGTTATTATATAATAACCAGTCTTCAAACTCTTATTTCTATTCTTCAGTTATAAGTGTATTTGTTAATGCTCCTAAATTTTCAACTTCGACAGTAACCTTATCTCCTGGCAATAAAAACACTTGCTTATCTTCTGGATAACCCATAATCACACCTTCTGGGGTACCAGTTATAATGATATCACCAGGAACTAAAGTCATATGTTGAGAAATATAACTGATAATTTCGCTACAAGAAAATATCATATCTGAAGTATTAGAGTTTTGACGTACTTCATCGTTCACAATTGTTTTTAAATTTAAATTTTGAGGATTCACCACCTCATCGCTGGTAACAAGAAATGGACCAATTGGATTAAAATAATCACACGTTTTACCTAATAACCACTGATGAGTTGTAAACTGTAAATCTCTTGCGGACAGGTCATTTGCAGTAAAATAACCAAAGACATGATCCAAGGCAGTTTGTTCGGATACATTTTTAGTTTCTTTTCCAATTACAATACCTAACTCGACTTCATAGTCCACTTTCTTTGTAACCTTTGGAACCGGGATATCCTGTTGATGCCCTGCAAGGGTATTGTTAAATTTGCTAAACAAAATTGGTGTTTTCGGATAGGGCGATTTTGTCTCATCAGCGTGTTTACGATAATTTAATCCAATACAGATTATTTTACCTGGATTTGTTACACATGGCAGGTATTCGACCTGACTTTCTTCCAAAATATAAGACGGGCTGTCAGCTAATTCAGTTATGTAATCTTCTAATGCAGTTACAGCGGCTGAACCTCCTTCAATTACCTCCATTATAGTTAATGGCACATCTTTTTTAGGATGTTTAGATAAAGTAGCTCCTATATCAATCATTCCGTTTGCCGTTTTAACCCCTAAAACATCTTTTCCATCTTTATTAAGACTTACTAGCTTCATTTTAAAAGTCCTTCCTTTTAAAGATTTTAGTTTAGTAACAAAACTACCATCGTATGAAAGTGAAATTGAATTAACCCCTTGCACTGGACCAAAAAGTTTCTACTATTATTTTACAACTTAATTGGTAGCGCTGACAATTATTATTTAAAAGGTAGTAAAAGAAATTGTTGTAGTCTATAAATAAGGCGCCATTCCTTAAATGATTGGCGCCGCGCCTTAAACTATTTCGCCCTTGCATTTGGCAATACCGTTTTAGCCATCATCTGGTCCAAATCTTCGTAATCATAGTAATTAATAGTCTGATAAAGTTCTTCACGTGTTTGCATACTCTCAAGCATTTCTTTTTGTGTACCTTTATCATAAATTTCCTGAAATACTCGTTGATAAGCTTTTGCGGCGACACGTAAAGACGTGACAGGATATATCACCATATCATAGCCGAATGATTCAAATTCTTCGGCTGTGAAGTAGGGTGTTTTTCCGAATTCAGTCATGTTAGCTAAAAGTGGGACTGAAACTAAGTTGCTAATTTGCATGAACTCATCTGGATCGGTAATGGCTTCTGGAAAAATCGCATCTGCACCTGCTTCAATATAACGGTTAATTCTATCCACTGTAGTGTCCATACCTTCAACTGCTCTGGCATCTGTCCTGGCAACAACAACTAAACTTGGTGCCACTTCTTTTATCGTTTTTATTTTCTGTGCCATCTCATATGCAGACACTAATTTTTTCCCGTTTAAATGGCCACACTTTTTTGGTAAGTCCTGATCCTCGATTTGAACGGCAGCTACTCGAGCCTCGAGCATATCTTTAGCTGCACGAGCTACATTTAAAATCCCTCCATATCCTGTATCAATATCAACCAAACATGGTAGATTGCTAGCTCGAATAAGGTCACGCGCCCTTTTAGCTACTTCTTCTGAGTGAATCAAACCAAGATCCGGAAGGCCTCGACTAGCCGTATAAGCAGCTCCTGATAGATAGATTGATTGAAAACCAACTTGTTTTGCAACAAGTGCTGCCATACCATCATGTACTCCAGGAATTTTCAGGATTTCTCGATGATTGATTAATTTTTTAAACTCTTTAGCTAAATCAACTTGACTGGTCTCTTCTTGAACAACCCAAGACATTATTTCCCCTCCACCAATGAATCTATCCACCTAATCCTTTTAGGACGAGGTGGACGAGATTGTAATTTTCTCTTGTTCTTTTTCTCGCTATCGGCGTTTAGTAGACTATCGCATTGACTTACTGGCTTAATATGTAATCAACAGCGTCTGATCCTGCAATACGTCCATAAACGAGCCCTCGAAGTACCGATGTACCTCCAGGATATTTGCCGTGATAAAGTCCGGTCAGTTCACCTGCGGCATATAAGCCAGGAATTGGATAATTGTCATTCGATAGAACACGTGCTTTTGTATCTGTCGCCACGCCACCGTAAGTAAACACATTGGAACATTGAATCGGGTAACAAACAAAAGGAGTATTCTCTAACGAAATCGCCCAATTCGATTTTTCAGGTGTTAACCCAACTGTATGTTTACCATCCTTGTTTGTCGCTTCAAAGTCTCCAGGCTGGACAGCGGCATTGTATTCTTCAATAGTTTTAATTAATTGTTCTTTAGGTATATTAATTTTCTCAGCGAGTTCTTCAATCGTATCAGCCTCAATCGGAGGTTTTTCCGTTTGTAAGGCATTTTCATAATTAGGAATTGAGAATAATTTTTGATCACTAATTGCATAGGCGATATGTCCAGGTAAGTCAAAAATGCGTCTTGCCACCGATTCGTACTGTTCATCAATCGTTGAGATTCCTTCATCAACAAACCGGTTCCCAGATTGGTCAACGAGAATACCGTATGGATAAGTCATGACAGCTGCATCACCACGGTTACTTCGTGGATCAGATGGTTCTGCATGGAAGGAATCAAGTTGTCCAGAGCTTTTTGCGCCAATATCAAACGTCATTTGGATACCCTCTCCTTTATTGGATAGGCCTCCTTCAGAGATTGTTGGAATCTTATAAGCGCCTTTACCTATATAGCGAGTCATCATCTCAGGATTTCCTTGAAATCCACCAGTAGCCAAAATAACTGCTTTTGTTGTTACCTTAGTAGCCTTCCCGTCATCGCCACGAATCCAAATTTCATTAATGGTACCATCTTCCCCAACACCAAGACGCCATGCGCTTGAATTATAAGCAATTTGAACATCTAATTTTTCAGCACTTTTTGCTAGCTGGTCAATGATCGCACGCCCGCCTCCAACTGGAAGTAGGCGGGGCCGATTGGCTGTTAAAAATAAAGTTGGCAAATAATCAAATTCGACCCCATTTTCCTTAATCCATGCAAGCGTCTCACCCGCTTTATCACTGAGGGTGCGAATATAACTCTCATCACTTCGACCCTCTGAAAATTCAAGCATTTCCTCAACAAAATTATCTGCAACCTTTGTCTCATCGACCATCCTTAAGTATGCGGCTGTATCACGCGAGTTTCCGCCACGACTTTCAACTGAGGTACGTTCTAGCATAACAATGTTTAGTGATCTGTTTTGCTCTTTTGCTGCCTCCGCTGCGGCTAATGCTGCCGAGGTACCAGCAACACCGCAACCGACCACAACAATATCGAAGTCTAGTTCATCTTTTGACATGAAATTATTTCATCCTCTCTTCAATTCGTCTTTCCAAGTCCAAATCTATTTCACGGAAGTCTTTTTTTCATTCGTAGACCACGCTTTTTCTTGACCTGGATTAGGTAGCCAACAGCTGACTTCAGGGATTAGTTTATTTACTTCTTTTTCAAATTGGCTTGGATCCTGCTCAATGGCTGGGAATGTACTATAATGCATTGGTACACAGAACTCTGGCTTTATCATTGACACTGCTTTAGCGGCATCACGAATACCCATCGTAAACCGGTCTCCGATTGGAAGCATCAGTAAGGTTGGCGGGTACAACTCTCCATATAACTGCAAATCGCCATGTAAGGACGTATCCCCTGTATTCATAATTGTTACGTCACCATCACGGATAATTAGTCCACCTGGATTGCCACTATCCGAGCTATGAAATGCTTGGAATAGTGTGACATGAATCCCCTCTTCTAGCGTTACAGTTCCGCCCATGTTAATTCGAATGAAGGCTTCATCCGGTAGTTCGTGATCCTGGACAAATCTTTTTACTACTTCTGGTTGAGTTACCACCTTCGCTCCATTTTGCACAAGTACTGGCACATCTTTAACATGATCCCAGTGGTCATGAGTGATTAACACATAATCAGCCTTAACATTGGCACTACTACTAGAATTTTTTGGATTATCTGTGTACCAAGGATCAACAACTATTGTTTTACCTGTTGATGTTGTTAATTCCCATGTGGAATGTCCCATCCAACGTGTTTTCATTTGATTTTCACTCATCTATATCGACTCCATTTCAATTAATTTTTACTATCAAACTTTCAAGTCGTAAGTTAAGGCAACAACTACCAGGCACTCCATCCGCCATCAACAGCAATAAGTTGACCAGTGATATAGTCAGAAGCTGCTGAAGCTAGAAAAAGTACGACACCGCTGATATCTTTTTCTGGATCACCAAGACGTCCCAATAGTGTTCGATCAGCCATTTGTTCAAGGCGACCTGGTTGGTCCGCGAGTGGCTCAGTCATATTGGTTGGGAAAAAAACACCAGGAGCAATACAATTCACCTGTACATTTTGTTTTCCCCACTCAGATGCTAAACCACGTGTTAAATTAACGACTCCGGCTTTTGACGCATAATAGGCCGGCTCAGGCAAAGGCCCGACCATGTTCGCATAGAGTGAGGAAAAATTAATTATTTTCCCATGTCCCTGCTTGGTCAATTCTCTCCCTGCGCGACGTGCCAACAACCAAGTACCAGTTAAGTTAACATCTATGATTTTTTGCCATTCAAGCAAGCTGGTTTCAAATGTTGGTTTACGTAACATGACACCAGCACTATTGACGAGAATGTCTAGTTTGCCAAATTTATCAATCACTTCTGTTATTGCATCGTCGATCTGATTTTCTTTGGTAATGTCCATTGTTACGTAAAAACTATTTTTTGAGTACTCGTTTATTTTTTGTACTGTTTGTTTTAAATCCTGTTCACGCGATGGAAGATCAGCAACAACTACATCACAACCTACCTTCGCAAAAGCAATTGCTGTTTGTGCTCCAAGCCCACCTAGTCCAGCTCCAGTGACAAAAGCAACTTTACCTTTTAAATCATATAATGACGACAACTAAATCCCCCCTCTCTTGTATAGCCTGAGGTCCCGATTAGCTTGGATTGCTTTTAATTGTTTCCGTTTTATCAGCACCTTCATTAATTTCAATACCTAATGCTGTTAATGCCCCAATTCTTCCAAACACTGCAGCTTTACCTAATGAACTGCCAGTCATGTAACCTGCCCCGTGGAAACCACCGACAATTTCACCTGCTGCATATAAACCAGAAATTGGTTCTTTAAAAGGATTAACTACTTGCCCGAGTGTGTTAACAGCTATACCAGCATAAGTAGCTAACATGGCAACAGTCGTCCGGAATGCATAAAATGGGCCGTTAGCAATTGTAGTTAGCTCTCCGTACCTGTGGGTCAATGTCTTTCTTCCAAATTGATCGGAACCATTAACAACACCTTGGTTGTATTTAGACACCGTCTTCTGAAGTGCAGATGGATCTAAATCAATTATTCTAGCAAGCTCCGTTATGGTATTAGCCTGGTAAACTAGTCCCTGCTGCAACAAATTCTCAAAATCATAGAGTTTATCTCCAGCTACACTTTTATCCATCACTGTTTGATCCCAAATTTGATAACTTAAATCATCAGGTTGCTTTAGAGCCACACTTCCTAATAGCTTATAAGAGAGGGATTCATCGACAAACCGATTTCCATATTTATTGACTATGATCGCTCCTTTATAAAAAACAAGACCTTGGTGTTTTACTGGACCATTTGCTGTTGGATGAAAACCATATGTTCCATTTAGATATGGCAAATCACGGATCCAGGCACCATGCTCCCAGGCCATCATAAGACCATCGCCTTCATTTCCGGGTCCGCCAATTCGGAGTGCACGACTTAGCTGTGGTGCAAAATGGCTGAGTAACTCTTCACTCTGGGAGAATCCACCAGAGGTAAGCATTACTCCTTTATCTGCCTGGCTAATCATACCTTCTCCATTGACTTCGTAATAGACGCTATCAATTCTGCCAGTAGCATCCTGCAAGAGTCTTTTGGCCGGCGCCTGTAAACGTATTGTTACATTTGGAAGTTGTTCGGCCCTTTGATAAAGCACTCCAATTGCTTGATCTGAATCAATTGTATGTCCACGAGGTGCACTGTGCCCACTTACTGCTTGCAGAGATTTAAATAGAATCCCGTGGTCCACCAACCATTGATATGTTTCTAACTGATAATTGCCATACGCTTCAACAAGTTCTTGATCATTGACACCGCCGCCCACATCGAGCATGTCATCAACAAGTACTAACGATGAGTCTTCAATCCCTCTTTCTTTTTGCATATCCGTACCGGCAAAGGCCATATATCTACCACTAAGGAGAGAACTACCTCCAACTTTAGCTTCTTTTTCAAGCAATAAAACCGTAGCACCACGTTCCCCGGCCTCAACAGCTGCACATAAACCAGCAAGACCTCCGCCTAATATAATTAAATCAGTACCATCCATTATTTTTCACTTCCTTGATAGCTACATTTGTTCTATCTGCGTTAATTGTAATCGGTTACAAATGCTGCTAATTAATTTATGCTTCAATCGTCATGTAATTTGCTTCCTTATTTTGGACTGTATCTCCCCAATACGTATTTCCAACTGCCCTTTCTTCTGCAGACCATTTAACTGGTTCCCAGTCCGGTTCAAAGATTAAATAACCACCGGTAAATAGTTCTACTCTACATCCGCTACCTGGATCAATTACATAGATGTACATCGCCTGACTGATTCCATGCTTACCAGGTCCGATGAATTTAATTCCCTCTTCACTTAAAATGTCTGCTGCTCTGAGTAAGTCTCCAGCATCATCGAGCCAATAAGAAATGTGGTGTAAACGATTTGGAGTTTTTTCATCTGGCCTTGGACTTATAGCAATATCGTGAACTAAATTGGTAACACTCATCCAAGCAGCCGCAATCTCTCCTTTATCATCTGTCACATACTCACGTAGTTTAAAGCCTAATTGATTAGATAGGTATTGGTGGATTTCACCGACATTCATTGATGTTGCGATATTGACATGGTCTATTCTTCGTGGTGATACACCTTTACGCCAAGATTGATGCCGTTGATTTTTCAAGATTGAACGTGAGTCTTTGTCTGCTAATGTTTTTTCCATTTCAAAATAAATTTCGAAACTGTGTTGGCTTGGCAATTTAAATCGAATTGCTCTACCTTGACCTGCCTCATCGCCTTTTTCCACCCAGTTAACTTCTGTTCCTGTCTCTACTAACAATTGGGCAAATCCTTCTACATCTTCTTTGCGCTTTGCTTTCCAACCAATATGATCAACGCGTCCTTTCTCACCTGGTGTTAAAGAAAGCGAGTGATGCTCAAAATCGCCCCATGCCCGTAAATAAACAGTACCGTTAACTTCTTCTGTTTCCTCTAATCCAAGTACTTCTTTAAAGAACCAAAGTGATTTTTTCATATCTGGTGTGACTAAGGCAATATGCCCAAGTTTTGCAATTTCAGGTAAGTTCATCTTAAATCCCCCTTCTTTTAGTCAATTTAAGTTAAAGAATTTCGTAGACAATAAAAAATAATTAATATCGTAACGCATTAGATTCCAGGCCAGCTAACACGCGACCATGATTTTCTTTCGTAATTGTCGGTGACAGAGATCGATGGGTATGCAATGTTAAGAAATCACGGATAACTCTTTGTAACGGGTTTCCCTCATAGACAAATCCAGATCCACTGGCCTGAATGATGATGTCAAGAGATTCTTTACATAACTGGTTAGCATAACCAATATCTGCTAAAGCTTTTACCCTAGCTGAACGCTCCATATATTCTCCGCTTTTTGCCCATTTATCTAACTCATCTGCCACTCGGTAAAAGTGCATTTCAGCCGTATCTATTTTCAAAGCTGCGTCGGACAGGTTTAAATGTGTACTTGGGGCATCGCGAAGATACTCGACACCAATGTGTGCTGCTTTTCTATTGGGTAGTTTTTCTAAATACATGTCTAGCGCCGCCTTGACAGCCCCTAGTGCAGGTAGCCCTAGTGATAAGATAAGAGCCGGAAATAGTGCAGTATTATAAAGTGGTATCTCACGAAAATGTTTCGATTGAAAGTTTCCGTTTAATGCTTCAGAAAATGAAACAGCTCGGTGATCAGGAATAAATACGTTGTGCATTTTGACACTGTTGCTACCTGAACCTTTTAGCCCCATCGTGTACCAGTCATCCATAATTTCCATTTCTTCAAATGGCAGTGTCATTAATACTTGATCTACTAATTCTCCATTTTCGTCCATGATGGGCATTCCGAAGTATCCCCATGTTGCATGTAAAGATCCAGAACAAAACATCCAAAAGCCTTCCTCAATCATGTAACCGCCTTCAACTTTGTTCGCAATACATTTTCTTGGTTCATATACTCCAGCAAATAAAACATCATCTGGATTTTCGCCGAAGATTTCTTCATGCGTTTTTTCAGAAAAGGATTCTGCTACCATCAATTCTCTAATACCGCATAGCGCTACAATCCAGCCAGTAGAAGCATCACCACGAGAAATTTCTACTACGGCGTCCGCGTAAGTTCTAATGTTTGCCTCAAATCCTCCATATCTTTTTGGACGCAGCATCTTAAATAATCCAGCTTCCTTCAATTCTTTCATCGTCTCTTCAGGTACTCTGCGGATCTCTTCGGTTTCTGCTCCACGTTCTCGTAACTTAGGAATCATAGAACTAGCTTTTTCTACAAATGAATGTTCTATTTGTGTTGCACTTGTCATTATTAAAACATCTCCTTCTTTTTAGTGAGAAAATTTCGCAAGATGTATCGATATCTCTTACCTAAATTTTAAAAAATACATACATTACTTCCAAGGGCAAAAACCGTTTGAATTTCGGTGGTTTTTAAGTAATTTTTACTTGTTTTTACGTTTATTTAAATTTTCTCACTGATAAATTAGGTGAAAGTTAACTAATATCAGATTAATTTTACGTATCTATCTTCAAGTGATAATTTTCTTTTTTGACAAGATGAATAGAAAATTGATTTCACTGTTCACCAGTTGGATAAGCTACATTAATCTGTGTAACTATTAAAGTAAAATGAAGCTCCATTCAACGGTATATATTCTCTCCATTGAATGAAGCTTGAATTCTAAGCTTAGTTAACAGTAGCTTCCTCTAAGGGCTCTTCTGTTACTTTTTCTTTTTTCTTTAACGTTTCTGTTAAAGCAAATGAAACTAAAAATGCAATTAAATAAGAAATAGCAACAACGATCATAACAGCCGTTAAGCTATATGCATCTGCCAATACTCCCGATATACCAATAGAAAATGCTCCAATTAACTCACCAGTACCCATGATTAAGGCATTTGCGGTTGCCATTATCGACGGAGATACACTTTCTACTGGGATAATACTTTGATAGATTGTGTTCATAGCAAGGATAATTCCACCTAATGCCACTAATACACCAATACCTATCCATGATTCTGGATAAAGAAATAGTACCGTTGGTGTTACCATAGCCAAGAATGCGTATCCGATCATCGCTGGTTTTCTCCCCAATTTGTCTGAAGAATATGGGATAAATACTTGCCAAAAGATAGTAAGGATACCAAATAGAGACATTATCACTCCCATACGTGTAACAGATAACATACTGACTTGTGTTAAATATAATGGTAGGAAAGAATTAAAGGTCCAAAGTGCCCCCATACAAGCGATGCTTAAGAATACGCATATCATAATGTTACGATTTTTTAACCCTGTGATAATACTTTTCATATTAACTTCACTGCTTTTATCAGTTGAGGCATTTTTAGTGAAATTATGCTCATGCAAGAACTTTAAAATGAGTAAGGCTGTCAGAAAGCTAGGTAAACTTACAAACAAAAACGCAGATCTCCAACTAAATAATTCTCCTAGTTGAGTAACAACTACTGGACCAATTGCTACACCAATAACCGCCGCTCCCGCATAGACTAATCCCATATTTCTTCCTAATTTCTTAGGTCTTGATACTGCGGCAAGTAATGAAATAGAGATTGGTAAAATAACTCCTTCACTAGCACCAAGAAGTGTGCGGATTATAAGTAAATAAACATATGAATTAGCAAACATTGTTACAAAAGCTAAAATAGATGTAATCATTGTTGCCCAAAAGATAATCATCTTTTTATGACCAATTCGATCAGAAATTACTGCAAACACAGGTGCCGAAATTGCAAAGCCTATTGTTTGCCACATATTCACTTGACCAATCAGTGTGTTTGTCAACGGAATGTCTTCCAACATAAGTGGCATTAAAATTGATAACGCTTGACGGTCTAAGTAAAGAAAACCCCATGCCAAGAAAAAAAGCAAAACCATCAATGATTCATATTTCGTTTCGTTTGATTTAAGACCCATCCTCGCACCTTCTTTTCAATTATTTATGCACTCCTAAGCACATAGAATCTTTCAGGGACAACCTGTTAGTAATGTTCTCTTTCTCAAGTAATGGATCAACATTACAAGAAGATGACTGCCTGGGATATGAGTCTGTCTAAAACCGCCACTATTGGTAACGCTTTCAAAAAAACCGTTCAATAAGATCTTGCTACTAACATTAGCTAGATAGATTTTAGATATCTATAGGCAGCTAATTTATTCACCCCCTTCCAACTTCTTTTCCAGTAGTTGTAATTATGTTAGATAGTAATAACTCTAAATTACAACTGAATTTAGTTCACCGCACTAAATAATTCCTTTTTATAATTTGTAATATTCTGAATTTAAATGTCAAATTTAGCGGTTCTTACCCCAATAAATCGTTAACCTAAAACTACGACTAAGTTACTTCTCGTTTAGCAAAACGCGCGGCATTTTCTCCAGCGATTTTCCCATAAACAGATCCTGCCATTAAGCCTGCGCCGCCAGGATAATTGAAATAAAACAATCCACCAACTATTTCACCTGATGCATATAGTCCAGGAATGGTTTGCGCCAAGACATCCTGCACTTCAGATTTCGTGTTAATTTTTAATCCACCATAAGTAAAAGTAATTCCACATGTTACCCCATACGCCTCAAACGGCCCTTCATCTAAAGTATTTGCCCAATTTGATTTAGGTACGTCTAGATCGCGAGTACAGCGACCATCTTTTTCAGTTGGATTAAACGGAATATCCGTTTCAATCGATTCATTATAAGCTTTGATTGTTTTAAGAAATGCTTCCGGATTAACACCATCGAGTTTTTCTGCTAATTCTTCCAATGTGTTTGCTGTTACCTTGGTAACCTGTCTATTCTTATACTCCTCTCGAAGTAAATGCGTTATTTTCTGATCGTACACCTGCCATGCGAACTGTCCAGTTTGTTCGAGAACTGCTCTGCCATATTTCGCATAAGTATAATTTCTGAAATCAGCACCTTCATCAACAAATCGCTTACCTTCTGCATTTACAATAATTCCAAATGGATAGCTTAGCTTTTGAAAACCCTCAGCAAATTCAGGTGCATTGACATCTCCCCCGACAGCATGTGCACCTGAGTAATTGCCATGCGGCATTGCACCGATGGTTAACGCCATTTGAATACCGTCTCCTGTGTTAAATCGACTTCCCCTCACTTTAGCGATATCCCATTTAGGCCCAAGATAGCGGGTACGCATTTCGGTGTTGGCATGGAATCCCCCAGAGGCTAAAATTACTGATTTAGCATGAATCTCTTTGGTTATACCTTTATGCTTAAAAATAACTCCATGCACACCATCATCATCGCGAATAATCTCTGTTGCCATCGCATCGAATAATACACTTGTACCTAAACGCTCCGCTTCTTGATGCAAAACATCAACTAAACCATGACCACCACCAACAGATTCAACAATCATTCCACCCCAAAATTTGAATTTACCATCCACTTTGAAAGCTTGTCGCCCATAGATAGGAACAAATCTCACCCTATGAGAATGTAACCATTTCATCGTACTAAAACTCTCACTTGTCAGCTGTGATGCTAATTCAGCATCCGTCCTGTATTCTGTTAGCCGACACATATCATCATAAAATTGTTCATCTGTGTAGGTGCCAAAATCTGACCCCTCCATTTCTTCAGGTGTCAGATCAGGCATAATTTCTTTCAAATCTTCTACACCGTCAAAAGCAAAGCGAATTGATCCATGCGTATAAGTAGTATTACCACCCTTCTCTTTCTCGGGAGACTTTTCTAACACGATAACATTAGCTCCTTTTTCACTTGCTGAAATAGCGGCACACATCGCTGCATTGCCTGCCCCAACTATAACTACATCGGTCTGATAAACGATTCTATCACTCATAAATGGACCTCCCCCCTTTTTTGTTTGCTATTTGATGATTAAGTAATCTACTGTAATCTGTTACAAGTCTAGCGTCAGCTGTTGCCCACTTTTAACAGATATCCCCAGGTCACTTTTTACATCTGGTTCAGGCTCCTGACCATACAGTTGACGAAGTCTAGCAATAGCTTCTGCTGGCGGTTTTGCATGATAAAAACCGCGACGTGTCATATAAACACCAGAAAGATTGCGGAGATCTACAAATGATTCACACATTTTAATGCCAGCACCAAAAGAATCAACTACCGGAACATCACCAATCCTTGAGATCCCATTCGTTGCCAAAAAGACATTCATGGGACCTTCTCCAGGTACAATCACATCAGCACCCTCTGCAATTGCAATGCTAGCTGCCTTTTTGAATGCAGCTATTACAGGCTCTGGATTCCGAAAACCAGCCAACACATCATCAAAACCTGCTTCCGACTGAACAATCGGCCCTAATTGCTCACTTAATCCATAGCGGTGGGCGTTTTCCCTCAGTTCATCTGCTAGAGGTGCGAGAAAATTAACGACTCCAATCTTGTTTCCAAGCATAGAAGCGATATGGAAGGATGCTTGACCATATCCAATCACAGGTATGTCTACTAATGTTCTTGCTTCTAGTAAACCTACATCTGGAATTGTTCCGATGAACATGGCATCATAGCCCGCTTTTTCAGCTATAAGTGCTGCACGAACAAATTGCTCTCTATGCAAGTTTTGTAAATAGGAATATGTAATAAAATGCCCTGGATAATCGGTTGGATAAGTATCTTTTGACATTCCATGTAATACAACTTCGACACCTGGGCGAGCAATTTTTTGAATATGTTCGATCACGGCATCGCGATATGGAGGTACATTTTCTATACTCGTTAAGCTTTGATGCCAAATTTTCATCAACATCTCCTCCTAGTTATTGAAATACTGGCATAATAGCGGCTAACATAATTCAGAACTTACTAAAATTTCGTTAAGTTTACTGAAACACTAAACAGTTGTCGTAGACTTTTTCGCTTCTTTTAACCTTGCAGCTACTTCATAAATCAAATCTTCCTGACCGCCAACGGTCTTCATTTTTCCAAGCTCTACTAAAAGGTCTCTTTCATCCACTCCAAATTTTTCAGAAGCAACTTGTGAATGTAGTAGAAAGCTAGAATACACACCAGAATAACCTAGAATTAAGCTCGATCCTGTTATTTCTTGTGGACGCTGCATAAACCCTGCAACAACTTTATTGGCGACATCCAATGTCTCATATAAGCTCATACCAGTTTGATAACCAAGCTTCTCAAGAACTGCCACCATCACTTCGGTTTGTGTATTTCCACTACCCGCTCCAAGACATCTAAGGCTGCCATCTATATACGTCGCACCTGCTTTAACAGCAGCGATCGTGTTTGGCATCGCCATCGAAAGATTGTTATGGCCGTGGAAACCAATCTCACAAGAAAGCGCTTGTTTCAATGCAGAAATTTTTTCTGTTACATCATGAGGTAGAAGCGCTCCGGCTGAATCTGTCACGTACACGATTTCAGCTCCGTAACTTTCAAATAATTTTGCTTGTTCAACAATCTTTTCAGTCGATGCCATATGGGCCATCATTAAAAATCCAACTGTTTTAAGTCCAAGCTCGCGTCCAAGTGAAATATGTTGAGCAGCAACATCCGCTTCGGTAACATGGGTGGCCACTCTGACCATCTTGGCACCTGCTTTAACCGCATTTTCTAAGTCTATTTTCGTACCAATGCCAGGAATTAGCAAAACGGACACATCAGCAGTTTGACATTCATCTACCGCTGCTTCAATTAGTTTCAATTCCTCGGTCTTGGACAATCCGTACTGAAGCGACGATCCACCTAAGCCATCTCCATGTGATACCTCAAAATAATGAACACCAGCTCGATCTAGTCCTCTTGCCGTTTGTCTTACCTGTTCTACTGTAAAAGCATGTTTCATAGCATGACTGCCGTCTCGTAGTGTTACATCAACAATTTCTAAATCGCGATCTGTCATAGTGACCCTCCTTTAATTAATCGCAGCAGCATTGATTGTTTTCGCAAGTTCATTGCCAACCTTCGCAGCTGCAGCAGTCATAATATCAAGATTTCCGGAATAGGACGGGAAGAAGTCTGCTGCACCTTCGACTTCGATGAATACTGTTATTTTTCTTCCGTCAAATTGTGGTTCACTTTTTAAACGGTAACCTGGTACATACGTACGTACTTCTTTTTCCATTTCCCGAATTGACTCAACAATTTCTTCTTCTTTCCCGTCCTCTTCTACAAGTGCATGTACCGTGTCACGCATCATAATTGGTGGTTCCGCAGGATTTAGAATTATAATAGCCTTTCCGCTTTTTGCACCACCAACTTGTTCAATCGCCTTTGAGGTTGTTTCTGTGAATTCATCAATATTCGCACGTGTTCCTGGTCCAGCACTTTTACTAGAAATCGTCGCTACAATCTCCGCGTAAGAAACAGAAGTAACACGATTGATAGCATGGACAATCGGAATCGTCGCCTGCCCACCACAGGAAACCATATTCATATCTTGTTTGTTTAAATGTTCATGTAAATTTACAGGAGGCACCACAAATGGGCCAATTGCTGCCGGGGTTAAATCAATTACCTTTTTGCCTAGCTCAGAAAGTTTCAGACTATGATATTGATGTGCTTTAGCAGTTGTTGCATCAAATACGATATCAACAAGCTCCGGATGTTTCAGAAGTCCTTCGATACCAGAGTCGATCGTTTGATAACCGCGATTTCTCGCACGACGAAGCCCTTCAGATTCTGGATCGATTCCCACCATAACACTCATTTCTAAATGCTCTGACCGCTCTACTTTGTACATTAAGTCTGTTCCAATATTACCTGAGCCAATAATACCGACCTTATACTTATTCATACTAACCCTCCCTATTAAATGAAGCTGACACTGTGCCTATTGAAAAATCCGCTTTAAACGTATCCCCATTTTCAATTGGAATTGCTTTTGACAATGCACCCGCTAAAATAACCTCACCAGCATGGAGCGTAATGTCATAGTCACCAACAGCATTGGCAAGCCAAGCAACCGCTTCTAGCGGATTTCCCATTACTGCTTCACCTGTTGCCGAGTCCAAATATTCTTCATTTCGATACACGGTCATCTCTACCTTCGCAAGATCGACTTCACTTATATCGGTAAACTCATCCCCAAGAATGACGCCTGCAGATGAACCATTATCTGCTACCGTATCTTCAAATTTAATTTTCCAATCTTTTATTCTACTATCGATTATTTCAAATGCAGGCACAACATAATCTGTTGCTTCTTTGACGTCTTCAATTGTTACGCCTGGTCCTTTAATATCCTTTTTCAATACAAAGGCAATTTCAAATTCAATCCTTGGCTCAATAAACGAATCAGTCGAAATAGTGGTACCATTTTTGTAAATCATATTGTCAAAAAGATGACCATAATCTGGTTGATTTACATTTAACATCTCTTGCATTGCTTTACTTGTTAAACCTATTTTTTTCCCAATTATCTTTGCGCCGTGTTCCATTTTATGACGTACAATTTCTAGCTGAATCTGATAAGCCTCATCAACAGTAATCGTACCTGCTGATGAGGTGAATGGTGCAATCGCAATGCCATTATTTTCTGCTTCAATAAGTTTTGATGCATTTTTTTGAATATCCATCAACAAATTCTCCTCGTCTTTGTCACATTCATTAATTAAATTGTACTTGTTACTTGTTCTTCAATTTTGCGATAGCGCCCTTCAGAGAAAATTAAGGGATTACCTTCTTGGACACGGAACTCCGTAACTCTTCCAATAAAAAGGGTGTGGTCACCTTCCACATGTTCTGCCGATACTTCACAAGCCACCTGTGCTATTGCACCTGGGATAACCGGGAGACCATCAAGGTAATTAAACGTTAATCCCTCAGTTGATTTTGTTTTTGAGGCGAACGTATTTGAAATTTCTTTTTGATTTTCAGATAAAATGCTGACTGTAAAATTTTTAGTTTGCTTTATTCGTGTTAGTGTATTTGCATCATTCATAACAGAAATAACAATTAACTTTGGTTCTAGCGACACTGACATAAATGCATTAGCAGTCATCCCGTGAACATGCCCATTCATTTCCGTCGCAACTACCGTGACACCAGTTGAAAATTTCCCCATTGCATCTCTAAATTCACGTGTATTCATAGTAAACATCCTCCTTATTTTTTTTACGAACTTTGCCCGTAAACGAACCTTAAATAAATTCAGAAAAATATTCCTTTACTAAATGATTAAAACTTTCTTTTTGCTCAATTTGTGTCCAGTGTCCACACTTCCCGTAGACATGAAGTTGTGCGTTTGGCAAATGAGAAAGCAGATAATAACTTGATTCTACCGAGCATACACGATCATCACGACCATGAACGAGTAATACTTTATGGTTGATTCGATTAAGTGCTGTTACTGGTACTGGCACAGCTGCGGTTGAAAAAATAGATTCATTGGATCGCTTTATCTCAGGCTTCATTGCTGTTTCAAAACGTGTATCTGTAAGTGAATCAATTTCCGTTTTAAGTGCCTCTGGATCGTAAACGAACCAACTCATAATTTGACGTAACTTCTTTGGGGTTGGATTATCATAAAAACCTTTTGCACGAGCAAGCTCTGGACTAAGCTTCGTATTTGGTGTACCACCTGGCCCCATTAGAATGATTCGTTTAAAGCGCTCTGGGTGTTCAATTAATAATTCCTGAGCGACGGAACAACCTAGTGAATTACCTACAACATGTGCTTTTTGAATACCTAACTCATCCAGCAATGCAATTGCTTGTTCTACCCAGTAATTCATCCATCCCTGTCTATTTTTTGGAAGTGGATTTGGATGAGAGCTTTGTCCGAAGCCGATAAGATCTGGAGCAATACAGTCGAAATCCTCTCCACAAGCCGTTAATGCATACCGCCAGTTTGCCCACGCTGTTACGCCTGGTCCAGAACCATGCAGAAATAAAATCACTTCTTTGTTTCCTTCTCCAGTTCGATTAATAAAACTTTCAAAATCACCTGTCTTTACAATTTCTTGGTTAATATCAGTCACAACCTTTAGCCTCCTTCAGGGTAGGTACATCATGATTTAGTGTAATTTTTAAATACTAGTTATAGCCATTGTTCTATTTAGTTTTTATTTTTAGAAAGCGCTATCATAATGAAGTTAAAAAATAGAGTTTCTCCTTTAATTCAAATGGTATTTCCTTAAAAGGGAAACCGACTAATGTTAACTCCATATATCTATTGTAAAAATAGTTAAGCTTTCTATCTAGATTAAAAATGGTTTAAGTTTCTAATGTTTTATGCTAATTTTTATTGGTTTTCAACATCCAACAAAAAAAGACCAACAATCTGGTCCTTTTAAAAGGTGATTTGCTTCATAGCTCGAGTTCTTCTAAAGCAATCAATGAATCTAGAATAAGTAAAAGCTGATAGCTTTGTGAAGGATCTCGCAAATCTTTGTTAATTAATTTTTCAATTTTATTTTTTCTGTACGTTAATCCACTCATCGACAATGAAAGATCATCCATTGTCTGATGAAGATTGCCCCCATTTGATAGGAAGACATATAATGTTTTTATTAACTCTAAATTTTTAGGATCATTCGTTTGAACTAATGGTCCTAATTCTTTTTCAGCGATTTCGGTAATCACTGTTGTGTTTTTTGAATTAATTAACACACCAAGGATTCCCAACTCTTCATAATCGGTGATCTTTCTCTTATTTGACACACGTAATGCAATTAATGCTTTTTCTAGATATTGTGAAGCTTCTGCAATATTAGTAGCCTGGTTACTGAGGCCAATTTTATATTCAATCGATTTATAGGTAGCTTCCAAATGGTGGTAAAGTTTTTGAATCATTTGAATCACTTTTTGCTTATCAACCGATTTCTCTGGGATCAGCATTGCTATATGGTTTTCATATCTACCAACCAACGCTTTGGAACCTTGAATATCCAAATGCTTTGATATTGTTTCAATTAAACCAACACTATGACTCTCTGTTTGGTTTTCTAACCCTTTTTCTTTATATTCAATCGCGGCAATATAATACGCATCATCAAAGTCTAGTCCCATATAGCGCCCTCGATTAACAATATCTTCTTTTGAGGTAATCTCATCAGTTAAAATTTGTTCTAAGAAATTACCCTTCAATTTCTCCAATGCATCAAAACTAGTTTTTTCATTTAATAAAATTAATGAGGCCGCATTTGCAACTCTTTCAATAAACATAAAATCCTTACTATGTTCATCCGCTGTATTTTCTATATATACGAAAGAACAATAACCAATAATCTTCTTTTGGACATATAAAGGAGTAATTAGCCTCGTCTGATTGGACGTTCTCATTATTTTAGTTTTTTTAAAGATTGGCAGGATGTTATCCACCCTATTTTTTTCAACTGAATTTTCCTTCAAGTCCTTATTTAGCAAGGCATATTCTGCTTCACTCAGACCAGAAAATGCTATATCTTCAAAACTCAGATCCTCGAATATGACAGGAATTTTTAATGATTCATATACAATAGTGGTAATGTCAGGCAAATTACTCCCATTTGAAATACTTTCTGTTAATGTCTTATGGAATTTGGAAACTTTTTCGATGTAATTGCGTTCTTCGAGTAATTGTTCATAGGTATATTCCAATTCTTCAACAATCTTTTTTTCATGGTAGTAACCTAATTCTTCTTGTATTTCATCTCCCCAGTCATCCTCATATTTCATTTCAAAGATACACTCTTTGTCACCTTTACCAATACAACTTGTTTCCTTAACAATTATATTTGCATTACAGACACTTGACATATATCCACTTGCATAGCCAGTCAATGTGTGACAGACTGGGGCATCTGATATACCATGATGCCTGATATGTTCTAATCCCTCAAACGAATCTATCCACTTTCCTTTCGCCGTTATCGATTTGATGTTTTTGGCATCTTTTTTTTCAATCTGACGCTCCGATTGAATATCTCGAATATGCCCTGTGCTCAGATGAAGCAGGGAAGCTTGTTTGATTAAATAATCGATTGATGTACTTATTTTCTTTGCTTCCTCTGCATCACTCGACCCTAAACGCCAACCATACCGAAACAGGAACCCTCTTATCCTCTTAACACCCATATTTTCAATTAACTCTTTTCGTAAAAGACCAAAAGCTTCTGTAGACGATAGAATCTTTTTACTATTCCCGCTGTTATAGGTCTTTTTAAGCGAATCAGTTAAGCTTCTCAAGTAGGATCACTCCCTCAGAAAATAAATGAATAAACGACTTACTTAAAAATGTTGTTCAAAAGGTCACCACTTAATCTACGCTAGAACAATAAGACGAACTTCTATGTGGTGATTTTTGCCACATAGAAGTTCGTCTTATGACCTCAGGCTACATTCCTATTAGGCATGCCCTCATAACTCTTTGGTTAAACAAATAGTTTCGTTAACTTAAGCTTTAATAGTAGGATTATTTTCCCGATTCGTATCCATTTGGTCTCCCCAATAGGTGAAACCAATGTCCATTTCGTCTAGAGTCCATTCAATAGGATCCCAATCTGGCTCAAAAATTAAGTAACCGCCAGTGAATAACTCGACTCTAAGTCCGCTACCAGGATCTTCGACGTAAATATACATTGCCTGGGAAATACCATGTTTTCCCGGCCCTTTAAATTTAATTCCATTCTCCGATAAAATATCTGCAGCTCTAAGTAAATCCTGGGCATCATCTAGCCAATAAGAAATATGATGAATTTGATTTTCTGTTGGAGATGTAGGGTCAAAGCTAACAGCAATATCATGAACTAAATTCGTTACACTTAACCAGCTTCCTGCATACGAATCATCAGGTGCTTTAATATATTCACGTAATTTGAAGCCTAAACTATTAATTAAGTAATTTGTAATTTCTTTCGCGTCATAAGAAGATAATATGTTTACATGATCAATTCGACGTGGTGAAATCCCTTTACGCCATGACTTGTACGTCTGATTCTTTAATACAGAGCGACGATCTTCATCAGCTAACGGTTTATCCATTTTAAAGTATATTTCAAATGTATGTTGACTAGGTAATTGGAAACGAATCGCACTTCCTTGCCCCGCTTCTTCCCCCTCTTTCACCCATGTTACTTCAGTACCTGAAAACGCCAATAGCTCTGCGAACTTTTCAACATCTTCTTCCCTCTTCGCTTTCCATGCAATATGATCAACACATGATTCGCTTCCTTCACGAATGGATAGTGTATGATGCTCAAAATCGCCCCATGCACGTAAATAAACCGTGCCATTTTTTACTTCCGTTTCCTCTAATCCAACAACTTCCTTAAAGAATACAAGCGATTTTTCAAGATCGGTTGTTATCAGTCCAACATGTCCTAACTTTGCAATTTCTGGAATACTCATATAATAACCCCTCCTATTTAAGCGTTTTCATTTCTCTTCAAACTAACATTTTCTTTTTTAAAAATAATAGTGATTCCGTATTTCATGATGTTAGTAAGCTTTTAAATTATGAAAAATAATCTTGGAGGTTAATCAATTAACTTATCGGCGTACTGCAGCTAAATTATCAAATTTTCTTATGGATAATTAATCTTATTAGATAAAATAAGTATTAGGTTCTTGACCACATAGGACTCTTCCATACGTTTCAATTAAACTAGACGGAGTAATGAATCCATGGAGGTGCATTGTTGTAAAGTCACGATAGACACGTTGGAGTGGATTTGTATTAAAAGCAAATCTCGATCCTGCTCCTGCTACAAGTAATTCAATTGCTTCTTTACACAATTGATTCACATAGCCAAAATCTGCCTTTACTTTTGCAATTTCCATCGTATTCATTTCTTTTCCTTCTTCCGCATATTCATCCATCATATCTACTGCACGAAATAAATGAAGTTCAGCAGAATCAATCCTTAATTGTGCTTCGGCAATCTGAAAGTGGGTAATCGGAGCTTCAGACTGTTTATCATAAAATGTATTACCTATATGTGACTTTTTAACTGTTTCCATTTGAAGATCCATCGCTGCTTTAGCAAGCCCCAGTGCTGGCGCTACAATAGATAAAGTTAAAGCTGGCACAAACGGTGTACGATAAACCGGGATATCTTTTAGTTCATCGGCTGTATAATAGCCCTTACTAGCTAACCGGTCTAAAGAAACACGATGTTCCGGTATAAAAACATCTTCTAATTCGACACTATTACTCGCAGAGCCTCTTAATCCCATGACGTTCCAATCATCAAGAATAGTCGCTTCTTCTCGTGGAACAACGATGATGGCCATTTCCATTTCACCATTATCATCTTCTAAAGGTACTCCAAAATACAACCAATCCGCATGTAAACAGCCGGATACAAATGGCCATTTTGCATTCTTAATGTAGTATCCACCATCGACTTTCTTAATATCAATTTTAATCGGCTTAAAGTTTCCTGCTAGGATGGCATCTTCTTTAATGAAAATTTCATCCAATGCCTGTTTGCCAAATACGTAAGATGCCATGAACCCTCTAATGTTAGTTAGTGATACAAACCAAGCTGTCGATCCACATCCACGGCCAATTTCTGTGACAACTTCGGTAAATGTTCTCATATTCTCCTGATAGCCACCATACATTTTCGGCTCAAAAACATTAATAATTCCTTCTCTTTTTAAATCAGCCAGTGTTGCATCAGGCATCTTGCCAATTTCTTCGGTCTCCTGAGCTCTCTCTCGCAATTTAGGGATTAACGCATTCGCTTTTTTAACTAATTCTTCTCTTATTGTAATCGTATCTTGACTCACAAAAAAACCTCCTAGTTATTTATGTTAAGACTGACCAACCTATTTAAATCGATCCTTAACTTTTTCAGCTACCCTTTCCATATGTTTTTCCATGATAGTTCTAGCCATGTTACTATCTCTTTCTTTTAAACTGTTATAGATCATCCAATGTTCTGTTTGCGACAGCTTTCTCGATTCACCTGAAAATAGTTGATAAGGACTGCTTACATAATGCAAGTAATCCCAAATCTCTCTCGTAATATCAAGAATATAATCCAACTCAGATGCATGTAGAATTACCGTATGAAATTCAATGTTAAGCTCTGCATATTCTTGATAATTTAATGTTGGTTCCTCCATTTTAACTAACAATTCTTCTAGATAAAGGAGCCTTTCCTCACTAATTTTCAACGCTGCGTGCGACGTCATTAAGGCATCAATAGTTGCACATACGAGCATTTTCTCATAAACTTCTTTTTCATCTGGTTGTTTAACAAACACGCCGACTTGCGGAATGATACTTAGATACCCTTCATGTTCTAATTTTCGTAGAGCTTTATTGACTGGAGTACGGCTGATATTTAACGTTTTTATTATTTCATTGATATTTAAAGCAGTATCATTACCCCAAGCATCTGTTAATATTTGTTCTTTAATGTATTTATAAGCAACCTCTATCTTCATATTTATCTTCACCTATCATTCTTTTTTTCTTATATTCTAACATTTAAGTGAAAACTAGTAGATATAAGGCTCTTTGGAAATATTACAGTTCACCAAGAAAGAAATCATTTGTTAATTTAACAAATCTATCTTTTTGTTCGATTTGTACCCAATGACCACATCGCTTAAAAACATGCAACTGACCATTTGGGATATAATCCATCATGTACAAGCTGCTCTCTAACGGGACGAATCGGTCTTCTTTACCATGAAGTAATAAGAATTCGTTTTTCATTCTCTTCATGGCAGAAGGTGGTACAGCTAAATCTGCTAAGGTAGCATTTGTAAATGTTGCTTCGTATGATTTACGAACTTCTGGTTTTAAGAATAATTCTAGTCTCTCTTTGACCACTTCCTCTAACTCATTTTCTAGGGTACTATCATCAAATAAAAACCAGCTTAGCAAATTTTGAAAGGAAGCAGGATCTGGATCTTTATGAAAATTTTGTAGTTTCATTAATTCTGGAGTTGGCTCAAATTTCCCACCGCCTGCACCCATCAAAATAATTTTGTCAAATTTCTTAGGTGCCTGCATGATCAAGTGAAGTGAAATTACCCCTCCTAATGAATTACCAACTAGGTGAGCTTTATCAATTTCCATCTCATCCATTAATGTGGTAATCTGATCAATCCTTGCTCTCAACCACTCAACGCCATTGTTTGGCGGTACGTCGGGATGATCGGTACGACCAAAGCCATAAAAATCAGGTGCAACAACATGAAAGTTAGCTGCAAAGGCGGGAAGAACATGCTGCCAGTTACTTTTACCAGTTACTCCTGGTCCACTCCCATGTAAAAAAATAATTGTTTCAGAAGATTTATCTCCCCCTTCTATCACATGAGTTTTGTAATCTCCTGTTTGAATCATTTTAGTTTCTATATCTGTCATATTACATGTCCCCTTTTCCATATGTATTTTCTCTTTTACTAGAGTTGTTCCAAATGAAATAATAGCCTGTGTGGAGTAAAAACTTGTGAGGTGTCTTCGATGAGTATGGAGCATTTAATTTCAATAATTCTTAGTTGAAATTGATGTAAATCCACAGACTGAAATTTCAGTTTAGCTAAAATACCTTAAATATTGTAAAAATACCACGTTGAAAGCGCTTTATATTACTAACTGTAATTTTAGTTGGTAATATGCTGATTGTCAACAATATTCTGTATTTTCTAAATTTCCGACAATATTTGCGATGTTTTAAATTTCCATCGAAACCCAAGAAACCAAAAAAATGCACTAAAATATGGAATAGCTATTTAATTTTATTTATTAACTTTAATCACAACTATTTTTTAAATAGGTTGACTTTTCTAAAAATTGGCATTAATATAAGAGTCAAATTTAATATTCTTATCAAGAGAAGCTGAGGGAACTGGCCCGTTGAAGCTTCAGCAACCTCTGACATAGTCAGAAAGGTGCTAACTCCAGCAAGGATTTTTTCTTGAGAGATAAGAGCGGAATTTATTAGAGCTACCCTCTTTTCTCGTGCCTTGAGAATTGGGGGTTTTTTGTATTTATACCATACCGCTTTTAACGTAGTTGTCCTAACATAAAAATTAGAAAGGGTGATCTTCATGAGTGAAATAGTTATTTTGTCCGGAAGTCCTTCTGAGTTTTCCAGATCAGATTTGGTCTTAAATTATCTTGGATCCATTTTAAAAGATGAGGGCTTTTCAGTAACGCATCTATCGATTAGAAATGTTCCACAGGAGGCATTGTTTTATGGCCAGTTTGACAATCCTGAAGTTAAGGAGATTGCTTCACTTATCCATGGCGCTAAAGGAGTTATAGTTGGATCGCCAGTATATAAGGCTGCTTATTCTGGTGTGCTAAAAGCACTTCTAGATATACTTCCACAAGATGTGTTGCAGGGCACACCGGTACTACCCTTAATGACAGGTGGAAGCCCTTCTCATTTACTGGCAATTGAATACACACTTAAACCCTTACTTGCTACGCTTAAGGGGCAAAACCTAAAGGGTGTTTACTTGCTTGATAGTCAAATAGATAAAACACAACTCGACAATCCAATTATTCATGAAGAATGTTTAGAACGATTGAAGAAGCAACTTGATTACTTTATAGAGACGGTTAATAGACAAAAGGCTACTGTTTTATAAATTTTTAAATAAAGGGAGTGAATCTTGATGACAAAGAAAAGAATTTATTTAAATGCATTTGATATGAACTGTTCCGGGCACCAGTCTCCGGGGTTGTGGACACACCCAGAAGATGAATCTCATCGCTATAAGGATAGCGAATACTGGATAGAACTTGCACAAATTTTAGAAAAAGCAAAATTCGACGCTGTCTTCATTGCGGATGTTTTAGGAACTTATGATGTTTATCAAGGGTCTCGAGATGCCGCTATTCGTCAAGGTGCACAATCACCGGTTAACGATCCATCACTTGTTGTTCCGTTAATGTCCGCAGTCACAAAACATTTAGGATTTGGCGTGACTGCTTCTGTTACACATGAACATCCATATACATTTGCTCGTCGCATGTCTACCCTAGACCATTTAACAAAAGGACGTATTGGTTGGAATATTGTTACTTCTTATTTAAAAAGTGCAGCGGTTAATATGGGCATGGAAGATCAGATTAAACATGATGAACGCTATGACATAGCGGCTGAATATTTAGAGGTTTGCTACAAATTGTGGGAAGGAAGCTGGGAGGACGATGCTGTTCTACTAGACAAAGAGAATGGTATTTATACAGACCCTAGAAAAGTTCATGATATTAATCACAAAGGAAACTATTATAAAGTACCTGGAGCCCATTTAAGTGAACCTTCACCACAGCGAACTCCAGTACTTTATCAAGCAGGAGCATCTACAAAAGGGCGTGCATTTGCTGGCAAGAATGCTGAATGTATATTTATCGGAGCACCAACGATAAACGCGGCGAAACAATCAGTCACAAAATTACGAAGAGAGGCTGAAGTGGCTGGGAGATCACCAGAACAAATTAAAATTCTTACCATGATCACACCAGTTGTTGGTAAAACGGAAGAAGAAGCATTTGAAAAATATAATGAGTACAAAAAACACATTAGCTATGAAGGTGCCCTCGCCTTATTCGGAGGCTGGACTGGTGTTGATTTATCCAGTTATGCTCCTGACGAGAATCTTCGCTATGTAGAAAACGATGCAATTCAGTCCACGCTGGAAAATTTCACAAAAATTGACCCGGATATAGAATGGACAGTTGATAAAATTAAAGAGCACGTCGGAATAGGTGGCATGGGTACAAAAATGGTCGGAAGTGCTGAACAAGTTGCAGACGAGATGGAACGTTGGGTCAACGAAGCCGGTGTTGATGGTTTTAATATTGCCTACGCAATCACTCCTGGAACGTTTAAAGATTTCGCCAAATTAGTTGTTCCTATTTTACAAGAACGAGGTCTAGTCAAAACTGAATATGATGGCGAAACATTAAGAGATAATTTGTTTGGAAAAGGTAGTCAGTTACCAGCCCACCATGTTGGGAAAAACTATTCGTTTACTAATACCATTACAAGTTAATAATTTCAAACTGAATCTTTTTAAGCTTTTGTAAGTAAGGACTGTTTAACTAATAATTAAGTTAAACAGTCCTCTCCAGCTCTAGTAAGTGGTGTTATAATGCCAATTTCGCTTATTGGCATTGGCTATTTCATCATTAGTCTCATACTGAATAATATGCTCCTTACAGTCTGTAGCCAAAGTGTGGCCTGTTGTAATACGACTTTGAGCTGTTCTTCAATTGCTACTTTTTTAACTGTATCTACAAATTATTGTTTATATGTATATTAATCACTACCATATAATAAGAAAGGATATTAGTTCTGTCTTAAACTAATCGTTTCTCTCTTGTTCAGCACTAAATGTACCATTTTCAGCTTTTTTAAGCTCTAAATCTAACCTTTTTCCTTCCAACTCTATTTTTTTCATTTTTAACTCGTAGCTTTTTTTCTTATCGTATCCATAGTAGATAAGTGACAGAGCTACAATTATGGTTATATAAAAGAATAAATCCACACCTCTCACCCCCATATATTTTTAACTCACTTAGGATTTGCAGTCATCATAGATAACCTAAAACTGTCGAAGAAGATCAATTTACTATTACAAGCGATGCATTTCTTTTTCTGCTTGATCCCAAGGCACCTTATACCCCTGACCTTTAGCGCAGAAGATTGAAGTAGAGGTGTATTTTGGATCTGCATCTTTATTATACGCAATCCGTTCCATTACCTCGTCCGGGTTATGACAGCGGTCATAGCCGGCAAACTTCAAGTTGAGTGTACCTTTCCCTTGTGTAATCGAAGCAAATTCTGTGCTGTAATTCATAAATGTCGCAACTGGTACCTTCCCAGTTATAATCGTTTTATCCTCCATCATTTCTGGTGGTGTAAATGTGCCGGATGCCTGCTGAATATCTGATAACACCCTTCCCATATAGTCTATTTCAACCTTAATTTTAAAATGATAGTATGGTTCCAGTAAAACATTCTTTGCTTTTTCTAGTCCTTGTCGCAGTGCTCGGAAGGTTGCTTCTCTAAAATCACCGCCTGAGGTATGTTCGTTGTGTGCTTTTCCTGTAAGTAATGTCACTTTTATATCCGTAACGGCAGACCCTGTCAACAGCCCATGATGGCTACGTTCAAAAAGGTGGTGGTGAATTAAATTCTGATTTCCTATTGTTAAATCGTTAGCATGGCATTCATTTAAAAACGTGATACCACTATTTTTTTCGGCAGGTTCTAACTTTAGATGTACTTCCGCATAATGCTTTAACGGTTCAAAGTGACCATAACCTACTATCTTTGTCTCGATTGTTTCTTTATATATTATTTTCGGATCACCAAAAGATACGTCAAAACCAAATCGTTCTTTTACGATCTTTTCTAAAACCTCTAGTTGGATGAGGCCCATCACATGTATATGTATCTCTTGCAACTGTTCATCCCACTTGATTTGCAAGGAAGGGTCTTCTTGATCCAAAACTTGAAAGGACTTCAAAATGTCTTTAATACGAACAGATGCAGTGTTATAGATTACTTTCGATTTTAACGTTGGCACCATATCAAAAGCGGCTTTTTCATCTAAGGAACCAACACCATCCCCGGTGGCAGCCTTAGATAATCCTGAAACGGCAAAAAGTTCTCCAGCCTCAACTTGATCAACTGTTTCAAATTTTTGCCCGTTATAAACTCTAAGTTGTGTCACCTTTTCTGAAACCTTGTTGTCTTTTTCACCATACGATATTTGATCACGAACCTTGATCGTTCCTTGTAGGGCCTTAATAAACGTAATTCGATTGCCATTTTCGTCATAACGTATTTTATAAACCCGACCAGCAAAATCTTCTTCTACTTTGTACGTCGTCTCTGTTAGTAGATCAAAAGCTTCAAAGAATTCAATAATACCTTCATCTTTTAAGGCAGACCCACTATAACAAGGAAAAATTTTGTTGTCTTTAATCATCGTTTTTAATGTATCCAACCATAACTTTTTGTCAAATCCAGCTTCCATATAATGCTCTAAAAGTGTTTCATTTCGTTCCGCGATAAATTCAACTAGGTTTTCATTCATTTCCCTTTGTTTAAAAGTCGCTGTAAAATCGCAGACATCCTCTGTTAGATTTTCGTTTAGCTCTTTGATAACACGATCTGAACTGGCACCTATCCGGTCCATTTTATTAATAAAGAAAAAGGTAGGCACACCATGTTTTTGTAGTAATCGCCAAACGGTTTCGGTATGACCTTCAATTCCTTCAACTGCACTAACAATGACAACGCAATAATCCATCACTTGAATAGCACGTTCCATTTCCAGAGAGAAGTCGACATGCCCTGGAGTATCAATTACATAATAGGTAGAATTGTTATAATTTATCCTCGCCTGATCAGCAAATACAGTTATTCCCCTATCTCTTTCTATTTGATGGCTATCCAAAAAAGCATCCTTATGATCAACTCGGCCAAGATGCCGAATACTTTTTGTATGATAAAGTAGTTGCTCGGAGAAAGTGGTCTTGCCAGCATCAACGTGTGCGAGTAATCCAATTGTTTTATACATTTATTGTCCCCTCTAACCTAAAGACTTTACTTGCTGCAGTCTTTGAAGTATTTTAAAGAATACTTTGTCCTCAACTGCAGATGCCCAGGCCCCATCACTGAAGCGTTCCTGACGAACATAACGAGTCAGGATTGCTCTTAAAAGATCAAAGTCTGCTGTAGCAATGGTGCTGTTTACTTGTTCTTTATTGGCAAACTCTAGTTTATCTGTCACGAGTGTGTACTGATGAAGTAAAAGATTAGTTTCATTAATTTGTTGGATAAATTCTTTAAAGGTCTGATCATATTCGGGGTAAGGCATTGAAAAATGTTTTTCACCCAGTTTTTCGCCACCTTTCCACTGGCAGACACTTTCTCTAGTAGCGAACTCAAAATAAGGGATATAGCTTATCAGGTTTTCAATATCCAGTTTGTAAAAGGAGAGTCCGAGTTTATTACAAAGACCTTCAATATAATCGCGCCTAACTAATGTAGCGACCCATTCTTTTGGAATGCTTTGATAGCCATAATGAAGTCCAGCAAGTCCTCCGGCAACAGCCGCGACAGTATCTGTATCCTCACCTAAATTCACGGCTTTTAAAACACAATCCTGATAGCTTCCTGTTGTCAAAAGACACCAGATTGCAGCTTCAAGAGTATCGACCACATAACCACTACTTTTTATTTGTTTTTCAAGCAGACTACCAATCTCTTTTGTGCTTAGCTTTTGAAAATGGTGTAGTTCATCAATATAATCCGGTTGGTGTTTGTAATAGTCGATTGCTTTATCAATGCCATGGTTGACAGCTTCCTCAAGATCAGAACTTCCGATAATGCTTCTGGCTATAGAAACATAAACCCCACAGGCAAGCTGACTTCGTTTATGGGCATGCGTTAATGCGGAAATGTTATGTATAATGGTAAACGCCTTCTCATCGTTCTTCTTTTCATCCCGATCGATGAACTGCAAGTAAAATGCAGCCGGAAGAATTCTCATTAAAGAGCCGTTTCCATTATCAAACTCGCTCATACCACCGCAGTTTAAAGGAGCTGTACCATCAGAAAACCTCTTCAAAGCTTTTCTAGTTGCAATTCCAATATCAAAAACTTCACCATGTGGGCTATACTCACCTTGTTCGAACCAATTGTTGAAGTTATTCATAATATCTGTATAATCTAGCCCTTCAGACAAGCTTTCTACAAGACAAAGCGTCATGCTTGTATCGTCAGACCATGTTCCTGCTGGTTGGTTGTATGTACCATGTGAGCGCATATCGATCACCGGATTACTTTTTAATGTTTGTCTGTCAACAAATTCAACTGGAACACCTAATGCATCAGCAACAGCTAGACCTATAACTCCACCCATAATATCGTCCATCAATTTAACCCCTCCTCTAATGCTTGGTTATTCCAACCCTTAGCTCTAAAAAGTAACTAATTAATCTACATTTATTATAACTGACTTAGCCTTTAATTTCTTTTAGAGTTTATAACGTAGCCCATTTTAGAGTTTTCACCTCTAGAAATAAGCGCTTGATTGCTGTTAATTCAGGATAAATAACAGATAAGGATAGCTTCATGCCAAACTCATCTCGAAATGATATTTGTTTAATCTCATAGCGAGATGTATAATGAAATTAAGCAAAAAAGAAGGCGATTACAATATATAAACACTTCTTATATGGAAGGTTTATTAGGAGGATTTATTATGAGCCAAACAGAAAGAGACTACAGAGTGGAGCACTTATTAGACAATCACAAGTTCAATGAAAAAGAAATTGTTTCTATGTCAGATGAGCAAATTGAATATTTCCACTGGCTCTATTTCGAAGAATCTGTTTACGACTTAATGTAAGTTAAATTTAAAATTATAATTCTAAAGCTCTCGTACTTAGTACAAGAGCTTTATTTGTTTCATCCAATCAGATAAAAGGCTAGGCACCGTAACAGGACGAGCGTCCTCTTGTGGTACCTAGCCTTTTTGTTTAAAAAATAGCAATTAAATAAGTTCATTAAAATCCAATACTATACGCTCCTGGTCCAATTAATGCAATACCAATCGCAATTACAATAAGCACAAATGGATATTCAAATCCACCTTTATCTGCCCAAAAGCCATTTTGTCCGTGTACTTTAAAGATAGCTACAAGCATTGTTACAGTTATTAAAATTGCCCCAAGCCATGCAAATCCAGCTGCAAATAATAGTCCGCCAATAAATTCACCTAATCCAGCAAGTGTTGCCATCAGGATTCCAGGTTTAATTCCAATCGAATCGAAAAATCCGCCTGTACCTTTAATCCCGTGTCCACCAAACCATCCGAACAGCTTTTGCGCACCATGACCTGCAAAGCTAATACCTATCACTAAACGAATAATAAGTAATCCAAAATCTAACATAAAAAAATCCCCCTGTTACTTTTTAATATTCGCTTACTTTTTGTAAGCGAATATTAAATTTAACATAGAGAGGACATGATGTCTAATAATTAAACTTCGCTAAACAATTTCGTTCAATATAAGAAAAATATCCAATTTAATAGAGCATTTCCTGAGTGATTTATTTTTTGAAAATCCCAAATGGTTTTCCAATCGGTAGCACAACATGTCCGAAGTGTGTGTTTAACACTATTGCACCTGAACCATAAAAAGATAGTAAAGCAATGCACATCTCTGCTACTCCAGCTAACATGTGGGTCAGTTCATACATAATACCAAAAGAACTTAACGATAAACCAATAAAAAGAAAATCAATAAAGACAAATATAAAAAACAATACTTTATGTGTTTCCATCGCACCAATCGTCATGAAAATACAAAAAATTAAATAACCAACAAATGCAAAACCAAGTTGCTTTTGATCCCCATTTACAGCAAGAGTTTCACCGAAAAATCCTAATTGAATTAACCATGTTGTTCCGACACCAAACCAAAATAATCCAAATGCTCCAAATGCCGTTGTTCCGAAGATATTATTGTGCTTTGCATCTAGAACCGCTGCAAATAGTTGTGCTAGGCCGCCTAAGAAAAAGGCCCATGGTAAAATATAAGAAAGTCCTTCTGTTAAGCCTAGTTTTTGTGATGATGCTACAAATGTGACCATCGCTAAACCAAACAAGCCAAGCGCGGATGGATCTGCTGTTGTTATTTTTATCTGTGTTGATGATTCTGTAGTTTCCATTATTTCCTCCCAAAATCGACATAAGTCTTGTCCTAAAATAAACATACTTGAATCAATTTCATAATTACCTTATGAAGCAATTGTCATCCGCATATAGTTTGGAACGGTCTATCCCAACTATATGCGGATGACAATTGCGAAAAATAAGTATTATGAAATTGACTAACTTATATACTTTATCGGATAAGAAAAAAGGTGTCAATATTCATTTTGATAATTACTTTTTATTTAAAATCCGTATGGCGAACATGTGTCTAAAAGGATTAAGAAAAGCGCAGGGCACCTTATTTGGCGTTGGAGCTAGGCATCAAAGCGCAAAATTTTATACTTTCTTACCTTTTAAAAAAGATGAATTACTACAAAGTCGTAGTAATTCATCTTTTAAATTGGACTTTGGAAGTCTCGTTCATCATCTATATGTTTTCCTGCTTTAGTGCATCAATAATGTTTTCCTTTTTAATCTTTTGTATTGAATATAACATTGCTGATCCCACAATGATAAAAATTGCGACAATCACGTAGATAATATTAAGCCATGGCAGCGTGAAATCATACTCAAAACTGTTCATCATCGACCTGTATATCAAATACATCACTGCTACACTAAGCGGTAGTCCGTAAAAAAGCGATTTTATCCCATAAAATGCACTTTCATAATTCATCATTTTGTTAAACCCTTTTGGGGTCATTCCAACTGATTTAAGCATCGCGAATTCACGTTTTCTAAGCGATATACTCGTTGAAATTGTATTAAATATATTTGCAATTGATATTGCTGTAATTAACACAATAAATCCGTAAGTAAAAACGGACATTAATAGAATTAGTTGTTCTTCCTGCTGTCGACGTTGAAAGACATTATACACATGTAAATTATTTCCTTGTAGACTTTCAATTTCTTGTTGTGTTGCCAGTGGATCATCACTTTTCAGATAAAGAAATGAGCTAACCTCTGAACTATAGTCATCTAGGACGAAACGATCAAGGGTTTTTTCAGAAACGATGACAGTTAAGTCACTCGGTCCGCTACCTGCGCTAATTCCCATCGGAGCAGCATCTGTAAGTGCAGCAATTGTGACTTCGTTGATATACGTTTCTTCCCCTGTTTGCCAATCCCTGCGGAACATAGTAATACTTTGACCTATTTCAGCATTGATTGATTTTGTTTCGACAAATTTCCTTGTCTCATCTTGATATGAAACTGTATCAATCATAATTGCCGATGGATTGTCTGGATCTTGTAGTTGTTCTATGTCCGTACCAATTGCTTCAGCATAAGCAGTTAACCTCTCATTATTCAATCCATATACAGTTAGATAATAAGAATATTTTCCATCTTCAAGTAGGCTTCTATCCTCTTCCACAATCTCTTGTGCTTTATCACCGATTGCTGCTTCCTCAATCCAGGTATTAAGGTTTATCTGTTTGTTAGAACTGTACTCTGTGACATTATCTAGACTAGATATTGTTTTTATCACATCTTCTTCTAGATTCTCACCCATTACTTGAATATCGTAATCTATCTTGTTTTGTGTAAGCTCTAGTGATTTTTGTAAATTGTCAGTAAAAAAGGCTACTACTAAGAAAAGAACAATGCTGATCACTAGAGAAAACACAGTCACTTGGTACCTTCGTTTATTTCTTTTCAAATTTTTCAAACCTATCTCGCCTTCAATTCCATAGACTTTGCGGATAAGCTTGGATGTTTTTACTGCTTTACCGGTTAGCTTCACATCTTCTGTTTGGCGAATAGCATCAATTGCTGAAATCCTTGATGCCTTTCTCGCTGGTACATAGGTTGAAATGAAAATGGTTATTATTGCAACACCACAAGTTAAAACGATAGAAAGCGGTGTAACAGTCAGCATTAATTTCTCACTTAGTCCTAATGCGCCTTCGAGTAATGTATTAATAAACCAGAAGGTAGTACCAATTCCAACAAGTCCAAAAATAATTCCGAGTGGGATACTGATTAATCCGATTACCATTCCCTCAAAAAACACTGAGTTCCTCTTTTGTCTTTTCGTCGCGCCTACACTTGAGAGCATACCTAAATGACGCGAACGTTCCGATACACTAATTGCGAATGCATTGTAAATTAATGAAACAGAACCAATAATAATGACCGCCATAATAATTGCCGTTAAAGAAAACAACGTAGCTTGTAATTGATCATCATCTGTAACACCATAGTATCGTAGTAAGTCATTATTAAAGGAAACTGACTTTATTTGGTTTTGTTCTTTTATTTCTTCTGCATGATCAAATAAAGAACCATTTACCTTTTCTAATACTACCGATGCATTTACTCGATTGTCTGCACCAATCATACTTTCGTCCAAATAAGAAATTGCCGTGTATCCTGGTGCCCATGTCGGTTCAAACGTTGGCCTTTCAATAAAACCAACAACCGTGTAATTAACAGTTGTTTGATTATCTAATGTTTCAATAACTTTCTCTTTTTCCATTTGTAACGAATCGTTCTGACCAAAAGGATCGGTGTTACCTTCCTTCAAGACACGTTCACCAATATCAAGAGTAAGTTGATCACCAATCTGATACTCCACATTGGCACCTGTTTCAACATGCTCAGAAACAACAATTTCTGTGTTTGATTGAGGAAGTCGCCCCTCAGTCAATTTTATTGGAAACTGTAAAAATCCTTGTACATTATACTCTTTAATAAATAAATATGGCTTATTTTCGTTTTCAGCACCTTCCAAATGAGCATAGCCACGATTTCTTGAAATAACTACACTCTCAGTTGCTTCGTCACTTTCAATTTCTTCAAGCTGCTCTTTGTTGACATCCTTGTACAGAACATGCCATTCTCCTTCATCTGCAATTGTTTGCCTTTGCAATAAATCCATAAAAGATACAGAAAGCGTTGCAACTGCTGTTAGCATAGCAACCGAAATAATGACACCAATAATTGTAACAATTGTTCGTTTTTTATTTTGTTTCAAATGCCTTATCGTAAGTTTATTTATGATATTCACGGACGGACCACCTCATCCTTAGCAATCCCTCCGTCTTCAATTGAAATAACACGATCCGCCTGCAGTGCAATTCGCTCATCATGAGTAATCACTACTAAGGTTTGATTAAACGTTTTGTTAAACATTTTTAATAAGTCCATAATTTCGTTACTGTTCTTACTATCTAAATTACCCGTTGGCTCATCCGCTAGCATAATCGCAGGATTACTAATTAATGCTCTACCAATTGAAACTCGTTGCTGTTGTCCACCAGATAATTGATTGGGAAGGTGACTTAAGCGATTTTGTAGATTTAAAGTAGTTACGATCTCATTTAACTGCTGTTTATCCACCTTGTGTTCATCAAGTAACATTGGTAGGGTGATGTTTTCTTCCACCGTTAAGATAGGAATTAGGTTATAAAATTGATAAATCAAGCCAATTTGTCTACGTCTAAAAATTGCCAACTGTGTTTCATTAAGCTTATATATGTCCGTGTTATCAACGAGAACTTTTCCACTAGATGGTTTATCAACACCACCAAGCATATGAAGAAGTGTTGATTTACCTGAACCAGATGGACCGATAATGGCGACAAACTCACCTTTTTTAACGGAAAAAGATACATCATCTAATGCTTTTACTGCTGTTTCACCTTTTCCATACACTTTAGACAGATTTTCTATTTTTAAAATATCCATGGTATAAAAACCTCCTGAATTTGATTCTGAGTTCAGTATAGCTGCCTAAAATGACTTCCTGGTGACTCTAAAATGACAATTTAGTCACTTAGAGATTTAAATAGTGTGTTTGTAGAACTTAATCCGAAATTGTGTGCCTTTACCTTCAACACTTTCTACTTGGATATCTCCATTTTGACTGGTGATAATACTATAAGCCATCGCAAGCCCAATCCCGATACTCTCCTCGCCGGCATTCTTGCCTTTATAAAAACGTTTAAATATATAAGGAATATCTTCTTTAAGGATTCCTGTTCCATCATCTTTAATGACAATTTCTGTGAATAACGTATTTTCTGAAAAAGTAAGGCTGATTACTCCGCCTTCCTGCGTGTGCTCGACGCAGTTTTTTAGAATATTAACCATTGCCTCAACAGTCCAATTGAAATCACCATAAAAAGATACCGTATCATGTCCTTTTATCTCAACTGTTTGTTGCTTTATATCAATTGGAATGGAAATAGGCTCTATCGATTTTCGGATCATGTCTTTGACAACAACTGTATCTTGTTTGAATTGGATAGTTCCAGCGTCAATTTTCGACAGTTTTAATAATGAAGAAACTAGCCAATCAATCCGTTCCAATTGAATCCTTATGTTTTTTGTGAATTCGGTTCTCTTTGTTTCATTTAGTTTGGCATCACTCAGTAAATCAGCCATCACCACCATCGAAGTGAGCGGTGTTTTAAGCTGATGAGATATATCAGAAATTGCATCAGTAAGCTGAATCTTATCTTGTTGTAAATTTACTCCTTGCTCTGACAACATTAATGTCACTTTGTAAATATCATTTTTCAAAATACTAAGCTCACCTTCGTGATTGTCACGAACATCAAGCGAAAAATCACCGCTACTAATTTTTCTCAGATAGCTCGAAAGTTTTTCAATTTCTTTGTATCTCCAGCGCGTAAATAATATGCTTGTACCTATCAACAAAACAGCAGTAATAAAAATAAATAGTGCAGACATGAATGAGAAATAAAACCATACTAATCCAATCGAAACTAGACTGATTGAGCACATCACAAGTAATAAATACTGGACTTCCCGGTTACGTAACAGATTAATCACCCACCTTATAGCCAAAACCACGAACAGTTTTGATGATCACTGGTTGTTGTGGATCATCCTCTAATTTTTCTCGTAACCTTTTTATGTAAACAGTGAGTGTATTATCATTAACGAAGTCCCCTGCCACATCCCAAATCCTCTCTAGAAGCTGGTTTCTCGTTAAAACTTGACCAATATGATTAGCAAAAATCAACAATAATCGGTACTCTAATGCAGTTAGTAATACTTCTTCACCGTATTTGTAAACTTTACCTTCTAATGTATTAACTCGAATACTTTCAATGTCAATTACAGTTTTTGTGACAGCTTGTTTATGATATCTGCGCAAGACAGATTTAATCCTTGAAAGTAGTTCGCGAATTCGAAAAGGCTTTGTTATATAATCATCAGCTCCCATGTCTAGCCCCATCACGACATTGACCTCATCATCAAATGCCGTTAAAAAAATAACAGGAATGTCGCTGCCATCTTTTACGAAACGGCACAGGTCATATCCACTTCCATCAGGCAGTGATAAATCAAATAAACAGATGTCAATTTGATCTAATTGCTCAGAAAGTACCTTTTTTGCTGATTCAACATTGTAACAGACAATCGTAGAAAATTGATCTTGCTGCAGTGAATAGTCAAGGCCTGATGCAATCGTTTTATCATCTTCCACTAGTAAAATTTTCATGCTATCCTCACTCCTAATTTAAAACAGTGTACGAAATAATTTATATCATTTTAATAAAGTGCATTGACATCTCTTATTATTTATCGAGTCGAATGTATTAAGTTAAATCTAACATTAAAACCCCATTTTTCACACTTATATTTCATTACGAAAATTTAGTAAGAATCAAATAACTCTGCACAGCTAATCACACAAGTTAGCCACAAATAACTAGTAAATACGCTATTTAGTACTAGATGTTAGATAATTTGAAAATGAGGGAATGGAAGGACACAGAAAACTTAAGATAGGATGTGATTGAATGAACACTATAAAGAGATTTCCTTCAACGATTAAAAAATTTAAGAATATGTCAAAAAGAGAAAGAACACATCTAATTTATTCAAACATTTTAGTAAGACCCACTCTTTATGCATTATCATCTTTTCTTTTATTTTTTGTAACAATATGGGCAGACTTAAAAATGGAACTTGGCAGCGAAATATTACCTGTATTCACATCAGATTACCAATTAACAAAAACCATTTTAAGTACACTTACAGGAGGACTATTGTCTTTAACTTCCTTTACCTTTTATGGAGTCTTGACAGCCTTAACTACTTTTTCGGGTCAATATTCACCAAGAATACTGAAAAATTTCATGATGACCAAGGTTACACAGCGCACATTAAGTATTTTTAATGGAAGCTTTATTTATGTACTACTATGCTTGTTATTTCTAAACAACGAAGAAACCTTATCCTATTTTTTTATTCCTACAACTGCTACTTTACTTGCAGCTTTATCGCTTGCTTCATTCGCCATATTCATCAATCATATTGTTACATGGCTTCAAGTCGCACATATGACAGGTGATATGAAATGGGAATCAATAAGAATCATCGAAAAGTCAATGCTTACTGAACTAGATCCTTACAAAGTAGAAAACGAGGAATCAGTCAAAAACCAAGTTCCAGAAAATCAGGGCCATCAAGTTATGAGTAATAATTCTGGTTATTTACAAACGATTAATTTTGATAAATTGATGGAAGAGGCATTAGAAGATGATCTCATTATTAAATTAGAGTACAAGGTCGGAAATTTTGTTTTTGGCTCAACACCTCTAATAACTTACTGGAAAAATAATAACATTGCGATTGATGAAAATAAATATAAAGATATGCTTCACATTGGAAAAAGTCAAACAGAAATTCAAGACATTGAATTTAGTATAAATAAATTCGTTGAGATTACCATTCGATCATTGGGAAATCATGATCCTAAAACTGCTTCTGGGACACTTTATGAAATTGGTGACTTACTTATAAATATATCTAAAAAGGTAAAATTCACACCATATTTAACAGATGAAAGTTATAATCTACGACTTATTATACAAAACTATACGTTTGAAGATTATTTGTATATTGGATTTGCTTCTATTCGGCACTATGCAAGAGATAATGTAATCGTTACTGTTGAACTCTTAAAAGTTCTGGATGCGATAGCACAAGGAATACATAGCCGGGATCACCAGCCAGTTTGGGACTTTGTAGAATATGTGGCCAGTGGATTCGAATATGAATATATGCATGATTTGGATAGAAAAAGATATTATAAAGCACTTAATAATATCGCCGAAACTACCGGAAATAATCAAGCCTATCACAAACTAATAAAACGGTATCATAATGAGCTGAATAATAATTCAGTACTAAAATAAGATATTTAGCCAAGTCTAAATTCAACATTTCTATTTCAACTTACCTTGACTTCATAATTACCTTGTCCAAAAAAATTGTCATCCACATATAGTTCGGGAACCATGTACCCAACTATATGTGAATGATAACTTTCAAAAATTAGTAATATGAAATTGACTTACCTTACTTAAACATAACGACTGCCACTTCAAGGCAATCGTTGGTAGAAACTATTTTTATAACCGATTATTGTTTACTAACTTTTCTAATTCATTTGGCGGAAGGGGTGGACTATAATAATATCCCTGGCCAAACTGACAACCAATGTTAATTAAAAAATCAGCTTGTTGCTTTTCCTCTATTCCTTCGGCAATCAATTCAAATCGAAGGCTTTCACCCATCTCGAGCATTGTTTTAACCAAAGATGCAGTATTTGCATTGCTAATAATGTCATTGACAAAGGATTTATCAATTTTGACAAAATCAATAGGGAGCTTGCTTAAAACACTTAATGATGAATAACCGATACCAAAGTCATCAATTGATATCTTTACTCCTAGTAGATTCAACTCATCAATGATAACAGAGGATTGGTTGATGTTTTGCATAACACTTTCTGTTATTTCTAGTCCTAGATATTCAGGTGATAATTGATATTTAGATAGGGCTTGATTTACAATTTGAACAAAGTCTCTATCTTCAAATTGTATAGCAGAGATATTGACGGCTACTTTTATTTGAATGCCTGATTCCTGCCATCGTTTATTTTGTTTACATGCTTCATTAAGGATCCATTTCCCTAAAGAAACAATTAGACCACTTTCTTCCACAATCGGTATAAATTCAGTAGGAGAGATTATTCCCAGTTCAGGATGTTTCCAACGTACTAAAGCTTCCACCGCATAAATTCTCTCTGTTTTCAATTCTAGTTTTGGCTGGTACTCAAGGTAAAACTGATTATTTTTTATTCCGTGTAGTATATCATGCTCCAATTTAATTTTCCGATCAAGTATATCTCCTTCGTGACTGAAAAATTGGTAGTTGTTCTTCCCTCGTTTTTTAGCTAAATACATAGCCATGTCGGCTTTTGAGTTCATCGTCTCTATGTCTTGTCCATCGATTGGGAATAAGCTAATTCCTATACTAGGAGAGGTATGAAATTCCTTATTTTCTATCAGAAATGATGTTGAGAAAGTCTCAATAATTCGATCTGAAATTTCACGAACAATTAATTCGTCAATATCTTCCAATAAAACAGCAAATTCATCACCGCCTTGACGTGATACCAAATCTCCTTTTCGAACACTTGCAAGTAGTCTAGCTGCTACTTGTTTTAGTAAGTCATCACCAGCTGCATGCCCCATCAAATCATTAATGAATTTAAATCGATCTAAGTCAATCAACATAACCGCTAATTGTTGATTATTCTTGCTGCTACGTGCCATAGCCCTTTTCAAGTTCTCATTATACATATGACGATTGGGTAAACCTGTAAGTGCGTCATGATAAGCCATATAGTTAATCTTCTTTTGATATTCTTTCTTGGCAGTTACATCGCTAGCTACGACTAGAATCGCTGGTTCACCATCATGAATTATTTTTCTACCTGTCATTTCTAGATAAATAGATTCACCATCAGGTCTAACAATCTTATACGCTGTATCTCCGGTATATTCTGTATCTTCGGTTGCATTTTCATTTTCATAAATTTCTCGATTGCGACGAATTACCTTTTCTAAAGATGAAGAATGAATAAATTCAAATGCTGATTTACCCATTAACTCCGAAACATTTAAACCCAAAAGTTTTGTTGTGGCAGGGTTTACATAGACAAATTCATCATGCTGATAAATAAAGATCATATTCGGTGATACTTCCACTACATTACGATAACGGCTTTCACTTTCTTGTAACATGAGTTCTGCCTTTTTCCTTTTAGAAATATCTACAACAACACCGTTTAATTTAACAACTTCTTTATAATCTTTACCGAATATAGGGTTTCCTGACATCTGGACCCAAAATAACTCGCCCTTTTTATTAACAAAACGTAATTCAACGCTATCAGAATCGCCCGATAAAATGCGCTTATAAAAATCATTTCCTTTTTGAGTATCATCTGGATGGATAATTTTCAGCCAAAGTGAATAATCATCGAAAAATTGTTCAACAGCATATCCAACCATTTTTTCAATACCCTTTGAAACGTATATTTTTTGATTTATTAAATCGTTTGACCAAATGGTAGCATCGACGCTATCAAAGATTTGCTGTAGATCTTCTTTATTATTTAAGGATTGTTTATAATAAAACTTAGCCTTATCATATTGACCTCCAAACGTCCAAGAAATACCGATTGCAACGATAGCAATAAAAAGACCAGTATAAAAGTATGTTAAACTGGCTTCAGTATAAGCTAACTCTAAAAGCCATATCGATATTATTAAAGTCGATACTGTTGTACTTATCCTTCCGACATAATTCATAAATACCCCTTTTTATCTATTAACTATTCTACACAGATACTGTACATGATTTTGTATAGTAACTTTGAATAAAACTTGTTAATTAAATTCTACAATTTACAGCAATTCTTTACTAATTCTATCATAAAGTAATATACCATTCAGTAGGATTTCAATCAAAAATACTCGATAGAAACTAAAGTCTATCAAATGTTAACATTCGATAAACTTTAGTAATCAGGAAACTATAAAGTGTTGTCATTTGTATAACTATTGATAGGATTGTGCCACGTCAGCTCTGGCAACTTTCGCTTATGTTCTGGTAATTGAGATACCAAATCAGATTATGATTTTGGTCCTCGTTTTTTCGCATTCAGTAAGCGCGCTATTCGTTCTTCTCTAGTCTCAGTCCTATTAGTCTGACTAGGCCTGTCGCTTCTAACCGTTTTATTTTTCTGTAACAACGGAGTCTCCTCTTTGTTTGGTTGTTTTTTAATAGCAGGTTTCGTCTCTTTTGTTTGCACACTAGGTTTTTTCGTCGCTGTCTGCTTCAATTGTTTAATTTGTCTGGACCTTTTTTCAGTAGCTTCACTTACTTTTGCCTGACTACTTTTAAAACTCGAGCTTACTTTATTAACAAAAGCAAAACTAATTCGGAACCTTCTCACCGCAACATCGATTAGAAATAAAAGCAGTGCCAATGATAATAGTAGATAAAACAAATCTTTTATATCATACCGTGGTGGCATTGCCTCCGTATTGAACACTTCATCCAAGTTGTCAATTACCTCTCCACCACCAGCTGTTGCTATCTCTTCAATCAGTTGATGATTAGCAGGTACAAATGCAAATTCCTGTGAATATGGAACAACGATTCCTGTCTTGAATGAGCTGATTACTTCTTCATTTTGTTGTTCTGTAATTTGCAAAAAGTAAACACCGGGTTCATTTGCTTCAAACGAACCTTGATACTCACCTGGAGCTTTTGGTTGTAAATGGAGATTGACTTCTTCCCCTTTTTCACTTACAAGACTTGCGTTTAAACTCGATGATTGATAATCTGCTGCAGTTACGTCAAGTGTGACGTTGTTTCCCTCTATTTGCTTAGCTATTTCATACGTTTTCTTTTGATACTGTGGAAAAGTCCAGGTGACAATGTCATTCCACAGTGGTGACCAATTTGTCCACTTCGGAAAGTTACCAGACCATTCACCAGACAAATCAGATGTCCATGCAACTGTTTTTCCTAGACCATATTGCCAACGAGCAAGTACGGGATCATCTTTTTCACTTGTTAATACTTGTTGTGCCCGCCCTTTAGGATTTGTTGCAATATATGCATTCATCTCTGGAACACCACTGTCAAAATGGCTTCCCCACTGATCACTAACAATGTTTGGAAAAAACGAATCATCCTCAATATACGTTCTAGTTATTAATGCCGTTTCTCTAGATAAAATCGTTGGGATAGTGGAGTCGTTTTGCACTTGGTAGAAACGGCCACCACCTAACTCAGCCATTTCTTCTAACAGTGGACCATCAGATTCAATTCCAATCGCTACTGTTGATAAAGTTATCCCATTCTCTCGCGCTTCTTCAATCATTTGTCGATAATTGATTGTTGTCGCTGACTGACCATCTGTTAACAAAATGATATGCTTACGCTTTAACTCTAACGGCTCCATTTGGGCATAAGCATTTCTTGTTGGTGTAAATATATCCGTTCCGCCACTAGCTGTTATCGAACGAATTTTAGATAATACTGCTTCCTTGTCATTAATTGGGCCGAGTTCAACCACCTGCCAAGGAGTAGAATCAAAGGCAATTACCCCAAGGTTATCTTTTTCTCTAAGTAGCTCAATTGATCTCGCTGCCGCCTCACGGGCAAGTTCAATTTTACTTCCCATCATGCTACCCGATTTATCAAGAACGATCGATAACCCGAGTGAAGGCAGTTCCTTTTTACCTTTTATATCCATATCAACTGGTAACAACTGTTCTATTGGTGTTTTAAAATAACCACCAACACCAAACGATTGATCTCCACCTGTCATGATAAAACCAACACCAAAATCCTTTACCGCTTTTTCTATTAATTCCATTTGCTGTCCTGTCAACATATGTGCCGACACGTTACTAAAAACAATCGAATCATACTTTAAGTAACTGCTTAATTGCCCAGGCAATAATTGAGGTGCTATCGTATTTATCTGAACCAAAGAAGCATTTAGTGATTCTTCTAAGTTGGCTGCTTCACCATTTTCTCCTTCAACAATTAAAACGTGTGGTAGACCTTTCGTCTCAGCAAATGCAGATAACTGATTATTTTCAATCACTTGGTCTTGTTCGCTAACGATTTCTGCCTTAAACGTATGAAATCCATCAGTAGAAACTAAATGGTTAAAAGCAAATAGATTCGACCCTTTATTAATAGCAATCGTTTGATCGATAATCGTTTCTCCATCCTGCATAATTCGAACCTGGCTGGTTGTATCGATACTACTGTCTACTGTCATCGAAAGGTTTGCTTGTTCACCTAAATAAATAGTTTCTGGTACATCAAAAGTGGAGAGTGCAACATCATCCTTGTACACCGGTGAAAATGGAGCAACATCAACCAGATAGCCTTGTCTTTTTAAATAACTAGCTTGCCTGATGGCATCACCAATGTTTTCATTGCCATCTGTCATTAACACCACTCGGCCTTTGTCATCTGCTGAAAATAATCCTCCAGCCAGCTGTAGCCCAGAAGCAAGGTTCGTATAGGAATGGTTTACTTCGGTTTGAAACGACTGAATACCATCGTTTTGATCAGATAATGGACTTTCGACTACTGCTTCTTGTCCTGTAGACACAACACCTGCTTGGTCTTTTGGTCCTTTATCATTGATCGCAACATTTATTTGTTCGAGTGCGGTTTGTTCATGTTCAACCATGCTATGGGAGCGGTCAACAACAAAAGTAGTAGCCATATCTTTGATTGGCCAAAGTATTTGCACACCTGCCAAAGCTACAATGATCAAAGTGAAAATAATTGTCCGAATAAAAATCAGCACTATTTTTCTGCCACCAGCTAACAAGGTATTAGCTCTCCAGTATAAAAAAAGAACGACAACCATTGGAATTAACGCAACTAGCCATAAGGGATTATCGACTTGAAATGCCACGTCGATACACCTCCCATTCAAGAAACAATAGTAATAATGCTAGACTTGCAAAGATACGCCATACTTCTTTTTTAGCTAGTTGTGTACCACTCTCTTCTTGTCCTTCTACATCCACTGAAAAAGAATTGATAGATGTAGCTGTTCGTTCCACGTTATCTAACTGAACAACTAGATAGCGAAACGACGATCCATTCGCTGATTTCTCATGTAGTTGATAGATTCCTGGGTGCCTTGGTACAGTTAAATCTGATTCACTTAAATGAATATCTTTTAGATCATCACCGTTTAACTCTTCTATAACCGCTCCCTCTGTCATTGTTGATAATTGAATTGTTGCCGTTTCAAGTGGGTGATAATATCCCAGTGACTCCCCGTCTCCAGCTAAATCTGCAATACTATTGACTAGTAATATTGGAAATCCTGGTTGAAGTGGCCAGTCTGAATCAAATAGATCAAAAGCAAGCAGAATCATTGGATCATTTTCGAACATCCCTTTTGCAATAATAATCTGGTCCTCACTCTTTACAAGTGGCTGTAGTCCTTGCCAATTATCAACTTGATAGGCCTGTTCTAAATAAACATTCTCAAAATCCGAAAACGCTAAAACCGGATGATCACTCGCCTCTTTTAATGGATAGTTTAATTGGACTTTCTCCCCGACTTGAAAGGGGCCTCCGCTAGAGGGGGAGATAATTAGTTTAGCGCCGGGTGGCCAATGCTTGTTTTCAACGCCTGATAATAGATAGACTGCTTCTTCCTCCTCAGGAAAAGAATAGTTTCCACTATCATCTGTTGGAACAGTTGTCACCTTTATGCCAGCTGACAAAATTGCCTTTTCGATAAAGGGATTTACATCACCTGCTAAATAAATAGACGGTGCCTCTTGTTTTGGCAACAAGGCATGCATGACATTATCTAAATTATAGGCATCGTCACCTACTAGCTTCACCTGATAATAATCATGGATAGGTAAATTTTTAACATTAATCGTTTTTTGTTCGTTGGCCGCTACACCTTCTGTTACCTGCTCCAGTTCATTTTCATCATTACTTATCGATAACACAATATCGATAGCATCAGATGATTCATTTTTCACTGTTACAATCGCTTGTACTAGGTTTTCAGACCTTTTAACACCAAACGTTTGGATAGATATATTTTCTTTTGATGCTGACATGTTTCGGACAACGACCGGAATTGAAATATTCAGTGCTGTTACACTTTCTTCATCTAAATCATCTGTAAAAATATGAATCTCACCTTGTTCGTGTTGAATCAAGGATTGTGCCAATCTGATACTATCGGTTACATTTTGATGCTGATAAGAGATTTGCAATTCTTTTATCTGTTCTATAACTTCACTATGATTTGTCTGATTGGTAGCTAGTAACACAGGGGCCTCTTGTGCATGGATAACACTAACCTTATGCCCATTACCTAATTGATCAATTAATTGGACTGCTTGTTGTTTCGCTTTAGTGAATCTTGTCGTTCCGTTTTCTTCTGCAGTCATTGTCGCCGATGAGTCGATAACAATGACCAAATGATCTCCATTTACCTCTTCACCGACAAAGAATGGCCTAGCTAATGCGAGAATTAGCAACAATAAGATTAGTAATTGGAGAAGTAATAGTAAATTTCTTTGTAATTTATGCCACCAACGGTCTGACTCCCATTCCCTTAGGGTACCTTCCCATAGATAAATAGAGGAAATTGTTTGTCTATCATATTGTTTCTTGAAAAAATAGAATAATAATAGAATTGGTATGGCGCCAAAAAACAAAAAAGAAATAGGTGCTAGAAACCCCATACCTTCACCTCCCAATCCATCCCTTACGTATGATCAAAGAAAATATTGTTTCTTCCAAACTATTAGAAGTAGGACAAATGATCATGTCCATTCCTCGCTTCCTGCAAAACGACTTCATCTTAGTTGTATGATTTTCAAATAAATGCTTGTAGTTTTCGATCACTTTTTTTGACATCGATACCTCGCGAAATTTAGCCGATTCAATATCAACAAGCTGTAAATCACCTAAATAGTCGGGATCAACTTCCTCTGGTAAAACGACTTGAATAAGCAATACTTGCTGATGTTTCGCCTGCATTTTTTTAATCGCCATAAACAAATCCTCTGGATCATCCAAAAAATCGCTAATTAATATATTAAGACTTCCTTGCCTACCTTGGTTTGCAACCTTAATTAATTGCTGACCGAATCGTTCTTTTCCATTTGTTAAGGAAGCTTGTTCAATAAAATCCATAACTTTATTCGTCATTGCCATCCCCTTTGTATATGGATAAGAACGAGAAGAAGACGCAACTGGTATAAAGCTCAATCGGTCCGAATTAGCTAATGCTAGAAAGCTAAAGGCTCCAGCTAGTTGCTTCGCTCGATTCCACTTAACACTCGTCACTCCCATTGACTTGGTACTGTCCAAATAGACCGAAACAGAAAGTTCCTGTTCATCTAAAAAACGTTTAATATAATACTTCTTTGTTCTTGCATATGTATTCCAGTCAATTTGTCTAAGGTCGTCACCTGGGCTATACAAACGGTAATCAGAAAACTCTAATGACGAGCCAAGTCTTTGTGATCGCCTTTCGCCCTTATGACCACCTCTAACAATTCTTTTTGAAACAAGTTTGAAATTAGTGAGTCGCTTAGATAGAACTGGTGATAGCAGCATAATTAATTAGCTCACGACCTTTCTTCTACTGACACAAGCAATTTTTTAATTAGTTGATCCTTCGAGATCTCTGCTGCTTCCCCTTCGAAATTTAAGAAAAGACGATGCCGAAGCACCGAATAGGATACCTTTTTAATATCACCGATTGACACATTATAACGTCCATCAAATAATGCGCGAACCTTAGCAATTGAAATTAAACTCTGCAGCCCTCTTGGTCCAGAACCATAGTGGACATAATTCTTTACATCATCTGTCGCATTTTCATCAGTTGGATGTGTTGCCATCGTGACATTTACTGCAAAGTCTAAGACTTTATCTGCCACTAGCAGGTGCTTAGCAATTTGTTGAACATGAACTACGAAGGAAGCATCAACAATATTTTTTAAGTCTTGAATATGTGAGCCTGTGGTCCTGATTGCGATTTCCTTTAATTCCTCACGCGTTGGGTAGGAGACATCAATCTTCATGATAAATCGGTCCATCTGCGCTTCTGGCAATGGATAAGTCCCCTCGAGTTCAATTGGGTTTTGGGTTGCAAGAACAAAAAATGGTTTCGGCAAGGTACGCCTCTCTCCCATCACTGTAACTTGTCGTTCCCCCATTGCCTCAAGCAACGCACTTTGGGTCTTCGGTGTAGCACGATTAATTTCATCCGCTAGGACAATATTTGAAAAAAGAGGGCCTTGATGAAACACAAATGATTGCCCTCCTTGTTCATTTGGTTGAATCATATTTGTTCCGGTAATATCTGTTGGCATTAAATCTGGTGTAAATTGTACGCGTGAGAACTGCAAGTCCATCACTTCAGAAATTTTTCGAACCAGCATTGTTTTACCCAGACCAGGAAGACCTTCTAATAAAACGTGTCCGCCCGCGAATATCCCCCACAATAGCTGCTCAATTACATCATTTTGCCCAACGATGAAGCGACTAATCTCTGTTTTGACAAGCTCGATTCGTTCCTTGATTTCTATCAATTCCTGTTCATTTAATGCTTCCAAGCTAATTCGCCTCCTCGTTTGGATTTATATTAGAAAAGTAACCCTTTATAATTTCTTGCAAGTGATCAGGATAATTGTTGCGTTCGATTGCCTGCCGATAACTTTTTTCATATTGTTGATAAACTTCATCGTAAGAACGAACTTCCCCTGGAAGAATCGGTGCATTCGGATCCATTTGTTGCTCGCTTGGACCCGTTCCTAATTCTCCTTTATCTATTTCTTGATTATCTGGACCGTTTAGCTTTTTAGGAACTGTGAGATTATGATTACCAGCACCGAGACTAGCTCCATTGCCACCGCTACCTGAACCAGTTCCTGTTCCAGACCCTCCACTGCCAGATCCAGACCCGGAGCCACTACCGGAGCCAGAACCGCTCCCAGTACCTGAGCCGCTTCCGGTACCAGAGCCACTTCCTGTACCTGACTTAGAACCCGCTCCCGACTGGCCTTGTTGGCCACTTTCACCTGATTGCTCACCATTTGTCGCCGTTCCCTCTGATGGTGTTGTTTCACCAGCAAATGCGAGAGAACTTGGTGCGCCGAGTCCAGCAGTCGTCATTTGCTGATTCAGACCCTGAGCTAGCTGCTGTAAATCATTCTGCGCGCCCGCGAGCTCTGAACCATTCTTAGCAGACTCCGCCAGGTCATTAATCTGATTTTCCATCTGAGACAATAATTGTTCGAGTTGTTCCTTTGATAATTCTCCTTCTGCTAAAGTTTTACTATCCAACCCCATCTGATTTGCTGCAGATTGCAATTGTTCCTGTAATGATTGTAATTGCTCTTCGGTTAGATTATCTAATTTTTCTTTAAGCGCATTCATTTTACTTTCTATTTGCAGTGGATCCCTTTGCTCGACTGCCTCAGCTAAACTGTTCAAACCTTTTTCCTGCATTTTTTTTGCTAAATCATTTAATTGATTTTGGCTATCTTCAGCTTGTTCTTTAAGTTCGTTTAATTGCTTTTCTGCTCGCATTAGGTCTTCTTTCATTTCTTCTGCCTTTTTTTCTTTGTTAACCTCTTCAAGTAGCTGTTCTAGTTTTTCATCTGCTTCTGTGCCTACTTTTTCTTTATGCTTTTCGGTAAGTTGTTCAATAAGCTCTTTGTTTTCTTTTACAATTTTTTGCTCTATTTCTTTTTCCTTGGCTAACTCAACCAGATCATTTGGAAAAATTACACTGAGGGAAGAAAGTAGTATCAGACCAATTGAAATAGCCAGCTTCTTCCACTGGAACCAACCAGATTTTTCTTGCTTAACCTGAGGTAAAACTTGCTTCATTTTAGTGAGTGTATCTTTTCGTTGCAGATTGGCAATATCCGACGTCTCATTTTTAAAATGAATAGCAGTCATGACCCGGTCATCTAACCCCTGTTGATCAAATTTTTGTGCAGCAGTTATATGGTTTGGTTTTTTGATAATAAAGTAACTAACAAAACCAACAATCACAAGTCCAACCGTTAACACGATTTTCGTGTCTAAATAAAGAATGACTACTAATCGACTAACACCAATCCAAGCAAGAGTGATCGTCACACAAGTCAAAAGAGCACGATAGAATAGGCGACATGCTTCTTGTAACCACAGTTTTCTTTTCACTTCATTTAATAATCGAAAAAACTGATCGAGTTGTTCCATCTGTTAACCCTTCTTCTTTATCTTTGTCTTAGCACGCATTCTAGGTCTTAGTCGGTTTATTGCTATTAATAAACTAAACATAGTAATCGCAATGTAACCTAATGTGAACCCCTTCCAAAGAGGCCAATCAATTCCAAGTTGTTGAAATTCGTACATGAACATGTTCGAATCAAATGACGCGAACATTGCAACTGCCGGATTGAGTATCAGAATTAAATATGGGAAAATATTAGATGATTGACTTACTCCCGTTGACCCTTGTTGGAATCCAATAATTAATCGAACCGTGATAAAAAATAAAATAACTGTGCCGACAACTAGAAATAACATCATGCCATAAGTGGTAATGGTAGATACCATTGTTTTCCTACTAATTGTAGAAAACATTACTCCTAAACTTCCGATTGTTAGCATCGTTAACAATTGGTAACCAAACGTAACAAATACCATTTGGGGTGAAACACCACCATATAAGAAAACAATACTGTATAACGGTAAAGATGCAATTAACATTAAAATCAAAAACAGTACCGATGAAAATAGTTTACTTAAGATAATCGATGTTGATGACTGTTGTGTCGTAAGCATGATATTTAAGGTCTGTTTTTCCCTTTCACCACTAATTGTACCTGCTGTAAGTCCAGGGGTGATAAATACAATTAAGCCAAGTTGACCCATCGATAGAAGCATGAATAAATTTTTACTATCCGACGATGTGAAACCGTCATGAGTAAATTGTGTTTCAATGTAAATAAAAGCCAGACAAACTGCTCCACAAACAGCTAAGAATAAGAAGATTCCTAAGAAGTTCTTGAATGACCGAAACCTTAATTTAATTTCTTTATTTAAGACAGGGTTAATGAATAATGCTTGTAACCGGTCCATTTACTCGTCCCCCTTAGTAATTTCCATAAAGATATCTTCCAAATTGGTTTGTTTTTGTCCAAGTGTTAAAATAGGTATTCCTACCCCAATTGCTTTTTTCAATAATTCTACTTGCTGATCATCGGATCCTTGATAAGATAACTTTAAAAGTTGTTGATTTTGCTGATCTTGATCAATCTCAAGCACGTTTGAATCGTCTTCGAAGAATGCTATTGCTTGTTCTATATTTTCTTTTACTGTTACCATTAATATTTTTTGTGCTTGTAGCTGGTGTTCAATTTGATTAACATTGCCATTTGCAATCAACTTTCCGTTTTCAATAACTCCAAGTTCATCACAGATTTCCGATAGCTCTGGGAGAATATGTGATGAGATAATGATTGTCTTATCCATATTTTTAAGCTCGCGCAAGATCCCTCTCATTTCAACTCTTGCACGAGGATCGAGTCCTGATGCAGGTTCATCTAATATTAATACCTCTGGATCATGGATTAAAGCCCTTGCTAGACAGAGTCGCTGTTTCATCCCTCTTGATAATAAATCTACGTAGGCATCTGTTTTTTCAGTTAAATTTACAAGCTCCAATAATTGCGGAATAATTGTTTTTCTTTCGCTAGTTGGAATCGAATAACTGGCCCCATAAAAATCCAAATATTCATGTACCTTAAATTGATCATAGACACCAAAAAAGTCAGGTACATATCCAATATGCTTACGAACTTGTTTTGGATTTTTGGTCACATCAAAGCCATTTACATATGCCGTTCCTTTAGTTGGAGCTAAAAGCGTTGCTAAAATGGAAAATGTCGTTGATTTACCAGCTCCATTAGGACCAACAAATCCAAACACAGTACCTTTATCAATCGTTAAATTAAGATTTTCAAGTGCGGTAAATGAACCATACCGCTTCGTTAAGTTTATTATCTCAATCATGGGTTTGTCACTCCTTCAACGGTAACAGTTGGAGCATTAATCATGCCTTCTGAACTTGTGCTAACACGGATTTGGATCGTGTTATCTTTTAGATAGTTACTATCAACATCTTCATCATAGACAGCATGATTTTGTTCAATTGATTCATACGTATCTGTTTGACTATTATAAAGAGAATAAGTCGTACCACCGATACGTTCTTGGATTCTTATACCTAATTGCTCAAGCTGAAAGGATTTTTCACTGAAAGACTTAGGTAGAGCATATGTCAATAAGTAGGAACCAGGTCCTGCGTCAAAGAATGATTCCCCCTGTCCAATCGCATTGTGATAAATCTGACCTTCAATAATCGACAGTTCAGGCCTATTTATCTCTGATGAAAGAGGTACACTCTCTCCTTCGGGTAATTGAACTGAAATCGGCTGAGTAAACAATTGAAGATTATCTTCAACGGTTTCATCCCCATTTACAGTTACCGGATATAGAGATTCATCGGTAAAACCGATTAATATAGGTGTATCAACTTTATTTTCCATCTGGGTTCTAATCGCCACAGAGAGTAATTCAGCCTTTACTTGTTGATCGCTTCGTTGCCCCATTGGACCTTGCTGACCAAATAATTGATAGGCTACTTGCTCTGTTGGTTGTTGAAAAAAGGATTGATTAGTAACATCAAAACTAACTTGTTTAGACTGTCCAGCAGCTAATTCTCCAATTGCTTTAGAAGTTTGTCCGCTAATCAGATAGACATCGGCTAAATCATAAGGAAAACTGTTGATAATTTGACCTGTAATCGTATCGTTTGCTAGCACTAAATCTGATTGAAACTGACCATAATCCCCTGTTGGGTAATCAATTGACACACTCCGTGGAGACCAAAATTCCACATTTTGAAAATGTACATTTGCCTTGTCACCTTCAAAATCCACGACTGGTAAAGTAGAAAAAGATTGAGCTCCACCTCGATATTGTTCAACGGCCGGAAATGGACTGAGCTCACTATCTGTAGATAACGTATATGTTCCAGATCCTTTCGATAACAGTGAAATCGCTCCATCGCCACTACCGACACCCTGTTCATTAACTGAAATGACAGATACTGTATTCGTTTTCAAATTACCAATTCGATCTTTCGCTCCTACGGTATATAATCCAATACTTGATACAATTGCGAGTGCGGGAATGATTATCCATGCCCACTCTCGTTTATCTATTCTTTTTAAAACAATGTAAAGAATCGGCAGAATTAACAGTAGATACACTACAAATAATAAGGAAAGTGTTGAAATCTTGAAACTTGCTAAGGTTTCAAAAGCCCTTGAGCTGTTTGCAAGTCCAGGCCCCACACGGGTATTAAAATTATTCATTTTTGGATTAATATTTCCTACGTCGCTACCAAGGCTTTGCCATAAAGGTTCATTACCCTGCCAATCTGCAAGCGTCGGAAAACCTAAATCATATGTAAATTGGGTAACGAGACCATTACCAAACTCTTTTTCAACAACTAAAGGGGTCTTATCTTCTTGATACAAGATAGCTCCCGTTTGATCAGTTTCGCCAGTAAAAAGTTCCAAATTACTTGCCTTTAGTGGTTCCTGATATAGTGTGTTAAAACCTTGAATTTCTTGGACAGTTTCTTTGCCCGTAATCGTTAATGGTAACATGTCGGAAAGACTACCAAACTGTTGCTTGAGACCCGGCTCACTCCCTGTAACAAGCGATCCACCTTCACTCACCCAGTTTTTAATTGTCATTTGTTTTTTTTCCGGTAATTCAGCAATCGAAAAATCATTGATAACTAGTAAATCAAGAGATTCAAGCCCTTCCGTCTCATCTGGTAAATCATCGCCATCTAACGCAAGGACTTCTGGGCTATTTCCCATAAATGACGTCAATTTCAAATAATTCAAACTATCCGGTCGGTCAGTTAGTACACCCATTACCAACTTATTATCCTGGATATATGTTGGTGTTAATTCCAAGCTTGAGTCAATCGATAGCTCCTTGCTCTTTTCCCAACTACCTTCATATAGATGAAACTGTTGAACCGTTTGATTAGGTCCTTGCCTAAGTACATCCAAACCTTCCATAGCTGGTACTGAAAAAGAAATTGTTTTCGTTGTCCCAGTTGCAATATCAATCGGTATTACTTTATTTCCAATCGATTCGTAATCACGTGGTATCGTAATAACTAGATCACCAGTAAAATCCTCTTTATTATTTGTGATCGTTAAGGTAACAGGATATCCATGCTGCCGCTTCGCTTTTCCATCTAATCCAGCATCTACTTTTATCTCTAGTCTGTCAGCTTGTTCAGCGTTTGCTATGTAAGTAAAACTAATATTAGAAATAGTAAAAATAAGCAGAACAAATATTCCGATAATTGCAAGTTGTCTTTTCATGTTTTTCCCCCCACAGCTTTATAATAAATAGACGATTTAACTGAGTAAAAAGTTTCCTTATATTAGCCAATTTTATATACTGATTTTTTGCAATTGTCATCCACATATAGTTGTGATAAATTGTTCCCAAACTATATGTGGATGACAATTACTGCATAAGGTAATTATGAAATTGATACTATATGTAATCCTGAATTCAAATTCACAAACCTATTAAAATTGTACCATAAGCTATAGGAAAATTAAGATATTACTTCAATAAAATGGAAATTTTCCATAACTTTCTTACCCTAGAACAAAAGCGCAGGCGCCTAGCTCACCACCGACAAGCTTAAGACAAGCCTCGGCGTGGTGTTTTTTGCCACAGAGAGGATTGACTTAAGACCTCGAGGTGGTAGGTGCCGGAGCTGGACGTGGCTAAGCTTATGAATTAATTATCCACAGCAGTCCATTTTATAATTTCCTAGACCATAACAAAAATCGTTTGCTATCAGCAAACGATTTTTGTATATGGAGATAAAAGATAAGCTTTCAGGTACTGTTAAAATAACTTCTATTGACGGGATTATTGATATAAATTTGTTGTTTAATCAATTCCATAATACCTTTTTACCGCCATCAGGATACAACGATGTGGCTTGATTTTATAATTGTGAAATGGACTCAGTTAACAATTATTTTATCTTCCTAATAAAAACTACCTTAAGATAATCCCCTTCCTTATACTGTTTAATCGTTTTGAAATCGTCGGGTAATGTAAATGTTTCAATTATCTTGTACTTTTTATTTGTCGCTTTAAAGGCTTTGTCAATAAAACCTTTAAACTTATCCATACCAAAGCTACTGGCATTTGTCGAAGCAACGATTAAGCCTTGATCGTCTGTAATAGCAATTGTCTCTTTAAGTAAACTTACGTAATCTTTAGCCGCACTAAATGTATGTTTTTTTGATCTCGCAAAGCTTGGTGGATCAAGGATAACCATGTCAAAGGAAAGCTTATTTTTAACCGCATATTTAAAGTAATTAAAGACATCCATCACTCTTATTTCCTGCTGTTTATCATCAATATTATTGACTTGAAATTGCTCAATTGTTTTTGGTAAGCTTCGGTTAGCTAAATCGACGCTCGTTGTCTTCTTTGCGCCGCCTAGAGCCGCAAACACTGAAAATGCGCCAGTATATGAGAAAGTGTTCAGCACTGTTTTCCCTTGTGAATACTTATCACGAATTATCTTCCTTACTTGTCTTTGATCCAAAAATATTCCCGTCATCGGACCTTCATTCAAATAGACAGCGACGTTGACACCATTTTCTTTAACAGTAATCGGAAATTCCCCTCGTTCTCCAGCTACAAAATCATCGTCTTCAATGTATTTACCACCGGTATCGAAACGTTTTTTCTGATAAATACCCTTGAACTCAATTAAATTCTTCAGTGCTTGGATAACAAATTCCTTAAACTGATAAATTCCCTGACTATACCAGTTGAGCACATAATAACCATCATAATATTCAATCGTCAACCCACCAATACCGTCTCCTTCACCGTTAAAGACACGAAAAGCTGTAGTAGACTTGTCTTGGTAAAATAACCCTCGCTGATCTAGCGCAGTACTCAGTTTATTATCAAAAAACTGTTGATCAAATGATTGATGTTCCTTTTGGGTTAAAACCCAGCCGAAGCCTTTATTTTGCCTGCCATAATATCCTCTACCAAGAAAATTATTTTTCTCGTCAACTAAGTCGACAATTGTTCCTTCTTCCGTTAATGCTTCACTATTCAAAATTGCTTCTTTAAATATGTGTGGAAAGCCAGATTTAAATTTATTTGCGAACTTATCTTTTATTTTTAAACGAACCACATTCTGCATCTTGTTCATCCTATCTATTGGTTAATGAGTCTAGCCATATACACCCGTTTTACACCTATAACATCAGTATTTCCCTAATGTCTTCTTCGGTAAGCACAGATACTGACTTCTTCTCTTTTGAATCAATAATCTCTTCAATTAAATGCCTCTTTTTGTCTTGCAGTTCGTTCATCTTTTCCTCGATTGTACCACGGGCAACAAGCTTGATAACCTTTACCTTATTTGTCTGACCAATCCGGTAAGCACGGTCGGCTGCTTGTTCCTCGACAGCTGGATTCCACCAAGTATCGTACATAATAACGGTGTCAGCTCCAGTCAGGTTAAGGCCTGTACCTCCAGCCTTCATCGATATCAGAAACAAATCACGTTCCCCAACATTAAACCTGTTGCATGTTGCTACTCTTTCTTCTGGTGGCGTTTGTCCATCAAGGTAGAAAAATGGAATGCCTTTAACCGCTAATTCTCTTCCGATTAGGTCGAGCATTTTCGTAAACTGGGAGAAAATCAATACTCTTCTTCCGGAAAGCTTTGATTCCTCTATTATCTGTAGTAGTTGTTCAAATTTGGCTGAGCTTCCTTTATAACCATCAACGAATAAGCTCGGATGACAGCAAATTTGCCGTAATCTGGTCAATCCTGCTAAGATTCTAATTCGGTTTTTTCCGAGGGTTTCCTTATCAAGGTGCTTCCATGTGTCATGCCGAAGCTTAGCTAAATAGGCTGCGTACAGATTTTTTTGTTCTGGAAGTAATTCCGTTGATTGTTGTGATTCCGTTTTCCTCGGAAGCTCTAATAGTACGTCTCGCTTTAAGCGACGAAGCAAAAATGGACGAACCCTTCTAGCAATTGTTTTTTTAGGTAGGTTACTGTAATCCTTCAAACCTTGGAACAATTCAGGAAACACAACATGAAAAATTGACCACAGCTCTTCAAGTGAATTCTCGACTGGTGTACCTGTCAGCGCAAAGCGGTGATCTGATTGAATTCTCTTTACTGCTCTTGCCGTTTGTGTGATTGGATTTTTAAATGCCTGTGCCTCGTCAAAAAATACGGTATGGAATGTTTGTTTTTCGTACCAATTAATATCACTACGTAGTAACGGATAAGAGGTAATCACTATGTCAATGTCAGTTACATCCTTCTGCAAACTTGACCTTTGTATTTGATTACCGTCAAGAACGATAGCTTGCAAAACAGGAGCGAACTTCGAGATTTCACTAAGCCAGTTGTAGGTAACAGAGGATGGGCAAACAATCAAGACCGGGAGTTTTTTCTTCCTGATATCTGGAAGTTCTGACAAAATAAACGTGATGCTTTGCAGCGTTTTTCCAAGTCCCATATCATCAGCTAGAATACCTCCAAAGCTGAAGCTTGCTAGTGTTTTCATCCAATAATAGCCTTGTTTTTGATAGTCTCGTAAAATTGATGCAACTTCTGTTGGCACCTCAAATTCCTTGCTACCTGGATTCTGGATATTTTCCAAGAACTGACGGAACGATTTCTCCACCATCAATGTACCAGTATCTTCAATCGAATCAAGAAGCTGTAAACTTTGGGCCATTGGTAAGTCAAGACCATTTTCCAGACCCTTATTCTGGACTGGAAGTGCATGGAGGAATTGATTAACTTCTTCAAACTCACTGGTTTCTAGCGACAATAACGCTCCATTTCGCAACCGATAATACTTCCTTTTTTCCTCTAATGCTTCAAGTAGATCACGGATTTGATCCTCTGGAATCCCAGCTACTTCAAATTTAAATTCAAGCCAATTGGTTCGTTCCTTTTGGACTCTCACTCTAATTTTTGGACGTGCATTTTCTTTTACAATTCGGTTTCTTATTGCCGTTGTTGTATAAATTTGAACAAGCTTGTTGAGCTTCGGAACGACATGGTACAAAAATTGATACTCCAGTTCTTCATTATGTAAAAAATAGCCACTTTCAGTCTTAGCAAACAAGCTATCCTCCATCAACTTTAATATCTCTTCCTCTTTGTCAACATCTCTTAAGATTAAAGAATCTAACTTGACTTCCCGATTTTCTAGTGGATTAATTACAATATGTTGATAGTGAAACTCCAATCCCGCAAGCAAACGATTATTGACTCGATCCAAGTATAGCTTTGCAACTAATGGTGTCTTGGCATACCGTTTGTTCAGGCCACGAGCTATTTTGACGTCACCTAGTTGTTTTAATCCTGGAACAACTTTTTCAAGATATAAATCGACTTGTTCCGGAGCTATCGGGATTAGATTTGTTGCCTGACCAGCTAGCATTCGTTTTAATTCGGCCAGTCGTTTACTGTTGTGAGCCTGCATTCGAACTATTTTTCCATCATATAAAACAGACTGATAGTCACCAAGTACAACCATCCGATCCAATCCATCAATTTTCAATTGATATCCATGACTTTTTGTTTCCAAAAAATGAAACTGCAAAGGAAGACCTTCCTCCGTTAACTCAAGACTGTCAAAGGTTTGTCCATCATGCTCCAACCTCACCACTTTCGCACTTTTTAGTAAAGGGACAAGCATTTTCCATGAAGACGGTGGAATCAATAATATTCGGTCACTAATTGTAGCTCGTGATTCGGTTACTTTGTCCATATTTGTCTTTTCATCGTAATTCACTTGGATAAGCTGCTGAATCACTGCATCCGATTCAGTTACAAAGCAATGAGTATTTAGGTCATAGGTGAAGGAAGAAGAAAGAATAGATGGCATACCTTCCTTCAATCGCTCTAGAAATTGGCGGATATTTGGTACTTCGGCAGGTCCAATCTTAACTTCTATTCCTAACAAATTGTGTCCGTTCCCGATCTGGACAAGTTTACACGTAAACACAGCATCAATTACCTGCCTGTTTTCTAAATGGAGTTGATGGCCACTTGACCGCGTTGACGGTTGATTGAAAAGTGTCAATAAACCATCAGATAACCCCTGATTATTGGTGGCACCAAGTTGATATTCACCCGAAATAGCAGAATTTTTTTTAGACATATCGTAGTGGTAAATTGCCAGTAACACAGCTGCAATATGCTGACAATCTTTTTGAAAGCTAGCTAACGAAGGACAGCTACACTTGCTACTGAAACCTCCGTTTGATTTCTGTTCAATTGTGACTTGAAAATCTTCCGTACCTGTAACTTTGGCCGCGCATAGATCCTGACTGTAGTGATCAATGGTTACTTTATTTGCACGAAAAAATGACTCACCTTTTTTAAAAGAGACTGTACCGCACATTTGTTTTATGATTTTTGGGTTTAATTTTATATTCAGGATGCCTTACCCCTCCTTAAGGCTCTTCTAAAAATCAAGGGCTTTTTTGTGTAATTTTATTGATTACATGAAGTGTACTTATGCAATTTTTTCGCTAAATCCAATAGTACGATTGTATCACAACAATCGGATTTTACTATTTATTGCAGGACTTCGTAGCAATAATAGGGAAATATATATAGATAGCTATTAGCTTGTAAGACGTGGAGGTTAAAACAATGACAGTAAAAGCAGAATTAATGACATTAGTTGAGAAGATGAATGCCAATCCAGAATTCATCAAGGATGAGAAAAACCGAGTATTTCAAGTGAATTTAGCAGAGTCTGGCCCCTTGCAAATCATAATAATTGATGGCCAAGTAAATGTATTGGAAGGTAGTTCAGACCAGGCAGAAGTAATCTTGAATCTTTCTGATGAGAATTTTTCTAAACTTATAAACGATAACCTCAATACAACAATGGCTTTTATGAAGGGACAATTAAAAGTTGATGGAAAAGTAGGTTTAGCACTGAAGCTACAGGAGATTGTAACAAAATATCAATAACCACCTTATTCCTATTATTAAAGAACAAAAGCAGCTAACCCTATTTTATAGAGAAGCTGCTTTTTTATTTCTTTCATTTACCTTTGTTCTAAACGTGCAATTCTATCGTCTAAATCAGGGTGAGATGAAAAGAGTTTCATTGTTCCTCTACCACTTATTTTCATTGTTTGAATAGCAGAATCATCTGTACCGTCATTGACTTTTGCTCTCTCTACATGGTTTTTCAAAGAACGAAGGGCATGAGCCATTTTATCACGTCCAGCTAAATCACCGCCTCCGCGGTCTGCGTGATATTCTCTGTGACGGGAGTATGCACTAACGACAATACTTCCCAGAATTGAAAACAAAATTTGGAAAATAATAATCGCTGCAAAACGGACAATCCATTGTATTTCAGAGCGAACAAAACGCGAAACGATAATTGCAGCAATTCTTGAGAAAAAGACAACAAACGTGTTGACGATACCTTGTAATAACGTCATCGTTACCATATCACCATTTGCTACGTGTGCTACTTCATGGGCAATAACGCCTTCAACAGCATCGTCGTCCAGGTTATTTAATAAACCTGCAGAAACAGCAACAAGCGATCGTTTTTTTGAAGGGCCTGTTGCAAATGCATTAACCTCACCAGATTGGTAAATACCAACCTCTGGCATATGCATTAAACCAGCTGTACGTGAAAAGCGATGAACTTTCTCAACCACTGCACGTTCATATGGTGATAATTGACCATCCGGATCTAACACCTTAACCTTCATCATTTTCTTAGCAACCCAACGTGATATTGCTAGTGAGAAGAATGATCCTATGAAACCTACGAGAATACTGAATACCATCAGCGACCCGTAATTAATTCCTAAATAAGTAGAACCATTATTTTCAAACGTTCCACTGACATTCGTATAAGTTGTTATTAGCGTCCAAGCGATAACAATTGTTGTCATAACAAGGATGTTTGTTAATATAAAAAGAAATACTCGTTTGCCCATTTCTCTGCCTCCATTATTAAGATATACTTGTTTATTTTAACACGACTTTAGTGATATAGCATAGAAGTAAAACTTATTACTAGTTTCTCCAGTCCAATTACTAATTGAAAAAGCACATTTTTTGTATTGCTTCCTCAGTCCAGTATTTTCTTCAAGCATACATCAAATCAACCCACGCACATATTTTCTCTATTTAGATACTATAAAGTTATTTCACAACCAAGTTCCATTGACTTCCATTTTTCTTTTAACTATGATTCAATTATGACAAAATTATCTTGTTATTCTATAAGGCATCTCTATAGGATAACTTTATTCATTCGATGATAAAAATTGTAAGGGAGCGAGGGTGAATATGAAGGCTATAACTGTAAAAGAACCAGGTGGAGTAGAACAGTTACAAATGAGTGAGCAACCAGATCCTAAAATAAAATCAGGAGAATTACTGATTAAAGTAAAGGCTGCTGCGATTAACAGAACAGATATTATTAGTCGCATGGGACAATCTGGATATCTTAACAATCCCATTCTAGGCATTGAAGTTGCTGGGATCGTAGAAGAGTCAGGTTCAGGTACAACGATTGAAGCCGGCACACGTGTGACGGGCCTAGTAAATGGCGGGGGCTACGCTGAGTATGCGGTAATGCCTGCTGATCGAGCAATGTTAATTCCTGACAACCTGTCATTTCAAGAGGCTGCAGCCATTCCAGAAGTATTTTTAACTGCTTTTCAGACATTGTTTTGGCTTGGTGAGTTACAAAAAGATGAAACCGTACTAATTCACGCCGGTGGAAGTGGCGTTGGAACTGCCGCTATTCAATTAGCTAAGCAGTTAGTAGACGCAAAAGTAATCACAACAGCAGGATCGAAGAAGAAGCTTGATTTTTGTCAATCACTCGGCGCTGATTTGGGCATTAACTATAAGAAACAATCTTTTGAAGAGGAAGTTTTACAAGCTACCGATAACCAAGGAGTCGAGTTGATTCTTGATTTTATCGGCGCCTCCTATTATAAGAAAAATCTGGCTAGCTTAAAAATAGATGGTCGCTGGATTTTAATCGGACTGCTCGGTGGATCACAGCTAGAAAAGTTCAATTTAATGGAACTAATGGCTAAGAGAGTTCAGTTAAAGGGTACATTACTCACGCCAAGAACTGATCAATATAAAGCTGATCTTACAAGAGATTTCGCCCAAAGAGCCCTTCCTCTATTTGAACAAAATAAGTTAAAGCCAGTAATTGACCAAGTGTATTTACTTCAGGATATTCAAAAAGCTCACACTCGTATGGAAAGCAACCAAAATATTGGAAAAATAATTTTGAAGGTAGATGAAATATAAACTTTGGTCATAGACTATGAAATTAGATAGCAAAAAACTAGTATAGTGTTAAGCACTATACTAGTTTTTAAACTTACATATTAATCCTTGATAGAATATCGATGTTAATTTAAAACTCTAAAGTAGCTCCTGTTTAACGCTTAAAAAATCGGGGATTTTTTTAGTTCTTGTTTACTCTTCGGGCATGTGGAACAACATGTACCATCCACATGTAATGCATAATAAAAACAACAAGTACGACGGACTCTTATTTCTTCGTCTTCTTTTTTTGGTCTGTAAAACATTTGAAGTGGATTTCTAGATTCATCGAAAAGATGACCTGGAGCATCCTGAATTAGATAATGAAAATCGCTCTCTAGATTACTTTGATTTTCCGTTTCTTCGTTAATTTTAGTCTCATAAAGCCAGTACACATAAATAGCTACGTTCTCCCAAAGAATAGGCCTTGGTACTTTCGATACAGCTGATAGACATGTAATTAATTGTGATAGATTTTTAAATAGTTCTTCGACAGTTCTCTGTCTCCATATCAATCTATCATGATCACTTTGCTCTTCTACTGATAAGTCGTTAATAAATAAGTGAGGGACCCATATTCCGTCCTTATACTTCGTAACTAATGACAAGTTAGCTAAACTCATATTAACTTTTTTATTGTAGATTGTCATAGTATAGAGTGCCGGTATTGTCATTACAAAACCGATCCGCTTCATCAATTGAGATGCCGCAACAAAATTATAGTCTGTATTTAAAATATTTTTCATCTCAATCAGATACTGTTCGACGAAACTAGCATCTACTAGTTTTTCTAAAGGCACTAATTCTTCAGTTGAAACATTATCTAGAATACGGAAATTATCAGTTAAGTAATTTTTTTCATTAGTAGTTAATTGATTAGACATTTACTAGTACACCCTTTAATTGTTTCGCTATGATCCAGCAAAATTAATTAATTTTACGCCCTATCTCTTTTACATATTTCTATTTTTATAAAGTAAATAGATGAAAAATGGCGCGCCAATTCCGGATGTGAATACACCGGCAGGAATATCAAGTGGTAAAAATGCAGTTCTTGCAACTAAATCAGCTAAAACAACAATGATCCCACCGATTAATGCTGTAATCGGTACTAGGACTGCAAACGACCTATTGGCAATCATTCTAGCTATGTGTGGAGCGATTAGACCAACGAAACCGATTCCACCAGCATATGCAACAGCTGAGCCTGCCAATGCTACACTAATAAAGAGCAACAGCATTCGATATAATTGTACCCGCACCCCAAGCGCTGTAGCAATGTCATCACCTAATTGCTTAACATTAACAATTCTTGAAAATAAAAGTGTTAATGGGATAAAGATAACAATCCATGGTAACATCGAGTTGACATCTTGCCATTTCGCAGCATATAAACTCCCTGTTAACCAAAGATAAGCTGTGCTTGTTGAATAGGTATCACTAAGCACAATCATCATGGTTGTTAGAGCGTTCATTGCTGCTGCAACCCCAATTCCAATCAGTACTAAACGAATTGGGGTTACCCCATCCTTCCAAGACATTGCATAGGTGAAAACAGCTACAATTGCCGCACCTAACAAGGCTGCTAAAGGTAACCACTGCACACTGACTGTTCCCATAAAACTAACAATAAATATAATCGCACCCACTGATGCACCACCAGTTATCCCAATAATATCTGGTGAGGCAAGGGGATTACGAATAATTCCTTGCAATATTAAACCCGACACCCCAAGTGCCGCACCAACCATGAAGCCTAGTGAGACTCTTGGTAGTCTTAGTGTATTAATTACAAAATCATATTCCCCGGTTCCACTTCCTATCAAATGGTTAATTACGTTAAATGGATGTATAAAGCTACTACCTACCGATAAACACAATAAGATTAAAAGTAATGAAAACAAAAATAAAATAAGGAAGGTGACCAATGATTTTTTATTCAATTGATTTGATTTTGATTTGTTTTTAATGGAACTTAACTTAGTCATTGATTTTTAACCCCCTACGGGCAATATAAATGAAAAATGGTGTCCCGAGTAGAGCTGTCATTACACCAATCGGCATTTCTTGAGGCATAATAACAAACCTTGCCGCAACATCAGCTAATAACAATAAACTAGCTCCAAATAATGCACTAAAGGGAATTATCCATCTATAATCAGAACCAAACAATCCACGAACCATATGAGGTACGATCAAACCGATAAAGCCAATCGATCCGGCAACTGCAACGGAACCACCAGCAAGAAAAATAATGATTATACCCATAACAGCCTTAATTAAACCTGTTTTTTGCCCTAAGCTTTTAGCGACATCCTCACCAGACATCAGGATATTAATTGATCCTCCCAAAAATAACGCAACGATGCCCGCACTAATTATGAAAGGTAGAACGGGTAGAAGCATATCAATCGATCGTCCCGCTACAGATCCTGCTAACCAAAATAAAACGCTCTGTAAACCTTGCTCATCGATAACAAGTAACCCCTGGGTAAACGAAACAAACAGAGCAGTTATAGCTGCACCAGCTAATACAATTTTAACTGGTGATAACCCGTCTTTTCCTAGTGATCCAAGTAAATAAACCAATCCACCTGATATCCCTGCGCCTAAAAATGCAATCCACATATAATGTACCAGTGAACTAACAGAAAAGAACGTTACAGAAACAACAATAAAAAACAATGCTCCAGCATTAATCCCAAAAATATCAGGAGCTGCTAACGGATTCTTTGTTAATGCTTGCATCAATGCTCCTGCAATAGCAAGGCTAGAACCAATCACAGCAGCAATAAGTGCTCTAGAAAGTCGTGAAGTAGTAATAATAATGTGTTCAGTTATTGACCCATCATAGTTAAAGATAGCATCAAATACAGTATCTAATGGAATTGGTGTTTGACCAAGTGTAATACTTAATAGAAAGGTAAAGACAAATAAAAAGAAACTAAAAATAATACTTATAATTTTATATGATTTCCGGGAAAGTAGACTTTTCATATATTTCCTCTTTCATAACTTGGGTTTCACGGCTTAGTATTAAAATACCCGAGCAAACGTGTTTTTGTGGGACTATTAAAGGATTCCGGCTAATATTATAACAGAGGCAACACAAATATCGAATTAGAAATTCATATAGGTTTGGATATCCTAATCTTATGTTTCACAAGATATCTACTCCTGTATTAATAGGTTTCAAAATCGTATTTCACTAGAATTGCAGTATCAAAAATGTATTTTTAAAAAAGAAAGGGGTAAGAATAAATTCTCCCCCCTCTCCTGTTTGTAACTATTACTCCAATTCGAACCTATCATAAATATCATCTAGCATTAGGTTGGCAGCCTTTATTCCCCCACCCATGTTCCAGATAATCTCATCAACCATATATACTTGATCATTTTTCACAGCATCGAGATTGTCCCAAAGTGGATGATTTTTCCATTCTTCGAAAGTTTGCTCAACAGCCGGGTCTTCCTCATTGAAAATGTAGAATACATCAGCATTCATTTCGGGGATACTTTCTTTATCAGTTAATTGAATACCCCATTCATCGCTTTGTTGATTTTCAGGTCTTGTAAATCCAAGTTCTGCTAAAATTGAACCTGCAAAACCTGTAAAATAAATACGTGCATGGTCCGCTCTAAAGTTTAGAATAGATACATTTTTAGGCCATTCATCACCTAACTTTTCTGTAACCTTGCCTTGAAAATCTTTTACACGGTCATCCCAAGCAGTCAGAAGTTCATTTGCTTTTTCTTCTTGATTGATAGCTTCACCCATTAATTCGACTGTGCCTTTGAAATCAAACACTGTTTCATGAGCTACTGTTGGTGCAATTTCAGTTAGTTGATCATAGATTTCTTCGTGACGTAGGGCAGAAGCTATAATCAAATCAGGGTTCAATTTAGCAATTTCTTCTAAATTTGGTTGAGTTTCAGTTCCAACAATTTCAACACCCTCTAAATCTTCGCTAAGGTACTCATATGTAGGTTGTTGTAACCACGATTCTACAGCTCCGACAGGTTTAACATCAAACGCAACAATAGTATCTGTCGCACCTTGATAAAGAGTAACAATTCTTTTAGGAGTTCCTTCTATTGTAGTATCACCCATTGCGTGACTAATTTCCCTAACGTCTTCTGATTCCGTTGCTGATTGATCTTCACTTTCTGCTTGTCCTTGCTCTTTATCCTCATTATTAGATTCAGTTCCGTCGTCCCCACAAGCAGTTAAAAAAACTATTGAAGCTAACAAAATTGCAAGTAAACAGATTAGTTTACTCTTCGATAATGAATATGTAAATACACCCATTGATTTTCCCTCCATCTAATTGATAATGATTATCATTATTGTAGTTGTTATTCTATTATGTTTTTTAAAGAAAATCAATAGGTTTTTTAAGAGGTAATATCGTTGATCTCTTTTTTTATCGTTTCCGCAACATAAATAGCCACATAAACGTGAGTGCCTGCTTATGCTCTGTTGATAAATGAGTCACTGTTTCTTCATTAATTCCTTGTTTGTAAACACCTCGGCCATCAATGGTTTCCCAACCGTTTTCTTCTGCCAATCGTTCAAATTCCCATGGCATCATGGTATTACATATAACTGATGAACCATAAAGTCGTTGAAAACTATTTTTTCTTGGTGCTGCCGTCGGCCCGAGTATACCTAAACATAGTAAATGATCCTTTTTTAATACTCTCCTCATCTCATTCAATGCTTTTAGTGGATGTTCAGTCCACTCTATTGAGTTGATTGCCATTAAACCGGAGAAAGTTTGATCTTGAAACGGTAATTCCGTTAAATCACCCTGCAAAAATTCTGTTCGTTCATTTTTTCTTTTACTTTTTGCTATTTCAATCATTTCATTAGATAAGTCTAAACCTACAACACGAAAGCCTTCTTGGTATAGTTTAAATGAACCATAACCATCGCCACATCCTAAATCGGCAACATAACTTCCTTTTGGCATATGGTTTGTAATAAACGGAATGATTGGTTTTCGACTGCCATTTTCCCACATTGCTTCACTGCTTTGATTCCAAAAATTCACTTTTTCATTCCATTGTTCCTTCGCTTCCTTATGCCAATCAAACGAATTCATCTCTACACCCCTTTAGATTAGAAATCACTAGATGTTTTCCTTTAACATGAAATAGGTCTGGTAGTGCTTTTGCGATTTGCAAATAATATTGAGCCCGGAAATCCAGATCAATATATAATACTAAAGCTTGTTCCTTTGCCCATCTCTATTCACTTTTTCCACATTTAATTTTTTAAAACAAAAAAAGCGAAATAATCACGTCTTGATTTCCCTAGGGCAATAAAACAAGAAGTGTTCTTAGCTGTCAATTAAATCGTTTTTCATCTGACTGCTCAGAAAAGAAAAACAACTTCACATCTTTAACTTTCTCCTCAGTCATAAGCTCCCACGCATGTTTATAAAAGGTAACTTGGTCCCGGTAATAATCTTTTAACTGACTAAGATCTTCCTGTTTTTTTACACGATCTGTTTTATAATCTATTATTGTCCATTCATCGTTTATTAAATAGATTAAATCTATTACACCTTTTACGTAGATTACGCGTTGGTCATCATCTCTATTAAGTAAAGGATAAAGTTCATCTCCAGGAGAAACCATTAAGCTAAAAGTCACTTCAGTAAGGACTTCATCTGCACTTTTCATTTCCGAGCAAATATCTGATTCCTTAAATAAACGAATGTACTCTAATACTTCCGGTTCTCTGTCAGAGTTTATATTATGGCTAGTAAGTGTATTCGTAATAAAGTTTGTTACATCTTCTCCTTGCACCACTTTTTCTAGTACATCATGAATGACTGTACCCCATTCTTTTCCGCCCCCAGACTCCCTACGAATAGTTAACACTTCTTCGTATTCCTTGTCATCAGTTGGACTCCACAAATGATACGTATCGTATTTCCTTTTTTCTAACCACGACAGACGATTTTCAGTTTGTGAACGGTATTCGTCAAGACTAATCACTTCATCATCTGTTTGTGGGAGATTCACCATTTCTTGCTCAGGTAGTTCAATCTGGTCAATCATTTCAATATCTAGTAACTTAGCCCATGGATTTTTGTTATCATTTTTGGCACTCGAGCTAATGATAAGTGCCTTTTCTGCTCTTGTCGCTGCAACATAAAGAATCCGTATTTCTTCTTCGGTTAAGTAGCGTAGCTCTTCCTTTTTCAGTGATTCCCATTCCAGAGGAAGGGCGATTGTTTTTTGCTGAAAGCTTTGTTTAATAGAAAAAGCGAAGTGTCCTTCTGAATGATTATCAGAGCGTTTAATATGTTTTGATAAAAAAGAATCTGGTTTGACTAGCTTGATTGGGTGAGCAAGAAATACAATTGGTGCCTCTAATCCTTTTGCTTTATGAACATTCATTACCCTAACTGCATCAACCTCCTCTTCTAAGTTAGTTACTACAGTCTTCTCCATTACCATTTCTTTGAGTATGTCATAGATAGCTTTAAATGTTGTGATACCACTCGATTCAGCTTTTCTAATACCTTCTAATATTTGCAATAAGCTTTTGTGAGCTCTTTTTCCATGTTTATTGGTTAAGAGCAATGGATAAAAACCAACATCCTCTATAATAGTTTCAACTGCAGCTGTTGGAGGAAGATTTCGAACCCATTTTTGATATCTTGCAAGTTTCCTCAGTGCAAGTTCAAACTTATCTTTTGTCGGACCTGTAAGCGTAGTTGGGATAGTACTGTAGACAGAAAAGCTTCCGCCCGCTTGTTTCCAATGATAGAGATCATCATCGCTAATTCCAAAAAATCCACCACGCAAAGTTGCGACAAAACTCAGTTGATCGGTTGGATCGATAAACGTATTTAAAAGCCGTAATAAATCTTGAAATTCCACTGTTTCTCCAATAACAATTTCCCCACTTACACTGACAGGAATCAAGTAATCTTCAATCGTCTTTGCGTAGGTAGCAATCCCATCGTTATAACGAGTCAGGACCATGAAATCTTTTGGATTATGCCCTTTATCCACAAAATTACGTATTTCCCGGGCAATGTTTTTTGCATCGTTCTTAATTATATCGTCTTTTCTACTAAACTCATCTGATACTGTTAATTTTTTCAATCCGGATAAAGTACTTTGTTCGTCAGCATGATACGCATTTAATGGACTAAATGCCGCCTGATAAATCGTTTCTTGTTCAGGTAAAAACTGCCTGAAAACAGTGTTTAGATTTTCAGTAATCGTATCAATTGTCCTGAAATTCATCGTTAATTGTAGAACTTCACCATCATGCTGTCCAATTAACTGTTTAACTCTATTGTAAGTATCAATATCAGCCCGGCGAAATCGATAAATCGCCTGCTTGGGATCTCCTACAACAAACAAGGAGCCTGGTTTTGGTTTGCATTTTGTCCATACCTTCTGATGATGGTCCTCGCCGGTTAAGAAAAACATAATTTCAGCCTGAACCGGATCAGTATCCTGAAACTCATCTACAAGTAAACACGTATATTTCTGTTGAAAATAATCTCTTATTTCGGCATTGTCTTTTAATAATAGATTCGTTTTTAATAGTAAGTCTTGATAATTTAATAATGATCGCTCTTTCTTTAGTTGCTCGTAGAGATTAATAGCTCCTGATAAAAAACGAACTACCTTCGGATGGCAATATTCTAGCCAGGCTTGAAGAAGTGGTTTAATCGACTTGTCAAAAAAAGCACCCATTTTCTCGTAATAGTAAATAGCATCTTCTTTCAGGTCCCAACGATTATAAGTTGGTTTAAGATTTTTGTTAAATAAATTAAATACTTCAATCAAATTCTTATCTTGAGTTTGATCGATATGGCGCATTTTCATTACTGCACCGATAATTGCTTTTTGCAGGTTATCATACTTTTTCTTTGGTTCCTGTTCTGGTAAAGCTCGTTTAGCTTCTTCAATTAATGATGCAAACGACTTGAAGGTTGTAGATAGCTCCGGTTTTTCAATTGGTGTTGTCACCCATTCAACATCTGTATATTCCTTCATATCTTTCAGACAGTCAAACAATTCATCGATACTAATACCTAAATTGTTCATTTCGTTTAGACGATCAAGTTGATTTTCTTGCAGTCTGTGTAAATAGATTTGCCATGCTTCTTCTAACAGGTCGTTGTCCTCGCTTTGCTCTAACTCCTGGAAGGTTAAATCAAGTCTAGCTTCAATCGGTCTTTCTCTTAGCAACTTAGCGCAGAAGGAATGAACCGTTCCAATAAAGACTTGTTCGATATTTTGCAATCCATCTGAAAGTAACCGTTTCGTTGTGTCATTTGTTTCTTGTTTCCACTTCTTTTCTAGTTCTGATTGAAAACGTAGCTTTAGCTCATCGGCAGCTTTTCTAGTAAAGGTAATTGCAACCATCTTACTTACTTCACATGTTCCTGTATAAATCAAGTTAACCATTCGATCAACTAAGCTCGTCGTTTTTCCTGAGCCAGCTCCAGCCTCGATTAGAAAATTTGTTGATAACTCGTTTCTTATTTTATCTCGTGCAGTTTGGTCAACAATTTTTCTACTCATAAGCTCGTACCCCCATAAATTTTCGAACTCCCTCTTTTTCATGGTCTACCTGCTTAGAACTTAATGTTTCGGGTTGATAAAATTCTCTTCTACAAACCGATTTAAAATCACAAAACGTACAATCATTCACATCGTCTGTCATCGTGAAATGTCCATGCTTAACTACATCTACCAATTTTTCCAGAATGTCTAATCCATTTGCCCGCAAAGACTCATCTTGTTTCCGTACGTAGCGACCTCCTAATCCTTTTGAGCTTGGGAAAAAGTAAGAGCTCGCTGCGACAGAACCTGATTCAAGCTTTAAATGTTCCTCAATCGCTAATGCATAAATAAAGTGCTGTAGTTGACGCCCTCCTTTAAACTTTTCACTTTCATGATAGTTATAGGTACTGCCGGTTTTATAATCAATGATATGAAAGTGACCTTTAGATGATTGGTCAACACGGTCTATTTTACCTGCTACATTAATTTTTTGATTTGATGGAAGGGTAACAACCGCAGGTGCGATATCATTTATCCCAAATGCATATTCAAAGTGCTGGGCTTGATAGTTTTTTGCATATTCTTCCTCTTCCTTTAAGAAGATGTGACAACATTGATAAATGTCGTCGACTTCTCGTTCAAATACACGCTGACTAGGTGGCATCTCAACTGCTTTTTGTTGGTCTAATTTTTCCTTTGCGATTTCGATCATTTTACTTTTGTGCAACGAATAGGACGGCTTTTCACTAGCGTTGACCAATCCTTTATAAAACTCCTCAAAAATGCTATGAAGCAAGCTACCCCTTGTAGCCGCGTCTAGCCAGGCATAGGGATCATACGTCGTCTCTTCAACAGGCTTAAGCTTTAAAATATCCTGCAAGAAGAAAGCATAAGGACACGAAGCTAGCCTTTCCAACTTCCCTGCAGTCATCAATCTATCTTTATTTTGACGAGGATCATAAATAGACGCATCAATCGTCACTTGACCATCATAGGCTGTGAAATGATCTTCTAGTCTTGCTTTTTTTGCACGTTGTCCATGGATAAGGTTTTGATATTTGTGTAAAATCCCTGTATCAAGTTGATGTTTACTTCCTTTTTCAAGAATGCTATTCCAGTAATCCTTTTCCTCGAAAATGTCGACTGGAGTAAGTGGAGCGGGTAAAGTCTTTAACTCCTTAAATTCTGCATTAGGTTGGTCCTTTTCAGTCCGGTAACCCTGCAAAAACAAATGCGAAGCGCTTACAGACCGGTTATCGCTAATGTTAAAGCTGCAATAACTGAATGAGACAGGAAGATTGTTATTCGCTAGTAGTTGGAGCATCGTGTACAGGTTTTCTTTACCTGTTTCCTGTAAAAGAGGTAAATAGCTACTTAACTTCCTTCTTTCCTCATCAAGTAAAAGAGGGTCTTCGCTCGGTGTACCTGGAAAAGAACGATTATCTAGTCCGACAATAGCTACATGTGCCCTGTTATTATATAATCCTTTTTGATACGACGTTACATGCAAATGACCAGGTATCGGTCCTGATTTATTAACACGAATCGATAAAATCAGATCATTCACTTTTTCAAAAGCATCATATATATATAATCTTTCATCAGCAAAAGGAAGGATTAAATTAATTCTATTGATCATTTCTGCTCTAGCTAATCGGTCTAATACTGAGTTTGTCTTACAATGGTTTTCAAGTACGTTAACTATACTTTTTAATAGGACGCGGTAATTGATTTCCCTTTCTGCGACGGGTAGCTTTTTAAATAATTTTGAAAACCATTCGTATAGCCAAGTTACGTCATTGACTTGTTTTTGATAGTAGTTTCTTTGATCATCAGTATTTGCTTCAGTTACATTTCGTTTGTACTTTTCGATTGCTATTTTTAATTGAGAAGAGTAGCGTGACTGGTCCCAACCTACTTTTGCATCACGAAGCAGCTTTGTTATCCTAGTCTTCGCTGGGGCTCCCTCTTGAAGGTCAATCAGTTCCTCATTCATCATTGCTATAAAAGTTACCACACTATATTGGTCTTTCATCCACTTGATTAAGCCAGAAACAAGTTTGCCTGGACGACTAAAGGAAATCGAGATTCCATCTCCATATGTAATAGGGATTTGATACTTTTCAGCTAGTTGAAATGTTGTAGTTACATACGGTTCTGATTTCGTATAATAGATTACATTTTGATCTAGGTATGCCTCAGACTGTTTGATTTGTTCAAAAATATGTTTTAGTTCTACTTCTTCCGTTTTTGCTGTATATAAGGAAATAGCTGGCTGATTTGAGCAATCATCTGGTTGGTATAAATAGCTGAACGGGGTTGGCTCACTCCATTTTATCGAGCGAAGGTCATCGTGAGCAGGTGTTGGAATACCTAATATTCTTGGCAAGGAAAGCTTGAAGGAATTAGTAGGAACTATTCTATCTAACAACTGATGGTCTAATTGTGTCAGGGACAGATTCGACTGCAAAATATAGATTGTGTCACTTTTTTTATGTGTGAAACTGATTGCTTTTTCTAAAATCATAGCTTCATCATTAAACAAGTTCGCTTTTAGAACAGCATCGTATTCAGACATAATTTGGACTAAGTCGTTGGCTTTTTCAGAAGAGATAAATGCTTGGTGTGCGAGGGTATTACTAGCATATCCAGCTAGACGCATGTGTGAAATCGTTTGATGTATGCTGGCGCTAAAAGAAGGGGTTACTTCAATACCGTTAAAATAGGTTAACTTATCTCCTTTATTTAATTGGTTGAGGATGTTGTAGATAAAGTGGACTCCAACTGCATGATCCACAAGTTGATGGTTATCATCACAGTTTAGTTCAACGATTTCATTTGCTAGGTCACGTACTGTTTTGATTTTTAAATTAATCGCATGAAAGCCTTCACTTACATACGCTTGTGTAATTTGATGACCGATAGGATAGGAATCAACAAGTAACACTTTTTCATTGTATTTGTATTCTTGATTAATTTCTCTCAACTGCTCTACTAAAGCTTTCACATAAATCACTCCTTCTCCTTCTATTATGCTATTTATTTCCAATTCCTTCAACTAGATTCTACATGTTTTTCAGGAATTCTGATAGTAACTATTGATGGCTGTCATCAACCTCGAATAATTACTTCATTTGTTAGAAAAATCCACTAAACCTATTTCATGTTAAATTAAATTTCAAATTAAAAACCTTATCAAACAGACCTGAATTCAGGTAGGGTTTGATGAGGTTTTTAATTAATCTTGGATGAACAGAACATAGATGAGGTCGGTTAATTTTTAATTATTTCTACAAAATGAGAAATAATTCTTGCAGTTAACCCCCATATCACTTTGTTGTTATATGTATAGAAATATTCATCCATCTTGAATGTTCGCCAATTATAATTTTCGCCACCGACGATCTGATCGAACGGGAAGTTATCCTCTGGTTGTACATCCAAATTCACTTGATAAATCTGTGGTTTGGTTTCTAGAAAATAACTAAGTGGTACCGTAAATACCTCTCCAACTTCGGCAGGATTTGGTGTTAGTTCTTCAGCACTACTGAGAAAACCTACATGTGGATATACAATCATACCAAATGGCGAAACCATGTAATCTAACGGGTGAACGTCAGAAATATCATCATTTTTAATCCCTAATTCTTCCGTTGTTTCTCTGATGGCAGCAGCTTTTTCCGTCTCATCTTGTTTATCAATTTTCCCTCCTGGAAAACAGATTTCACCTGGTTGTCTTCTTAATGATTGTGAACGGACTTCAAATAAAATAGTAATCTCGTTATCTACTTTCACAAGTGGTATGAGAACAGAAAATTTTGAAAAACTTTCACTTCCAAGTATAGTGGGTATATGACTTTTCACCTTATTTAAAATTGATTTCGAATCCATTTTCTCACCTCAGGAACGTATCGTTTCAATCAATTGTAACATTTAAACGATGTGACTACTGATAAACAAGTTCCATTAAAAGTTTGAAATGTACAAAAAAGCCACTACAGGTGACTTTTTATAAAAAAACGGGTTTAAATTGGCGTCTAATTCTCTTTTGATAATGCGTCACGGTCATCTACCATTGGTGGTTTCTCCATCCAACCGTTTTTTATTAACAGGTTAGCTCCATCTTCCGCATATAAGCCTATTTCTCCGATTAGCTTTGTGTACTTAAACATGATATCTCTTCTTTGACCTGCTGATAATGCAGCACCATAATAGCCGACTGCAACAGCAACTAACCCTACAACATGAAACAACATTAGTTTATCCGAAAAAGGAGCCTCTGTTGAATTTGTTACATCTGATTGCCAGCTCTTCGGTGCTGGGAGGTGATCATCCGCCAAAAGTGTTGTCAATTCTTTTAGTTGTTTCTCACAAATGTTCGATCCTCTTCGGAAGTAATTCCTAACTTCTTTTGACTTAGCAACTTGACCGAATGCAATCTCTAAGACAACCTTAACCATTGTTTTTAGCATATTATAATGAATACCACTTATCTCTACAGCATTTAAAGGTCTCTTTTTTCCAAACCATCCGGCTAAATAATTCTGATTATCAATAAATTCAACCTGTTTTGGATTTGGTGGATTGAGGATAGGTGGAATACTTAGAATTCCTTTAGCTAGCATTAGGCTTAAAATCCTATCATAGAGTTGTGAAGTCTCGGAGATACATTTGGCATAGTAGCTTCTTTGATCAGCACGAATCGAGGTAGTTGTACACAAGGAATAGCTATTCATCCCGTGAAGTGTCATCACTTGCATGTACACTAAAATAAGATTATCTGAGAACAACCGAGGCGCATCTAAGTTAACATCCTCTTCATTAAAACCTTGTGGAATTGGATAGCTTTCTTCTGTTAGAAAATCTGCTATTTTTCGGATGTGATTTTTCGATAAATCGATCGATACCCTCAAAATAGACCGTGTTTCTTCATCTTCGCACTTCTCTAACAAAAAGCGAATGACGCAAAGGCTCATCGTATCATTCATGTATTGAGTCCAGAGATTAGCAAGTTCCGGAGCAGTTAGTCGTTCTTTGGAATCCTTTTTAAACATAGCGAGTTCCACTCCTGCATTTATAGTATGAAGCTTAGTTTAACTAATTGTAAAATTTTTATCCTTTAGAGCTCACATCTCTAAAGAATTGTTTTTGAAAAACTGTCTACGAAATATTCTATATTTACATACATGAAAACCCCACACCTGAATAAGTGTGAGGTCTGATGTTCTCATAATACTACTTTCAGGAGTTCTTCCAAACAGCTGCGTATTTCTTTCGATATTTCACTTCTTCTTCGGTTTCGATTAACTCTAAAGCTTTATTCTTAATGGAATGGTCTTTTTGGTTGTCATATAGTTTCCTAAGTCCTTGAATGATGTCAAAGCGAATTAGTGTTGAGTTTTTTTCATTTACACACTGGTGAAATCGATTTTCTAAACCACTAACGACCAATTCTTTTTGCTTGTCACCAGCAATGCCTATTTTCCATAAAGACTGCAGGCAATGTCTTGCCGTTACAAATCGTTCATCTTTTGTTCGTGCTAATAATTCAGAGAAATCTGTTAGCATCCTTTCCTCTGGATCACTCTTAGCCAAATTAGCTAAAAGTTGGGCAGCGATTGCCCTGCGATGGTTATTTGTATGCACTAAATCATCTTTCAGTTTATCCCATACTTCATAAGCCCATTCCACTTTTTCCTCTGTAACAGTTAGAAGCTGAATAAAAGCTTGATAGCGTATGTCTTTATCTTGGGATTGAAGATTTTCAAAGTAAGATTTGATTGTATTGTCCATGTACATTTCCTCCCATTTTCTATTTAATAAAAAACGTACCAAACAAATTGAATATAAGTCTGGACTATAAAATAAAAAGCAATCGTGTACCAAAGGTTAAAGCTAAAACCGTTCTTTAAGATACTAAGTCCGTTGGAGGCGCTTAATACAATAACCGGCAAAATTACAGGTGATAAAAGAACAGAGATTACACTTCCAGATGTCATTGACAATACGACTAGTTCCGGTGGATATGGCATACTTACATTTTGCAAGATACCAGCCACTAGCACAATAACCATTAAAGGGCCTAGTCCCATAAAACCCAAAATAATGACAGTAAACGGTAGGATGACAAGAAAATTCAAAAAGGGAACTACTTCTTCGATATAGAAGAGTCCGTCTACAAGATAACTTCCGATTCCTGATTGATTGACAGAATAAATAAGAGTACCTGCTGCCAATAACATACTAAATTGTTGCGATTTATATTTTATTTCCTTACTAAAATAGTCTTTTGCTTGTGCCACCAATTGTTTCAACCTTTTTTTCAACACAAAGTAAGCACACGTCCAAATCATGATTATTGGTGGAATAATTACTAATAATCCCCATCCTAGAGTTATATGCAATATAAAAATTGTACTAAATAATGAAATAAACAAGAAAGCAAATTCAATCACTAGTCGATTCCATTTTCCAGTATGCTGCGATTGTTGAATTAGTTTTTCAATTTCTTCCTCTATCCCTGCTGTGATATTGACACCGGATTGTCTCTCCCTAGAAGAAGCAAACCATACCGAAAGAAAAATACCTACTAACGAGATAAAAAAGCCTTGTGCAATTGTCCAGCCAAGCGATGCATTTAAGTGGTCAACAGCAAATGCGAAACTCGGGATGCTTATTACCCAAAGTGTAGTCAAAGAAAAAGAACGCAGTAGTGCTGTTCCCTTAAAATATTCCCACTCCTCGCTGTTTTTGTCTCGTAAAAAATCATTAATAAATTGGTACATCATCGGTATCGCACCAAATAGTAAAAAATAAGCAATAATTTGATTTACTACCATGATGCCGAAATAGAATTTTTTACTAGTATTAAGAAAGTTATGCGCGACACTCATAATTTCACTTATGTAAGGCTCCTCTTGGAATATCCAACCGATAATTGGGACAACCAACAGTAATGCAATTAAACTGCGCATCTCGATGATGCCTTCCATGAAAAATTGAACAATGGACCCACCTGTGACTAGTTGTATGATCGTTGCAGTTGCAAGTAAAAATATCGGTATTGAAAAGGGTCTAATCGGCAGATAGATGCCAGCAAAAATAATAGCTGTAACCCCTGAAATTGAAAGGATAAACAAGCCTGAGTCTGTTGGCAAAAGATTAGTCATAAAGTGCATAAAAACATAGATAGATAGCGAAATCGTAAAACCAATAGCAGACAATTGTTTCATGTTAAAACTCCTTGATACTTTTGATGTACCCTTTATTTTACACGACTTACAGAACAATTGGATAAATCATTCAGAATTAAAATGAAGGAATAGAATAAATGTTTTTTACAGAAAATAAAAATAAAATTGGAGGTGATAGAATGAAAGAGAAAAACCGAATATTTAATACTGGTCAGGGTGTACCAGAATCAGGAGAATATTTATGCCAGTCTGGAGAAAGAGCTAAATTTAATAAAAACGAAGAATTTCCAGCATGTCCAATTAGTGGAAAAGAAACTACCTGGCACTGGCAAGATCGTTCTTGATTCTAAAAAGAAATTTACTTTTCACTATTCGTTAAGCCTGTTCTATTTAAATTATTTCCGCAGGATTCCTAGACACCTTCCCACGCAAGACTCTCCTTTTGTACATAAACTATAGATGGAGGGAGGGATCCATATGCCTTGTCTTTCTGGTTATCGATACTGTGGACCTGATTGTTCCGGACCAGGTCCACCCACAAACAAACTGGACTCTATCTGTATGGAACATGATGCCTGTTACCGCAAGTATGGCTCAACTAACACAATTTGTGACCAAGTATTTTTGAATCGACTTAGCCCATATTTAAATCTACAAAATGAACTGGGACGAGATGCTAGATTAATGTTCAGAGCAATCAGGTTAAAACGACTATTTTAAGAGTACAAGTGTAGTGTGAGAAGTCACGATACGATTCATGATTGTGATTAACATTTATCTAAACAGTAAAGCTGTTCTTCCATGTAATTCCTTGAAGAACAGCCTTCTTCAAGGAATCACCTACAACTAATTTCTTAGGATAATATAAACCATATACAAGATATAGGCACTCGCTAAGATAATTCCCTCGAACTTCCCAATCTTAAAGTTTGTTCTTGAAAAAATAAGCAAAATTCCTGTCAGAATAATCATGAGTAGAACATCAATAAATAAATTACTGTCTACAGCAAGTGGTGAAATAACCGATGCCGACCCAAGCACAAATAATATGTTAAAGATATTACTGCCAACTATATTTCCAAGTGCAATTTCACTCTGTTTCTTGACTGCTGCTGTAATTGATGTAATTAGTTCAGGTAAAGATGTACCGATTGCTACAATTGTCAATCCAACCAACGTTTCACTCATTCCAAACGAAAATGCAATTTCTGTTGCATTTCTTACAACAATATCTCCACCAAAAATAATTGCTGCCAAGCCACTAATCGTTAATAATATATTTTTCCCCGATGAAGTAGTCACTGGCTCAGCATCTTCTGTCTTTACTTTATCCCGACTCTTCCTTGCAACTTCAAATATATAATATAAAAAGATAGCGAAAAATAATAAGAAAATTAACCCATCACTTCTAGTGATTGCATTGTTACTAAGGGACTGCAAACTTACATCACTAATTAAGATAAGTAGAGCAGTACTCGCTAACAGTGTAAAAGGAATCTCCTTTCTAATTGTTTCACTTTCTACTTTTAACGGATTTAGCATCGCAGTTATCCCAACAACCAAGGTAATATTAAAGATATTACTACCAATAACATTACCAATCGCTACTCCAGCATTGTCCTCTAAAGCCGATACGATACTGACGGTTGCTTCCGGCGAACTTGTACCAAAAGCTACGATTGTTAAGCCTATTAACAGCGGAGAAACCTGTAGAGACCTCGCAATATTTGAAGCACCTTCAACAAAAAAGTCAGCCCCTTTAATTAATAAAAGAAAACCCACAATTAACAATATATACGTCATTTATTCACCTCTGACTATGTAAAAATTATTCATTACTATAGTTAGTCTACACTAAAGAATATGCTTCACTCAATCTTTATTGAACAATCGTTTTATATACATTTTACTATCTTTATCAATCAATTCATAAAAAATAACCCAAACAAAGATTCCTTTAGGATCATCATTCGGGTTCTGCTTTATTTGTTACAATCGTCAACCATATTCTTTGATAAAACCATAGACTGCACCTAATAGGTTAGCATCTTGACGGAATTTACACGTGTCTATATTAGGTTTTACCTTGGCAAGATCAATAATAGATAGAATGATGTCAAGTTTTTCATTGATCTTTTCAATCAAATCATCCCTAGCACTGATACCGCCCCCAATTAATATCACTTCTGGATCATAGATGTATTGCAAGTTATAAATTCCAACAGCTAATAATCGATAAAAACGATCTAACGCATCGATGCAAATTTGATCACCTGCTTCTGCTGATTTGAAGATTTGCTCACCAGAAATAGTTTCATAATTTACTTGCTTTTTTTTTGCTACATATTTGACTAACGCCTTAGTCGATGCAATTCTACTCCATACAGCATCGCTACTTTCGAAGTCTGTGCTTAGCAACATGTAACCGAACTCACCTCCATGTAAGTTATCACCTCTATGTAATATCCCATCTTTAATGACAGCTCCACCGATTCCAGTACCAATAACCATCACAAGCACATCCAGTTTGCCTTTAGCAGATCCATTCCATACTTCAGCATAACCAGCACAATTAGCATCATTCTCTAGATAAACATTTTTCCCTGTACGCTCTTGAAGGATTTTTTTTATATTTGGACCATGTATAAAGGGAATTGCACTCGACCCATAAATGACTCCTTGACTTGAGACTGCACCTGGAGCGCTTACTGCAATACCTTCTACGTATCCGTGATCCTTTGTAATTGACTGCAAAACGTTTAAGAGTTCTTCTAATGATTTCGGTGTTGCTATTTTACTATTTATAGTTATTACAGCATTCTCTTTGACAACACCATATTTAACGAAGGTTCCACCAATATCGAATGCTAAATACGTTTTCATGACATCACCCCCGGCATCTACTAATTACATTTTAAAAAGGTGCTTCACTACCATTGAAGCAGTGAAACACCAAAACCAACTAGTACAACAATTGTCAAAACGACTATTTATTTATTGCATCATTGATCGCTTCGAACTCTCTTGTTTCGATCACCTGTTTATACCAATAAGCTGATTTTTTCAAGCTTCTGTTTCGATTATCCTCTAAATCTATTTCCACTAGTCCATATCTATTTTTGAATGCGTTCATTGGGGAAACGCAATCAGAAAATGCCCAAAGCATGTAACCTTTACAATTAACGCCTTCTTCAACTGCTTTTAGAAGCCACTTTAAATGTTCACTAATAAATTCAATTCGATAGTCATCTTGAATTATATTTTCTTCATTCTTAAATCTTTGCTCGTTTTCTACACCCATTCCGTTTTCTGCAATAAACCATTCAATATTTCCATACTCTTCTTTCATGCGAATTGCCATGTCGTACATAATTTCCGGATAAATCTCCCAACCACGATAAGGATTCATCTTTTTACCTGGTAGCTCAAACTTTTCATAATAGTAGGCCGGATGGAAAGGAATCTTCTCATTCCAAGCAGACGTACGTGCCTGTACACGATGAGGGAAATATAGATTTAATCCCACATAATCTACAGTATTCTCTTTGATAATTTGCAGTTCTTCTTTTGTATAATCAGGCGTAATATCATGCTTTTCCATTAACTCAAATAACTCTTTTGGATATTCTCCTTTGATTGCAGGATCTAGGAATGTACGATTAAGAAATAAATCATACATTTTGGCTGCTTCCTGATCATGTGCTGCTGTCGAACGTGCATAAGTTACTTCAGGATTTAAAATGACGCCAATTTTCGCTCCATACTTTTCTTTTAAGCCTTTTTCTTTGAATAATTGAACTAGTCTAGCTGTTGCAAGACCTTTATTATAGTTCCACTGCATCCATTTCCTTGTGTTCTGCTCAAACGGCCAGCGAATTGCATCTAAGTACACTCGTGTTTGAACAACGACTGGCTCATTAAATGAGAACCAATGCTTGACACGATCACCATAACGTTCAAAAACCTTTTCTGCATAGTTTATAAATAGCTCGAGCACATGTTTTGATTCCCAACCACCATATTTTTCGAATAATTCGGCTGGCACCTCATAGTGCTCTAAACAGAACATTGGCTCGACACCATTTGCAAGTAATTCGTTGATAACGTCGTCTACATAACTTGCATACTCTTCATCTACAACTGCATTCTCGTAATCTGTCAAAAAGCGTGACCAGTTAATAGAAGTACGGAAGTGAGTAAGCCCAATTTCTCTCATTAAAGCAATATCTTCTTTATATCTATTCCTAAAATCTGTTGCTACTGCTGGTCCATAGCCATTGTGCCAGACATTTTTATTATTCTTATACCAAAGGTCCAGATATGAATCCTGTGAATCCTTTTTTCCTGACCATCCCTCTGATTGCCATGCAGATACTGCTGCACCGAGAATAAAATCTTTTGGTACGTTAACTTTTATATTTTCCATGTTAGTCTGCCTCCTTAGATTTCTTTAAATAAATATAGAATTCTAGTAAATACTGAACCAACAGCTTTTTGATAAAAATCATTACTGTTGTCATGATCATATCTATTCTCGACAGTTCTTTCTCACTACCGTGTACTTCTAATAAATAGAGAGTAGAGTTTATCCTTTTTCAATTGTTATAAATTTCCGGTACTTCGTTGGTGTCATTCCTGAAAATTTCTTAAATACCTCCACAAAATACTTATACTCATGAAATCCTACTTGCTCCGATATTTCACTTACCTTAAACGGAGTTTCAACAAGTAGTTGTTTCGCTTCTTCTACACGCATATAATTTACATACTCATTAAAGTTCTTCCCGGTTTTTTGTTTAAAGAGCGAACTGAAGTAATTGGGTGAGATATTAATCACATCCGCAACTTCTTGCGCCTTTATTTCCGATTTATAATAGGAGTTGATATAATCAATTGCTCGGTTCATTAACCAATCCTTGTTATCAATATCTTTTAATTCAAACTCGCTAACAATTTTCTCTATATCTTGCTCGAACAATTCCTGTAGTAGATAATAAGAGTTACACAAAAGCACATCCAAACTCTTATCAAAAAGAAAATGAATTGGATTTGGTTCTTTTTGCAAAAGAGCCTTCAACCGATTAACTATTTTGACTATGATTTGATTGGATATGGAAACAGTTTCTTCAATTAAAAAACGTTCCGATTGAAAGTAATCAAATAATTCGTTCGTATGTTTCGATATTTTCTTTTGGTCGAATTGCATAATAGCTTGAATTAAGTCATTTTCTATCTGTATTGGATACACGATTCGATTTTGCTGTTCCACTTCTGAACCAATAACCATCATTCGCTTGCTTATCGGAAAGTACTTAATATTTTCAATCAACTGCTTCGTGATTTGATTAATATCCTTCAGCATAACACCCGTTTCATTACATACAAACAACCATTGATCAGACGCCGTATCATTAGCTATCGAAACTAAATCTCTCTTCAACAGCTTACCCTCTTGTTCCCTTATACAAGTCAGTAAAATATTTTCACTAATAAAAATGGAAACACTTGTTAATTGTTGAGACTCCAAAAAATCTTCCACTGAATTTTTCCATTCGAGTTTAAATGCTTTCAAATCCTCTTCTTTCATACATCTTGTTTTTGCTAAATAATTTTTCTTCAAAGATAGAAATGGATAAATACGTTCATCTTCTAATGCCAATAGTTCTTCTGTAACTTCACCAGAATAGTCTAAAACACGATGGTAAATAGCATTTATTAGATTGGATTGTCTAAAAAGTTGCAATTCTAATCGTGATTCTTTCATCTCTTCTGTAACTTTTTCTATTACCTTCAACAATTCATTAATATCTACTGGTTTAAGTAGATAGTCCTTCACACCAAGATGAATCGCCTGTTGTGCGTATTTAAAGTCATCATAACCACTGATTATAATAACTTTAGTCTCAGGGTAGTTTTCATAAATATGTGATGCTAGTTGTAGACCATCTTTATTCGGCATCCTGACATCCGTAATTACCAAGTCAATTCCATCATGTTTTTTAATCTTGTTGACTGCATCATCTCCATCATGGGCAATGTCGATAACTTCGATGTTATAATCCTTCCATGGAATGGTAGATGCTAAACCACGGCAAATGATTGGTTCGTCATCAACAATTAACATTTTATAGGTCATACTAATCACCTAATTCTTCAGAAATTGATTTGATGTCAGTTTCATTAAGGATTGGAAGTTTTAAGCGAATCCAAGTACCCTGGTCTGATTCCAACTTTTCCATGCCAAAGTCTTCTCCAAAAGCAATACTTATCCGGTCTTTCAAATTATTCAGAGCATAACCTGCAAGTCGTTCATCATCGATAAAGTTAGTCCCACTTGAAAATCCCCACCCATTATCAATGATATCAATCCATAGCTGTTGATCAACTTTATAACAGCGAATATTAATTACCCCTTGCTTTTTCAAATCCTTAAACCCATGGAGAATACTATTTTCAACTAAAGGCTGTAGGATTTGCTTAATCATATAAGCTTGCTTAACTTGGTCATCATAATAAATTGTGAATTTCAAGCGTTCTCCCATTCTACTCCTCTGTAGTTCTAAATAGTTATAAATGTAAATGACCTCTTCTTCTAGAGTAACCCACATTTTTCCCATGTTTAGATTCATTCTAAATATCTTCGAAAGTCGCTCAATTAATTGTCCGGTATCTAAAGCATTTTCTATCCTAGCCGTCCAACGAATCATATCAAGAGTATTATACAAAAAATGAGGATCAATCTGATTTTGTAATACCTTTAGTTCAGATTCTTTTTGCTTTATCTTCAACTTATATTCAATGTCGATGTATTTCTGGATCGTGACAACCATTTTATTAAATCTAATCCCTAATTTTCCAATTTCATCAGCCGATTTTATTTTAACTTTAGCTGTAAAGTCACCTTTTTCTAATTGCCTTGTCTGTTCAGTTAGTTCAACAATTGGTTTAATGTGCCAGCGATAGAACCCGATAAAAGCAATAACACCAAGTAACGCAAGTATTATAATCATGTTAACTATTAACGTTCTAACATTGTATAGATTCTCAACTACTTCATCTTGATTAACCATCACAACAGAAAACCAATTGGTTCCTTCTACCTTTTTCTTTACAATCAAAAATGTATTATCGTCTGCTTCATAAGTAACAGTGTTTGCTTCACTATTAGTTACTAAGTCAACAACGTCTGAATTTGGAAATGGCTTTCCAACTAGTGAACGATCATTATGGAGAACTACATCTCCAGTTTTAGATATAATAAAATAATCACCTTGCTGAGACGGATTGACTTCGACGGTTTGATAAATTTTTGATTCATTAAGACGAATTTTTATGAATCCAATCGGTTGAGAGATTTTAGTGATTTCATTAATAACTCGTGTCAAACTAATAACACTACGTTCCCCCGACCATTCACTAATAACCTGATAGGTTCCACTCCAGTGAGGCGCACCTTTTTTATTAATGGCTTCCTTTTTTAAATGTGTTTCATCACCCGACATTGGATTACCAAAAATTAAAGAGTTGTCGTTTTTACCTGTTAATTCAATTGAATCAATATAATCATAGCTCATCAACTGGAAAGTGAAGTATCCTCGAATCGCTTCTTCTGCTTCCCTAATTTGCTGAACATTTTCTTTAGGCGTTGTGAAAAAGGTCCGAAAATTCTTATCATAAATCATATAGGAAGACATGTTTTCAATCCCACTAATTATAGATGCAAGATTTTCCTCGTTTTTCTCAAGCCTCGAACTTATATTCTGTTCCGCCTGATTCTTAAAAGCTTCCGTTGCTTGGTAATAGATTAAAACGCCAAAAAGAATAGTAGGTAGTGTAATTAAAAGTAAAAATATTGTTGCGAATTTTTTCTTTAAACTTAAGTGACGGAACATATACATCAACCTTTTATGTTTGCTACCTATATATTAGCCTTTTACCGCACCTGCTGTCATTCCATTTACAATATCTTTTTCTAGGTATAAATAAAAAGCAAGAATTGGAATTAATGACATAGTTAATCCAGCCATCTGCCCGCCATAATCTGTCGTAAACTGACCAGCGAAGCTAGCAAGACCCAACGGTAATGTTTGTAAACCTGGATCATTGATTAGAACTAAAGCAAAAGAAAATTCGTTCCAGTTATAGATAAAGTTTAAGATGAGAACCGTTGCTAAAGCAGGACGGGACATCGGTAATATTATGGACCAGAAAATTCTAAAAATTCCACATCCATCCATAATAGCTGATTCTTCAATATCTTTTGGAAATTGCTTCATAAAACTAGTTAAAAGAAAAATAGTTATTGGCAAATGAAAAGCAATATATGGAAATATTAATGTAATCGGAGTGTTTAATAGCCCAATATTTCTCATTAGAATGAACATTGGTACTAATGTTGAGTGGATTGGGATTAACAGTCCGAAAATAAATAATGTATACACTATTTTATTCATCTTAAATGTAAATCTCGATAGGAAATAGGATGCAGTCGCACCTATCAAAACAGTTAAAAAAGTTGCAGTTACACAAATAAATATACTATTTGTAAACAACGTACCTAAACTCGCTGTTTGCCACGCACTTATATAATTTTCAAAAACAAACTCACTAGGGAAACCAAATTGATTATTTGAAAACTCTTTCTCAGACTTGAACGAATTGATGATCATCCAAATAATTGGATAAGCATTAACTAGTGCAAATACTGTCAATATAATATAAATAATCGGATTTTTAAAACTGAATAGTTTTCTTTTTTTCTTTTTTATTTCTGGTGCTTGATTTAAAACCGGTTCCATTTTAAGTTCTCCTTTCTAAATCATTTTTTTCCCTAATAGTCTAGTAACAACAAAAATTAACGCCAAACTAAAGAAGAAAATAAATACAGATACCGCACTTCCGTAACCATATTGAAGCTTACTGAATGTTTCATTGAACATATATAGTGCCATTACATCAGTTGAGTGGGCTGGCCCACCATGTGTCATCACATATATTAAGTCGAATGTTTTTAAACTACCTGAAATACACAAAATAACCGCCACCACAATTGTGTCCCATATCATTGGCACAGTAATTTTCCATGTAGTGGTCCATTCTGAAGCGCCATCAATTTTTGCAGCTTCTAGAACTTCTTCTGGAACATTTTGTAGTGCCGCAAGAAATATAATTAGGTATAGACCAACAAATTGCCAAATGATTACGAATAAGACAGAAATCATTGACCACTTTGTGTCTCCAAGCCAATTTTGTCCCAATTCTCCGAGACCTATTATATGAAGTAATTCGTTAATAAGGCCATTTTCTGAGTTAAATATAAGACCCCATGTTAACGAAATAACAACAGTTGACAGAACAACTGGTAAAAAGCCAATCGTACGAAAAAATTTCAATCCTTTAATTTTTCTATTTAATAATAGTGCAAGAAACAGAGCAATTGGTACTTGACCCAATACAGATGCCAATACGACATAGATATTGTTTTTTACAGAATTCCAAAATAACGGCTCTTGGAACAACCGAATAAAATTATCAAGTCCCACATACTTCATGTCTGAAAATCCATCCCACTCCATTAATGAGAAGTAAAAGGATTGAAGGATAGGCAGAATGGCAAAGACTAGGTAAATAAGTACAGCTGGTAATAAACCAAATACTATTGCTATCCGTGTGTTTCTGGCTGTGTGCATATTCTCACCCCTTGATGATTACAGGTTGCCAATAGATTGGCAACCTGTATTATTGATATCTACAATTATTCTTTTTCTAAAGTTGTCTGCATTTCGCTTGCAAGTTCTTCTGGAGTCTTCTCACCAATGGTAATAGACTGAAGACCGTTGTTAATGACATCTGTCAATTCTGGACTCAATACTGCATCATAAACTGGTGCTAATCCACCTTGAGCTAATTTGTTAGCTTCTTTGAAAACCTCTGGAATGTCTTCACCCATTTCTAGATCTGCAGGAACGATAATATTAGCTTCTAACAATTGTTGGTACATTTCGTCACTGTAGAAGAATTTCAAGAATTCAAATGCAGCCTCTTTCTTCTCACCACTTAATTCACTATTAAGCGCGATACCGCCTCCAGCTACACCTGCGATTTTTCCTTGGTCACCTTCTCCTTCAGCAAATGTCGGAAATGGTGCCACACCAATGTTATCTACATTTTCAGCACTATCTAAAATTGGTCCAATACCCCATGAACCTGCAAAGTGCATAGCAGTTTTTCCGCTAATAAAATTATTTCTTGCCTGAGCCTCATCCAATGTATTCATATCTGAATTGAAAGCGTCTAACTTAGTTAATTCTTCAATAACAGCTAATGACTTAATAAACTGTTCGTTTTCAAATGTACCCTCACCACTATGTACATTGGGCAAGAAATCACTTCCTGTAAAACGGTCAGCAATTGTTGAGATATAAACAGATTGTAATGGCCAAATTCCTTTGTTCCCTAAAGCAATTGGCGTTACCTCTTCATCATTTAGTGCTTGAATTAGTGATTTTAACTCTTCATATGTTTCAGGAAATGCATCAAAACCAGCTTGAGATACTAATTCTTTGTTATAGAAAATTAAACTAGTTTCACTAATATTACCAGGAATAGCATATTGCTCTCCATCTACTGCATAGTCCTTCATGATACCTTCTGGAATAGAGCTTTCCCAGTTGTCAGTAATGTCATTTAATGAAAGGACAGCTCCTCCATCAACTAAAGGCGCGAGTCTAGCTCCTGGCCAAACACGGAACATATCCGGTAACTGTTTCCCAGCAGCTTGTGTTCTAAGTTTCGTTTCATATTGATCATGAGGAATAGCTTCAACTTTCACTTCGATATCATCATTTTGTTCGTTAAATCTCTCCACCATATTTTTATAAGCAGTGTTTTCTGGACGATCCTCTGTCCAATCGTTCCATACTGTTAGTTTTACTACATCATTACTTCCGGAAGCTTCTTCATCTCCTCCATTACCACATGCAGATAATCCGATGACAGCTACTAAACTGAGCATAAGTACAAGTTTCTTCATATTTTTTCTCCCCTTTTCTTAAGCGCTTACACATATTGTAACTGCTTTCATCTTTTTGAAATATCCGATAATTCTTTAAAAATATCCGAAAATTTACGATGTTTTCGAAATTAGTCTAACTTAGAACGTTTCCAACAAACCCATACAGATATCTTTTTTTAAAAAAACAAAAAAACGGTTCTCTGTCAAATGTGGTGGTGTGATTTTCACTCCACCATCTCTTTTTCTTTTAAACTAAAGCTAAAGCCCTTCTAACTTCTTGTCGCCACAATATTTTCTTTTTCAATCGTTCGAAGTCTTTAA
>NZ_JAIZAP010000017.1 GCF_020404745.1 Aquibacillus saliphilus
AAGGGTGATCGCTTGCTTCCTGCGCTCGACTTGCATGTATTAGGCACGCCGCCAGCGTTCGTCCTGAGCCAAGATCAAACTCTCCATAAAGTTTATGAGCTTGATTGCTCGTTCAAAAAACTAGCTTAATTTCTTACTTAACATACTGGTTGTTTCGTTCAGTTTTCAAGGATCAAAATGTCGATGTCTCTTTACGACAGCTTAATTAGTATATCAACTTTTTTTGATAAAGTCAACAACTTTTTAAAATTGTTTTTTTGTGTTTTTGTGTTTCTGTGCCATTCAAATTGGCGACTCAATTAATATAACATATTCCGCAAACCAAGTCAACAACTTTTTTGTCGAAATGCGTCGAATTGGTGAAGCGATATTTAATATAACATGATTAGTAAACTTACACAAGACTTTTTACATTTATTATTCAATTAACCTTTATTGCAAGGATAGTAGTTCATAAATTGACACAAGACACTACAACAGCAGAACCATTGCAATAATTTTGCATCTTAACTAAATTTAAAACATTTATATAGAAGGAACACGTTCTTCAATGAATAAATCCACTACTAAAACAAGATATTACATTGTATTCCCTCTAACTCGTCAACCCATCATGACCTTACCTTGAAATACAAACTAATCACTATTACCTTCTATTTCATCATCATCCAATTCAACATCTTTAAGATCAAGCCAAGAAAGCATCTCATGCACTACAGTATTTATCTTTTGATTAACCGTTTCATCGCCGTACTTTTTCTTTGCACGCTCAATGTTTTTAATAACTTCCTCGTTAAATGCAATAATTGGATCATCATTTTCAATATTATTGAAGAGATCTATTATTTCATCTAATGACTTATCGAATCTTTTTCTTTCTAATTCAGTCGCCTTCATAGTTATCACCCAATACTAGGATAACCAATATAGCTATTAAATAAATATAAAAAGTGCAATGTGCATTATATAATAATACTTTCATTTGGCATATTAGAAATAATCAAATTTACTTTTAAAAAAGACTAATTATAAAATCAGCCATGACCTCGATAAAACACCTTCTTTACTCTATAAGATTTTCCTACTTCCAATGGTTCAACTTTCATAAAAGGTCACAGTAGAGTTAAGTAAATCTTTAACTGGAGACGTTCGTATCAATTGGAATGAACTAATTCAATTTAAAACACATTTACCGGAAATACCTGAAGGAAGTTATTTATTAAAGATGATTTACATTTATTCTACAGTCGCCTCAGATATTGCACATATGCTATGATTTAGTAATCGTAATTAAGCTCAACTGACTTTGATTCAGAAAACGAATTGGGAGCACACTGGTCCCAAGACCACTATCTATATAAAGATACCTGTTTTGTTCAATCTGGTATATTCCTTTTTCTAATTCAGGGAAAATACCTTGACCAGGAGCAACTAGCGCACCAATAACGGGAAATCTCACTTGTCCTCCATGCGTATGCCCGCATAAAACTAAATCAGCTGATTCATTATTATATTTTTTAATAATATCTGGTGAATGAGATAGCAGTACTGTGTACCAATCATCATTTATGTTTGCAAATGCTTTGTTAATATCTTCATGATTTGTTGATGAATCGGCAACACCAACTAAATTAAGTGTTACACTCTCTTCAGTTATTTGAGTGTTTTTATTGTCCAATATTGTAACACCCCGGTCCCTAAGTCCGTTAAAAAACGCTTCAGTTTGAGCATTTTCCCACTCGTGATTGCCAGAAACAAAATAAACGTGCTTATTTATTGAAGTAATCGTCTCAATTAAGTCAAACGTGTCTTCTAATTCTTCCGTTTTCCTATCAATCATGTCCCCGGTTAATACGATAATGTTGGCATCTAATTCTTTTACAGTACTAATCAGTTTTTCATTATTATTTACAAAGGTTTTATTATGCAAATCACTAATTTGCATAATTGTAATTTCAGAACCCTCTTGTATTTTGTTACTATTAAACTCAACTTCATTAACTTTAAAATAGTTTGTATCAAAATAGACTTTGGCTAGAGAAATTAAAAGTAATACTAAGAATGCGAAAAAAGCGAGCCTTTTTTTATTCATATACACACCACCTATCATTTAAAACTATTGCTATTTTTTTAGATATTCACCTCTATCAACCTATCTCCTTCAACAATATATATTTATTGTATTTTAAAAATAGACACTATCCATATACAGGATAGTGTCTAACTAGTGATTACTAATAACCCTATACGTTTTCTAAGAACAAACGGATTACATCTGCTCCACCAATCATGGTTCCTACCACACTTCCTAGATTTGCTAAAACAACAATGAGTAAAATTCGTGTTACCTTATTACCCCAAAAACCTTTTAGATTATATACGTCCTCAGAGAGTGTTTCAAAGTCTGCTACACTTGGTTTACGTACTAACGCTTGAACAATCCCTGCAAACCATCCTGCTGCAATCAATGGGTTTAAGGAGGTTATTGGTGCAGCAATAAATGCTGTCACAATAGCAAGAGGATGCCCTAATGCAATCGCCGTTGCAATAGCGGAAAAAGATCCGTTCCATAATACCCAACTTAATGTTTGCTGTATTCCCGCAGAAGGATTTGCATAGAAGGTATATGCAATAACCGAAATAATGAGTAGCGGAATAGCCCAAGCAATTATTTTAGGCAGTTTTGATTTAGCTGGTAGTTGAGATAATCGTTCTAAGTCATGTTCCTTTGTAATTTCTTTTTTAATACCAGGAATATGTGCAGCTCCTAGAACAGCAACAACCTTATTACCTGGAGCATTCTTGATTTTCTGGGACAAATACTGATCTCGCTCATCAATTAATGGCGTCTTAAGTCTTGGGAAGTTTACTGTAAGTTCATCTAACATGGTATCAAGCATGTCTTGAGTTTTCATTTTTTCCATTTCTTCTTCTGAAATCGTTTCGTTACTAAAAATACTTGCTACTATTTGCATAAGCAGCTTTGTTTTCCCCCATAGTCCAACGCCATGCCATATACGAGAAAAGGTTATTTGAATATTTCTGTCAGCTAGCACTAGGTTAGCATCTATTTCTTTTGCTGAATCGATTCCTTGAATCATTTCTTGTCCGGGATTAATCCCAAACTGCTTTGCCATTCGTTTCTGGAAAGAAGATATGACAAGATTCATTAAAAGTAAGGTAGCTTTCTTTTCTTTAATAACCTTAAAAACATCCATTTCTTGCCACTTACTTCCAGAAATAATAGATTGGTATCTTTGTTCATCCAATTCTATGCAAACAGAATCTGGTTTTTCTGATTCAATAACTTCCTTTACTTGTTCCGCACTTTGTCTGGATACGTGAGCAGTTCCGATAAGAATAATTTCCTTACCATCTAAATTTATTGTTGTAATATTTTGGTTTGACATAACTACCTTCCTTTTGAAAACTCGTAATAATACTCAACTTATTCAATACGTTTAATTAACAGCATGATATACATGAGTAATTTCTTTCTACACTATTTTTCTCTACCCCTCAAATGATATATGTTATTCAACTAAAAAGCCATCAATTGAATAGTTTCCTTATACATTATACAGGTTTATTCGTTTTTCAACTATTTATCTTTAGTAAAAAAATAAAAAATTTGACTTGTAAGAACAGAACAATTAGCTTATACTAACCATATCGAACATATGTTCCAATAGTGAGGTGATAGCATGACTAAAGTTAATGACCGCGGGAACATTAAATGGACCCCTTTCATGATGCCTGAACACATTGAGATGCTAAATAATTATTGGGAATCTCAAAAAAATATAGCTAAACCTATCTTAAGTGAAGATCATTATGAGGAAATGGCTCGAACAATAGAAGAAGCTATTGAATACTTATTTGTGGTTGATATCCAGTATTACAAAAATCATCGAATTAAGGTGATTGAAGGAGTTATTAAACGCTCTGTACAGCACAGATTAGAAATTCAAACAGAAGACGGAATAGACTATCTGGATTTTACGGAAATCTTAGATGTATCAATTATTAAGTAACATCTTTTGTTATAATAACAGTAAGCCTTCATTGGATGAGAATGAGGGAAAAGTTGACGGTGTCATTAAAAAAGAGGTGAAACAAGATGGGTCTTAAGTCTAAAATTTATAAGGTACTACGTATTTGGAACGACGTTGACTCAGTTCGAAAAGGTCGTGTTGGGAAACGAATCGGAAGGCGAACAGCCGGCAAAGCAACAGGCAAAATGATGAGAAAGTTGTTTAAGTAATAGCCTCGCTCAGGGGCGAGGCTATTACTTAATAGAGATAACTTAAGTTAAAAATCGCGCTAAGAGAATCCAACAGCATGCGTCCAAATGAGATTATACTTAGGTACAATGATTTGTATGTTGGACCCTAATCAACATGCCATTCCTCTCATCCCCATCATTATAACCTCTAAGTTAATTCAATCTCGATAGTTTTAGATTTCCACTAATCACCTGATACACCTGTCCCTTACGCTTGTTAATGTCGATACATAAACTAGTGATATAACGATACAGAGCTATGGGGGTGAGACAAAATGTCTGTTGAACATTATCATGGACTATGCCAAAAATACAGAGGTAGGGCTGTGCACATCACAACTCATGATGGCAGAACTCACAGAGGGGTCATTCAACATGTAGATCACGGCAGAGTTTATTTGCAACCACTTGACCGAACTAGAGACTTAGGTGGGTTTAGTTACGGTGCGTTCGGTCCTCGTTATGGTTATGGTTATGGTGGTTTTGGCTTTGGCGTTGCATTAGGATCGATTGCTACATTGGCTTTACTTCCATTATTTTTTTGGTAATTTATATAGTTTTCCTATCAAAATTTCAAGTTCAAACTAACATTCAGTTGGGGTATTTACCCCCTGAATGTTAATTATTAGTTGGCACAAAAAAATCAATGTTTTGTTCATTTTTTCACTTTATTACGTGTACATAGTATAGATATCTATTTTAGTGTACCAGGTTATTAACTTAATCTGGTGTTTTCTTTATTTGAGCAATTTCGTCCGTCGGAACATCCAATAACTCCTTGCTTGATAATTCATTCGCGTCCATATATTCCTTAACTAAATAATACCCTACACAATAACCAATCATTTTGGGGTAATAGCGTAAACCAAATAAAATGTCTTGATGTCGAATGTCTGTTTTTAACATATTTCTGTTTGGATACACTAGATTATCCCAAATTCTCTTAAGCTTTTCATTTGAGTAATATAATGTCCAACTAGCCACAGATTCTTCACTATATCTTTCACGGACGGCATTCTCTGCTAGACCTTCCAAAATAACTGTGTCCAACAACTTGTAATCCTTTTCCTTTTTATTAAATTTAGTCAATCGACAAACATGGTTGTATTCATGGGTAAACAATGATCTTATTTCCATTTCTTCGTTACCCTCCGAGACAAACAAAAATAGTTTATCTCTAAAGGCTAAACCTGCTTTTCCGTTATAATCTCTGACTATTTTTTGATTACTTACGTCTGATGGGAAAATAAAGATAGGGATAGTCGGTCCTTCCCATAATTTTTGAAGTCGCTTTTTTTCATCCGCTACAATTTGCCATACTTTATTTTTCTTTAACTCTTTTACCTGCTCGTATCCATTCTCTAATGGAAGATACATTCCATGTAGAATTAAAAAATCATAAATTTCAGCAGCTTGAACATCATCAAAATATACTTTTAGTTTTTCACAGATTTCAATAGGCTTATCATAAAAATCGAGTAACCATTTATCTGTTCTAACAACGCTCATAAGAACACTCCTAGCTGCATATCTTGGTCTATTCACCATATGAACGATACAAGCTAAACGTTACCTAATCAATATTCTAAACAGTTTACAGTCAACAATTTTATCTAAAATCATAAAATAATGTAATTCATATACAAGAGGGCGGGACGTAATTTGGAATACACATATCTTGATTGTTTGTCGTTATTCGGGGTTGGTGGTGCACATCCTGGGGGGTTACAGCTTACAAAACATCTGTTAGCACAGGAAAATATCGACGAAAATATGTCCATTCTTGACGCTGGATGTGGAACAGGCCAAACCTCTGCATTCCTCGCCGAAAAGTACCGGTGTCATGTTACTTCAATAGACTTTAACAAAATGATGCTAAACAAAGCAAAAAAAAGATTTACATCACTAAATTTACCAAGCAATTTCATCCAAGCAAGTGTTGAAAGTTTACCTTTTAATGATGAAATATTTGATATTATACTTTCAGAATCAGTAACCTCATTTACAAATCCATCTTTAACTATTCCTGAATTCAAAAGAGTACTTAAACGAAACGGAACACTAATTGCTATTGAAATGGTACTTGAAAAGCCACTTTCTGAACAAGAAGTAAAACCAATAATTAACTTTTATGGCGTCTCTCAATTATTCAATGAAGCAAAATGGTATCACTTATTTGAAAGAGCAGGTTTTAAACAGATAACTATAGAAAATTTCGGCCAACAGTTCGATGAAACCAATGTGCAAAACGCTGCCGATTTTTCACTTTCTGAAACTATTGATGAACAACTAATTGAAGTTCTTGAAGAGCATGAGCAACTATTAAATATTTATAAGGATATTTTAGGTTTCCGTATATTTAAATGCTACGCTTAGCTTGTTCTAATAAACGAATAATTTTCACTTGGAATATGGAGATGGAGGATTTTCAGGGTACAGATCGTAGAAAAATGCTTTTAAAAAAAGAGCCGCAATCCTATTTAAACAACATAGAATTGCGACTTTTAGTTCTGGAAGGTTGCTATTTTGTTCCAATCAATAACTCTAAGCGTATCCACTACTTTAAACAGAACTCTGCTTAAACACTATAACTACAAAGTTATATGCTAGCCACGCTGCTTATCAACATCTTCCTTTTTCCAAAGCTTTCCTGGCCAAAAGGCATATTTTCCAAGTACTGCTGTTATCGCAGGAACAAGTAAAGGTCTTACAATAAACGCATCTAACAATACTCCAATCGCTGTTACAATACCAAATTGGACGAGTACTTGAATAGGCATAACCGCTAACACAGAGAACGTTCCTGCCAAAATCAATCCAGCCGATGTAATAACACTACTCGTTTCTCCAACACCTTCTGAGATTGCTTTTTTCAACGGCATGTAACTACGATTTTTCCATATTCTCGAAATCATGAATATATTGTAATCTCCCCCAAGGGCAACTAAAAACACAAACGCATAAAGCGGTATTAGACCCTGCATAGCGGAGGCGCCCATAACGTAATGGATAATCAGCCATCCTAGTCCGAGTGCCGACAAAAAGGAAAGTACAACAGTTAAGAGAAGGTAAGTCATCGCAACAATTGAACGTAAATAAAGCATGAGCAAGGTTGCAATGATGACAAGGACAACAGGCATAATTATATTTTGGTCACGACGTGTGATTTCTTCTGTATCATACAACGTAGCCGTTTCTCCACCTATCCAGACTTGCTCACTTGCATTATCAATAACCACTTGTTCAAGCGTTTCTGCTGCAGATGCCTTAATTTCCGGAACCTGTTCAATAGCTTCTTTTGAGTAAGGGTCGACTGCAAGGGTTACCTGATACTCGACAACATTAGGATCAACTTCACCAACTCTTTGGTCGCTAACACTTTCAACAATAGAATACGAACTAAGCATTTCCTCAAAGTCAACATCCGCACCAGCTGTATCAACAATCAACTGTAACGGTGCTATTTCGCCAGGAGGATAATGATCAGAAATGATTGAATAGCCTTCCCGGGACGGCATATCTTCTGGAAATGAATCTAGGACTCCATAAGTATATTCAATTCTCGGGAAAAGAGCAGCAAGCCCTCCTAAGAATAGAAGACATATAATAATAATTTGCCAAGGTTTTTCGGTCACCAAACGACCAGCCGCAATACTAAACCGACTTTTCGATTTTGGACGGCGGACAGGTTTCCCTTTCTTTTTCTCCAATTCTTGAGTCATTTTTTCTGTTCGTGGTATAAACGGGAAAAATGCGGTTCTACCAAGTAACGCTAGTATTGCTGGTAATAGTGTCATAACGGCAATCGCCATCATAAATATTCCTAAACTAAACGGGATAGCGAAACGGTCATAAGATGCATATTGAGCAAGGGATAACGTTAATAAACCGATTACCGTTGTCATTGCACTCATCATAATGGCGCCGCCCGAATTTGCGATAGCCAGATGAAGTGCTTTATACTTGTTCACCTCTAGTTTTAATTCGTCACGATATCTTGAAATAAGGAACAAGCAATAATCGGTTCCAGCACCAAACAAGAGAACGGTCATAATTGAAATTGCTTGTGCATCAACAACAATCCATCCTTCTCTTGCCATAAACCCAAGTAATGGACTGATTAATCCATAGGCAAATCCAACCCCAATCAGAGGTACCACAGCTAAAATTGGCGATCGATATAAAACAATTAGTAACACAAGTACAAGCAGTACAGTTGCAATTAGCAACGTTAAATCAGCTTGACTAAACAATTCAACGGCATCTGTTGAAATGCCTACTGGGCCGGTAAACCGAACGTGCAATCCTTCTTCAGTAATATCTCCATTGAAAGGATCCATTTCCGTTAATTCAGTTATATTTTCATTCAAAGCATCCAAGGCTAGTTGCAAATCACCGGCCTTAGTAGCTTCTTCAAAAAACACCGGTGTTACGATTGCTTCGCCATCACTTGAGGCTGCTTGCATCAGTCCTTCAACCGGAATGTTCGCAAAATCTGGAGCCATTGTCTGGTTATTAAGAGGTTCAGCATTCAAATCCTTGTAAAGAGATTGAATAGCAGTAAAATCACCCTCATTTAATCCACCCTGTCGATGCCAAGCTATTAATAACGGAATACCCGCATCATTTGGAAACTGTTCATCTGCAATCTTAGTTGCCTCGACTGACATGGCATCCTCAGGTAACAAATTATTCGTACTAGTCTCTTCTTCATTTACCTGGGGCCATACAAAAGATAATAGCGCAACAATTACAATCCAGAAAGCTATAGTAACAAAGCGGCTTTTCGAACTTGCAACTATTTCTCCTAATTTATCTAACAACTTACTCATCAATAAATATCTCCTTCTCAAAATACTTTATTTCCCTATATATTTAGTCGATAAAATACATAACATTCTTATCATTAACTAATTATATATACTGGTAAGTTAATTATCAACAATTATATTTTTTGTGCTATACTAATTCCAATGATAAACAAGGAGCGAACAAGTGTGAAAGCAAAAAAAAAACGTTTACTAGGTAGACCTCCTTCCAGTGAACAAAAACAACCAACCAGTAAAACAATTCTCCAAGCAGCTTCCCATCTTTTTTTAGCTAATGGCTATCAAGAAGTATCTGTAGATGATATTGCAAGAAAATGCAATGTTACAAAGGCAACTGTTTATTACTATTATAATAGTAAAGCAGAATTATTTACAGAAACCATGGTTCAAATAATGTATCGGATTCGTGAACAAATGCAAGTTATGTTACTAGAAGAAATTCCATTACGCACTCGGCTTTTCAACGTAACTAAAGCACACTTAAAAGCAACTGTAGACATTGATTTGGATGGTTTTATGCGAGAAACAAAAAGCACTTTATCAACAGAGCAGGTTAAACAAATGCAAGAAGCAGAGGAAAATATGTATAACGCAATTGAAAAATCTTTCATAGACGCGATAGCAATTGGAGAAATCAGTGAGATAAATCCCAAATTCGCAACACAAACATATGTATCGTTATTAAAGGTAGGTAATTATCGAAACGCAGATAATGAGGCGATTTTTCCGTCAATTGAGGAAACAGCAGAACACATCATCAATTTCTTCTGGAACGGGTTATTTCATAAAAGTTGATAAGAATTTTAATCTATTTAAATAGATTAAAATTCTTATCCTTTCATGGATAATTTCTTATAGAAATAAAAAAGCACTAAACTTCCTATAAAGATGATTAAATAAAAGATTGGATTTAAGGAAAATTGAAACACTGTTGTATTAGTGAAAAAGGATAAAATCCATTGGCCGAGGCACCAACCAATCAGTATTATTAACGTAATGTTTTCTAAGGCTATCCTTTCTGGTAATAGTATAGTGACCATTATTAAAGTGACAAGTAAGCCTAAGTATCCTAAAGTATGTACATTTGTTCCCCAAATCATTTGGATAAATTCATATACAAATGAAGCAGTTAAAAACACTACCATCCACGAGAAAAGTAGTGGAATTAAATGTTTTGATACTCGTATAAATTTATATTTTCCATATAATACTGTTAAAAATACAGCAATATAAAATGACTTAGAGTCACTAGGATAAGCTAGTATTGCAATTGGATCACTAATGAATATGGAAAAATTCATTATAATCTTACCAATCCACAAAGTAATTACAAACGTAATAAGTATGGTTCCAACTTCATCTATACGCTGTTTGGTTTCTGATTTTGAGTATGGACTTATGATTCGAAAGAAAAGAAGTCCCGCTAATAAGCTACCAATCAGGATAACTAGGGAACTCTTTATAACTAGAGGTCCAATTAACCAAGCTGGTGGCATAGTTACGCCTCCTTCTTATGTCAATTATATTATAAAAAAGAAATATAAAAATTTCATGAATATAAAATAGAACGATAAAGGGCTTGCGATTCACCTTTACCGTTCTTTAACAACGATTAATTTATTAAATGCTTTTGTCAATACAGGTAATTAATCTCTCTTCAATGTCTGCTGCTAACTCCTTAATCGATTCGTCATTGACCATTTGAATCAAGGCAGTTGGTTTCGGCATACCAATCTTCGTCTTCCCTGCATCTTCATAAACAACAATTTTGCAAGGTAAGAAATAACCGACCATCAAATTTTTAGATAGTACACGCTGCGCTTCATGGGGGTTACAAACCTCAAGAACCATATAGTTTTGGTTAAAATCTAGTCCCTTTTCTTGTAGTTTATCCTTGATATCGAATTGCCACAAAACACCGAACTTTTCTTCCTTTAAGCTTCCCTCTAAAGAGTGAATCGCTTCTTCCATCGTTTTATTTGTTTCGACTGTATAATGAAACATAATATCTTCATCTCCTTTTCTATTCTGTATCCAATTTTCGGTTGATTAAAACAATAGAAAAACTAAAAGAATTTTTATTCCCTCCACCTTATTTATCCTCGTATTTCTCTACTTTATCTTCCCAGTCCAGCATACCGCCCTGCATATTCGATACATCATAGCCTTGATTACTTAAGAAGGCACAAGCATTTCCACTTCGCCCACCAGAACGACAAACCATGTAATGATGTTTGTTTTTATCAATTTCATTTAGACGTTCAGGTATTTCTCCTAACGGTATATGTTTTGCTCCCGGAATTTTCCCAAGCGCTACTTCATCATCTTCTCGCACATCGATGATACTAAGATTTTTATTCATTTTTAATTTTTCAGCTAATTCTTTTGCTGTTATTTCCTTCATATTTTTCCCTCCATAGTGTGGATACTACTGATTCCAAATATAGATTTAGACACCGAGATGATAAAAGATAGGAGTCTAAAACTGATAGTATTAAAGATACTATAACTAAGATGACAATGTCACTTCGACGATCAATACTTATAATTGACATTATACCCTTATAGGTATAATGTCAATTATAACAACAAATAAACATCATAAACCAATGCAATCGTTAAATATCGAGTGGCACTTAATATGCTTGACTATTTATTATATAGATACTGGAATTCCCAGCTCGTATTCAAGCTGAAAAGTCCGCTCATTTTTGCCATGAGTTTTTAAATTTAAAATTAACCAAAGATATAGTTTTCTTTAATTTTATCGTAGGTATAACAAAAGAAGAGCATCTCTTCTTTTGTTTGTTTTTTCAATTGCAAACGGCATCCAAGGTTCTGAAAAAATAAAGGTAAAACATTCACTATCTTTTAAACCCGAAGCACTCTAAATTCTCCGCCTTCAAACAATGTCTTTGTATAATCGATTTTAGTATTGTTAAAATAAACGGCGTCTCTTTCACTAACCAAGAATTGGATGCCATTTTGTTCTGTTATTTCATCATTTTCTAAAGCTGACTCTTCCAGAGCCAGACGGAGCTGTGGACCCCCTCAACCAATAGCCATCGATAAGCGAATCATTGGTTTTTTTCCGTCATCTATTAGACCTTGAACTTCTTTTGTGACATGTGTTAGCGCAGATTCAGTAATTTTCACCATTATAAATCCTCCCCTTCGTTAAAACTTGTCTCCGATAAATCAAATCAGTGATGATAAAACTCACCTAATCGTAGTTTAAGCTTTCAATTTATAAAATATCCAACCATATCTTAATCGCTGTTCCAGCAATTAAGACAGCTAGAATAATTTGTAGTGCTTTCGTATTCACTTTTTTTCCAGCAATTGCTCCAAGAGGAGACGCAATGATACTAGCAACAATCATTATGGCTGCAGGAAAATATTCTACTTGTCCTGTACTAACTTTTCCTATTGTCGCACCTATTGATGAAATGAAGGTAATTGCGAGCGATGACGCAATCGTCATTCTGGTTGGAATTTTTAATACCACTAACATAATTGGTACTAGCAAAAATGCACCTGCTGCTCCAACAATACCTGCCCCGACACCGACAATTAATGCTAGTCCTGCAGCAAGCCACTTATTGAATTTCACTTGATCAAAAGGAATGTCATCAATTCCCTTTTTAGGGATGAACATCATGACAGCAGCAATGATCGCTAATATTCCATAAATAAGATTAATGCCTTCCTCCGACATTAATTTTGAACCATATCCACCAACAAAACTACCAATCAAAATACTTATTCCCATGTAACCAATTAATGATTTATTTAAATACCCACCTTTTCGGTAAGCCCATACACCACCAATCGTTGCAAAAAGAACCTGAACAGCACTAATACCAGCAACTTCGTGAGCAGTAAATGTTGCTAAACCAAATAATGGAGGAATATATAAAAGCATTGGATATTTAATAATTGAACCACCAATACCTAACATACCTGAAATATAAGACCCAACGAATCCAATTAAGAAAATTGTTATAATAAATCCAAAATCCATTTCCTTCCCTCCTCATTATAGAAAATAGTAATGCCTAACCGAATGCGAAATAAAATCTCAGTTCAACTGACTTTTATTGGCATGCTTTGGTCAATTAATTACTAAGAAAAGGGAACCTTTAATGGTTCCCTTAATTTTTAACCTTTCTTAATCCAAAACTTTAAGACTTCATTCTCTTCTGTATCTTTCACTAATTCATGACCACCAGATTTCGTCCATGCAGCTAAATCACTCTTAGCACCCTTATCTGTCGCATGAACTTCTAAAATTTGACCTACTTCTAATTCATTAATAGCTTTTTTTGTTTTTACAATCGGCATTGGACATGCGAGACCCTTTGCATCTAATACTTTTGTTATTTCCATTTTCAATTACCTCCTTAGTTTTCTGAAATTAGCGTACCGCACAACGGTTTGGTCCAATTTCCATTTCTCTTTGTTTTTCTTCTTCAGGATTTACTTTCCCCATATTTGTTTCACGAATTTCTTGATACGCATTTGGTTGCGGCGGTAAATTTTCCGTCACTAATTTTCTGAATTCATTTTCATCTTCAATAGTTAATCCGTGATTTTTAGCAAATAGCGTTCCTAGTTTTTCAGATACACTACCATCATCGTTTAATTCATCAATAATCATAAAGTGAGCTGGAAGAACTACTAACTCCTCAGATAACTCTCTATAACGTGAGTATAAGCTTTCTCTAAGGTCCCCTACCCAATCTTCTGCCATTCCAGCAAGATCTGGTCTTCCAATTGAATCAATGAAGAGTATATCTCCTGACAGTAAGAATTGCCCATCAACTACGAACGATGTTGAACCAATTGTGTGACCTGGAGAATATAATGCATGAATATCAATTGCTGTGTTACCAATTGTTACTACATTTCCACCTTCTAATGGCGCATAGTCAAACGTTACTTCTGTTGCATCTTTTGGAGGTAACCAGTATGTTGCATTTGTTTCCTCAACAATCTTTCTTCCTCCTGATATGTGATCCGCGTGAAGGTGCGTGTCAAATACATGGGTAATTTTCGCACCAATACTTTCTGCAAACTCAAGATAAATATCTGTCATACGTGTTGCATCAATCAGGGCAGCTTCACCATTTGAGACAACCATATAAGATAAACATCCTTTTCCGATACGAACAAATTGGTAGATTTCTCCGCCGTCGTTTACGTTTCCTACTTTAACCGGTTCTAAGTGTTCACTCCATGCTTTCATACCACCTGGAAGGTAAGAAGCAGTTAATCCTTCTTCAGAAAGCATTTCAGCTACCATAACCGATGACCCCTCTTTGGCACATACTACTAATAGTTCTTTATTAGCAGGGATTTCATCCATAATTCCCTCCACACCATCAAGTAGTTCGAAGTAAGGAATGTTGAAATGCTCAAAATTTTCACCTTCAATTTTCCAGTCCTTAAAATCATCTTCGTTACGAACATCTAAGATAAATAGTTCATCTTTGTTAACTATCTTTTTTGTTACTTCTTTAACTGACATTGCATTTACAGTCATTAATTTTACCCCCTACGGTATTAATTATTCCAAAAAAATATTCTTAAATTATACTAGTAAGACCTAATTATTCAATACTTCCATAATCTTATTTGGGTCAAAACCCAAAATCCAATGACCATTGACTTCTGTTTGCGGCACACCCATTTGTCCTGTAGTATTAACGACTTTTTGCATCATTATTGGATCTTTTTCTACATTCAGTTCTTTAAAAGGAATATTCTTTTCCGATAAGAAATTTTTCAACATAACACAATACGGACACTGTGTCGTTGTATAAATAGTTATTGAATTCATAATATAAGCCCCCTTAACTCTCGATACTAGTTGTTATACCAGACCACTGACTCATGCCCGGAACGACATTTATCACTTTAGAAAAACCTTTTTCTGTTAACTTTTGGGCTGCAAGATCACTACGGCTTCCTGTTCTGCATACGACAAAAATTTCGTCTTCTTTGTTTAATTCAGAAGACCGTTCATCAAGGTCTCCAAGAGGAATAGAGATTGCATTTGGAATATGATCGAATGCAAATTCTGCAGCTTCTCTTACATCAAGTACTACAATGTTTTCATTTGCTACTAACTTCTTTTCAAATTCTTCATTGTTTGATACATTAGGATGATTTTTTTCAATAGTTTCTTCATTAGATGATTTTCTTAAATAATGCTTTAGAACTTCTCCTTCTTCAAGTGTACCTAAATACTGGTGACCAGAACTTTTTGCCCATGCTTGAAGATCAGCCTTTGACCCCTTATCTGTTGCTTGCACTTCGATTACTTGACCTGATTCTAACTCTTTCATTGCCTTTTTTGTCTTTACAATTGGCATTGGACAGGCTAATCCTTTCGCATCTAATACAACATTAGTCTTTAATGCATTCATTTTAAAATCCTCCTAATTACCTCTACGGGTATATTATATATTGAAAATTATTTCATTTCGCCTTCCCAATCAAGCATTCCACCTGTCATATTAATAACATTGAAACCTTGACTTTCAAGAAACTGTGAAGCACGACCACTTCTACCCCCGGAACGGCAAACCATAATATATTCTTTTGATTTATCTAGTTCGTGCATACGAAATTCCAACAAACCAAGAGGAATATGAATGGCACTAGGAATTTTTCCAGTCTCAATCTCATCTACTTCTCGAACGTCAATAATGTTCAAGTTCTCTTCCTTTTTCAACAGATTTTGTACTTCTTTCGCTGTTAATCGTTCCATTCATAATCTTCTCCTTTTATCTCCAGGCGCTCATGCCGCCTTTTACGTTGGTCACATTTGTAAATCCTAGTTTTTTTAATGTTTTACTTGCCTTTTGACTTCTCATTCCGCTCTGGCAAATCAAAACAACTTCTTTATCCTTTGAAAGTTCTTTCTCAGCTTTTTGAGAAAGCTGATGTAGTGGAATATTTTTAAATTCCCTAATCTTATTTCCTTTAAACTCTGCAGGCGTCCTAACATCAACAAATTGCTTGCTCTTGTCTTTTAGTTCATTCTTTAAATCAGTTGTTGATATATTTCTAACACCCTTTGTTGGGACGAATCGCTTAACTACGAAAAGGATTAATAGTGCAATAATAATATAATTTATATAGTCCATTCATTTTTCCTCCTAATTCAAATAGAAAGGGGGAATATCCCCACTTGTCATTTAAATGAATAAGTTAACATTGCCATCTTCAGCATCACCTAAATATGCAGCAACACCAGCATAGTCAATGTCATTCAGTAGTTCTTCTTTTTGTAGACCCAATAGATCCATCGTCATTGTACACGCTACTAGTTTGATATCTTGTTCTTGAGCCATTTCAATTAAACTTGGTAGACTCATAGCATTATGCTTTTTCATTACATTTTTAATCATCTTAGGACCAAAACCGGCGAACTGCATTTTTGAGAGACCCATTTTATCTGCGCCTCTAGGCATCATTTTTCCAAACATTTTTTCTATGAAGCTTTTCTTTACTGCCATATTTTCATCTTTTCTTAAAGCATTTAATCCCCAAAAAGTATGAAATATCGTTACCTCGTGATCATAAGCTGCTGCCCCATTAGCTATAATATAAGCCGCCATTGCTTTATCATAATCTCCACTAAATAAGACAATTGTTGTTTTTTTCTTCTCAGTCATATGTTAATCCTCCTGTTTTTTAATAAAATAATGAGTAAAAACTCCAATTATTCCAATTTAAATACCTATTACCTTTACCTGTACGGGTATATATACTAGTCAAAAGTAGCTAGGATGTCAAGCCTCTTCCCAACTGATTCGTTATACATACTTTTGTTGTCATCAGAATCGACTTATCTTTCATTAAGATTGAAACTGACACAACCTATAATATACCCTACCAGGTATAATGTCAACATTAGAAAATAAAATTCCTACTGATATTACGAGACTATGTTAATAACCAAAATAACTGCACACTATCGAGAAACATAGAGTATCACTTTAGGATATTAAATTTTTAAAGTGATGTGACATTATCACATCCGATTATGAAACTATTAACTAGTGCTTCCGCTACACATGAATCATTATAAAACCCTCTAAGCAATCGCTTAAAGGGTTTTCATTTCTATTAAAATTACTTAGCCATTTTACGACACTCTTCAGCACATTCACGACATATAATTGCACATTCTTTGCAATGCGTATCCTTCATTTTTCACATTCTGCTGCACACTGTCATGTTTGAATTTCCTCTCAGTAATAAAAACTAGACTTCTTGTCTAGTCTTACTGCCACATTTTAAAATAAATTCATTTAAGCAGATTATAATTCTTTATTGTTTGGGAAATAAAACCTCAAAGGTTGTTCCAACACTTAATTGACTTTCTACCTCAATTTTTCCTTGATGTGCTTCTACAAGTGCTTTTGCAATAGACAATCCTATCCCGATCCCCCCCGTTTTTCTGTCCCGTGATTTATCACCGCGATAAAATCTTTCAAAAAGATGCGGAAGGTCCTTCTCGCTAATACCAACACCTTCATCCTTCACAATAAAGCTGATGTAATCAATTTTATCTTCTATATCAATGGTGACTTTTTTTCCAAGTGGAGTATATTGGAGTGCATTATTCACAATGTTGGTTAAAATTTGTATTACCTTGTCATGATTTCCCTTGAACCAATGTTTTTCTTCAATGTTTTGAATGTTCAAATCAACACCTTTTTCCTTGAATATAGGTCTGAATTGATCTTCAATTAAAGATATTAATTGTCCCGCTTCGAGATTTGTTTTTTTAAATTTAATTTGTGGATTTTCTGCAGCAATCAATTTCTCCAACTCATTTACAAGGCGGACTAACCGCATCAATTCATCATGACTTTGTTTTAACCTTTTAGGAGTGGGTTCCCATATTTCATCTTGATAAGCCTCGATTTGACTTTGTAACGTTGCAAGTGGCGTTCTTAGCTCATGGGCAAAGTCAGCCGTGAATTGCTTTCTGAGCTCTTCCTCTTTAAAAACTGATTCGGCAAGTTGGTTAAAAGATTCACCTAGCGGCTTCATTTCGTCTGTCAATTCGTTTATAGGTACACGTACTAATCTTTTATGATTTCGCAAGTCTTGAATAGCCTTTGATAATTGATTAAAACCTTTTGTCAACCGTTTCGAAAACAGTAAGCTAAATAGAATGGATAGAATTACGGTTACAATCACCGCGATAACAATATTTTGTTTTATCGATTTCAAAAAAATAAAGTCCTCTCCCATCAGTTCTACTGGGAAGTACACTTTCATACTACCAATTGACTTTTTATTTAATATTATATCGTGAGAAACAGATTGATAATCAGTAGCAGACAAAGTTTGTGAGTGCATTTCTCGCATCATTCCCATCATACCCTGCATGTTTGTTGTATCTACAACTAGATTTTTATTTTCATCATAAATTTTATAAAACAAGTTGTCTGTCATCGCCTGCTCACGCATCAAATTAATCAATTGGTCGTTTACTAAAGTTCCTGTCTCATCATATTGTTGGATAGCTACCTTTTCAATTTGGTCTCTATTGTTCTCTCTATTTTTTTCCAAATAATCAGCGAACTGATTATCCACTCCAAAAAAAATAGTGAAACTAGTAAGAAACACACCAGACAAGGATACAATTAAGATATAAAATAGAATTTTAGAACGAAGCGTTATCTTCATCCGGTACTCCTCCAAACTTATAACCCATTCCAAAAACGGTTAAGATAAATTCCGGATGTCTAGAATCAGTTTCAACCTTTTTACGCAAATTTTTTATATGTGTGTCAATACTTCGTTCATATCCTTCAAAATATCCACCATCTTCTTGAATTTTCCCTAACAAGTCAGACCTACTATAGACACGACCAGGATAACTAGCCATCGAAAGAAGAAGTTTATATTCATTAGGAGTTAATCCAATGATTTGATCATTTTGTTTAACTTCTTTTTTTAGTTTATCAATCTTCAATTTCCGATTATTAAATCCGAGTTGACTACCAGTTTCCGTCTTATTTGTTCTTCGTAATAAGGCTTTCACCCGAACTACGACTTCCCTCGGGCTAAAGGGCTTGGTCACATAATCATCTGCCCCAATTACAATTCCATTGATCAAATCATCTTCAGTTGATTTGGCTGTGAGCATGATGATAGGAACATTGCTATTTTTTCTCGTTAAACTACAAACTTCTTCACCTGATATATCAGGTAACATAAGATCTAATATGATTAGGTCTGGATTCTCTTCTTTAACTTTTTTAAGTGCCTCTATTCCATTGGAAGCGAATAAAATATCCCAATTTTCTTTTTCAAAATAAGCTTCTAAAACTTCCAGAATAATTTTTTCATCATCTACGATAAGAATTTTAGTCATTTAGTATCACCTCGTGTGCTTATCTTATCATTTCTTATTATTTAAAGGTTAATCTTCACAACTTCCACACAAGTTCTCCATAAGAACTACATTTGTGTACGTTATGATGAAATTAATCAAGAAAGGAGATGCAATAAATGAAAAAAATTATTATCAGCATCGTAACAGGAGTAGTAATTTTGGGTGGAGCTGGAACCTATGCTTTTGCTGAGACAAATGAAGATGGATTTTTCAACTTTAATGAGATGAAACCATACATCGAACAAATGCATCCAGATTTTTCTACAGAAGAGCAAGAAGCGATGTTTAATAACTGCCATGGAGAGAATGGATTTATGCAAAATAACCTGATGAATAACTTTTAGCCTAAGAGGTGATTCCTAATGATGGGTGGATACGGATTTGGCATGATGGGTTATGGATTACTAGGATGGTTTATTAACCTTTTAGTTATCGGTATCGTAGTTTATTACTCTGTCAAATTAGCACTGAAAAATAATAAAGAATAAATTCTAAGAATTTTTTTATTTAGACAAACAACCTGATCCGTTAAAACGATCAGGTTGTTTGTTCTCTGGAGTCAGTCTTGATTACAAGAAAGAGCAAATTAATGTTAACTTTGGGTTATTTGGTGCTATATCGATAAAATTCATACCTAAACATTTACAGAGTTCTCACTATTTTCGATATGACCAGACTTTTTAATTTTAGTTTGTAAATATTTTTCATTGTATTCGTGATTATCATCCCACAGAGGCACCCGATCAACTAAATCTAATCCTGCATTTTTCAACGCTTCAATCTTTTTAGGATTGTTCGTTATAATCGAAACAGGTTTGGAACGTAATGATTTTAATACATCAATCGCAGCTTTATAGTCTCTAGAGTCATCAACAAAACCAAGCGCATTGTTTGCCTCTACTGTGTCATATCCATTCTCTTGCAGAATATAGGCCATTGCTTTGCTAAAAAGCCCAATACCTCGACCTTCATGATTCGCTAAATAAAATAATGCCCCAGCCCCAGCTGTTACTATTTTTTTCATCGACTCTTTTAGTTGAAAACCACAATCACATCGTTTACTTCCAAATATATCGCCCGTATGACAAGTGGAATGCATTCTAACCATTGCCTCATCGCCATGCGCAAAGTCACCATAAACTAGCACGCTACTCTGTTGAAATTCAGCTAAATCTGCAGAAGCTATTTTAGCTAATAATTCTTCATAGTCATCAATTATCTCGTCGTGGTTCAACCAACAGTACCACTTTAAGACCACAGTTTTTCCATCTAAATTAACTGGAAGCCGAATTGGTCCTACTAAATAAATCGCACCTTCGTTTTGTCTAACCAATGTTAGTTTATCCGCTAATACATTTAACACCTCTGATTTAACCTGTGATTGTGCCATATCCTAAAACCATCCTTTTTCTATTTAAGCAGCTTTACTAGTTTCGTTGTTTTGTTCATTTCTCTTAAATATAAGCTGATCAAGTGCATATAACTTACTTCCATTTACGACAATAAACACTGATATTGTTAATAAAGCTAAATCTAATTCATACCCACCGATAAAACCAGCTGCTAATTGAACTTTTATAATTGCTCCAACCATCATTAATGACAATAAGGCTGATACAACTCGACTTCCTAATCCAATTATTAGAGCAATTCCACCAACTAGTTCTAATAATGCGACACCATAAGCTAAAGATCCTGGTAAGCTAATACTTTCGAACCACCCAACCGTATTTCCAATCCCACCTTGGAATTTTACCAATCCATGGACAAAGAAAGTTAGCCCTAAAACTACACGTAATAATAGCGTACTCCATTCATATTTTTGAATCATTTGTTTATACCTCCAAATATATTTTTTTGAAAACCAATAGTCCGGATTGATAGCCCACAATTAATTTAGTGTGAAATCAACCAATTATCAAAACTTGATAAATGCAAACTAATTATCATTTGTTTCTTAATATGAATATTAGTTATCTATAAAGTAACAAAAAATATAGTGGATTGTCAACAAATAAATTGGTAATATGTAATTAAGTTTTTTATTAAGAAACTAAGAGGTGAATTTTTTGGACATTGGTACAACAATTAAGTCGATTAGGAATAGGAAAAAAATAACTATTGCACAGATGAGTGAAGGGACCGGACTCTCAAAAGGGTTTATTAGTAACATGGAAAATAACAATACATCTCCTTCGATTAACACTTTACACGCCGTTGCTCAGTTTTTATCTATCCCTTTGCCATATCTTCTTTTGGAAAAAGATCAGCGGATGCGTATAGTTAGAAAAGATGAAAGAGAATTCACAACACATAACAAGCATAATCTTAAAGTTGAACACCTAACGTCAAAAGGTGGTCTCCAGATGAAACGCGTAACATTTCCACCACAAGCTTCTACAGGAGATGCTCCGCATGCACATGAAGGGGAAGAGTCTCATTTAGTATTACAAGGTAAAATCCTAGCAGAACAAGGAGAGGATTCCGTTATTTTAGAGGAAGGGGATTCATTTAGTTGGAATGCAAGTGTCCCACATTTCGCCAAAAATATAGGTGATGAATTAGCCGTGGTTTTAATTGCAACCTACACGGAAAAAGAAAATGAAGATAATTTATAAGAGTATGGAGCAGCATTCCAGACCTTCTACTACTTTTCTAACAGTCGTCCTTGATTAATTCTTCACAAGTAAAAAAAGAGCATAACTTTATTAAAGTGTATGCTCTTTTTTACTATATTTCTCTGGTTATTCTCTTTATTGATAGAACAAGATACTTTCATTAAACAAGTAATCTAAAATGCTAATTCCAGTCATGGAAGCTTTTAGCCCCGAAATGGCGGCCACTCATTCCTACTCCATTCATCACACCAATACAACTCTACTTTTTGAAAACTAATTTCTTAATTCATAATACTCCTCACTTATGTTGAATTTATGAGGAATTACTATTTTCGAGTTCGTTTAAAGCTGAATTTTGTTATTCAAATAAATATTTGAATAACAAATGAAGAAAAGTTATAATATACTATATATAATCAAACAATCATTTGAATATAAAGTGGGGATAATGATGAATAAGAAAGATACTTGCGATATTTATTGCTACGATGAAGAGAAAGTCAATCGGATTCAAGGGGAGTTAGAAAGCCAAGATTTATCTAGTGTCTCCCAATTATTTAAAGCACTTGCAGATGAAAACAGAGCAAAAATCAGCTATGCTCTTTGCCAAGACGGAGAGTTATGTGTTTGTGATGTTGCTAATATCATTGAGTCTTCTGTAGCAACTGCATCCCACCATCTACGAACCCTTCGTAAACAAGGGATTGTCTCTTACCGTAAAGAAGGAAAACTTGCATTTTATTCGTTAGATAATGATCAAATAAAACAATTAATCATGCTTGCGTTAGCGCATCAGAAAGAGGTGGAGATCAATGTCTGAAAAAGAATCAAAAACATATCGCATTCAAGGACTAACCTGAGCTAATTGTGCCCAAAAGTTCGAAACGAACGTAAAACACCTGGATGGTGTTCAAGACGCAAAAGTAAATTTTGGTGCTTCAAAACTAACAGTAACAGGTGGCACCACCATTGAAAAAATTGAAAAGGCAGGCGCATTCGAAAATCTGAAAGTTCGAGATGAAAAAGACCAGAAAAAAGAACAGCAATCGTTTTGGAAACAAAAAGAGAATATAAAAGTGTACATCTCTGCTTTCTTACTTCTGATTAGCTGGGTTTTAACTCAACAGCTGGCAGAGGAAAGTGTTATTCCTACTATTGGTTATGCAGCTTCTATTATAATCGGAGGATATTTACTATTCATTCAAGGGTTCAAAAATTTAATTCGTTTTAATTTTGATATGAAGACCTTAATGACAATTGCGATTATTGGTGCCGCTATTATTGGTGAGTGGGGCGAAGGTGCAATGGTTGTTATCCTATTTGCCATTAGTGAGGCATTAGAGCGTTATTCTATGGACAAAGCACGTCAATCGATTGAATCTTTAATGGATATTGCACCAAAAGAAGCAGTCATTCGCCGCAATGACCAGGAAATGACAATTGGCGTTGATGACATTCAAATTAATGACATTATGATTGTAAAACCTGGTCAAAAACTTGCAATGGATGGGCTTGTTGTTAAAGGTACATCTACGTTAAATCAAGCTGCAATCACCGGCGAAAGTGTGCCAGTGACAAAAACCGTTGATAGTGAAGTGTTTGCCGGAACATTAAATGAAGAAGGATTAATCGAAGTAAAGGTTACTAAACGAGTAGAGGATACTACCCTCTCGAAAATTATTCACTTAGTAGAAGAAGCACAAGCAGAACGAGCACCATCACAAGCATTTGTAGACAAATTTGCTAAGTACTATACACCAGCGATTGTCATCATCGCCACGTTAATAGCAATCATGCCCCCGCTTCTTGGTGGAGATTGGAGCGAATGGGTGTATCAAGGATTAGCCGTATTAGTTGTTGGTTGTCCATGTGCACTAGTAATTTCCACCCCAGTTGCGATTGTAACAGCGATTGGCAACGCAGCGAAAAATGGTGTGCTGATTAAAGGTGGCATTTATCTTGAAGAAACAGGTGCCATAAAAATAATCGCTTTTGATAAAACTGGAACATTAACAAAAGGTGTGCCAGCTGTTACAGACATCATCACCTATGATAAATCCGAAGAAGAATTAATGACGATTACAGCTGCAATAGAAAAGGCTTCACAACATCCCTTAGCATCAGCAATTATTACAAACGCTGAAAAAAATGGTTGGAACTTTAGAGATGTTACAGTCGAAAATTTCCTGTCTATTACCGGAAAAGGCCTAAAGGCAACTATCAAAGACACGATATATTATGTAGGAAATCCTGCTCTGTTTGAAGAGTTACACGGAAAAATGGAGAGCGCCAGAAAACAAAAGATAACACAGTTACAAACCCAAGGGAAAACAGTCATGATTTTAGGTACAGATAAAGAAATACTTTCCCTTATTGCGGTAGCTGATGAAGTGAGGGAATCATCCAAACAAGTAATCCAAGAACTTCACGAAATCGGAATTGAAAAGACAGTGATGCTAACTGGAGATAACAAAATAACCGCTGAAGCAATCGGACATGAAATCGGAGTATCTGATATTAAAGCAGATCTACTTCCAGAGGATAAATTAAACTATATTAAAGAGCTTCGTAGTAATCAACGCGGGGTTGCCATGGTTGGAGATGGTGTGAACGATGCCCCGGCACTTGCTGCTTCCACAGTTGGGGTAGCTATGGGTGGTGCAGGGACTGATACTGCACTAGAAACGGCCGATATTGCATTAATGTCAGATGACTTAAGCAAACTGGGTTATACCATTAAACTAAGTCGTAAAACATTGAAGATTATCAAACAAAATATTACCTTCTCTTTAGTGATAAAATTAGTTGCCTTACTATTAGTCATTCCTGGTTGGCTAACACTATGGATAGCAATATTTGCCGATATGGGTGCAACATTACTCGTAACGCTAAACAGTTTGCGGTTATTAAGGATAAAAAAATAGATTTCTATTAACTTGAGTAATATCACCACCACAAATAAAAAAAGAGCCAGCCCTTACAAGGATAGTATTCCCTGACAAAGGCTGACTCTTTTATTTTCTAATTATTTATGCAACATCATAGCCTTGATCTTCAACCGCTTCTTGCATAGCTGCAACTGTCACTTTGTTGTCATCATAACTAACTGTTACTTTACCAGTTCCTAAGTCCACCTCTGCACTAGTCACTCCATCTAATCCTTGAAGTGCCCCCTCTACAGATTGTTTACAGTGACCACAAGTCATGCCTTTTACATCTAAAATAGTTTCCATTATTCATTCTCCTTTTTTAAGATATATTTATTATATTTTAACTCGCTTCAAACGAAGTGAGTTAGAAACAACACTTACAGAACTAAATGCCATTGCTGCTCCGGCAATCCATGGTGCCAAAAGACCAAGTGCTGCGATTGGAATCCCTGCGCTGTTATAGGCAAAAGCCCAGAACAGATTTTGGCGGATATTCCTAATCGTGGCGCGGCTTAATTTAATCGCTTTTGGTATGAGTAACAATTCACCACCAAGGATTGTTACATCAGCTGCTTCAATTGCAACCTCTGTCCCTGTTCCAATCGCAATTCCAATATCTGCAATCGCTAAAGCAGGTGCATCATTAATTCCATCACCAACCATCGCTACTTTTTTCCCTTGTAATTGAACTTCTTTTACCTTATTTGCCTTTTCTTCAGGCAAGACTTGGGCTATCACTTGATCAATTCCTACCTGGTTAGCAATTGCATGTGCAGTTCGCTCATTATCCCCAGTCAGCATAATTACCTCTAAACCTTGATCCTTCAATTCTTTAATTGCTTGAACCGCAGTTTCCTTAATTGTATCCGCTACGGCAACAATGCCTCGAAATTCTCCATTAACTGCAATCAACATGGCAGTTTTTCCATCTTGTTCGTATTCTACCAATGCATTCTCAGCATGACTTACATCAATAGTAAAATCATTCATTAGTTTTCTAGTACCAACAAGTATTTTTTTACCTGTAATAGTAGCTTGAATACCGTGACCGGGTATCGCATTAAATTCGTCGACATCAATAAGATCAATGTCCTTCTCGGTTGCATAAGCAACAACCGCATCTGCTAACGGATGTTCAGAACCCTTCTCAGCACTTGCTAACAACTGTAATGTTTCCTCATCAGCGGTAAAGTTCGTTACTTCAGGTTTTCCTTTTGTAATTGTGCCCGTTTTATCAAAAATAATCGCATCTAATTGGTGGGTACGTTCTAAGTGTTCGCCACCTTTGAACAATATTCCATTTTCAGCAGCCTTCCCTGTCCCAACCATAATAGAAGTTGGTGTTGCCAATCCAAGTGCACAAGGACATGCAATAACGAGCACCGCAATCGTCGCTATTAGTGCGGATTCAACATTTCCGGCCGATACTAGCGTAATCCAGATTATGAATGTCAAAATAGCGATTCCAACAACCACTTGAACAAAATAACCGGAAATAACATCAGCTAAACGTTGGATTGGTGCTTTGGATCCTTGGGCATCTTCAACTGCCTTAATAATCGATGCTAACGCGGTATCTTTTCCTACCTTTTTAGCTTCCATTTCAATCGATCCATTTTTATTGATTGTTGAGCCAATTAAAGTTGCTTCCATGTTTTTCTCAATCGGGATAGACTCACCAGTAATCATTGACTCGTCGACCGAGGTTCTACCTTTCACAACGATACCATCTACAGGTATTTTCTCGCCAGGTTTTACAACTAAACGATCACCTACGGTTACTTCTTCAATCGGAATCATTAATTCCTGATTGTTTCTGATTACTCGTGCTTGTTTAGCTTGTAATCCAAGTAATTTTGAGATAGCGAGTGTTGTTTTACCTTTAGCGCTAGTTTCTAAATATTTACCGAATAAAATTAATGTGATGATAATCGCACTTGTTTCAAAATATAAATGTGGCATGTAGGCTGGATTCGGGATGGTTTTGAATGCTTCGTATAAGCTATAAAAGTAAGCTGCACTCGTTCCTAAAGCAACCAACACATCCATATTGGCTGCACCGTTACGTAAGTTTTTGTATGCACCTACATAGAATTGCCAGCCGATTACAAATTGTACCGGTGTAGCTAATAAAAATTGGAACCACGGATTCATGAATACTGCTGGTAGGTTCACACCAAACAAATGAATCAACATGGTAATTAGTAATGGAGCCGATAAAAGCGCAGAAATAAATAGTTTCACTTTCATTTTTTTAAGCTGTTTTTCTTTTTGCGATTGTGTCTCTTCTTTTCCAGCTTTTCGCTTTGCGTCATAGCCAAGTTTTTGGATTCGACCAATAAGATCCATTTCTTCTATTAACGTTGGATTATATTCAATCGTTGCACTTTCTGTTGCTAAATTGACATTAGCAACTTTCACACCTTCTTGCTTGTTTAACACTTTCTCAATTCGATTTGAACAAGCAGCACAAGTCATGCCAACTACATCAAAATCTATCTTTTCAGTATGGACACCATAACCTAATTTTTCAATTTTAGCAGTGATATCACTCACTGAGGCTGTAGAAGGATCATAATCTACCGTTGCTTTTTCTGTAGTCAGATTAACTTGCGCTTCTACGCCATCCATTTTATTTAATACCTTTTCGATTCGGTTTGAACATGCTGCACAAGTCATCCCAGTTACACCGACGGTAATGTGCTTTTCTTCACTCATCTGTTTTTACCCCCTCCTTATTTAGAGAATTGCTTCATCACTTCCATCAGTTCCTCAATCGTTTCATTTCCTTCGCCTGATTTAATCGCATCACTCACACAATGCTTTATATGTCGCTCAGTAATAGAGAATCCTACTTTTTTCATTGCTGCGTTAATTGCACTAATTTGAACTAAGATATCTACACAATATCGGTCTTCTTCAATCATTTTTTGGATTCCACGCACTTGGCCTTCAATTCGCTTTAAACGATTTACAACCGCTTGCTTTTCATCATTTGTTCTAGGTGTACTCGGGTGATCATGAAGAAACTCATCCATTTAGTCACTTCCTTTTCGGTTTATAATTATACTATACCCCCCTATAGTATGTAAGTCAAATGAAAAGTTTTTATTTTCCCTCTAGTATGCGTGGATTTGACTATTTAAATGATACTAAAATTCAACTAACGCATTCGGTTATAATTAAAAGGAGATGGTTTCTGTTCAATACAGAAATCATCTCCTTTTGTAGCCTATCTAGTTTCTGGAACTGCCATTATGATAACTTAACACTATTATATAGCACTTGGGTCAATATCTAAGTCAGCTGCTCTTGCATTTACCTCTACTTGCTCTGGACTCTTACAACCAGGGATTACACTCGTTGCTGCTGAGTGCTGAATATAAAAAGTGTCCCCATCACATTTGCCATGGAATGAATCGTTAATATAAACAGACAGATAAAATAAAACATCCTCAAATAAAATCGTATGTTCTACTCACTATTTTAACCAAGTGCCACATCTAAAATCATCATTACGGTAAATCCGACCATTAAAGACATCGATGCAAGGTCTTTATTGCCGTTTTCCTGTGAACCAGGTATTACCTCTTCTGCTACCACGAAGATCATTGCTCCAGCGGCAAAACTTAAAGCGAATGGAAGAAGTGGTTCCATTAACGTAACTGCCAATACGCCTACTAACGCAGAAACGGGTTCAACCATACCAGAGAATTGTCCGTACATAAAACTCTTTCTCCTTGACATCCCATCTCTACGCAATGGCATCGAAACCGCGGTACCTTCCGGAAAGTTTTGAATACCAATCCCAATAGCTAATGTCACTGCGGCAGCTAAAGAAGCTGATGGAAAACCCGCCGCAACAGCACCAAATGCAACTCCTATTGCCAGACCTTCCGGAATATTATGAAGTGTAATCGCCAGTACTAATAACGTACTTCGTCTTCTATTTGATGGGTGAATTCCTTCTGCTTCTTCCATTGATGCGTTGGGATGTAAATGCGGAATAACTTTGTCAACTCCCCAAAGGAATATTGCACCTAACATAAACCCTATTGCAGCTGGAAACCAGGCTGGCAGTGGATCATTTTCTGCCATTTCAAGTGCAGGTGCTAAAAGAGACCAAAAACTCGCTGCTATCATAACCCCACCCGCAAAACCGAGCATGCCATCCATAAGTTTTTGATTCATTTGTTTAGTGGTAAAAACTAATGCAGCACCAAGTGCCGTCATCCCCCAAGTAAATGTAGTCCCAAGTAATGCTTGCATGACAGGACTTAAACCGGCAAAGAATTCGATCATTCTAAAAGTCCCCCTTATAATTGTTATCACTACTATATTTAGAAAAGCAAAATAGCCTAAAAATTTTCCGTTATTAATATATGTATTATAGCAAAAATGTTTCCTAGGGAAAACTTTACAACACATTGAAAAGATATACATTAATTTTCACTATTATTTCTTAAATCCTTATTTTCTTTCACCAATTGCACCCACGAATGTAACTATAAAAACTAAAAATAGGATAATTGGTAATATTAGTAAAATATTAATCAATCCCTTCTAAATTTTCAAAACAAAATAAGACACCCAATGGATGCCTTAACTTTTTTTATTATATTTCGCTTGCATTTTAACTTGTTTTTTCATTCTCTTATCAGCTTTTGAATCTGCTACTACTAAACAAGCATGTATAACTCCTGGTATCCATAGTAAAATACAAAGTCCCAAGTTAAGTAGTGCTTGAAATGGTTTACCTACCATCAATACTGCAACAGGTGGTAATAAAATAGCTAATAAATACATCATTCTTTCCACTCCTAAAAAATTATTACTGTACTTATTTGCTAGTTTATACAATAATACTTATTTTAGTTTATCTATTATTTTCCTGCTAAGAAACGTTTATGTTGAACGGTTTCTTTCTTCATTTTCCTTTGGCTAGTATTCTTTTTTGCAACTTTGGTTTTTCGTCAACATATTCTAATGACATAAAAAAACACTTCGTTATTCTGCAATTTTCAGTTAACAGAATAACGAAGTGTGTGCTCAAAACATGAGTAGATACTTACGTATGTTTTGAGGTTGTTGATATGATGACCCTAGTAGGATTTGAACCTACGACATCCACGCTGTCAACATGGCACTCTCCCGCTGAGTTATAGGGTCTTAGTAATTTAAAATAATCAATGTCAAGGTAGCGCTCTCCCAGCTGAGCTACGGAATATATTAAAAATTAAGCTGGACAAGTATTAATATAATAGGAATCCACTACTTTTGTCAATACAAATTCATTTTCTTCCAGTTAAACAAGCAACCCACAGTATCTAGATGAATATCATGTATTTGAAAGGAGTGGAGGGTTATGAATTTAGAAAATCAGAATCAACAATTTAACAACAATGACTTCCAATCAAGGCACATGCATGATCACTGTCATGAATACATGCATCATCACGTCCTCATAAATGGGACAGATGGGAGTTCTTTTGATGGAATTATTGTTAACGTTACGATTGATAATGTGACTGTGTTAGTTGGTGAGGATATTATGGATAGAGAAAACCAAGATGAAATGGATGACCCCAGATATGGAGGATATGGCGGCTATGGCGGTTACGGACGTCCCCGTAGAAGATTTAGACGCTACAGACCTCGGGTATTCCCTCTTTCTGGTTTAGCAGCATTATCACTATTACCGTTTTTTGGTCCCGGATACAGTCCTTACTATCCACCATATCCGTACTACTAACTATAAAAAAGGAGTCATCGTTGATGGCTCCTTTATAGTATTAATAGGCAAAAGAACACTGATCATTCTCAAATTTTCAAGCAACTCGTTTATTTGTTTGATCAATTAATTTCGCTTGAACCAACCGTCTTCTAACTGTTATGCCAAGCCAACTTGCCAAAAATGCTTTTATAAGCCCAACTACCACAAATGGATAAATCCCTGTTACTAGAGCCTGACCCCAAGTCATACCAAGAACGATTTTCAGCTGTGTTGCACCAAATATTAATGTAATAATCATTCCTATAGTATTAGCAATCATTGCCATCGGCAGGGTGAATTTCGTTTTTTCAAGAATTAACCCAGTTACATAAGCTGCAAGAATAAATCCAATTATGTATCCACCAGTAGGGCCAATTAACACTTGAACTCCACCTTTAAATCCAGCAAATACTGGCATTCCAACCCCGCCTAAAAGGGCATAGCAAACCATTGCAATCGCACCATACCTACTGCCAATAATGGTTGCTGTTAAGCCTACTGCAAAAGTTTGTCCACTTATTGGTACGATAGGAAGTGGGATCTCAATCTGTGCAAGTATGGCTGTAATAGCTGCGAAAATACCACAAATAATCAGACCTCTAAGTTTTGAATTATTGTTATTCATTAAATAACCCCTCTATTGTTAACCTTGTTTTTAATAGGTTAACATATTTCATTTAAATCAGCTAGGGTTTTTGATAACTTTTTTATACTATCACTATTGATAATAGGTGTAAGTCCAATGTCTTATTTCATTATTCTATTCACTCCCCTCCCCTCTAACCAATAGCTTCTGAAGGTAAGGGGTTTTTGCGAATGTTTTCTGCCCTTATTATGCTGTCACAGTGCTGTAATCACCTCGTTACAGTAGATCCTTTTTCTCCCCAAAAAACCAATTTCCTCCTATTTTTGAAGTTAGGAAACTATTTCCTATTACTTACTTTCACCTTATTGGATATAGCAACGGCATCGTAGTAGATTAATAGGGATTTTTTGGTTAATGAAAAAGTATATTACAACTGTTAGCCTTTTAGTAGACAACTAGTTTGCTAGGAGGAAAAAAGACATGAATAAATTTAAAAATATACTATTAACCGCTTCATTATCTATAAGTTTCTTAATTGCTCCAACTGTAGCTGATGCCGCAACCTATCAGTTACAAAAAAATGATTCATTTTGGACTATTGCAAATAAATACGGAGTATCTCTATTAAACTTGCAAAGTACAAACAATCGATCAAGCAGTCTTTTATATGCGGGCGAAACATTATCTATTCCTACCACTATGTCTAGTGCCGATAGAGACCTAATGGCAAGACTTGTACATGCAGAAGCTAAAGGCGAATCATACGCAGGTAAAGTTGCCGTAGCAACAGTAATCCTGAATCGAATGGATAATAAACAATTTCCAAACACGGTGAATGGTGTTGTATATCAGCGTTCTGCAGGGGGACACTATGCTTTTTCCCCTGTGAAAGATGGTGCAATTAATCAAGTTGCCAATACCACAGCTAAGCGTGCAGTTAACGAAGCACTAGCTTTTAGAGGTCAAGGTGCTGGATCGTTATATTTTTATAACCCTAAAACGGCTAAGAGTTCTTGGATTACTACTCGCGAAGTAACAATTACAATTGGAAATCACGTTTTCGCAAGATAAAAACAAACGATAAACAAATTTTAGAGGCAGATTGTTTTCTAAACTTGTTTATCGTTTTGCTGATTCCATACATATATCCTCATACTGTATCACAATTATTTATCGTGCCTTTTATCAATATACACTTTATTCTGTTCATCAATTTGAGCGATAGCCACATCCGCAACTTTCAAAATCCCATTCGTCTGCAAAATTGACTGAACCCATTTTTCATCTTTACCTGCTGCCTTCAAACTATTGCTTAATAACTTTCCATCTATAATAAACGTTTGTGGTACTCCTCTCGAAGCGGTATTAATTTGTAATTCTTGTTTAGTAGGTGGTAATTGCTTCTTTTTTTTCATTGCAGACACACTTCCATCTGTTTCAAAAAAAGCAAAATCTATTTCATCTAAATAGAAAATTTTCTTCTTTCTAAGTTGAAAAAGCAATTCATCCATTGTAAGACGCGCTTTCGACATTCCTTCTTCATAAACCTTCCCGTCCTTAAACACGAGTGTTGGTTCATCATTTAAAATCTTTCTCCCCTTAAAGGATTTTAGGGAAATAAAATCTACAAGTAATGCAAGTAATGCAAAGATAACTAACCCAAACAATCCTACTGTTTTCGTGATATTGCTGCTGAACATAATACCGCTAACAATCGAACCTAAACTAACACCAGCAACAAAATCGAAAAATGTCATTTGTGCAATTAATTTTTTCCCTAATATTCTAGCCAGTATATAAAGAGTTACAAAAGTAATAACTGTACGTAATGCCATCTCATTAAATTCCATTGGTAAAACTCCCATAAAATTACGGATAACAGTTTTTTAATTAATATTTCCTTTTATCACCTGTTCTATTCAAGAATGTTATCCTCTTTTTAAAAACGTCAATTAATCTCCAAGTTTTAACACTAATTGTCCATATATATTTAGGATTAAACCAATGATTAGGGAAAACATAACATTGTGCATTTAGGAAGGGGCACGAAAGATGAATATATTTAGGAGGTTAACTATGGGCATTTTAAGTGGAAATCCAACTAATGAACCGATGCATTATGGTGAAGTGTTTGGTGTATGGTCATTCTTAATGACAGCTAAAGCAAGTATCGCCGCTTGCCAAACAAAACTTAATCATGCAGGTGATGAAGATCTAAAGAAGTTAATTCAAGAGGCTATCCAACAATGCCAACAAGAGGTTAAACAAATTGAAGTGCTGTTAAAAGAAAATGGTGTGGGTTTACCACCAACACCACCAGAGCGCACAAACGCTTGTTTAGAAGACATCCCAACAGGTGCACGCTTTCAAGATCCTGAAATAGCAGCAGCCCTATCAATAGCTACTGCAGCAGGACTCGTTGCCTGTAGTCAAATCATAGGGCAATCAATCCGTGAAGATATAGCAATGATGTTTGGGCAATTTCACACCCAAGAGGCCACTCTTGGTGCAAAACTTCTTCGACTTAATAAAGAAAAAGGATGGTTGGTTCCACCACCTCTTCACCCAACAAATACGAAAGATTGTTAACAAATCAGATAAATTTATAAATAAAAAAACACATGGGATTTTCACTTTGAAATTCCATGTGTTTTAAATAAATATACTATTTATTAACTACCCATTTTTCTACGATTATTGCTAGCTTTTTTGGTTTGCTGGCTTTGCATTCGTTGATTTGAACTGATGCCATTGTTAGTTTTATTGCCACTCATTTGCGCCTGTTTCTTTCTCTCAAGCTGTTGTTTCACTAATTCTTGCATAGTTAATTTCTTTTTTTCCGTAGACTGTATATTTTGGTCGTTGTTGGTTTCTCCATTAGACATAGTTTGTCTCCTCTTTATTCACTCATTCAGGTACATAGTATATTATAATACACTATCTCAATTTTAACACCTTCATTTTTTAAATATTATTTTTAAAACAATTCGCTCCCACCATTTCCAAGGAATAATTTGTTTTAAAAACAATGTAGCTTTTAATCCCTTTCCAACAGGATAACGCAATCTTTTAATTTCTTTCATGTTAGCTATCTTAGCAACAAGATTAGCAACAAGAATTGGATCCTGATGATTCTTTTTACTCGACTCTAACGAGGAAATAATCTTGGTCATATAGTCATGATAAGGTGATTGATCATTAAGTGAACCTTTGGAAATTTCCATCCCTGATGACCAAATATTCGTTTGAAAAGACCCAGGTTCAACTATTGCAACCTGAATGCCAAATGGTCTAAGCTCTAATCTTAGACTTTCACTGTATCCTTCTAGAGCGTACTTTGAGGAGACGTAAGCGGATATCCCAGGGAATCCCATTCTTCCACTTACACTGCTAATATTGATAATGGTACCGTTCCTTTTTTGACGCATTTTTGGCAGAACTGCCTGCGTGATTGCCATTACGCCAAATAGATTGGTCTCAAATTGTCTTCTGTAATCGTTTATTTCAACCTGTTCTGCAAAACCACCAATTGCGAATCCTGCATTATTTATTAAAACATCGACACGCTCAAGCGTGTTAACTTTTTCAGAAAACCTATTTATTGATTCTTGATCAGTAACATCTAATTGATATGGAAGAATTCGGTCTAATACGTCTTGTTCATTTGTATGTAAGTTAAAGACAGTAAACTTATCTTTGTTACGCATTGTTGCAAGTACTTCAAATCCTTGCCGCGCAAGTTGAATTGTTGTTGATAAACCGAGTCCACTTGATGACCCCGTTATAATCGCAACACGAGTCAAAATAAATCCCCCCAATCAATCCTAGTATTTATATGAATAATCCAATTATATCATAGGCACCACGGTTTTAAATTTTAGTAGTAGTACTCTAAACCTTATCCCTCTTAACAAATTTTAATTGTGGTAAACTAAGTCCATGTTTCTATCCATTACTATCAGGGAATTTAGTAGATAGCGAAGAAAAAGGAGTGTGTAAGATGAGTCGAAAGGGTAAGATGTTAGATAAAGACATTAATAGTAGATATTTAAACGAAACTATCACGGTTAAATGGTATCAACCAGAATCTTTTACTCCGCTCAAAAGTTACCATATTTGCATTATGCAGGATGGTAATGATTATTTTCAACTAGGTAAAGTTGCTTCATTGAGTGATCAATTGCACGAGGATATGGAAATTGAAGACACTGTTTTCGTTGGTATTCATTATAATGATAAGTATGATCGTCAGGATAAATACCACCCTAATGGGGCGAAACAAGCAGATTACATGAATTTTCTCGTCCATGAAGTAATTCCGATGTTAGACGAAGAAATTCCTTCCTACCAAGTTGGTGGAAGCAGGGCTCTATTAGGAGATTCACTTGCAGGTACACTTGCACTAATGACAGCACTTAGTTATCCCCACACATTCGGAAAAGTCATTATGCAATCACCTTATGTCAATCAAACTGTTACCGACTTAGTTACAAGTAGTAAAAAGATAGATACAATTGATATTTATCACACAATTGGCAATCAAGAAACTAAAGTACCAACAACTGCTGGAACAATAGAGGATTTCCTTTCGCCGAACCGTCAGCTAAATGAGCAATTAAAGTCATATAACTTCCATTATACCTACCATGAGTTAGACGGCATTCACACATGGAAATATTGGCAACAGGATTTACAACGAGCATTAACAACCATGTTCGGCTGAGGGCATTAGGTAATTATGAAATTGACTCAAGTTGAATAAATTAACAAATAACTTATTAAGCAACCTATTTTTTTGTTATAATAAAAATTAATTACACATTAGCAGAGCGTTAGACTAATTTGTTCGACAAGTTTACGATTGAATAGGAGGAGTAAACCATGAAATACGGTATCGCTATTTTCCCTTCAAAGGAGCTTCAAGATTTAGCTAATTCTTTCCGAATGCGCTATGATCCACATTATGCCTTGATTCCTCCTCATATTACCTTGAAGGAACCATTTGAAGGTAGAAACATTGAAATCGAAACGATTGTCAAAGAATTAAAAGAAGTAGCAAAAAACACCGAACCTTTCCTAATGAAAATTAGAAAAGTAAGTTCATTTTCTCCTGTAACGAATACAATTTATTTGAAAGTTGAACCTATACAAGAATGGGTTGACTTAAATGAACGGCTACACACTGGAAGTCTTCCCGAGGACCAAACATATGCATTTGTTCCTCATATAACAATTGCACAAAAACTATCCGATGATGAATTTTCAGATGTATTCGGAAGTCTAAAAATGCAAGAATTCAACCTAGAAGAAAAAATTACTCGTTTCCAGTTGATGTATCAATTAGAAAACGGTACTTGGACGGTGTATGAAACCTTCACATTAAACAAGGAGTAATGCTAAATGATGAATGTAAAAATCGCAGAGAACGATCGACAACAACAGGATGCGTTTCAAGTAAGAAATACCGTTTTCGTTGAAGAACAAAAGGTACCACCGGAACTTGAAATTGACGAATTAGAAAATGAATCAATTCACTTTGTCGGTTATCAAGACAACAAACCGATTGCTGCCGGCCGACTTCGTTTTGTTGATGAATATGGTAAGCTAGAGCGAGTATGTGTACTAGAAGAATTTCGCGGGCACCAATTCGGAAAACAAATCATTACTGAAATGGAACAAGTAATAAAGAAAAAGGATTACCCAAAATCTAAACTAAACGCACAAACACATGCAGAAGGTTTTTATGAGTCGATTGGCTATCACACGATTTCGGATCAGTTTATCGATGCTGGTATTTCTCATGTAACAATGATTAAAAAAATCTAAATTCATCCCTCATCAGAAAATGGTGAGGGATTTTCTTTGTAATCGTTACGCCTCCCTTTTCTCCTCGTATGAAAGTTGGACAATTGGTAAAGATAGTTAAGGAGCTTTGAAAGGAGAGGTACTTTCATGGGAGCAATTTTTATTGAAACGCTTTTCGGATTCATAGCATTATTTGTTATTGTCAAAGTCGTTGGTAAAACCCAAATTTCGCAGTTAACGCCCTTCGATTTTATCTCAGCACTGATTTTCGGTGAGTTAGTTGGTAATGGTATATACGACGATGAAGTAACACTTAAAAAAATAGCTTTTGCCGTCTTCTTATGGGGAGGTTTATTATTAGTAACAGAACTAATAACCCAGAAGTTTAAAGGTACACGGGCTTTCTTTGAGGGTAAACCAACCATCATTATTCATAAAGGTCAATTAAATAAAGAGGAAATGAGAAAGAATAAATTAGATATTAATCAGTTACTCCATTTATTAAGAGCAAAAGGCGCGTTTTCATTAAAAGAGGTTGATTATGCATTACTAGAAACTGATGGTTCAATTTCGATTTTGAAGAAAACGTTAGATCAAACACCGTCTAGGAAAGATTTTAATTTACTCGCTGAAGATGTTGTCCTTCCAATGACACTGGTAACTGATGGTGAAATTGTTTGGGACAACTTACATGAAGCAGGACTCGACGAAAATTGGCTTTCAGCTGAATTTAAAAAGCAAAATATCATCTCGCATAAAGACGTTCTTTATGCTGAATATAAAAAAGGAGAAGCTTTGTATGTACAAACGTTTTAAGCTTCCTTCCCCTTTTAGTTTTTTTTATAAAATATCCATTTCGCTTTGACAATTGTACTCCTAACTTTATCCCGCTTAATTAAGGCTACCAAGTAACTTGTAACGGCTGTTCGAAATAATAAAAATTGAGACAACTGTGAAGGGTTTACCTGATAATATTCACACATATCAGCCACTAATGTTTCGTGGGTAAGCCCATCTGGGTTCGAAGCTATTTTTTCTTCTAACCAATCCAATAATTTTTGATGATAATTAATATTGGCATCAACTACTGTATGAAAATCCTTTTGATAGACACCATGACCAGGAATAGCACCCACACAGGAAATTTGTTTTATCTTATTAAGACTTTCAATTGCCTGCTCTGCATCAGTAAGAAAAGGAATCTTATGCTTGCTCAATTGTTCCTCACTAAAATAAGCATCAGCTGCATATAATACACCATGAATTCGTAGTGCCAATTGATAGTAACTATGACCTGGAAGATAATAAGTATCAAATGAGAAGTTATCTATCGTATGAAAACCTTCTGTGAGGACATTGTCTATTCGTAACGGATTACCTTCAATAAATTTATTTCTTAATTCGGACAATGGTTCATTACCACCAAACAAATAAACAGGTTCTAACACTGGATACCGCATGATCGCTTCCTCTAAATAAGGTGCAATTGTGTAAACATCGTATTCACTTTGTAAATACTTAGCACCACCAAAATGGTCGGAATGGGCATGAGTGATGAAAAGGTGTGTGATAGGCAGTTGTTTATTTTTCAACTGCTTAATGACTTTTTTGATTGTAGATTTATCAATTCCTGCATCTATTAACATTCCTTTTTCACCCTGTGTGACATATCCAATGTTGACGGGCCCATAAAAAGCATAACAGGTATCATTAAACTGCCTGAATTCCATAATAATTATTCTCCTTGTCTTCTGTTATCTATACATGTTCGCTGATATTCTTCCCAATTCCTGTTATCTCTGCAAAAATTTTTTCTTCAGCAGACTTATGGACAGCGGCAGGGGTGTATAAACTATTTGTATTAACGTTAGGTTGCTTACTATTTTTGTACATTGTATTCAGTTGTGCTCGATGTAAGTTTTCAATTGGATATGGGTCATGCTTTGTTCTAACCGTTCGCGAATGATATTGCTCATATTGATACTGCTGGACTGGAAGTATATAGCCCATAACCTCTCCTCCTAACATCTTGATAGTTGTATATACCCTTTTTAAAGGAAATATATGCAGGAAAATAACTCTATCCATCAATTAATTTTTCAAATTCAAGCATAGTAATTTCTAATTCTTTGATGCTACCATTAAATTTGTGATCCCATTGGATCATTTCTTGCTCAAATTGTCTGATTCGTTTTTCAGGCCGTTGAAACCATTTTTCATTCTTTCCCAAATGTTTCTCAATGTCTCCAAGATGTTTCATTACAGTTCCATGAAAACCAGGTACTCTATCCGGCAATTTCTTCCCTCCTCTTTTTTGCAAGATGTAAGAACAAAAGCGCAGGCGCCTTGCTCACCACCGACAAGCTTAAGACAAGCCTCGGCGTGGCGTTCTTTGCCACAGAGAGGATTGACTTAAGACTTCGAGGTGGTAGGCGCCGGAGCTGGACGTGGCTAAGCTTTGGAATTAATTGTCAACAACAGTCCATTTATGATTTACTAGACCACAAAACAAGGCAACATGTAAGTTGCCCTGTTTCACCTTAACTATATCCAAGAAAAAGGTCTTTTTTCTTCATCGTCTTTATGATCATCATTGCCATGATCATCTTCAACTGCTTCTACTTCTTCTTCGTCCTTCTTGTCTTCTACAGATTCCTCTGCCAATACCCCTCTTCTTGGTCCGAAGAATGGGTCATTTGAACGAGGTCGTTGCTGAGGCTCGATGTGTACGTTGTCTGCTTTTATTACTAAATCTTTCACATAAATTACTTTTTTCTTTTCAGACATAAAGATGTTCACTCCTTTTATCAAAAATTCATCTCTTTATTCTATGTGAATGTCTAGTAATGGTTATGGACATCAGCCTAGTTTCCTAGAGTTTCTTAGTTCTGTTTGTTCTTAATCGAGCTAAAATTAATACATGCAAAAGATCTACTCTTTTGCATGCATTATTCGAATTATAAGCTAACTAGTTGAATATCATTTATCTCATCTATATTAATTTCTACCTCTTTCCTAGCAGTTTTCATAAAAACAATTCCATCATGAAAGTCTTCAATGATTCCTCTATAGTTTTTATTCAGTGTAACAACTTCACATTTCATTTTTGGAACATGGAACGGCATACCTGCGTAATAAGTAACTTTTTCCTCAATCGACATATCACTAAATCGTTTTCTTTCCATTCTATTTCCTAAATCCTCGCCTCTATTCTGACTTACTTCGTCATCTGAAGGATATTCTACATTTGATTCACGTGATACCGCTCGTTTTCTTGATGATACTGTTCTTGTGTGACCACTAATTTGTTTGTTTTGTTTCTTAACTTTCTTTTTTTTTGGCGTTCTATAATCGGATTGCATGGAGGCTAATGGATCACCTAACTCGGGCTGAGCAATATAAAGCATTGGTCTTTGCACACGTTTTTTTCGCTTACCCATAAATGGATTCCTCCCCTAATATCATAATTCTTCATACAGTATATGTGTGTTCACCTATATTGTGTGTAGAAGTTGAAAGAAATCGCCTGTCTTGTAACAAATACAAAATCTAAGGTTCAAGATTTATAGTAATGTATTTTAAACTAAGTTTATTGACTTCTTCTACTATTTGTTTATATCGTTTGGCTTACTATTCACCTAAATTCATCTATTTTTCAAATAGAATGATACTTATCTATACATATAATTAAATTCTGCATAATTTGTAATTGAAAGATAAATTTTTAGAAGGAGTGTATTTTATATGGGAAGAAACAATGATGTTGAAACAATTTTTGATTCAGAACATTGTGTCTGTGATGTTGTTCGCGCTATCGCTGATGCACAGGAAGACGTTATAGATCAGACTTGTGATGTTAGCTGTGTTAGATCTATTAACAACTTAGTTGCACCAGTAACAGCAAACAATCTAGACACAGTACCATTTATTCTTTATGGCAAAGACTTACAACCATTTAGAGCATTTGGGGCAGATATTGAAATGAACGGTGGTACTCCAGAATTCGACTGTACCGAGAGTTTCATTTTCCGTGTCAAAGAGGTTAGCGAAAATGACGATTGCTGTGCTGTACTAGAACTTCTTAGTTTCGATGACGAGCAACCAGATCAACCTGGTGATGTTGACGGAGCAGAAGGCGACGATACACCGTGTGAACAAATAGACGGGGAAGAAGTAAATGACTTAAACCGTACTGGTATCTGTATTACGGTAGATTTGAAATGCTTCTGTGCAATAACTTGCCTACCTGCAGTTTCTGTTCTTTAATTTGAGCATGGCAATAGAAGGCGTTCCTAAGGGGGCACCTTCTATTCTTTTTGTTCTCAGTTATGAGCCTATTTTTAATCCCTTTCAGGTACTTGGGACATTAGTCTAATCGAAAATAGTAAGGTTTCATATATTGTGTATGTACAATCAAATAAAAAAATAAAGGAGTGTACCTGTTAATGGGGAAGAATAGACATGATGACGTTCTAGGCGTTGATGACGATATTTTTGATTCAGGGAACTGTGTGTGTGATGTTGTCCGCGCTATTGCTGACGCACAAGATGACGTTATAGATCTTACATGTGATGTTAGTTGTGCAAAGTCGATTCAAAACTTAGTAGCACCAGTTGCTGCAAATAATTTAGATACAGTCCCATTTATTCTTTATGGTAAAGACTTACAACCATTTAGAGCTTTTGGTGCTGATGTTGAAATGAACGGTGGAGTTCCTGAATTCGACTGTACCGAGAGCTTCATTTTCCGTGTCAAAGAAGTTAGCGATGATGACGATTGCTGTGCAGTATTAGAATTGCTTAGCTTCGACGCTAATCAACCAGACCGACCAGGTAATGTCGACGGGGCTGAAGGCGACGATACACCGTGTGAACAACTAGATGGAGAAGAGGTTAATGATTTAAATCGCACTGGTATTTGTATTACGGTAGACTTGAATTGCTTCTGTGCAATTACTTGCCTACCTGCAGTATCTGTACTTTAATTGTTAATCGATTAAAAGGATGTCCGCTATTTGGGGCATCCTTTTAAAATTAATTTAGATAATAATACACATAATCATATCTTAGTCCTTAGATGCTTAGGAAATTAGTAGATTTTGAAAAATATAATAGAGTCTATCTTAAAGAAAAAACAGTAGATAAAATTTAGGGGGGGTTTTATGATAACAAAGCCTACTGATTATGAAATGACTATCATTTACTCTAAAATTGCGGATTCAGCAAATGAAGGAGCAATGATGCACAATAAAGTAAGTATTGACAAAGCTTATCAAATCATTCTACCAATATTAAACAATGGCGGCTATTACCTTGTCTATCGTAATCCTGATGGAAAACTTGCTGGTTGGATTTTAATTGGGGTGGATTTCGATCTATTGACAGAACAACCACACGGATTTATATACGAGCTCTATGTATTACCTGAATACAGAAAAAGGGGGATTTCAAAATTTTTATTGAATTATAGTATTCAACTGTTTAAACAACAAGGCTACCAGGAAGTTCGATTAAATGTTTTTGCCAATAACTTCGCTGAGAACATCTACAAAAGTCTTGGTTTCAATTATTTACAATCTATTATGAGTTTACAGACATGAATTTAAGAATGATCATTACAAGAACAAAAGCGCAGGGCGCCTTCGAAATAAGAAAAGCACTTATTTCCGGTTAGGCGCTGGAGCTGGACACGGCCTAACATTGTCAAAAAAACATCCTAACGAAAGCAATTTTATAATTTACTAAGCAAATAGTAAATAAGGTGTACAAGAATGAAATTCCTGTACACCTTCATTGTTTAAGACAAGCCTAAAATGTTATATCCAGAATCAACGTGAATAATCTCTCCTGTTACACCACGAGATAAATCACTTAATAAATAATAAGCAGTATCCCCGACTTCTTCTTGTGTAACGGTGCGACGAAGTGGAGCTTTTTCCTCAATTTGCTTAAGGACTGAACTAAAATCTCCAATTCCTTTTGCAGAGAGTGTACGAATTGGCCCTGCAGAAATAGCATTCACCCTGATTGCATGTTTACCTAAATCATTTGCTAAGTATTTCATGCTAGCATCAAGACTCGCTTTGGCAACACCCATAACATTGTAATTCTGAACGACACGCTCACCACCCAAATACGTCATGGTGACAATTCCACCGCCTTCGGACATTAACGGCTTTGCCGCTTTAGCTACTGATACAAGGGAATAAGCACTAATATTATGTGCTAATAAAAAGCCGTCACGACTCGTATCAAGGAATTCACCATTTAGATCTTCTTTATTAGCAAATGCAATACAATGAGCAAGACCATGAATTGTTCCCACATCTTGCTTCATTTGATCGAATGAAGCTTGGACTGCATCATCATCAGTTACATCACATTCATAAAACAATGCATCTTGTCCTTCTAAGGAATCGACTAATTCCTTTACCGGCTTCTCGAAACGTTCACTTGCATAAGTGAAGATAAGTCTGGCACCAGCTTCGTGTAAGGAACGAGCAATTCCCCATGCAATACTGCGTTTATTCGCAACACCCATAATCACGTATGTACGACCTTCTAATGAAAAATTCATTTATTTATCCTCCTGTTTTATATCCTGTTATTAGTACCTGATACTATTTTATCTGAAAAACACAATAAACTCAATCATTAGACAATAATAATCCTGCCTATTTAGGCAGGATTATTATTTAACTATATTCTAAAATCAATTGCAGTTCATCCACATATTCATTTGAACCAGTTACGATTAAACGATCTCCTAGTTTTAATTCCGTATCACCATGAGGGACAATTGAATCCTTCCCTCTAAAAATTCGGACCATAATAACGTCACCTGTGAACGGAAATTCTCTTATCAGTGTTCCGTTATAACTAGTGTTATTCATATTAATTTCATAGAGTGCCGTTTCTTGGTTTGTTAAGATATCAACGACACTTGGCGCTTCAATTAAAGCTTTTAACAATGTCTTGGTTGACAGTATAACTGAGAATACCTCTATTTCTTTCGCTTTTAATTCTCGATCAATTCGCGGTGACTCGATTCGAGCAATAACACGTTCAACGCCTATTTGCTTTGCATAAGTTGCTATTTCTGAATTCTGAGCCTCATCACCAGTAGATACTACAAGTAAATCAACATCGAAAACGCCGATTTCTTCCATCTTTTCTAAATTGTAATTATCTAACTGAGTGATATCAAAAACAGATCTAGTTATCTTCTCATCAATTTTATCCAATTTCGTGTGATAAAGGTGTGATTCAAAGGATGATGAGTCGAGTTCACGGACTACTGGTAATGTCGCCTGGTTTGACCCTACAAAAGAAACAATTTGTTTATGATCCTCTTCTTCTTGGTTAACGTACAGTTTTTTAAAGAACGGTGGAGTTATTAAACAAGTTAGTACCGCGACTAAAATTAGTGCACTTTCCATCTGACTATCGATAACACCAATTCGTTCCCCAATTGTAGCAGCTGCAATTACAAGAGAAAGTGTAGATGTCAGTATCATTCCTGAAGCTATCACTGTTTTCCAATCGTACCATTTTTTTAGTATAACAACTGGAACTAGCTTAGAAACAAGTAGTGCAATTAATAGCAAGGGAATTAGTGCTAATACTGTTGGATCACCAAACAGCGACCAAATGTCTATTTCCACTCCAACCATCACGAAGAAAATTGGGATTAGAAATCCATAACCAAAACTATCCATTTTTTGTACTAGTTCCTGGTTTGGTGAAAGTAACGATACTAGCGCCCCTGCTAGAAACGCACCAAGAATATTTTCTGCTCCTACAGTTTCTGATAAAGCAACCAAGAAAATGATTAACGTAAATACTGCCCGTGTCCCAATTTGTATCGTTCCTCTGGACATCGTTTCAATAAATGTTTGATTTCTGTAATACTTTCCAATGAAATAGATTAGTATCCCTGCACCAAACAATATAAGCAGAAGCCACATATTTCCTGATCCATCCCCATAGAAAGAAACAAATACAGCTAATAAAATCATCGTTGCAAGGTCAGCTATAACAGCTATTAACAAAATTGTTTGACCTACAGCTGTTTTCATTGCATGCGCTTCTTTTAAGGTTGGTACAACCACTCCAAGTGAGATGGTTGAAATAATTAGTGTCATTAAAAATACATTGTCGATAAATCCAGCGAAAACAAATAAAAATGATAAAGCTAGCGACAGTATAAATATCCCAATGAACACCATCGACGCAATTACAACCGGATTAGGCATTCCATTGTTAGTCTTCTTTTTCCTGTTTTTCTTTTTGTTAGCAAATATCGAAAAATCTATTTCTAGACCGCTTAAAAACATTAAAAATATAAAACCTAACGTTGATAAAGTTTCTAACCAGTTACTGTCATCAACTATGTTAAAACCACTATGACCTATAACTAGACCTATAATAATTTCAGCCACTACAACTGGGATCATTTTCAGGCGAAAACGATGCATCAAAATGGGTGTAATGAATGCGGCTAAGATTACAATGACTAGTGAACTAACAGATTCTGCATGCTCCATTACTTTTCCTCCTCTAATGGATCAACAAGTTCATAAAAGATGTTGCCATTCCAAAATAAATTAAAATCGAGATAATATCGTTTATTGTTGTAATAAATGGTCCTGAAGCAACTGCAGGATCTATTTTGAGACGGTCCATCAATAAAGGTATCATGGCTCCAGCTATTGTTGCCACAATTAATGTTGCCATAATAGAAATCCCAACTAAAAGTCCCAGGTAAATATCCTCTTTCCAGACATAAACTATGATTGTAATTAATATTCCACATGATACGCCATTAATTAAACCCGTTAAACCCTCGCGTAACAAAATTTTTGATTTACCTTGTTTATCTGACTCTCCTGTAGCAATTCCTCTGACTGCAACTGCTAAAGCTTGAGTCCCTGTATTTCCAGCCATACCGGCAATTAATGGAATGAAAATAGCAAGGATCGGTACTATGTCCAATGTTTCTTCAAATCTTCCAATAATATTTGCTGTAAACAAACCTAAAATTAATAAGACGATTAACCATGGTAATCTTTTCTTAGCAGAAGTAAAAGCATTATCATCTGGCTTCTCAACATCTGAAATACCAGCTAGTTTAGAGTAATCATCACTTGCCTCTTCTTCCATTACATCCATAATATCATCGACAGTTATAATCCCTAATAAATAATTTTGAAACCCTACTACTGGCAACGCAAGAAAGTCATAGTCACGCATCATCTGCGCTATTTCCTCCTGGTCATCAGCTACGCCTACAGAAACAACTCGGTCACTCATCACATCTGAGATTAACCAATCACCCTCGGCAATAATTAAATCTCTAAGTGATAAAACACCAACAAGACGCTTTTGATCATCTACCACAAAAAGGTAATAAATGGTCTCAGCATCTGGAGCTTCTTTTCGTAAATGTCTCATTGCTTCTTTTACCGTTTGGTTTATATGAACAGATACAAACTCGGTAGTCATAATACTACCAGCAGTCTTCTCTTCGTAATGAAGTAGTTCCTTTATTTCACTTGCAGCTTTTTCGTCCATAATAGTAAGAAAACTTGCAACCTTGTTTTTGTCAAACTCATTCAAAATATCAACAGCATCATCTGTAGACATCTCTGCTAGTACATCTGCTGCATAGCGAGGATTCATTTCATTAAAAAAAGGCTCAACATCTTCACTATCGATATTTTCCATGACATCCGCTATTTCCTCAGGTGACAGGTAGGTATAAATAAGAGAGCGTATGTCATCTGATTGCTCCTCAAATATTTTTGCTTGATCATATGGGTGTATCTCTAAAAACTCTGCGCGGAATTGATCGATCTGCTCGTTCATTAATGCTGCATGTATCTTTTCCCAGTGTTTTTCTCGTTGAGACTCATTTAAATATTCCACCTGTAGTACCTCCTATCAACATGACCGTACAATAGTAAAGGGCATGATAATTTTTGTCAATATAAAAAGTCAATAAATGGTGCTCCAAATTTCGCACCTTTTTCTTAATCTACCTAACGAAATTTAACACTGAAAGAAATCAATACTTAAAAAAAGTATATTTTTGATGTAAACTTAAACTTATGCATAGCTTGTTACAGATTACTGCGTTACACTCATATAGTTGTGTTATTAATTTTCTTCATTAAGGAAAAGCCAAGTTCATGATTAGTTATTATATTATATCAAAAAATAAACGACAAATAGTTATTTAATCTTACAATAAATTATTATTTCAAGTTTAAAGAGTTGTTTTTCAGATAATAAACAGAAAGAAAGGTAAAACATATGAGTTCAAAAAATACAAATCCAAACATAGATTATTCCTTACTATTTATTGTTTTCTTACTAGCTATCGTTAGCTGCTTCTCTATTTATTCAGTCGAACCTTATTTACCTTCAGTTTATGATGGTCAAAATTTCGTTTTGAAACAAAGCGTCTGGTACATTGTTGGTTCAATGCTGATCGCCATCATTATGTTTATTGATTATGATCGATTTAGGCAAGTCGTCTGGTTGTTATATGGAATTGGAATAATATCATTACTGATGATTTATCTCAATTTTCCTGCTCCATTTATTCATGAAGCAAACGGAGCACGTAGTTGGTTTATTATTGGTGGTACAACTATACAACCAGCTGAATTTATGAAGATTTTCTTAATTATAGCTCTGTCGCACATCATGGTAAGTCATAATGAAAAATTCAGCAACCGTACAAATAAAAGTGATATCTGGTTACTTTTTAAAATGGCAGTCATTTCATTACCACCAATGGGGTTAATTGCTGTTCAGCCTGACCTTGGCGGGTTATTAGTCTTAACTGCTATTGTAGCTTGTTTGATTTTAATCTCTGGAATCAGGTGGCGAATCCTGTTTTCAATTACTGGTATATTTGGAGTAGTAGTCGGAATCTTTATCGTTTTTTACATGGCAATGCCTGATGCTACAAGGAAATTATTATATGATTTCGGATTTGGCCATGTTGAAAGTCGATTTTATGGTTGGTTGTATCCTGAAGTTTATGGAGATTCTGGATATCAATTGATTCGTGCTATGTTAGCGATTGGCTCTGGTCAATTATCTGGGAAGGGACTTAGAGATCTTGAAGTTTATATTCCCGAGCGTCACACCGACATGATTTTCTCAGCTATTGCAGAGCAATTTGGTTTTATCGGAGCAAGTTTTGTAGTTACATTGTTCTTCTTGTTAATATATCGATTAATTCATATCGGATTACAAAGTAATGATCAATTTGGTAGCTTTCTTGTAACGGGAATGATTGGTATGTTTACCTTTCAAATTTTTCAAAACATCGGTATGTCGATTCAGTTACTTCCAATAACCGGATTACCTCTTCCTTTTATTAGCTATGGTGGAAGTTCAACGTTAACTTATTTAATAGCTATAGGAATTGTTTTAAATATTAATTATCGCACAAAAGAATATATGTTTGATTAGAATTAATAAGGGTGGAAATGCTATTTACTATGCATCCACCTTTATTTTATTATGCAGACTAGGTCTTCGTTAACTTTTATTTAGGAGGGGATATAAATGCAAGTTGATGTTATTGGTGACATACATGGTTGCATAGATGAATTGGAACACTTATTTAACGAACTAGACTATAAGTGGGAAAATAACCTACCAATTCATCCAGATGGTAGACTTCCTATTTTCATTGGTGACTTGACAGACAGGGGACCAAATTCAATAGCTGTCGTTCTGTTAGTTTACAAAATGGTTATCGAAGAGCAGACTGCTCTTTATGTACCTGGAAACCATTGCAATAAATTATATCGTTATTTTTCAGGCAATGATGTGAAAGAAACACATGGATTAGAGACAACAGTAAAAGAATATAAGTCGCTAGATAGCAAGATGCAAAAAAAGGTGCGTCATGCCTTTATGTCGGTATATGAAAATTCCGATTTATATCTTGATTTACCTGAGGTGAATGCAGTTATCGCCCACGCTGGAATCACTGAAGAATTAATAGGTAAAACAAGCAAGAAAGTAAAGACTTTTGTGCTTTATGGAGATATTACTGGTGAGTCTCATGTTGATGGTAGACCGGTTCGAAGAGATTGGGCTCAGTCTTATCAAGGCGATCGCTGGATTGTTTATGGCCATACACCTGTAAGGGAACCAAGAATTGTCAATCGAACGATTAATATCGATACAGGGTGTGTTTTTGGAAATGCATTAACCGCTTTTCGTTTACCAGAAGAACAAACGGTTACCGTTCCCTCGTTACAGCCGCTCGTTGATGACAAATTTAATTCCTTTGATTAAAAGAAAAAGCCTGAATTTCTGATAATATGTTAAATGGCAAGTAAACAGACTGAATGTAAAAATCCTCCCTGACTTAACGAGGAGGGTTTTCTACATTATTTGAGAAGTTCTCTCATGTCTTGAGGCATTTCGCATTTAAAAGATAGACGTTCCTTCGTCATTGGTTGTGTGAATTCTAATGTTTTACAATGAAGTGATTGACGATTAATTTTGTCATTGTTTCCACCATAGAGATCATCCCCAACAAGCGGATAGCCTAAATTAGAAAAGTGGACACGAATTTGATGAGTACGTCCAGTTTCTAACTTGACATCTAGCAAGGAAAACTGACCTGCTTCCATCATCAATTTATAATGAGTAACTGCTCGCTGTCCATCATCTCTTACCATTCTCTCAATAATCGAATTCTCTCTCCTACCAATCGGTGCATCAATCGTACCCTGTGTACCAGTAAAATATCCTTCTATTATTGCGTAATAACTACGATTTACCTTCCCTTGTTTCTGATCTTTTGAAAGAAGCGAATGACTAAACCGGTGTTTAGCAACTAACAATAGTCCAGATGTATCCCTATCTAATCTCGTTACAATATGTACAGTATAAGTTAAATTATGAGCTCGATAATACCCAAGAATCCCATTGGCGATCGTTCCAGAGCTGTGATGAAGTGAGGGAATCGATGCAATCTTAGCAGGCTTATTGATTACTAATACGTCATTGTCCTCATATACTATTTCTAAAGGAAGATTCTCTGCTTCCATAAATGTTCCTTTTGTTTCTTCCGGAAGTACAATAGCTATTTCATCACCTACCATTAACACTCTACGTACAGTGGCATTCTCTCCGTTGACTAGAATACTACCTCCTTGAAATTTGACTGCTTTCAAGAGTCGACGTGAAAATCCTTGAACTGACATCAAATAATCTTTCACTAACATACCGTTATGTTCCATACTTATCGCCCAAATCACATTTTCTGACACCTTTCTAGCTGTTTAGTTTTTTTCTTTTTGGTGTTATTAACGTTTGTCAGAAACAAACGAATCATGCACTCGTTTCCAGAACGGGAAGGAACGAAACCTTGCAAAACGAATCTTTTCTTCAGCAACTCGACATTCAATTGCCTTGACATTTGTATAATTTTTAGTTATATGATCAATCGTTAGTAAGAAACTGCGATCATCATAGATTGGCTTCAATTCACATACATGATGCTTTGGTAAAATTAATGGTGAACCAATCGTACGGAACACTCGATTGTTTATTGATGCCATCTCAGTAATTTGGATGGATTCTAGTGATGGATGGATAATCCCTCCACCTAAAGCTTTATTATAGGCTGTACTCCCTGATGGTGTCGAGATGCAAAGACCATCACCTCGAAAGCGTTCAAAGTGCTCTCCCTTTATATTCAAATCCAATACTACCGATCCTTCTGGTGTTTTGACAGAGCACTCATTCAAAGCTAAAAACCGTTCAATTTCTGGTCCGTTTTTTGGATATATTTTTATATCAAGTAAGGGATATTCTACGACTCTAAAAGTATTCTTGGTAATTTCAGCAATAAGATTTTCTACTTCTTCTGGGACCCAATCTGCATAAAATCCTAAATGGCCAGTATGGACTCCGATGAAAGCAGTTTCTTCTAATCGATGATTATATGTATGGAAGGCTTCGAGAAAAGTGCCATCACCACCAACTGAAATAACTAAGTCAGGTTCTGCTTCATTGTGTATCATTTTCAAATTAGTTAAAGAATCTATAATAAATTCTTTTAATTGGTTTGATTTAGTATCTCCTTTTGAAGTTACCGCAAATTTCATGTCTAGATGCCCCCTAGTGTTTGTTTTTATTTTTATAAAAGAGACGCTGCGCCTCTTGTACCTCATCTTTTATTTTAGACATTTCCTCATCTAATTTAAAGGCTGCTTCTGCTGCTCTTTTTAATCTAGATTTTACTTTTGTTGGAATTTGCCCTTCATATTTATAGTTTAAAGAATGCTCATTTGTAGCCCAAAAGTTCATCGCCATAGTTCTGATCTGAATTTCTGCGGTTACTTGTTTTTCACCGTGAATTGTCTCTACTGGGTATTTGATAATAATATGATAAGAACGATAACCACTATCCTTTTTTTCAGATATATAATCCTTTTCTTCTACGATGAAAAAGTCATTTCTATTATGAAGCATTTCTATAATTGAATGTATATCATCAACAAACTGACAAACAACACGAACCCCAGCAATATCCTGTACCTCTTCTTCTAGACTATCCATTGGAATCTCTTTGCGGTGTGCTTTTTCTAAAATACTCGGCACCGGTTTTACCCGGCCTGTTACTAATTCAATTGGAGAATGCCTTGACTCATACTCAAATTGAGCTCTCATTCCTTTTAGTTTAACTTTTAATTCCTCAACTACCTGAACATAAGGTGCAAGGAAAGCTTCCCAATTCACAAAGAACACCACCTATAAAATCCTTCTACTATGAGTATAATACAATACTAATTGTATCATAAAGTGAAACTTGCACCAGTAGAACACCTTTTTTCAATGGTGCTTCATTCGACAAAAAAGTTTTCTTGTCTTTTTGTCAGTAAAACCTACACAACAGGTGCGCTTTTTAAAAATATAGTAGCTAACTTTTGCATTTTCATTGAAAATTTTACACAATGATAGAAAGACAACGCTGGAGGTAATATTATGTCACAAGAAATTGAAATAGAGTTTAAAAATCTGCTAACAAAAGATGAATATGATAAATTGCGACTTTTTTTCGAATTAGAAAATGTAGAACCGGTTATTCAAACAAACCACTATTTTGAAACTAGCGACTTTAGACTAAAAGATAAAGGTGCAGCACTTCGAATTAGAGAAAAAAATAATTTATGGCAGCTCACCTTGAAGGAACCACATCCAGAAGGCTTATTAGAAACACATGATACATTAACAACTACGGAAGCAACTTCATGGATCAACGGTGTTATCATTCCAAAACCAACTGTTGCTAAACAGCTAAATCAACTAGGAATTGACTTCGCTGGGTTGAACTATGGTGGAACACTTAAAACGTATCGCTTAGAAACGCTTTATAAACAAACAACGATTGTATTAGATTATAGTACCTACAATAATCAATCTGATTATGAATTAGAAATTGAGGCAACCGAGAAGGCCATTGGAGAAAGAGTGTTCCATGAACTATTAGAGAATCATGATATTCCTAAAAAAGAGACTCCTAACAAAATCAAACGTTTCTACTCGTCATTGTAATCATATAAGTTGCCCAACCTTATTTGCCACTGTTACAATAAATTACAAATAAATAACTGTGAGACGAGATTTAATTAATAGATGGCTTTGTCATTATTTAGTTACAGTATTCTTCCAAAGGATATTAATTAGTACACAGCTAAAGCATAGCTCATAAAGATATGAAAGGTTTTGGTATTCATGTCAAAGCTTCCAGGAACCATATACGAAGCAATTGGTGGACAGAATAAAATTGAAGAATTAGTAAATGCGTTTTATAGAAGAGTTGCTGTTCATCCAGAATTAGTTCCTATTTTTCCTAACGATTTAACCGAAACCGCTAGAAAACAAACACAATTTCTAACACAATTCTTTGGTGGACCTCCTCTTTATTTAGAAGAGCACGGCCATCCAATGTTACGACGAAGACATTTGGAATTCACTATTACTCCAACGAGAAAAGCTGCTTGGCTTGAATGTATGGCAGATGCACTTGAAGAGTCTGATATAGAAGAGCCTTATCGAACAGCTATTTTTGACCGACTAACTTTAACTGCACACCACATGATGAATACAGTTGATGAACAGAAAGGAGAATCGATGTGAGTTGGAATCCATCTGGGCCATCAAACAACCAGAAAACTAATACCAAGGCACAGTATGGCTTTTTTGATTTACTGAAGAAAAAGGTAGAGATCTATGTTTTTATTGATCCGCTATGTCCTGAATGTTGGTCACTAGAACCATACTTAAAAAAGCTGACAATCGAGTATGGAAGATTCTTCACAATTCGTCCTATATTGAGCGGTCAACTTGCAACATTAAATAAAGATAAATTTGATAGACCAAAGCAATTAAAACAAATATGGGAAAAGACTGCCAAGCGAACAGGTATGAGCTGTGACGGAGATTTGTGGATAGAAAACCCGATATCTTCTCCATGGATTGCATCAATTGCCATAAAGGCTGCCGAGCTGCAAGGTAAAAAAGCTGGTAGAAGATTTTTACGAAAATTACAAGAATACCTTTTCTTAAATAAAAAGGATGTTTCACAAGAAAAAGTTTTGATGGAATGTGCGGTGGACGCAAGATTAGACATCGAGGAATTTAAAAATGATCTATATTCAAATTCTGCCAGAAAAGCTTTACAATGTGATTTGAAATTGACAAAAGAAATGGACGTCGAATACATCCCTGCAATGGTGTTTTTTAATGAATCAGAGGAAGAAGAGGGTCTGAAAATATCGGGGCTATATCCATATGATATTTATGTGAAAGTACTAAAACAAATGCTACAAAAAGATCCTTCTCCAGCCAATAAACCACCAATTGAAGATTTCTTATCACACTATGATTTTGTAGGTACAAAGGAAATTTCAGTTGTCTATGAATGGTCTATAGAGAAAACAGAAAAAGAAATGAAAAAATTACGGTTGAAGCAAGTGGTCGAAAAAGTACCTGTTAAGTATGGTTACTTTTGGAGATATATTCAACCAAACAACAGAGAATAACTCTTTTTCATATACCTTAATCCCTTGTGTGTCTAACTTGGGATTTTTTTACTAAAAAAGATATGTCCGTCGACATATCTTTTCTAATCTAGTATATTTTAAAACAAAGGGGATGGGAGAAAGTTTCAGGTCAAACAAAGGGGTTTTGTTTGTTAAACATCTCACAATTAAAATATAACAGTATTAAAATATTCACGCAATAGTTTTGTTCATTATTTCACAAAAATGTCACACTTCTATAAAATGTCGATGAAGCATACATTTAAGTATAAAGTAAGTTATCTTTTTTCCTCTAACCATGGTATATACCTAGAATCTGGAGGTGTTACTTATCCATCGATTTTATCCCTTTTTCTTTCTGCTGTTAACCATTTTGGCATTCTTCTTTAATCTATTTGGACTAATGCAATTAATACCATTAATTATTACCGTTCCCTTGTTCTTTATTTCTATCTATTTGACCATTTTCTCATTTACACACCGTAGAGCTTTTCGAGGGTTCAAATAATTGATGATAGAAATAATGGACCACCTGATAGTATGTTCTTAATAACCAAAAGGACTGCCAATTTCAATGGCAGTCCTTTTTTTATAAACTATATGTTCTCTAATAGCTCTTCCATTTCTATTAATTTTTCTTCAAATACATCTAAAGCAGATAGAATTGGTTCTTTACCAGTCATATCTACACCTGCTTGTTTTAATACTTCGATTGGATAATCACTATTTCCTGCTTTCAGGAAATTCAAATAACGCTCAACAGCAGGTTCTTTTTCTTTTAGAATCTGTGACGCTAGTGCTGTCGCAGCGGCATAGCCAGTCGCATATTGATAAACATAATAGTTGTAATAAAAGTGTGGGATCCGAGCCCATTCAGTTCCAATTTCATCATCAACCGTAATTTCATCACCAAAATACTTTTTATTCAGATCATAATAGAGCTCTGTCAGTTTATCTGCAGTCAATGCTTCACCGTTTTGAGCTTGAATGTGGATATTATGTTCAAACTCAGCAAACATCGTCTGTCTAAAAACAGTACCACGGAATCCTTCTAGGAAATGATTTAATAAGAATAACTTTTCTTTTTTATCTTTTGTATTATTAATCATATATTCATTTAATAACGCTTCATTACAGGTTGATGCGACTTCTGCTACGAAAATGGAGTAATTGCCATAACGAAACGGTTGATTTTTTCTTGTATAATAACTATGAAGCGAGTGACCAAATTCATGTGCTAATGTAAATACATTATTAATATTGTTCTGCCAATTCATCAAAATATATGGATTGGTACCATATGCTCCCGATGAATATGCACCACTTCTCTTACCTTTATTTTCTTCAACATCAACCCAACGGCTATTGAAGCCTTCTTCTAGAATACTGATATATTCGTCTCCCAGAGGCGCTAAACCTTTAACAAGGTAATCTTTCGCATCCTCGTAAGGAACCTTCATTTCAACATCCTTAACAAGCGGTGTATATAAATCATACATGTGAATATCATCAAGCTTTAACACCTTTTTACGTAAAGAAACATAACGCTGCAACAATGGTAATCGTTCATTAACTGCTTCTACCAAATTATCATAGACTTGCTCTGGAATATTATTATTATTTAAAGCAGCTTGACGTGCCGTGTCATATTTTCGTACTTTAGCATAAAAGTTGTTTTTCTTTACTGCGCCTGAAAGGGTTGAAGAGAAAGTATTTTTATACTTGCCAAACGTGCCGTACATAGCTTTAAAAGCATCTTCACGAACTTGGCGATTGTCTGATTCTAGGAAGTTTAAATAGCGCCCATGTGTTAACTCAATCTCTTCTCCACTATCATCCTTAACCTCAGGAAAAGTTAGGTCAGCATTATTCAACATTCCAAACGTCTGAGAAGCATTCTCTGTTACTTCTGATGCCTCAGCTAATAATTCTTCTTCTTTTTTGCTTAGAATATGTGGTCGCTGTCTTGTTATTTCATTTAATGTATGTTCATATCGTTTTAATCCTTGCTTTTCTTTTATAAATGTTTTCAATTTTTCTTCATCTAAAGACAATATCTCAGGTACAATGAAGCTCATCGCACTAGAAACCTGTGTTAATAAGTTCTCAGCTTTTGCATTTAACGTTTGGTAAGCTGAATTAGTTGTGTCTTGGTCATACCTCATATGTGCGTATGTATAAAGCTTACCAATACGTTCGGATACTTCGTCCTGCAAAACTAATAAATCATACAAATTTCGTGCTGATTTTTCTAATTTTCCTTGATAACGTTCAAAAGATGGTATTTGTTGCTTTATCCCTTCAAGCTCTTCTTCCCACTTTTCATCCGTTGTAAAAATATCTTCTAATTTCCATGTTTTTTCCACCGGAATTTCTTTACGCGTTTGTAATTGGTTTGCTGATTTTGTCAAAATAAAATCCTCCTTTTACCTACTAAATAAATACTTCTGTACAAGAACAAATTATTCCTTCATATCACAAAAATAGACACAGACAAATACTCTTACATTCAATGCACCTTTTATTATTATATCGTAATTGCTGGTTAAACATGCATATTAGTGCTTGGTTTGAAACCGTTCAATAAACTATTTATTAGCTGTTCATCTTGTTCTATTGCATATTCAATACTATGATGGCTTTTAGGTTTTTTTATGACATGAAAGGTTGTAGGATTTACTTGCTTTAGATATTGTAGTTTTACTAGAAGGAGTAAGTATTCTTTTATAGGATCATTGAGGCCATTAATAAGTGGATAGAACGATTGGGGCTTTTTATCAGCTTTTAGGAGGCTGTAACATAGATTCGTTGTAAAACTTCGATTGGAATTATTGATTACTTCTATACAAATTTTGCTTTGCCATACCGGTGGCGGGCTAAGCATCATAAATTGACTTGGAACCGGCAAATGAACAACAGACGGAAGTAAGCTGGGATGAATATTCTTTAAATAAAGCCACTCTCTCCATTTCATTTCTAATTTTGTTGGATGAGGAGAAACCCTAGTCCTAAAATTAAACTTTACTAGTTTCCAATCACTAAGTAATTGTTGATTATTTGGATTTTCTCTTTTAAACAATTGATAAAATGTTAAATCATTAAGCTTTTTGAATTTCAAATTCCCGTGTGACCATTTCGTGTCGGTAGTTACAATATGTTGAAAGATAGAGAATTGATTTGCACTCGGACAATAGAAAAATATTGTTGGGGGATAATTATTGTGGAACTGGTGGAGAAATAACAACTCGAAGTTATTTGTTGAAAGACTATTACTTCCTTTTCGAATAAGTCTATTTCCTCCGAGAATCCAAATTGGAGTTATATTAATATTCTTATATCCTGTAGATCTTTTTCTAACATCATTAGCTGAAATCTTAGCACATTGGAACTCGATAGCAATTAACTTATTATTTATCTCTACTAAAATATCAGGTCGTTGTTGTATCTTTCCAATAAAGACTTCCAATTGTGCCGAAATCCCTTGCCTTAGTAACCAGTAGTATAAGTTTAACTTGCCACGTTCATGATACTCACCTTCACCTCCTTTTTTAGCTGGACATTCACTCTTTGGGTGATGTGCAAAATGAGGAGTAACCTTCTCTCCAGCCTTGATTAAAACGTGTTCCTTACAAGTTGGACAAAAAAATTTGGAATGTATCTTATGTTGGATAATTTCACTTGGACTCATGAGTGCCAACAATTGAAGCTTGCCATGTTGATTTAATGCTTGTAGCATTTAAGTAATCACCTCCACTATACTATTTCATCCGATTCCCTAAGAAATCCTCTATTTTTTTATAACTAAATAAATGTTCAGAACAAACGATGGCGACTTTGAAATAAAAAGATTCTTATTCTTTAGAATATTATTCTCATTTGCCTTCCTTAATGCTCACCCTAGGGGCAATAGGACAAGCCTCGGCATAGCGCTTTATGTCCGTAATGAGGGTTATCTTATGACCTCAGTCGGGGCATTCGAAATAAGTAAACCGCTTATTTCCGGGTAGGCGCTGGAGCTGGACTCGGCCCAACCTTATCAAAAAATCTTCCACAAGAAACCAATTTTATATCCTAAGCAACAAAAAAAAGACATCCCATAGTGGAATGTCCGTTTTTATTGGATTGGAAAGTAATCTTTAATTTGTACCAATGCATCATTTTCGAAAATTATTTTACCATATTCTTCTAAGCGAAAAATAGTCATGCTTGCCTCTTGGCCAAACTCCAACAGTTGGCTCAAGGAATTTTCTTGTTGTTCATCTGTTAACTGTTCATCATCAAATTGTATCAATAGTAAATATTGATCTTCAAAGTGATATAAACTATCAGTTAAACCTTCAACCTTAGGAAAGTAGTGGCTGAGTTGAATCACATCTTCAAAATCTGAAAAGCCGACAATAAAGGTTAAGTCCACCTCTTCTTCTTCGTCATTCTCATCTTTTGAATCATTTCTATCATCATTACCGAATTTCTCTTCCAATAATGATTCAATTTTTTCATCTACAGGCATATCAATTGTTTTACCATTCTCAGTTGGTAGCTCTAGATTTTGACCATCTTTAGAAATTTGAGCCTTGGTTACGACAATTTCTAAACCTTTGTCTAGTGCTTGTACTTGGATCCATAGTGGGCCATCTATATTAAAATCATCTTCGTTATAATTAACTTCATCCATTACCTGCCAAAAAAGTTGTTCACTTTTCTCGCGATTGTACCATATTTCTTCACGATCGAAACCACGGTCTTCAATATCTATATAGGAAATATAAAATTTCACTGTATTTTCATTTATTCTCTCTATTTCCATGATAATTCTCTCCCTTCTTAAATAATTTAGGTGGAAGGGATAACTTCACCTAGTTTTATTCATTACTCACACATTACCCTATTACGGTAAAAATCAACCTTCAATTGCGATATTTTTATTTACTTTACTTATAGTTTATGATGAAAAATAGGATAATGAAAAACAAATTAACTATAAATATGCAAAAAAGGCATATGCCATAATTTTATGACTATGATTAAATAAGTTTATTAGATTTACATTTTATCTTATTTTTTGCTATTTGTCACTCGTTTCACACTAATAATTTGTCTAATATGAAGTAAAAACGCAGACCTCATATATAGATCTGCGTTTTTAGTATTAGTTTACCATCCGTTGCGCTTCCCGAAGTTGGAAAGTTCGTACAGTTCTTGGTAAGAAGCGTCTTATTTCATCTTCATTGTAACCTACCTGTAGACGTTTTTCGTCTAAGATTATTGGTCTACGAAGAAGACCTGGGTTTTCTTGGATAAGATTAAACAAATCCTTTAAGGGTAATTGATCAAGGTTCATATCTAGTTTTTGAAAAACCTTAGATCTAGTTGAAATAATCTCATCAGTACCGTCTTCCGTCATTCTCAATATCTCTTTAATCTCATCTAATGAAAGTGAGTCTGAGAAAATATTTCTCTCACGGAATGGTATATCATGTTCCTCTAACCAGGCTTTAGCTTTCCTGCAGGATGTACAACTTGGTGAGGTATAAAGTGTTACCATGAAACTTCACTCCTCAATATGCAAATTATTTATAGTCTCTTCATGACATTGAAGAATATATTAAATTAAAATCATTTTAAATAACTCTTCTATGTACAAGTATACTACATTTGTCAACTTATGGGTAGTGCGTTTAAAACTTTTTTGATTACAAAAACCTTATCTTATAAGATAATTTACCCTGATAATACAAAAGTAAACCTTAATTATCAAATAATTTTTTTAAAGTTAGTTAAATAACTATAGGTAGTAACAATAACCCCGGTGACTATTTTACACAAGATTATTGGGATTATTGTTACCGATTGAGATCTTAGGCATTCTCTTCTTCTTTAAGAGCATCATAAATGTTATCAGACTCTTTTTTATTATCATAAGAAAGCACCTCATCAACTGGTTGATAGGACTTTCCGTATATTTGTTCATCTTTATACGTATGAATGTCCTCATACATTTGTTTCATTTTATTATAAATTGCCTCTTCACCTTCATCTTCTGGTGTCCAATATAAAATTTCCATAGGATTTTCTTTATTTGTAGCTAGTGATCGACGGTTATATCCAATTGATTGTGCATGAAGAAAGCCTTCTCTTTGATAAAAGCGCAGTCTTTTTTCTGAATCTGTTTCTTCGTAATCAACAGGTTCTACTTCTAGTATGATTGGTTTATTTTTCTTTTTTAATTTTTCCATTAATTTGTGTCCTAAACCCTGTCCTCTCGATTGAGCTGATACATAAACATAATCGATAAAAATAAAAGACTTAAACTCGGCATACATTAACACATGGTACGGACCTTCGTCCTTATAATAGACGTCCCCTTTTTCTTTTAACAGCATTTCCATATGTTCTTTAGATTTCATTTCTTCAACCGGAAAATACTTATTAAGCTTTTCATACCAGTTCATAAATCTACTCCTTATTTTCGTCGTTATTCTATTATAACGAAAATCCTTGTAATTGTTAAACTTATTTCACAAAGATTCAGTTTAATATACCCTTATTTTACTAGCTTAATACAAAATTTTATTTATTCTTCTTTTCAATAGATGTTTTCAACTAATTGAAAAGAAGGGGAATAAACCTTCGTCATAAAATTCGAAGGTTTAAACTTTTAGTCTACTGGGGTATAATCAACATTTTCTGTATAGGAATTCCCTGAGTTCCATAATAAAAATTCATTTATTCCATTTTCATTCAGTGCTTTGATCTGTGCTTCCACTTCTGCTTTGCCGTATTGTTTTGTAGCCCCACTATATAACCATGGCGCCTCAAAGTCCTGAAGCCAAGGTCTGGAAGTTGGTTTATTATCCAATTTACCTAATACTTCATTCTCAACCTTGGAATATTCGGTGATTAGTTTATATGGTTCTTTATCTGGCATTTGAATACCAAAATAAGAAGTCCAATGACTCGGATAAATCATTGATGAAATAACATCGACATTATCTGATATCTTAGAGAAATTTTGTCCGATTCCTGGCGTTTCCTCTATCGTTGCAGCATAGCCAAATATATCTACTGAAACATCAACATCATAATAATCAAGTTCTTCACGGGCATACTTAACAAAATCCGTAACAGATGCTACGCGTTTTTTTACGTCATCTAGCTCCGAATCCTTGTAATTTCCTAAGTCATAACTTAATTCTTTATCTCTTTTTTCAAACCCTTCTGGAAATCTCACATAGTCAAATTGGATTTCTTTAAATCCAAGCTCTGCTGCTAATTTAGCAATTCCTAGATTATGTTCCCAAACCTCTTCTTGAAAAGGACTAACAAATGATTCACCTTTATTATTTGACCATACCTTTCCATTTTTAGTAAATGAAAGATCAGGTCGTTTTTTAGCTAAAACAGAGTCTTTAAAAACAACAATTCTTGCGATTGGATAGATTCCTTTTTCTTCTAATACTTCAAGTACTTTACGAGGATCCTTTATATAATTTTGATCCATATCCTCATATGGTGAGCCCTCTTCTACTTTGTAAGTTAAATATCCGTCGTCGTCTTTTATGTCGATAACCATTGCATTAAGCTCTGTTGAATCAACAAAATCGACTAATTTTTCAAAACGACTTCCTCCTGCTGAATGTCCAGTCAAATAAATACCTCTAACAGCTTCGGGATATTCAAAGCTTAACCCTGAATCATATGAAAATCTTTTTAATGATTTAGGTAGTTCAAATTTTGATAGCTCTGTTACATGTTTCTGATGCATTTTAGATGTCATTGCTTCAGTTTCTGCTGCTTCATATGTAGTAGCCGGAAAGACTATACTTAGAAGGAGAATCGTAATGAAGATGACGATGCTTAGTTGTTTTTTCTCCATTAATTATCAAACTCCCAAAGATGTATTTGATTCTATTATATAAGAATTCGTACTATAATAGTAACATTTTCCACAAGTTTTTTATGTTATTTTTCAACTAATTAAAAGGAATAGTAAAATAACCCTTACCCAGAAGGTAAGAGCTATTTTAAAATATAGTTACTCTAATTTATATTCGGAATTTAGAAAGATTTGCTAAATTAGTCAATTTCATAATACTGATTTTTTACAATTGTTATCCGCATATAGTTGGGATAGACCGTTCCCAAACTATATGCGGATGACAATTGCTGTATAAGTAATTATGAAATTGATTCAATTAGAATCCTTTATTTCTCAGTTAATTCTTGTTTATATGCTTCAAACTCTTTAGTAGTACACAATACCCAGTGATTCGGTCGAATTTCTCTAAACTCAGGGTCTTCACTCGAATCATGTTGACTCGGATCATAAGAATGACGAATACGATTTCGTTCATAATCAGGATCCGGTAACGGAATTGCCGATAAAAGGGATTTAGTATATGGATGCATCGGGTGTTTATATAACTCATCACTATCAGCTAATTCTACCATTTTACCAAAGTACATAACTCCGATACGATCACTAATATACTTAACCATTGAAAGATCATGCGCGATAAACAGGTATGTGTAACCATGCTCTCTTTGTAAATCCTTTAGAAGGTTTACTACTTGAGCCTGAATAGAAACGTCCAATGCAGAGATTGGTTCATCAGCAATAATAAATTCTGGGTCTACCGCTAATGCACGCGCTATTCCAATTCTTTGGCGTTGTCCACCACTAAATTCATGTGGGTAACGATTGGCGTGTTCTTTGTTTAATCCAACTCTTTCTAGTAAATTCTCAACACGAGCCTTGCGTTCTTTATCATTTGGCGTTAGTCCATGCACATCTAGGCCTTCTGCAATAATATCAAGCACTGTCATTCTAGGATTCAATGATGCATAAGGATCTTGGAAAATCATTTGCATTTTCTGGTTAAATTTCTTAAGATCTTTTTTTGACTTTTTACCGTGTACATCTTCACCTTTGAATTTCACATCACCGTCTGTTGCATCATATAGACGGATGATACTACGTCCAGTTGTTGATTTTCCACAACCAGACTCACCTACCAAGCCGAAGGTTTCCCCTTGGTAAATATCAAAGGTTATCCCGTCTACGGCTTTAACAACGCTATGTCTACCAGTCTTGAAGTGTTGTTTTAGATTAGTAACCTCTAATAATTTTTCCTGGCTCATAACTCATCACCTTTCTCGTTGTCAGATGAAGCAGCAAAACCCTTCATCCGTTTCTTTACGACTGCAGGTGGTTCCACTTTTGGCGCATATTCATGTAATAACCATGTAGCAGCGTAATGAGTATCAGAAACCTTAAACATGGGTGGTTCCATCTCATTATCAATTTCAAGTGCAAATTCATTTCTTGGTGCGAAAGCATCACCTTTTGGTGGATTTAACATATCCGGTGGAGATCCAGGAATCGCAACCAAGCTTTCTTCTTCATTATCTAAAGTAGGCATCGAACCTAAAAGACCCCATGTGTAAGGATGTTTGGGATTATAGAAAATTTCATCAACTGTTCCAATTTCAACAATCTTCCCAGCATACATTACGGCCACACGGTCAGCTACGTTAGCTACAACACCTAAATCGTGTGTGATGAAAATAATCGAGCTATCTGTTTTCTTTTGAATATCCTTCATTAACTCTAGTATTTGAGCTTGAATCGTTACATCAAGTGCTGTTGTTGGTTCATCAGCAATTAGCACTTTAGGATTACATGCAAGCGCAATTGCAATAACAACACGCTGACGTTGTCCACCCGAAAATTGGTGTGGGTACTGATCCACTCTATCTTTTGCATTAGGAAGTCCTACTAATTCCATAAGTTCTATCGTACGTTCTTTTGCTTTTGAACGACTCATTTTTTGGTGTTTAATAAGACCTTCCATAATTTGAGTGCCAATCTTCATGGTTGGATTTAGTGAAGTCATCGGGTCTTGAAAAATGGTCGATATATCCTTACCACGAATTTGTTGCATTTGCTTTTCTTTTAACTTAGCTAAATCCTTACCCTCTAAGAGAATTTCTCCTTCTTTAATTCGCCCAGGAGGTGAAGGAATAAGACGGGCTAGAGCTCTTGTAGTTACAGACTTTCCGGACCCTGATTCACCAACAATAGCAAGTGTTTCTCCTTTTTTAAGATCAAAGGAAACACCCCGTACAGCTTTTACCTCTCCTCCATGCGTATCAAAGGAGACATGCAAATTTTTAACTTCTAATATATTATCCATCTTGTCACCTACCTCCTATTCACGCATCTTCGGATCTAATGCATCTCGAAGACCATCGGCTAAAATGTTAAATCCTATCATAATTAACGATATAACAATCGCAGGGAAAATCATAATGTGTGGGTTTATTTGTAGTGATTTAAAACCATCATTAATTAATGTTCCAAGTGATGCGTCTGGTGATTGAAGCCCCAAACCAATAAAGCTTAAGAATGCTTCAAAGAATATAGCTGATGGGATTGTAAACATTGTGTTTATAATAATCATTCCTAGTGTGTTAGGAATAAGATGTTTCGTCAAAATTCGAGAATTAGATGAACCAAGCGTACGCGACGCTAATACAAATTCCTGATTTTTCAACTTGAGAACCTGGCCACGAACTATCCTTGCCATACCGGTCCAACCAGTAATAGTTAATGCAATAATAATTGACATAATACCTGGATCTAATATCATAATCATCAGAATTACTACTACTAGATTTGGAATACCAATTAAAATCTCAATGATTCGTTGCATGATATTATCAACTCGACCACCATAATAAGCAGAGATCCCACCATAAGCAACCCCGATAAGCATATCAATTGCTGCCGCTACTAAAGCAATTAACAATGAAATTTGGGTACCTATCCATACACGTGTAAATAAATCACGACCTAATGTGTCTGTACCAAACCAATAATAAGTGTCACTCATATCCTTATATTGATAAATCTCAAAAACACCTTCTACTCTAGCTGAATCTTTAGAACCATTTCCTTCATCCTTAACATCGAAGGTAATGTATTCAAAGTCCTTTTGAGTCCATCTCGCAAGTGCTTTTTCTTCGGCCTCTTCTACAGTTGCACCTTCAAACATTTCAGATTTTGTGCCATTCAAGCCTAGCCATGAAATTTCTTCTAACCCTTGTATTCGTGGCGGCAATCTTGAGTGTCCTAAATCCTGATCATCTAGTCCATATTCATTAAAATGCGGTCCTGCGAGTGATAAAAATCCAATGAGAATAAGCGTAATTATTCCAAAGATAGCACCTGCATTTTTCCTTAACCTTAGCCATGCATCTTGCCAATAAGAAAGGCTTGGCCTATAGATTTCTTCACTTTTGTCATCGCCCTTTTTTGCAGGAACGAACAAATCTTTATTTAACTTTTCTTTATTCATTAATCTTTACCTCCAGCCAGTCGAATCCGCGGGTCTATAATACCATACAGTATGTCGACAATGAGTATGATCAGAACGAAGAAAAATGCGAAAAACAGGGTTGTTCCCATAATAATTGAGAAATCATCTCTCATTACCGACTGTACGAACTGCTCCCCTATTCCAGGTATAGAAAATATTTGTTCAATAACTAAAGTACCAGTCATTAAACTTACTGCCATTGGCCCCATTACAGTTACTAAAGGGATAAGCGCATTACGAAGACCATGTTTAAATAGTATTCCCGTATTATTTAACCCCTTCGCCCTTGCAGTAACAATAAAATCGGATCCTAATACTTCTATCATCTCTGTTCGCATAAACCTTGCTCCAATTGCCATTGGGAATATTGCTAAGGCAATCGTCGGCATAATTGCTTGCTGCCAGGTGCCCCAGAATGCGATTGGTAATAACCCTAACTTTACCCCTACATAGTACTGCATTAGACCTGCAAAAATAAATGACGGGATTGAAATACCAATAACTGAAATAATATTGGCAGAGTAATCCACCCACGAATTATTCCTTATTGCCGCAATTAAACCTAATAGCATCCCTAAAACAGTTCCTATTAGTAAAGCGTATAGCCCAAGTTGTGCAGATATGGGAATTCTACTTAATAATATATCTGTAACCGGCTGATTCTTCAATTGGAAAGAAACCCCCAAATCACCTTGCATCAAGTTACCTATATACCTAACATATTGGACTGGCACAGGGTCATTTAAGCCGTATTTGTCTAAAATGATTTCTCTTTGCGCTTCAGATACCTTCTGCTCAGCTGAGAGTGGAGATCCCGGAAGCATTTTCATGAGGAAAAACGAAAATGTAGCTATTAAAAACAATGTAAGAACCATGTAGCCAAGTCGCTGCAAAATATATCTTGCCATCCTTTTTACCCTCCTATTCTTGATTGTATAGTTTTCATGTTTTTTTAGGAATCTTCAAATTATTCAAAAAGTATGCTAAAAATGGAAAAAGAGAGTATATGCCATGAGACGGCAGTACACTCTCTTCCCAAGAGCAATCCCTTGGTCAATCCAATGTTGTTAATTATTCAATATGTGCCCATTTGTATGAGAAGTCTGCACCCATTGGGTTGAATACAACACCTTCAACACCTGGTCTCCATAGATATGCACGAGAACGTTGATAGATAGGAGCGATAGCAGCATCTTCCATCATTACTTTCTCAGCTTCTAATTGAGTTTCAAAGCGTTCAACAGGTTCTGTTAACAACTCATTGTTTGCTTTCTCTATTAAAGAATCAAATTCTTCATTGTTATAATTCATAGTCATGTATGGACTAGTAGATGTCCACATTTCTAACCATGTGTTTGGATCTAGATAGTCAGGACCCCAACCGGAGTTTTGAATATCATAATCACTAGCTTCATCTCTAGCAATACGTTCTTCGAAAGGTACAGAAGTAACATTAACTGTTAAACCTTCTAGGTTAGTCTCTAATTGGTTCTTAATGTAAGCATCCATTTCCTGTGCAACTTCACTGTCGCCACCTAAGTACTCAAGTTCTACTGTATCAGTGCCGATAGCTTCTAAACCAGTTGCCCAATGTTCTTTAGCAGCTTCTACATCTTCAACAAGTAAGTCACCATTAATGTCACGGAAATCTTCACCAGTTTCAGGGTGCGCACTAAAGTTTGCTGGAACTGCTCCATTAGAAACTACAGATCCGTTTGCAAGAATTACATCAACTAAATCTTGTTTACCGATAGCCATCGCGATTGCTTTACGGATATCTTGATTAGCAAGAGCTTCATTGTCTTGGTTCATTTTCAAGTAGAAAAGTGTTGGTTCTGGTAGTGAACGGAAATCTTCCGTACCTGCATATTGTTCAACGTACTCAGCACTTAGGCCAGCACGGTCTGTTTCATCAGTTTCATATAAGTTAACAGCAGTACTTGTTTCTTTAACAACACTGACATTAATTGTTTCTAATGTTACAGTTTCTGCATCCCAGTAGTCAGGGTTTTTAGTAAGTTTCCACTGATCGGGATTGTCACCTGTCGGATTCCAATCTTCTAACAAGAATGGTCCGTTAAATACAAGGTTTTCAGAGCTTAATGCATAATCTTCACCTTGTTCTGTTACGAAAGATTCGTTAAGTGGTAAAAATGTACCAAAAGTTAATAGTCCATAGAAGTATGGAATTGGTTTTTCAAGAGTGATTACTAATTCAGTATCACTTGTAGCTTCAACGCCTAAGTCTTCAACGTCTGCTTCGCCATTGTTAATAGCTTCTGCATTTTTAAGTACGCCATTCATCATGAACGGTCCATACTCAGAGCCTGTATCAGGATCAACAGCACGTCTCCAAGCGAATACGAAGTCGTTAGCTGTCACAGCGTCACCATTAGACCATACTGCATCGTCACGTAATTGAATTGTCCAAGTAATACCATCTTCACTTATTTCTGGTTCGCCATCAGCAATACCTGGAATTGGGCTTGCATTTTCATCTAGACGATAAAGCCCTTCCATAGATTCACCCAGGAATTGGAATGCAACAGCGTCTGTTGCGTGTGAAGAATCCATTGTTGGGATTTGAGCAGATTCTAAAATATTAAGTACTTGTTCAGGAGCTGCCTCTTCGTCTGCAGGTTCCTCCTCTGTTTCTTCTGTATCAGTACCTTCTTCAGTATCAGTTCCTTCTGTTTCTTCTTCTGCTGAATCATCTCCACCAGAACAAGCCACTAGAAATGTACTTAACAATAGAGCTAGTACTAATAATAGCCAATTTGACTTTCTCATCTAGCAATGACCTCCCCTAAATTATCTAAATATTTTGTAGATGATGTGACACCCACAATTTGAATTATACAAGTTTTCTCACAATTTTGCATTACTTTTTTTTCATAAAATATTGGAAATCGCATAATCATTATATTATTACTTGATAAGTTAGGACTTTTTACCTATAAAATTTCTTGTTATTTGCTATTATTAAGCACTATTACTCAACTATTTGTCCTGTGCAATTTTTAGGTTTCACAAAGAGAATTAGGTAACACTGAACCAGTTGAAACATAATAGTTTCTGATCAATTTATCTATTGTGATATAATAAAAGTATATTATTCAAAGGTAGGTCATGTATTTGTGTTCACATTTTTTAAGAACAAATGGATTCTTTTACTAATAAATCTATTAGTTAGTTTCGTTTTTTTTCTATTAGCAGCACCGGAAACTAATCTCCATCACTATATCGATGCATTGTTTTACATTGCTTTTATTTATTTAATTGTCTGGCTAATCTCTTTCATCATTAAAGGACGTTTCTTCGACGGAATTGTATATGGTTTCAGAAGAGTCGGAGGTCGTATGTTTAACAAGGATTTACTAGACGAATGGGCTGATAAGCCAAAGCCTTCTGAGCGAGTCACAGCTAACTTTTTATCTGTTATTCTTATCCAAGGTCTGTTATTAACAGGGATAATGATTGGGTTATTAATCATTTTTTATCTTTAATCATCTATATTGAATTTTTATATACAATCCATTCAACAAGTATAATGCGATGATAAAGGATAGACATTTACTTCGGTTTGTTAAGCGAGTTTATGGTTGGTGAAACATGCGAGGGAATAGTGAAATCGGAACTTTTCAGCTGTGTATTATAGATTACTATCTATTAAAGTGATCAATTGTAAACTGAAGTCATTGTGAGTGATCTCTATAATTAGAGATCACTCGTATGGCAACGCGGAGCATATCTCAGGTAACCAAAAAACATTTCCATTACGGAAGATAATTTGCAGTACAAAATTATTGGAATTTAAGATAAATAACAGGTGATTGGCCTACCTGAACTAACATCTGAATCCAAATCGTTTATCTCTTCTTCGATAGTTTAACCCTTGATTACTTGTATTTTACTTGCTATTTGCGCGCAGATAATGAGTCGAATACAACTCTTCCATATACCTTTATTGTTTATTAATACCTATCACCATTTCTTAACTTCCACTAATTAATATACTCGATAAAAACTTTCACACATTTTGATTTCATTCCAATATTCAAGAATATATAATAAAATAGATTCTAAAAAAGGATGTGGACTATGTCTTTTAAATCACGCACTAAGTCAAAGGAATTAGCGATTCTAAAACTACTACACATGCGAATGAATTTAACCATCAAGGATAAGCAGCACTATTTAAATCTACAAAAAGGCTATCAAGGAGAGGAGTTATTTGACACCTTAACAGAAAAGCTACAATGTGAATGCCTAGTATTAAATGATTTGTTACTAGAAGTAAATAGTACTACCTTCCAAATTGATTCTCTCATTATTACACAAGAAAAGATCTACTTATACGAAGTGAAAAATTATGAAGGCGATTATTTATACGAATCTGATAAGCTTTTTAAGAAACCGAGATTAGAAGTAATTAATCGACTGCATCAGTTGAGTAGAAGCGAATCCTTATAAGTCTCGGATCAAACCCTCAAATTGATTCTTCCGTTGTTTTCATTAATCCATCATTCACCTTATACCAGGCTCCCTTAGATAAACCGATTATATTTCCAACTCAGATTAATCAATACATTGAACATTTAGGTACAATATCTTCAAAGCTAACGGATAAACATAAAAAACTCGCAGATAAATTAATATCATTAAATAAAAACGAATACCCTTATACACAGATTAACCCCTACGATTATGACCAGCTGCAGAAGGGCATTACCTGTATAAACTGCCATTCTTTTTCTGTATCTGTTAAAAAAAGTAAATGCGTTTGTAACGAATGTGGATATAAAGATCCGGCATCAAACGCTGTATTAAGAACCGTTAAAGAATTCCAGATTCTTTTCCCTAATGAAAAGATTACCACAAATATTATTCATGATTGGTGCCAAGTGGTGCAATCGAAACAAAGGATAAGAAAAATTCTAGCAAGCAATTATAAAATTATAGGCGTTCATCAGTGGGCATACTACATATAAAAATCGTTAAGTCTATTACAGCATCTCTCAGTTTGAGCATCATCATCACCATCTTGATGAAGCTCTTTTTTCTCATCCTTCTATCCCAATACGAACTTCATATCACTGATGAAGCTCTTTTTTCTCATTCTTCTATCTCAATACGAACTTCATACCACTGATGAAGCTCTTTTTTCTCATTCTTCTATCTCAATACGAACTTCATACCACTGATGAAGCTCTTTTTTCTCATTCTTCTATCTCAATACGAACTTCATACCACTGATGAAGCTCTTTTTTCTCATCCTTCTATCCCAATACGAACTTCATACTACTGATGAAGCTCTTTTTTCTCATTCCCCATTGCAATTTAACTTTCATAACCCAAACATTCTAATACATTTTTAGTTCTCCCTTGCTATTGACCAAAATACTATATATAATATATAAAAAGTCAATAAACTAGCAATGAAAAAGGCGTAGTACTTTTTATCCGCTGATTCTAGAGAGCTTGTGGGTGGTGTAAACAAGCATCAAGGTAAATCGGAATTGGACTTTCGAGCTAATTTTAAATTTAAAGTGATCTTACCGCTTCGTTGGTAAGATAACAAGGGTGGCACCGCGGTTCATTCGTCCCTTCTTAGGGAGAGAAATGAGCTTTTTTTGCGTTCAAATTTATAAAGAAAGATGACTAAAGTTTAAATCAAATAAATACAAGAGGTGTAAAAGATGAAAACAATATTTTCAGGAATTCAACCAAGCGGTACGCTAACGCTCGGTAATTACTTAGGGGCAATGAAACACTTTGTTGATTTACAAGAGGAAAACAACTGTTACTTTTGTATTGTAGATGAACACGCAATTACCGTACCACAAGATCGATTGAAGCTAAGAGAAAATATACGCTCGCTTGCTGCATTATACTTAGCTTCTGGTATAAACTCTGATAAATCAACTTTGTTTATACAGTCGGAGGTTTCTGCACATACCCAGTTAGGTTGGATGCTTCAATCAATTAGTTATATTGGAGAACTGGAGCGAATGACACAGTTTAAGGATAAAGCTAATGGCAAAGAAGCAGTCTCTTCATCGCTACTGACTTACCCACCTTTAATGGCTGCTGATATTTTATTATATAAAACTGATATTGTACCTGTAGGTGATGATCAGAAACAGCATTTAGAATTAACCCGTAACTTGGCTCAGCGATTTAATAATAAATTCAATGATATATTTACTGTTCCAGAAATAAGCATACCAAAAGTTGGAGCAAGAATAATGTCACTCCAGGAACCAACTAAAAAGATGAGTAAGTCTGACGAAAATCAAAAATCGTCTATATTTATGTTAGATGACGTAAAAAAAATCGAAAAGAAAATTAAAAGTGCTGTGACTGATTCAGAAGGCATCGTTAGCTTTGATAAGGAAAACAAACCCGGAATAAGCAATCTATTAACGATACATGCAAGTTGCACCGGCCAAACGATTGAACAACTTGTAACCTATTACGAAGGTAAAGGATATGGTGAATTCAAGCAAGATACCGCTGACGCTGTCATTAATACATTAAAACCAATTCAAGAACGTTATCAAGAGTTGGTAAACTCACATGAACTGGATGATATATTAGACAAAGGTGCTGAAAAAGCCGAATATTCGGCAGCTAAAATGTTAGTAAAAGCTAAAAAAGCAATGGGGCTAGGTAGAGTAAAAAGGAAAAAGTAACTACTAAAAAACGACCGGAGAGTAGTATGAACACTACTTTTCGGTCGTTTTTACATTAGAGTATTCTTTTGTACGTATCATATTGCTCTTGATCATGTTCTAATTCCCACATTTTTTCAAAGAAGGGTTGACCCTTAACCATTTTTTCACACAATTCCTCATGTGATTTACTCCATCCATTTAAAACACCTTGATATAGCATTTTCCATGCTTGATCAAAATTCATTTTTCTAATAACGGGGTATTGACTAGGATCCCATTCTGTTAACCAGTACCTTATTTCCTCGCTATTTTTCGTTCCCTCTAATTGATCCAACGCCATCATTAATAACTGCTTTAACTGCCTTTCCTTTCGTGTTAGACCTAACATTGAATCAGGCGGTAAGGATAGAATATGATATTCCTTCCCCTGTTGTTCTTCAGGGAACAAAAACTCTTGAGGCTTCGTTCCCTCAACCATTTCATATACTAACCGCTCTTGTCTTGGTATCAATCTACTTTTTCGAACCGGTAAATTATAACCCATTGTGTCAATGACAATAATCGATTTTCCATTAGTTACAATGCAGGAATATTCTAGTGAAATACGTTCCTGGTTTTTTCTCAAATAAGCACGTTTATAAATGCTATCAAGCAAAGGCTTCGGTAAATCTTGCAGATCATTCTCAATGTAATGGTAAAATAAATCATTTATGTACAAAATAGGAACTTGGTCCAAAAGCTCAATACCATCTTCCTTCCGCCATTCATGGAAATCGCAAACGTTATACCCATTTTCTTCTCCTTCAAACCAGTTTACCCAGACGTCATGTAAATATAGCATATATCTAACCCTCGCTTTATATATTAAATCAATTGATGACTTTTTAAAAATAGAAGTCAAAAACTTATGAGAGTTTTGATAGGAAACAAATTCAAATAAATTTTTACCTCTATATCACTTGATGACTTTTTTAACATCCTCTTTAAGATACATTATGACCATCGAAGGAAAATTTATTCTCACTAACCTATTATTTAACAGGTATATTAGGTAATTTATTAATAGCTATTGCAAGTATTATGATTCCTATTGGAAATAAATAACATTCAATTCTTCCTTGGATAAAGATGAAGTAATCAAGCCATGACAATCCAGCAGGAATAAAATTCAAATATGTAATTAAAGTGACGCCTCCTGATACCGTTAAACCAAAACCTATTAAAAATAATAATATATACCCCATTTCTACCACCCTGCCTGTCCATTCTATTTACTATAGATATATGATAGAAACTGATAGAACATGTTTATCTAAGTGAAAAACTCTTATAATTTACTCAATTTCATAATCGTTTTTTTGAATTTTTTTCCTTCAAATACAGTTGGGATAGACCATATTTGGTGACAATTGCTGCATAAGGGTAATTATAAAATTAATTCAGTTAATGGAGGTAAACTGATAGATAGTAGTTTGTTTCTGTTTTTTGAGTAGCCCTGTCTTATAGACTGGAGTAAATCCTTTATCCCATAAGAAAAGCCTTGCTCAGTAGTTCCTAGAGCAAGGCTTTTCTTAAAAGTTAATTATACTTCCTGATACTTTTTAAACAATAGTGCGGCGTTATGTCCACCAAATCCTAAAGAATTACTTAATGCAAATGTAACGTCCTTTTTTCTTGCTTCGTTTGGTACATAATCAAGATCACAATTTTCGTCTGGAGTTTGATAGTTAATTGTTGGTGGCATAATACTATCTTCTATCGACTTTATACATGCGATAGCTTCTATAGCACCAGCTGCTCCTAACAAATGACCTGTCATAGATTTGGTTGATGACACGCCTAGTTGATATGCATGTTGACCAAATACTTGTTTAATTGCCATCGTTTCAAATGAATCATTTAATTCAGTACTTGTACCGTGTGCATTTATATAATTAATTGCATTTGCCTCAATACCAGCATCATTGATTGCTTGGTTCATAGCTCGTGCAGCACCTTCTCCTTCGGGTGCTGGAGATGTAATGTGATAAGCATCACCTGCTGATCCATAACCGACAATCTCAGCATAAATTTTCGCTCCACGTTTTTTAGCAGATTCTAAGGACTCTAAAATTAAAATTCCTGAACCCTCACCCATAACAAATCCATCACGATTTTTATCAAATGGACGGCTTGCGGTGGCTGGATCATCATTAAAAGATAAAGCTTTCGCAGTAGAGAATCCAGCTACTGACATATTGGTAATTGGTGCTTCTGCTCCACCTGTAATCATGACGTCAGCGTCTCCACGTTGGATTACTTTAAACGCATCACCAATTGAATTAGCACCTGATGCACAGGCAGTTACCGTACAAGAATTTATTCCTTTTGCACCTAATTGAATGGAGACTTGACCTGCTGCCATATCCGGGATCAACATCGGAACGAAGAAAGGACTTACTCGACGATAGCCTTTCTCATTAAACCTTTTATATTGCTCTTCAAATGTTGTCATGCCACCAATACCTGAGCCAATCCACACCCCAACTCTATCTGCAATTTCTTCAGTGATTTCTAATTTTGCATCGTCTACGGCCATTGTTGCTGCCGCGACAGCAAATTGTGTGAATAAATCCATTCGTTTAGCTTCTTTTTTCTCCATATATATATTAGGATCCCAATCTTTAACTTCAGCTGAAACTTTTGCGGGAAATTCATCTTTATTCACTCTAGTCATGTAATCAATGCCTGATTTACCATTTATAAGGTTATTCCAAATTGTATCTATTGTATTACCGATAGGAGTTACAGCTCCGAGTCCTGTTATAACCACTCTTTTACTTTCCATTGAGAATTTCCTCCTTTACCATCCACTAATTTAAAACTACTAAAAGTCACTTCACTCAACTATTTTTCGAATAATCAATTTTAATCACTTATGCATCAAGTTATTAAACAGATTTATCTACCCCATCGAAGAGCAAGCGCTCCCCAAGTTAATCCGCCACCAAATCCTACAAGAACAACTAAATCATCATCTTTGATTTTACCGTTTTTCACATCTTCAGATAATGCAATCGCTATCGATGCTGAAGAAGTATTACCATATTTCTTTACGGAAGTTGCCATTTTGTGTTCTGCGATCCCGAGTCTTTCTCTAGCCGCTTCCATGATCCTTATATTTGCTTGATGCGGGATTAAATAGTCAACATCTTCTTTTTTAAATCCAGCCTTTTCAACAACATTTACAGATGACTCCGGCATTTGTCTCACTGCAAATTTAAAGACTTCGCGACCATTCATGCTCAAATAATCTTCATCCTGAAATAGATATTTACCACCACTGCCATCAGCACCTAATTCAAAGGAAAGTATCCCTTTTCCTTCTGTCACCTCTCCAAGTACCACTGCACCTGCTCCATCACCGAATAGTACACAAGTATTACGGTCGGACCAGTCAGTTATCTTAGATAACTTTTCGACTCCTACAACAAGTATATTTTTATAAACACCTGTTTCAATAAATTGTTTAGCTGTTACCATTCCATACATATACCCGGAACACGCAGCGCTTAAATCCATTGCTGCCGCACCCTTAGCACCTAGTTTATCTTGAATCATACATGATACAGACGGAAATGCAGTGTCAGGTGTTACTGTTGCGACAATAATTAAATCGATATCCTCCGCTTTAACGCCCGCATCTTCAAGTGCATTTACGGATGCAAGATATGCCATATCTGAAGTATCCATTGTATCCTCAGCAATTCTTCGTTCCTCTATCCCAGTTCTAGTTCTTATCCATTCATCACTTGTATCAACTATTTTTTCTAAATCAAAATTAGTTACGACTTTCTCAGGCACATAGTGACCTGTTCCAATAATTCCAACACTCATCTATTTCCATCCTCTCAGGGAACTTTATAATCAAATATTAAGACTTGGTACTAATTTTAATGTAAATACAACTTATTATCAAGTATCTCACATGAAAGTTTTTAAAATACATGACAAAAGCCTTATCGCTTTTGAACTGCACGAAATAAACTAGATAAGTAAGGAGGTGTCAGTAACTATGACTGAACAAAATGATAATCTTGAGAGTTTAGAAGAACAAGATAATCTTCAAAATAACAACTCTTCCACTTATAATACTGAACCCGAAAAAACACAAACTCAGCATCAAAGAAATATGTTTGATTCCTTGATGTTCGGACCACGAGTATCTAGGCATAATCAACATAACGATCAGAACATTCAAAACAAGCAAGACGAGGAGCAATCATTTGATCTCTTTAACACAGCACAAACAATGATGGATACCTATAAACAGTTATCACCGTATGTAAAGGGAGCATCAAATATGGTCAAAAAATTCAAAAAATAACTTTAATTTAAAAGACTAGAACCAGCGATTCTAGTCTTTTTTTTATCGTTCATTAGGTAACAGGTCCGTCTCCATATACTTTTCTACTTTTTCATTAATTTCTTCTCTAAAACGGTTTGGAATATCTGGACTAAATTTACCTAACGAAATTACTTCATCTTGAAAATCATAAGTGAAAATACCGCCATTTAGCTCATCATCGTCAAACTTCTCAGCTGCAAGTAAGTATAATTGATCAACATGTTGAACAGTACTAGTCAGTACCTTCCTTTCACTTAGATGTGATTGATCAGTGACATAACCTATTGCATACTTGTCCAACTCTTTCACTTTATTAATAACTGATACACTAAATGTATCTCCTGCTGGATAAAAAACATCTACATTTTGGGCGTTCATTTGATCAAATAAATCTAACGCCCTTTCTTCATCATCCCAATTATTCACAAAATTCATGTGAACTGATGCCTGAGGGTTTTGATAGCTTACTCCTTCAAAAAAACCTTCTATCTCAGGTTGCCACTCATATGCAGCGATAATCCCAACTTGATTCGTTTTCGTCATCTCACCGGCAACCATTCCACCGAAAAAACCCATTGCATGTGCGTTAAAATTCAAACTAGTTAAATTTGAATTCTCATACCCTCCATTAAAATAAACAAAATGAATATCAGGGTAAAAAGAGCTAATAGTATCAAACATCTTCCCGTAAGTGTTACTGTGTCCAAAAATTAAATTAACACCCTTATTTGCAAATTCTTCAACTGCCTGATTAACCTCTTGTTGTGTCTGTATTTCTTCTTTAAAGTAAACGTCTACATCAAACTCTTCCTTGATAGCAAGTAACCCTTCGTAACCAGAGCTTCCCCATGCTTGGTCATTGACCGTGTTCTCGACTAGCATACCTACCTTTTGAACATTCCCCTGGTTGAAAGAATCACAACCCGGCAATATGAATAAGAAAAAAATGAAAATAATTACATAGATAAAAGCGGATTGTTTTTTCAAAAATACGCACTCCTAATCAGATACGTGAATTGTCTAGTACTATTCTACATTCTATCTCGGAGCACGTAAATAAATTTTAGTTGACAACTTCATCAAATCAGTAAAAATCACAGAATTGTTGATAGTGTTTATTCAAGGTTTTTAGTCTATTTTCTTTCTTTTCCTGTTCTTCAATATAAAGTATATTTGTCTGATTGTTCTCTTTTGTTTTGTTCCATTCTATTGGTTGACACTTAATTACTTCTGTTTTTCCCCTTGAAGCCGGTACTTTCCACAAGGCATCGATAAAATCATCTATGTGAACAGCATCTTTTTCAAATCTTGCAGAATTAAATTCAATATAATTCTTAAGATAGTAAAATCCATTTTTATCTCTTGGCATCCATTTACCATATAAAAGCGGTAAGCAGATAGTCAAGGTATCTTCAAAATTAGCTACGGTTGGATCACTTGATAACCGTATCCACTGGTCAGCATTTAATTCACCTTTAGTGACAAACTCCTCATCATCAGCTACATCAAACACAGTTTTAAAACGCTCTGATTTAAATTCATTTATCAATGAATATTTATCAGTTACATGCGTTAACAAACTATTTCTACCAATAAATAAAGATAGGTTTTCTTCCCTTTCAGTTGCTATTTGGTCTAATCCGATAACTTCTTTACTATCATTTAACAGCCTTTGTGTAAGGTGAAAACCGATCCAATTAAAACAACTAGAAACTAAATACATGCCTTTCCCCCCTGTTTAGATTTTATGTTTATTTAGCTAAATAGTAATTTTATAGCTATATAAAATGAATTTGTCTTAATTTATATTTATTTTCTTCTGAGCTTTTGGTAAACTATAATAAGAATGTGAAAAATGAGGTGAATAGTATGCGTTATTTTTGGACCATCTTTTGGGCTATTGTAATTAGTTTCTTAATTTCCTATGTACTTACTAGTATGGCTGGCGAAGCATTAACACTTCTGCCAATTTTTATACTCGCTGCAGCATTTTCTCTTACAGTTATTATTATCGGTGACGGTATACTAAAAGAAGAGACCGAATAGTGATTATTAGGTAAACCCTTGCCAACCCACCAAGGAATGGCAAGGGTTTACCTTTATCCAAAAAGCAGATAATCGTCGGGTATTTTATGATTACAGTAAGATTACCCCTGCGCTTCAGCAATCTTCAAGTGGAGCCTTTACAGTATTTCTTGAGTATGATTGACTATTACTTGCTTAGAAAGTTAGTACCAAGGTAGTAATGATAATGCAGTTAACGCTGCTAATGGCAGAACCAATCGTCTAAACCTTCCAACTGGAGGGACATAACCTGGGTATCCATAGCCAGGAAAGCCATATCCATAGCCATATCCTGGTACTGGGAAGATGCGTTCATTTGACCTGCTATGATCAATCGGAACAGCCATATATACGTATTCTTCATCTACTCCTGTAATAATACCGTCAATTTGAGTGCCATCAACTGTATCAACAACTACATAGGAATGAATGTGTTTTTGACATAAATCATACATATGATGTGGATTATGTGGTCGATTCACTTTTAAAACCTCCTCCTTTTCACTTAGCCTATTCATTTTTCTCTGGTGTTGTGACAGGAGTGGATAAATTAAGAACATCGTTATACACTATTAGGAGGAAAGATATGGACTTTTTTACAGAATTATCAATACTTATAAAATATATTATACTTGGGCTTTTTCAAGGCTTTACAGAACCAATTCCGATTTCGTCTAGTGGCCATTTAATTATTGTTAGAAACTTGTTTCAGTTAGATTTATCTGGTTTAAACTTTGAAATAATCGTTAATTTTGGTTCCTTAGTAGCTGTACTTCTAATTTATCGCAATGATATAGTAAGCTTAATAAAAAATGGTTTTTCTTATATCGCAAACAAAAATCCAGATGGAAAATCCGATTTTAATTTTATATTCTATTTAATTATCGGAACAATCCCAGCCGGTTTGATTGGGATTCTATTTGAAGATCAAATTTCATCTACATTTTCAGCCTCAAAAATGGTAGGGATAACATTAATTATAACCGGGTTAGCACTTTGGATTATTCGTAATCTAAAGGGACGGAAGAATGATGGCGATTTGACCATAAAAGACGCAATTATTGTAGGTCTAGCCCAGTCCGTAGCTCTTATTCCAGGCATAAGTCGATCTGGAGCCACAATTGTCGCGGCAATGTTACTAGGAATGAAACATGAAACAGCTTTTCGTTTTTCTTTCTTGTTGTATATCCCGGTAAGTCTCGGAACGTTATTACTCTCCATTGATGAGATAATTGCTGACAAACAGTTTGCTGTACTTTGGATTCCATACACTTTAGCATTCCTAGCAGCCATTGTTGCAACCTACTATTCTTTAAAGTGGTTTATGAATATTATGGCAAAAGGAAATCTTAAATATTTTGCCTATTATTGTTTTGTAGTAGGATTTCTAGCATTTCTATTCTTATAAGATGACCTGTTTTCACCCATTTCAACAGTAAGATACCCTAAAGATAAGGAGGCTAAAAAGTATGAAAAAAGCTATGAGAAATCATGGAATGTCTGAAGAATTAACAGAACTGTTAACGACTGTAGACCATACGATTACTATTGAAAAAAATAGTTTTTTATTTCAACAAGGTGAAGAAGCCTCTGAATTATATGTGATCTTATCTGGGAGGATTCAAATAGGGAAAATATCCCCCGATGGAAGAGAATTGACGTTACGTATCTGTTCCAAAGGGGACATTATAGGAGAATTATCATTATATACTGACGATGAAATAAAATATTTGCTAAATGCAAAGGTGCTTGAGGATAGTGAAGTAGCAGTCATCAAAAAAGCCCAGTTAGAAAAGCGGCTATTAGAAGACAGTAAACTAGCAGTTGAATTCATGAAAGTAATGGGCGAAAATTTCCGTCGTGATCAAACAAAATTTCGCGATTTAGTGCTTCATGGTAAAAAAGGAGCACTATATTCCACATTAATTCGGTTAACAAATAGTTACGGATTAAAAAAAGATGATGGAATATTAATTGATATGGTCTTAACGAACCAGGAGCTTGCCAATTTTTGTGGCACTTCAAGAGAAAGCGTCAACAGACTACTAAATGATTTAAAACGGAACAACATTTTATCTATGGAAAAGAGCAAAATATTTATCCATGACCTACAACACTTGAAAAATGAAATCAATTGTGAAAACTGTCCAATCGTACTGTGTAGTATTGATTAAATCACTGCTACACAGAAATAATAACCGTCTCATAGGTTACTGAAAAACTTGTACATCAGTTTAATTTGGTTTGATTCTAAAAAGCAACTCCATTACGTGATACAACATGATGCCAATATTCACAATGTTATTTATCAATATTCAACTTTTATAATCACTTGTATATGCGCATTCATAATATAGAACCAAACCAATTAATCAGCTATAAATTTTTGAATTATTTTTACTGGACGGTATTTTTTTGTTTCCTCATAGCTCTAGGAGTGTAAACACAGAAAGGTTCACTTTCCATGTAATCACCTGTCATCGCATAAGCTCTTGACCTTGATCCCCCACAAACATGACGAAATTCACATACCCCACATTTCCCTTTGTATTTATCAGGATTTCTTAAATCTTGTAATATAGGCGAGTCGCGGTAAATTTCCTTCAATGGTTTTTCCCTGACGTTACCCACCTTAATTGGAAGTAATCCACTAGGATACACATCCCCTGTGTGAGAAACAAAGATAAAGCCATTGCCGTCATTTACCCCTTTAGGAGCACGACCTAATCCATCAATACTGCCTGTTGCACCTTTTTTAAGTGCGTCCTCATAAAAAATTGTATCCTTTTCACTTTTTCCTTTGTTTTCTCTCATCTTATCTTGAATTACTACTCTTCGGTAATGCTGTCCAGCTGTTGTTTTTATATCAAACGAAACACGTTTAGAAAGTTTATTCAGCCACCTAAATACTCGTTCATGCTCCACTGGCGTAATCATATCTTTTTCTTGACCTCTTCCGATAGGTACTAAGAAGAAAACACTCCACAGCACACAATCCAGTTCTTCCATCAATGCAGCCAATTCCTCTAGATAATCGACATTGTACCGAGAAATTACCGTATTAATCTGTAGAGGCATCTCCAACTCATGAAGATGTTTAATTGCATTTATCGTTAAATCAAATGAGCCACTCGTACCACGAAAATGATCATGGACTTTTGCGCAGTGACCATCCAAGCTAAATGCCCAGCGCGATAAACCGACTTTTTTTGCTTTATCCATTGCTTCTTTCGTTACATTTGGTGTAGCAGAAGGGGTCATCGACACTCGGACACCTTTATTCACTGCATATTCCGCAATATCAAAAACATCTGGCCTCATTAATGGATCTCCACCAGTGAAAACTAACATTGGATTGTTCATTTCGTATATTTCATCTATCAGTTTTTTTCCCTCATCAAAATTTAGCTCCAATGGATGCCGATGATATTGTGCATCTGCCCTACAATGCAAACACTTTAATTGGCAAGCGCGAGTTAGCTCCCATATAACAATAAAAGGATCTTCATTGTAATCCCGTTGCTGCATAACTATCCCTCCAGTGACATTATCATCATGGTTAATGATTCTTTTTCTCATTGTACAAGGGTATTTGCATTCTAGATGTGACATATTTCACAATTATGTTAATAAAGTATGAAAAGTTCAAAAGTAGCTTTTTCAAATCACAAACTCATCCTATTTTTTAACTATCGAAACTCGCCACACTAATGGACCCTCTTCCATGTATTCCCATTCAAACAGTCCTTCTCGTTCGATCATGAATTGATATTTCAAAGGTCTTGGATCATGATCATTTGTTAATTCCATTGCCTCTCCTGTTTTCAATCCATCAAATACTTCGAGAATTCTTGGATGACGGAATCTAGGTTCAATTTCTGGGGCATTAACTTTAACTGCAAAGTGTACTTCACTCATAATAGTATCCTCCTAAAATCTTTATGTGTTTTAGCTTATATCAAAATTTGGTTTCTTCTAGTGAGTTAAATCAACGAATTGATATGATTTTAATCACAACGACAAACTAAAGTAACGAGAAAGTATAATAATTAAATGAAAAATTGAATGTTCGCGTGTTAAGATAGTTGATGGAAGGCAGAAAGGAAGGGTATCATGAATGCACAATCGGTAAAACAGCTATTACAAAAGTTCACTATATTCAAAGATTTAACAAGTGACGAAATGACACCTATTGTTGAACTCGCAAAATCAAGACGATATAAAAAAGGAACACATGTATTTATGCAAGGAGATCCGCTTACAAACGTCTATTTCATTGATGAAGGTGCGGTGAAAATTTACAAAACAGACTTTCATGGAAAGGAACAAATTGTCAATGTTCTTAAACCTGGGCAAATGTTTCCACACCAAGGGTTTTTCCGTCAAGATGATTGTCCTGCTCACGCTGAAATCGCTGAAGATGCTACTTTAATTTATATTCCAATTAGTTCATTCGAAAACTTTTTATTCAACAACCCTGGCATCAGCGTTAAGTTATTTAAAGTATTAGGAGATTTAATTGTTGATTTACAGAAACGATTAGAAGAACAGATTTTACACAACACTTATGAACAGATCATCATGTTAATCTTACGTTTGTTAGATAACCATGGTACTGAACTTGAAAATAATCTATTTAAGTTAAATACAAGCTTCACCAATCAAGAGTTAGCTAATATGATTGGGTCTAGTAGAGAGACTGTTAGTAGAACACTAAGCCAGCTAAAAAAACAAAAATTAATTACTATTAATGATAAGGGTTCTTTAATTTTAGACAAATATGGTTTAGAAGATGAACTTTTTTAGGCTAAAGATAAAAGTGTAAGTTTAGAAGAAACCCCTTTTGGTTGATAAATAAACAACCAAAGGGGGTTTCTTCTATTTTCTGTTTTTAATAAATGTGATTCAGGTCACATCCTCTTCAACTGATAATGATTATCATAATAGTATAGATACGTTGGAGGTGGAGTTATGAACCATAAAAGTGAAATAGTAGAAGTTGATGTACGTGAAGAAATCAAACAAAATATAGAGCCCTTTAGTAAAATTATGAATGCTGTGAAAAGTTTAGAAGGCGATCAACAGCTTGTTCTACACGCACCATTTAATCCTTTCCCATTATTTAAAGTGTTGAAGAAAAAGGGATATGAACATGAATCAGTAAAAGTAGATAAAAAGCATTGGAAAATAATCTTCACAAAAGAGGATGGCGATAAGTTATGAGGTTAGATAATAGAGGATTACAACCACCACAACCGATGATGAGGACTCTTGCTGCATTAGAAGAAATTAGTGGTGGAGAGAAATTGACAATTATTAATGATCGCAAACCTATGTTTCTTTTTCCAGAATTAGACGACCAAGGTTACACGTATGATGTACAAGAACAAAGTGATGGCAGTTTTGCCATCACAATAACAAAGAATGGTGATTAATATAATGCTTACAAGTCCTGGGCTATCTAAGAAAACAGAAACAAATATAAAGCTTCCTCTTTCGTTTATTCTATTCGGCTTGGGAGCATTTGTATTATCGCAATTTATCTTTTTTATTCATAGCGATGCGTTAACTAATGGCATATTTCGACTACCTGAACTATTAATGGGAGCTCACTTTCTCCTCTTAGGCTGGATTGTAATGGTCATCATGGGTGCGATGTACCAATTAGTACCTGTTGCTTTTTTAACACCTATTTGGAGTGAAAAACTAGGCTTCATACAGCTATTTATTACTGGATTCGGTATCATTATTTTTTCACTGTTGCTTGGTATGAATCTAAATTTGGCAGTTTACGGTGCTATTTTTGTGATTGTTGGCATTCTATTATTTCTTTTCCAAATGTTAATGACTTTAAGATCTCAACAACAAAAAAATATAATGACATTATTCGTCTCTACAGCGTTGGTATGCTTTTTGATCACTATAGTGCTTGGCTTCATATTAGCATGGACAATTGCCTTTGGAGCGACTCTTAATTATACAGCTACCCTCCAATCACATATCTTGTTGGGCGTTGCTGGCTGGTTTACATTACTAATTTTTGGGTTTTCTTACAAAATGGTACCCATGTTTAGCCTATCACACGGATTTTTGATGAAATGGGCAAAATTAGCTTTTATTTTTTATACACTAGGATTACTTGGATTGATACTTTCCTTTTGGTTTAAACTGTCCATTCTGCTACCTATCAGTTGGGTAATCTTATGGTTTGGCTTTACTTTTTTCGCTTTAGATATAAAGGAAATTATTATGAAAAGAATGAAGCGAAAATTAGACCGCCCTTTCACATTCTCACTTCTTGCTATTGGATTTGGCTGGATTATTCATAGCCTCGCAGCTATTTTAAGTATATTTTCGATTAATAACCAAGGTTTGTGGAGCTGGCTAATTTTTTTATACATTATCTGTTGGATTATGTTCAGTATATTAGGCTATTTATATAAAATTGTTCCTTTCCTATGGTGGACATACAAATATTCTAGCAAGGTAGGAAAATCAAATGTTCCACTGCTTAAAGACTTAATCAATGAGAAATTAGGCACCGTTATCTTTGTTCTATTTACAATAGGAATCATCGGACTTTCAATTTCTGGGCTCCTGAACGCAAGTTATGGTGTTCAACTATTTCAGGGATTGATGCTAACTACGTCAATACTGTACGGATTATCGATAGTAAATGTTTTAAGAAAATAAAGTTTCACTAATAATTTTCATGCAGTGTTTTTTTATTTTTTAAAAATTGGAAAAGGAGTTTTTAAAAATGAACTTGTTTGAACAGGTAAAAGAGGCTCTTTATGAGGTTATCGATCCTGAACTAGGAATTAATATCGTTGACCTTGGGCTTATTTATAACATTGAGGTAACTGAGGAAAGTGATGTTGTTGTGAATATGACGCTAACCACGCCAGGTTGTCCACTTCACGATAGCATTGTAGGTGGCGTTGAGAGTGCAATTTATTTTATAGACGGTGTTAATAAAGTAGATGTCAAACTCGTTTGGCAACCAGCATGGACTCCTGATCATATGAGTGATAAAGCAAAAAAAATGCTTATGTACTAACGAAATTAAGTAGAGGTGAAGTCCCCTCTACTTTTTTTAAAGAACAAAAGCGTAGACGCCGGAGCTGGACGTGGCTAATTTAATAATCCATGATCCACAGCAGTCCATTTTATAATTTCCTAGACAAAAAATAAAACCCTTGCTTCTACAGCAAGGGATGTAAACGGATCAATCTGGAATTCCAAGTGCGATTTTAGCATAGCGAGACATGCGATCTTTGGTCCAAGGTGGACTCCAAACTATGTTAACAAGTGTATCTTTAACTTCAGGAAGGTCTTCCAACACACCTTTAACATCTGATTCAATATGAGCAGCTAATGGACATCCCATTGCTGTTAATGTCATTGTGACAGTAGCAAGTCCTTCATCATTCAATTCAACACCATATACTAGACCAAGATTCACTATATCTATACCTAGCTCTGGATCGATAACATTCTCCAAAGCACCCATTAAATTTTCTTGCAGAGCTTCTTCCATTAATTTTCCCTCCTTCAATTACTTATTCTTATTATAAACATAAACAGTAAAAAATTTAAATGATTTGTATCACTTACAATTGCATTTCTAACCAGTCGACTGTTTCTAGGGTAGCAAAACGGCTTACTTTGTGACCACGTCCAACTTCTTTTAAAAATCGTATACTTTCCGGATTTTTATAATAATTAATAGCTTGCTGATAGAAATCATAAGAATGACTAAAAGGTACAACGGAATCATTTTCACCATGCCAGAAAAATAGTGGTCTTCCATTTAGTTTATTGAGTTGCTTAGACAAATCTATTTTAGACAAAGAATCATAAATGGAATCTATTTCTTGATCAGACATATTTATGCTATCATTTGTTTGTTTCATTTTATCAACTAGTTCTTTAGCGTATTCTGTAATTTTAGGTGACCCCATCAAAATTGCGGCAGCCTTTATCCAATCGTACTGAGTGAGTGCTGCGGCTGTAGTAATTCCACCCATACTTGTTCCTGCCACACCGAATCGTTGATCAAGTAATAGGTTTCTACTATCTAATTGATCTTTAATAATTTGCAAATCGATTAAATTTTGTTCAATAATAGTAAAAAATTCTTTATCCTTATTTTTATTATCATTTGTCCGTTCACCGTGTAACATACAATCTGGTAATACAATTCGATATCCTCTTTCTGCCATCAAAAAAGCTAGTGGTAAATTATGTTCTTTCGCACTCGTGTATCCGTGTAGATACGTAAGAACTGGTAAGGCTTTTTCCTTTTTGTCGTCCTGTACAATTACTAAGACTGGTATATTTTTCCAATACTCTTTGTATATTCCTATCATTGTTATAATTCCTTTCATCATATAATAATGCTTATAAGCTTATCATAGTAGTTTATAGAAAAATGCACAAATTAAATCCATTAATTTCCATAAAAATCTCACTAATTAAAATTATGAAAAATACAAATTCTTTACAGATTAATAATTCCCCTTTAAACTATACTTATTATAAGAGGTGATTTCACATGAAAAACAGGCATTTAATCGCATTAGACCTTGATGGAACTCTTTTAACCGATGATAAAGTAATTAGCGATCGGACAAAGCGAACTGTGTTAAAGGCAAAAGAAGAAGGACATATCGTTGTAATAGCTACTGGAAGACCACACCGTGCAAGTATTGATTATTATCACCAACTCGGATTAGATACTCCTATGGTTAACTTCAATGGTGCTCTAATCCATCATCCAACAGACAAAAAATGGGATGCACTTCATAGTCCACTAGCAAACCGTACAGCTAAAAAAATAATTCAAACCTGCTATGAGTTAGAAGTCAGAAATATATTAGCTGAAGTTGAGGACGAAATTTACTTGGATCGCTATGACGAGAAATTAATTGATTTATTCCAAGCACCAAATCAAGAAAGCACAATCACAATTGGAAGTCTGAAAAATGAACTCCATCACGATCCTACTTCACTACTTATTCAGCCACGCGAAGACCATATCAAGCAATTACGACAAAGCTTAGATGATGAGCACGCTTCTGTGATTGAACACCGTAAATGGGGTGCTCCCCTGAATGTAATTGAAATTGTTCGTAAGGGAATGAATAAAGCTGTAGGCTTAAAACGAATTGCTCATTATTATCAAATTTCACAAGAAAATATAATTGCATTTGGAGACGAAGATAATGATTTAGAAATGATTGAATTTGCCGGGGTTGGTGTCGCTATGGGAAATGGAATTGATGAATTAAAAACGTTAGCAAAACATGTAGTGAACACCAATGAACAAGACGGTATAGGATTATTTCTTGAAGAATACTTAAAACTAAATATAAAAGCAATTTAATTAAACTTCCATTTTTTTAATTCATATAATGAGTAAATCTATCCATACTAAGCTTGAGCGCAAAAATCTGCGTTCAAGCTTTTTTTTAAAGGACGGTCAATAGGGAGGGATTCTCGTGAGTAAGAAAAGCAAATCAAAACGCTTTACTCAACAAGGTGCAGATTCAGTAAAAAAACATGATGAACGCATTCCCTACCATGAACGTTTTACAGATGTAGAACGAAAAAAAGAAGAAGCTGACAACCATACTGTGGGAGGTTTTTAAGCGATGGCAAATAATTTATTCCAACAAGCTAGAAATGCTGTCAATCGTATGACTAATGGGCAAAACATTAATGAGCAAGATAAGGAAGCAGCTAGAAATGCTATCCAATCTGCTTATACAAATGCTACTCCACAAGAACAACAAGAACTTCAACAATTAGAGCAGCAGCTTGAGCAACAAAACGAACTAAAATAACCTCTGCATGATAAATACCCCATCTTTTTGGTGGGGTATTTTCATCTTTTTTTCCTGAAATTAATTAGAACACACCGAAAAACAATAAAATTATCATTAAGATATTCTACATATACTTTTCTTTAAAATAATAGCGTATAGAATATGACCAATAATCCAGTACAATATAGCCTGAAAATCAAAAAGATTGGGAGTTTCCTTAACAGAAACCAGTGTCAAAGGGATATACGAAAGGCAAGCAATACTAGTCAATACAAAAACGACTGCAAAGTAGAATGAATTAGTGGGATTCGGTTGTGTATGCAACAATAAGACAATAATCATCGTTATTCCCCAGGAAATAACAATATGAAAAAACCATTCGATCATTAAAGGTAAAGAATCATTTCCAATAATCGGAATGAAATCTACATTTAACAATAATGTATAAACTTTTTTACCAGTTAGTTCTTCCATAAACCAGAGGAAGATTCCTAGCCCTAGGGCCGATAGAGTTCCAGGGACAATAACGTGTTTAATCAACTTTCACACCCCCTCATACGTTTATGGAATTAATTTCATCTATTATAACCGATAGCCAACAACAGTCACTATTATTTACTCTGTTCTTAAGTGAGTTGCTTTTTAATTTTATCTTTTTCTGCTATTATTAACATATTATAAGGATAATTAGGAGGAACTATTGATGAGCGTTCGCGTTGAAGAAACACCAAATCCAAATGCATTGAAATTCACTACTGACTCTATGATTTTCGAGGGTAATAATAGTATTTCTGTTATGCCTGGTCAAACTAGTGAACACAAAATATTAAATGATTTAATGAATATTGACGGAGTAGATAATGTTTTTGGTTTTCAAAATTTCATTACGATCAACAAAAAATTTGATGCTGAATGGGAAACATTAACTCAAGTTGTAGAAGAAATAATTAGTAATTACGGTTACTAAATTCAAGCAATACTAAAGGCTAGGGCATGCATGCCCTAGCCTTTAGTGTTTTTTAATAAAACACGGACTCCCTCTTCATTAAAATACTATTGTTCAATTATACATAATTGGTTGAAGAAAGCAGCAAAATGGTTACTTAATCGTTCCTTCTAAACATTCCAAATACCCCAGCAGTTTGTATTATATTTGTAAATGCATTTGGATCTACCTCTTTAATAATTCTTTCAAGATCGTAGAGTTCATATCTAGTTATAACTAAAATCATCATGTTCTTATCAACCTTTGAATAGGCTCCTTTTGCTGGTAGGAGGGTAATTCCCCTTACCATTGTACTGTGAATAGCTTCTTGTAGCTCATCAGCCTTTTTAGTAACAATCATTGCTGTGATTTTTTCATGTCTTGTATGAATTGTATCAATAACACGGGTAGTTACATATAAAGCAAGTAACGTATATAAAGCATTCTCTGGTTCATTGATAACACCAGCCAATACAATGATTACGCCGTTTATAAGCATTAAATAGCCACCAATTGGTTTATCTTTCAACCGCGACAGTACCATTGCAATAATATCTGAACCTCCAGTTGAAGCACCCCATTTCAAGGTGATACCAACACCAACGCCACCAATTACGCCACCAAAAACTGCATTTAACATAATATCATTAGATAAGTGTAGAATTGGAAAAATTTCTAAGAAAAAAGTAGTAAATACCACGGAAATAAAACTATAAATGGTAAATCCTCTACCAACTTTTAACCAACCCAATATTGCCACTGGAATATTTAATACAAGTAAAATAAGACCTGTGCTAATTCCAGGAATATTAAGAACATCTGTAAAAATGCTTGAAAGTAACTGTGCTATACCAGTAAAACCACTGGCATAAACATTTGCTCCAATTAGAAAGAAGTTCAATGCAATTGCATTAAGGACAGCTCCTATTACCACTATAAATATTCGTCTTGCTTCTACCAGAAACATACTAAAACCTCCTAATCCTCAGATGCTTCTTATTATTTATGTAAGATTAGCTATCTTCTGTTTACATACCCAACAATCGTACAGTATAATCCGCTATAATGTAAAGACTGACAAATTAACTTTTGACTATATGTTTCGATACGATTAAACTTAAGTAGTAAATAAAACATCTTGCGCATTAATCTTTAATTAACTTTATTATTAACCTGTCTTTTATAAAATACCCTCGTACCATCTTTAATGAATGAATCGAAAAAATTAATAACAATGGAGGTGGAGAAATGACAGTGCAAATTATTACTGATTCAGCCTGTGATTTATCCGAAAATTATTATCACGATTATAATATTGAAATGGCTTCTTTAACTGTACAGCTTGATAATAAAAATTATGAAGATGTCAAAACCATTTCTGCAAAAACAATTTATGATGCTATGAGAGAGGGGAAAGCACCGAAGACTTCCCAAGTATCACCACAGGCATTTAAAGAGGTCTTTGAAAAATTTGCTAAAAAAAATCAACCTTGTCTGTGTTTATCATTGTCTTCTGAACTGTCTGGCACTTATCAGTCTGCTAAGTTAGCTGAACAGGAATTGTTAGAGGAATATCCAGATTGGAATTTGAAAGTTATTGATACCAAATGCGCATCGTTAGGTTTCGGTCTAGTCGTATTACGTGCCGCCCAACTAGCACAAGAGGGCGCAACTATCGATGAAATAGCCGAAGTCAGTACATACCAATCGGAGCATATGGAGCACATATTTACAGTAGATGATTTGGAATATTTATATCGAGGTGGAAGAGTTAGTAAAACAGCAGCCTTTGTAGGTACTTTACTTAAAATTAAACCACTTCTACATGTTGATGGTGGCAAATTAATTCCGCTAGAAAAGATTAGAGGTTCTAAAAAAGTATTGAAACGAATGATTGAATTAATGGAAGAGCGCGGACATGACTTAGCCAATCAGCCAATCGGAATTAGTCACGGTGACGACCTTGAAACAGCTACACAGTTGGCTGAAATGATTAAAGACCGCTTTAATACTGAAGATATTCATATTCAAATGGTTGGGTCATCCATCGGATCACACGCTGGTCCAGGTACAATTTCTTTATTTTTTCTAAATAGCTCTTATAAATAATTGTTTAAGTAGTGATTATCTATCTGATTAGATAATCACTACTTTTTTTATTTAAATCTCTAATAGAAACTGTCATATTATAATATTTTCTATCATAAAAATAGTATTACTAGATTGTTAAAAACAGTTTATTCATAAAGATATAAGGAGGTTAACGATGGATTTAAAAAATCTTATTTCGTTATACACCTACGAGCGGAATCACGAACCAAATTCAATAGATCAACTTTTAGATTTCTGCCAACAAATCTATATTCGTGGAGAAATCGATATCTATCAGTATCGTATCTTCTTCCAACACTTGCACAATGATGGTGCAATATCTTGTCACGAACAGATAACATAAGCATCTTAGTAACGAAGTAAACAGCTTTAGGTGGCTACCTCTTTCGAATAATAATAACTCTTTTAAATGACAATACTAAAACGAACTGTACTAACTTAAGGAGGTTTTAGTATGTCTAGCAACAACAATAAAAAACAAATACTACCAAAACAACATCAAAATAGGCAACCTGGTTTTGAGCACGAAATGAATCCCTTGCCACAGTACGAAGATCCAAACTATAACGGTAGTGGAAAACTAAAAGGAAAAGTAGCCATAGTAACTGGCGGTGATAGTGGTATTGGACGCGCGGTCTCCATTTATTTTGCAAAAGAAGGGGCAGATGTCGCCATTATTTATTTCAATGAACATAAAGACGCTGAAGATACAAAAAAATGGATTGAAAAAGAAGGACAAAAATGCACGATAATTAGTGGTGATGTCTCAGATGCAGACTTTTGTAATACTTCAGTCCAATCTGTTATCGGAGAATATGGTAAAGTGGATATATTAGTTAATAATGCCGCGGTTCAGTACCCACAAAAAGACTTTATGAGTATCACTAACGAACAATTCGAAAAAACATTTAAAGTTAACATTTTCTCATTTTTTTACATGGCGAAAGCGGTTGTTCCACATTTCAAACAGGGATGTTCAATTATAAATACCTCGTCGATAACTGCCTATAAAGGTAATGAACAGTTAGTTGATTATTCTAGTACAAAGGGAGCGATAACATCGTTTACTCGAGCATTATCGCAATCATTGGTTAAAAAGGGTATTCGGGTCAATGCTGTTGCACCTGGTCCAATTTGGACTCCGCTTATTCCTGCAAGTTTTGATGAGCAACAAGTTTCAGAATTTGGCTCCGATACTCCGATGGGACGTCCTGGACAAACCTTCGAATTAGCTCCCGCTTACGTTTATTTAGCTAGTAATGACTCTAGTTATGTTACCGGACAAATGATTCATGTTAATGGTGGTAATGTTGTCAATGGATAATATATTTTTAAATAAACTACAATAAAATGGCTCTTTGTTAAATGAAACAAGTTAGAAAAAACGTAGGACAATCCCTACGCTTTTTCTAACACTATTACTGTTGGCGTTTATTTTTAATACTTAAGTAGGTTACCCCCCCGACAAATCCACCTAGAACTAATACAACGAAGGTAATAAATAACCAGTTCAGCCCCGTATCTTCTTCTACTATATATATATCTGCAGTCTCACGATCAAGTGTAATTTTATACTCACCATTATTTTTTTCACGAACAATATTATCTTGTAGCAATCCTGTCAGTTGCATACCTTCTGGTACGTCTTTAATCGTAATCGATTTCGTTTTTGTATCGTTATTTATTGCTACATATACGACCTTGCCTTGATACTCCCTCTTATACATAGTCATAGCACCAATTGATTCAACCAAATCTAATTTTCCATAGACTAATGATGGAAATTGCTTTCTAATAGCAGCAAGTTGTTCAATATGTTGTTGCAACTCGTCGTCTCCACCATTTATTTGAGTCATTCTGTGATCTGGACTATCCTCACCGTTATCCATCGGAACTTCAGAGCCTTGATAGACTATTGGTACTCCTGGAGTTGTATAAAGAAATGTTAAGCCAAGTTTCCAGCGAGTAATCGGGTTTTGCTTCTGTTTTACAACCTCTCTTGTGAACCTAATTGTTTCATGACTATCTAAATACAATCCATTGGTTAAATTAGTATTATTTGGCCATTCTTTCAACAATGGTTCTATAGAATTACCGTAACTACTAAATATATCCGATAATCTGCTGTGTATTTGATCATTTACTAATGCATCTATTGTTAGTTCATCACTTTTAAAACCCTGATTGGAGTTTATTACTTCACCAATCACAAAAAAGTCCGAGTCGATAGATTGAACGGCATCGGTAAACTCATTAATAAATGTACTTGGAGTGTTTTCGTTCATATACAACCTGTAGCCATCAATACCTGTTTCATTAATCCAGAAAGCTGCACTGTCAAAAAAGTATTGCTTAACCATTTCGTTACTTAAATCAGGACTCGGATACTCATTTCCATCAAATGTTGTAGTATTAGCAAGCCAATCTGAATTATTTGTTAAGGATTCATGGTTTGGACCTACATGTGAAACAACAAAATCCAATACTACTTTTAAATCTAATTTATGGGCTTCTTCAACTAATTGGGCTAATTCTTCCATTGATCCAAAGTGTTCTTCAACTAAACGATGATCATCAATCAAAAAACCATGGTAACCTTCCGCTCCATTACTCATGACCGGACTCAAATTAATGGTCGTAAAACCCAGTTCCTTTATATGATTCAAATTACTGATTACACCTTGAATGTCTCCACCATGGTACGCCGATGGATCTTCAATATCTATGTCACCATCATTTTCTGCAGTTCCGTTCGTAAAGCGATCAACCAGAACATAATAAATCAACTCGTTTTGCAAAGAAGAATCATCCTCCAAAGCTGCATACGATGTATCGGCAATTAGAAAAACGCTCGAAATGCTCACGAGAAACACTAGAAATTTTTGCATGCAATACTTCCTCTCCAAAACACATTTATATGTATTATTTCATTTCAGACAATTAAAATAACCCTCTACTATTATCCTAGTCTTAACATTAAAGTCAAACCAATTTCACTAATTGTCTAAAAAAATTCACTTTTCTTCCTATCATATAAGAAAAGTGTGGACATATATCCACACTCGAGGTAATTCTAATATTCAATTTTAATATCATACGTTCGTAACCAGTGATCAATCTGACATAAGTGTGCAAGAAGTTGTGGTCCTGTCATTAATTGACCAAACCAAGGGGCTTCAATCTCTTTCCCTTCACTTTCTACAAGCTTTCGTATTTCATCCTTATCGAAAATTTCAAATAGGCGCGCATTTGGATCGTCTAAAATATCATGTAGCCATTCTACTACAGCATCCTTATAAATTGGATTGTGTGTTTTGGGATAAGGACTTTTCTTTCGGTATAAGATTTCGTCTGGCAACAACCCTTCAAGCGCTTTTCTAAGGATTCCCTTCTCTCTACCTCTATACGATTTCATCTCCCAGGGGATATTCCATACGTATTCAACAAGTCGGTGATCACTGAATGGCACTCGAGCTTCAAAGCTAGCCCCCATACTCATTCGATCTTTTCGATCAAGTAGCGTTGGCATGAACCAAAGCATATTCAAATAAAACATTTGTCGTCTTTGTCTTTCTATTTCGTTATCTCCTTCAAACTGCGGAGTCTCATCAATTGTTTCTTGATAGCGGTCTAGCATATAGCCGTGTAAATCTAGTTTTTGATTTAACTCTTTAGTTAGCAATGATCTTCTAACCTCTGACGAACGAATCCAAGGAAATCCTTCCCGTGCTAAATCATCCTCACGGTAAAACCATGGATACCCACCAAATATTTCATCCGCGCATTCGCCTGACAATGCAACTGTTACTTCTTGTTTGGTTTGATGACAAAACCATAATAGTGAAGAGTCTACATCAGCCATACCAGGTAAATCTCGAAATTCAACAGCTTCCTTCAACATATCGGCTAATTTTTTATTACTAATAACAAAGTTATAGTGATTTGTATTGTGTGCATCAACCATCGTTCCAATAAAATCCTGGTCACTATTCGGTTGGAATGAGCTTTTCTGGAAATATTTATTATTATCCTCATAATCAATAGAAAAAGTATTTAATGTTCCTTTGTTATGACGCTTTAAATAATTAGATGCAATCGCAGTAATTGCACTGGAATCGACTCCACCCGATAAGAAAGTACCAAGCGGAACATCCGATATTAATTGACGTTCAACAGCATCAGTGAGCAGGTATCTAATCGTATCTGCCGTTTCTTCGACATCATCGGTATGGGCCGTACTGGTTACATTCCAATAACGCTCTGTTTTAAAGCCATGTTTAGTAAAGATGCCAACAAACCCTGAACGTAATTCATGCATTCCTTTGAACACCCCATGACCAGGAGTTCTTGATGGCCCTAGGGCTAAAATTTCACTAAGGCCGTCTTCATCTAAAATAGCTTCAACTTCATCATGGGCTATTAATGCTTTTAATTCAGAAGCGAATAAAATTCCACCGTCTTTTTCCATATAAAACAGTGGCTTCACTCCCAGTCTATCTCTTGCCATGAATAATTCCTTGTTTATAGAATCCCAAATAGCAAATGCAAAAATGCCATTTAGTTTCTGTACACAATCTCTCCCCCATTGGATATAGCTTTTAAGCAGCACCTCCGTATCTGAGTAAGAATTAAATGACCACCCGTGTCTAAGTAGTTCTATTCGTATATCTTCTGTATTATAAAGTTCACCATTATAAACGAGAACATAATTGGAATTATCCTTTGTATATTCCATCGGCTGTTTACCACCTTCAGGATCAACAACAATTAGGCGTTGATGACCAAAGGCTACATGGTTAGAAATCCATTCATTATACTCATCCGGACCACGATGTTGAATCGCATTTGACATTTTTCTTACATTATCTACTTCTGATAATAAGTTTCGGTTAAAATCAATCCAACCTGTAATACCACACATCTATTAAATCAACACCTTCCTTATTAGAAAAACTTGACTTTCTACCCGACTTAAAGAATCAGCCGTGAGCTTTTCTCCTATTATTAACGACGTATTTCATGATAAACTACTATATATTCATATGAATCGTACGCCTAATCTGTGAAAGAATCCTGGGATTCAACACTTCGAAGTAATTTAACCTGATGTTATTTCGGTTGAGCTGGACGTGGCTAACTTAGGAATTAATTATCCACAGAATTCCATCTATCATTTCCGGTGAACAACGAAAAAAGAAGACGCACGTTGGCATCTTCTCTACGGTTAATATCCTATTTATTTTACCGGAAAGTTTATCAGTCGCAATCACAACACCACGTACTTTTTAAAAAAACAATGCTAACGAAACTAAAAAACTTATCACGCGAACGTGATAAGTTTTTGTTATGCTCCTGGCAAAATACCCATTGGTAGGCGACCAAATCCTAGGGCGAGTACAATTACAAAAGCAATAGCCAGTTGAATCCACAAGTTCTTCGTTGGCTTCTCTTTTTTAGTTTTAATTAAAATCATTTCGAGCATAGAAATTAACCAAAGTCCGGCAAAACTTTTCACTAGAACCTCACCTAGCATCATGTTCGCAGTAAAATAATCCATTAATAAATCTCCACCGGTATATAAGATTAATAAGTAATCCAGTCTTAATACCATATGAAGTATTTTTCCAGCTTTGTTTCCCTGTTTGTAAAATAACAATGCTAGTACAAATAAAATAAAGGCTAGCACCCATGATGTTATATGTAAATGTGTCACTTTAAAACCTCCTCACCTTTAGTCATGAATATCATATCACTTTTTACTATTATTTTCATATAATAAATGTTTTAATCCGCTACAATTGGTGAAATATTAAGTAGAACTGTTATAATAAATGGTAAAGATAGGCAGATAATTCCTGCTTAGAAACTCTAGCTAAAAAGTGATTTAGACCATGTTTATTATTTTATCAGACACATCGTTTTTCCACTCTAGAACGGAGGAATATAATGGTACGTAATAGTCAAGAAATAATTGATCAAACCCAAGAGTATGGAGCTAAGAACTATCATCCACTGCCTATTGTTATTTCTAAAGCAGAGAATGTATGGGTCTATGATCCTGAAGGAAACCGTTATATGGATATGCTAAGTGCATATTCTGCAGTTAATCAGGGGCATCGTCATCCAAAAATCATTCAAGCACTGAAAGATCAAGCAGACCGGGTTACATTAACATCACGGGCCTTTCATAACGATCAACTAGGACCATGGTTTGAAAGAGTATGTAAATTAACAAATAAAGAAATGACATTACCAATGAATACTGGCGCTGAGGCTGTAGAAACAGCTGTTAAAGCAACAAGACGTTGGGCTTATGATGTCAAAGGCGTCAAAGAAGATAAAGCTGAAATTATTGCTTGTGAAGGTAACTTTCACGGTAGGACAATGACTGCGGTTTCTCTATCATCCGAGGAGGAATATAAGCGAGGTTTTGGTCCAATGCTACCAGGAATTAAATTAATTCCCTACGGAGATATCGATGCTCTTAAAAATGCGATTACTGAAAATACAGCTGGCTTTTTATTAGAACCGATTCAAGGTGAAGCAGGAATAGTGATGCCACCAGAAGGTTTCTTAAGAGAAGCTTATCAAGTTTGTAAAGAGAATAATGTACTGTTCGTCGCTGATGAAATCCAAGCTGGTCTAGGTCGAAGTGGTAAAATGTTTGCATGTGACTGGGAAGACGTTACTCCAGACATTTTGATTCTTGGTAAGGCTTTAGGTGGCGGTGTATTTCCTATTTCATGCATCGTTGCTAACAGAGATATATTAGGAGTATTTAATCCAGGTTCTCATGGTTCTACATTTGGTGGTAACCCGTTAGCGAGTGCTGTCTCGATTGCCGCTCTTGATGTATTGGAGGAAGAAAACCTTGCAGATCGTTCTCTAGAGCTTGGCACTTACATGATGGAAGAATTGAAAAAGATAAATAACCCGATCATAAAAGAAGTCCGTGGTAAAGGCCTCTTTATTGGTGTAGAACTAACAGAAGCTGCTCGTCCTTATTGTGAAAGGTTAAAAGAAAAAGGTCTCTTATGTAAGGAAACACATGAAAATGTCATACGCTTTGCCCCTCCACTAATTATTGAAAGAAAAGATCTTCAGTGGGCGATTGATAGAATAAAAGAAGTATTAGAAGCAAAATAGTTTTCACCCCAAGAGTTGATCAACTCTTGGGGTGTTTTCATTTATTTTCAGATTAACAGATTCATTTTAGATCAGTAATCTTTTTCTGTCCCCAAGGTGCCACGGCTACAGTGACAATCATCTCACCCGATTGTTCATACTGCTGACCAGTATTGTCTTCAATATAATATCGTCCCAATCCGTAGTCAACCTGATAAATGCTATTGATGGAATCGTGGTATTTGTACTTTGCCGTTAACATCACTTGACCACTACTTGGTTGAAACTTCTCATCTGATGCTTTAACTACTTGATATGCTCCCTCCTTATTTTCCAACAGCACGTAGACCCGATTACCTGATGTAGGATTCTCATTCCCACCCCACTTATTTGCCTGAATTTCCTCTATTTCATAACGGAGCGTGACATAGTCACCATAAAAGATGTCTTGAGGATCAACGGGCAACGTTTCTAATTTTATTGTTTCGCCAAAATAGTCAATCATATAATACGATGCTGCCATCCCAACCAGAAATAAAAATTGCAATCCAACAATGATGTAAAAAAATATCCGTTTCATTCGTTGACGCCTCCTTTAACATCCTTTTTTAGTTCTCTACGTTTCCGCTCTAATAGAAAGCTAAGGATGAATAGGATAATACCACCTAGAAAGAAAAATAGTGACTTGTTAAGGAACGCCCAAGCTAAGTGAATATAAGCAAGTAAAGTACTTATTAGAAATGCAAATGTACCAAGCGTAATCTTTTGATAATTTTCTTCTTTATAACCAATAAGTAAGATACCTAGTGAAAAAGCAAATAACATTAGCATAGCAAGTAAATCACCAAATGACAGATAAACTACTGGCAAAAACAAGACAAGTTCAATTGTGTTTATTATCTCTTTTTTCATTATCTTAATTATTGAAGCTAAGATAAAAAGAATAATCCATACGATTAGAAATGCAGATTCAAATCCAATCGAGTTCAAAAAATAGGAATTTCCAAGTGAGAATATATGAAAAATGCATAAGATGAACATCGCTAGCAAGCTCACATGCCGGAAAGGTCTGCTTATTCCTTGTCTATTACTAGCACTTCCTAATCCATATAAAACTAGCGAACTTACAATTACCCAGTAATATTCACTTCCAAAAGCAAAAATAAGCACGATCGTCTGAATCATAAAACTACAAGCAAACAAATATCCATATAGGCGCCTTGCCCTGTGATAGGTGTAGTGACCAAATGCTAACAACAGAACCAAAAATAACATGAAGTAAAAATCACTGTACACGAAGGCATTATACACTTGCCCTACTGTAGTAATCACAATCGATACAACATATAGTGTAGCGTGTTGATAAAAAACGAACAATAAAACTCCAGCTAACGCCCATATCAAGAAAGGTGTAGCTTGAAAATACATGTAATTATACATTTGACCTGTTAGAAAAATACCAGCACCAAACACAAATAAACCAATAACAAGCAAACTCAGTCCAACTGGTTTTGATTTGTTTCGATAAACTTGCTCGCCACTTATATAAAAACCGACCATGAAAATTAGAATGATTGCCATTTTTCCAATCTGCGGAATAAAGGACCAATTGGAGGCAATAAATGTTAAAAATCCTAAACCAATAAACAATGCTGCAAAGGTTAATAATAAAAAACCACGATCACGTTTCGGATATCGACCGACAATTTGACTCATCTGTTGCTGATTGATGATTCCTTCTTCTTGCCATTTTTGCGCTTCTTTTTTTATCGAATCACGATTCACCCTTGCTCCACCTCTTTCCTTTCTCGTTTATTTGGAAGTTTTTCTCCATACATTAATCTTCTCCACACCCATTCCATCGGGCCGAATCTATATCTCTTTATCCATTCCTTGCTTAATACTACTTGGAGACTGAAAATAACTAGTACAATTCCTACACTCCCTATTGGACTAATTTTCCCATACAAACCGAAACCTACTGAGTAAAATAAAATGAAGCAGATGATTGATTGTGACAAATAATTTGTAAGTGACATTCTACCTACATAGATAAACGGAAGTAACAGCTTAGCAAGCAATCCTTTTTGAAAAGCCAGTGTAATCGAAACAAGATAGAATAGCGCAGAAGCCGAACCGCCAACCGAATCTTGTGCATACGAAAACCACGCAGGGTTTCCATACAAATGTGGTCCTGCTTTAAATACAATAAAAATTAATAACGTAACTAGCCATAACCTTTTTAATATCGATGCATGTTGATTTACATTATGAAGCCACTTCTTTCTTGCTATAAGCATACCAAGTAAAAATAATGGTAAAAGCCCAAAAGCTAGAAAAATAAAACCAATAAACCCATTTGCATAGATCCAATCTTGATAATTTTGTTGCCAAATATCCACAATGGTACCTTGGCCATAGTTAGTAAATGCCTGATTTACAGCACCTAAATTATATGTATTTAATTGATCTTTAACCATATATAACAACCAAGTGTAAATTAACACCGGAATTAAAAGTAGCCCAAACGCCCAATAAAGTAATGTTCTATTAGTCGTATTAATAAATAAAAGCAGTAACAGACCAATAATCCCGTATGAAAGTAAAATATCCCCATGCCAGATAAAAAATGCATGAATAAATCCAAAACCAATTAAGATTGTTAATCTTCTAAAAAGGAGAATTCTTACATCCATTTGTTTATCTATTAATTTGTTAATAATAATCTGCATACCAAATCCAAATAAAAATGAAAACAACGTATAAAAGCTTGCTTGGAAAAAAATATCGATAATTACTTGAACAGACTGATCCAGTGAGCTAGTCCAGAACTCGTCCTCTCCACCATAGAGAAAGAAAGGCGCATTAAATGCTGGTGCATTGACCATGAAAATTCCTAGTATTGCAAGTCCTCTCGCAGCATCAATCCACTGTAATCGACTGCTTTCTGTGAGAGGAGAATTTATTTCCGCCATAGTAGTTCCTCCAATTTAACTTTTAATCTAATTATCTGCCCTCATTGTATCGTGAACTACCCGCCACTTAAAATTCTAGCGAATTTTGAAGTGGGGGCTTCTCGAATAAATAGGTGCTTTTACTAGCCACCCAAATTGACCGAGCTATCCCCGCTGAACCAGCGGTTCGAATATATGGTTTAGGCTACTTTCGTTTCTGAAAGTTGTCTTTTTCCTTCTATTTTAATATTTTTTGCAGCATTTTCATCACGGTCGCATTCGTGACCGCAAGAACACGAAAATGTGCGTTCTGAAAGTAATAATTGGTATTTTACTTCGCCGCATTCTGAGCACATCTTTGAAGAAGGGAACCATTTGTCAATTTTGACAAACGACTTTCCACGGTCTTCAAATTTGTATTTTAAGAACGTTGTGAACATTCCCCATCCGTTATCAGAGACGCTTTTCCCAAAACTAAGAGCCCTCGTCATTCCTTTCATATCAAGGTCTTCGATAGCGATGGCATCGTATTTGTTCGCCAAAATATAGCTTTTCTTATGAAGGAAATCACGGCGTTGATTGGCAGTTTTTTCTTGTAGCTTCGCTACTTTCCGTTTTTGTTTGTACCAACGATTAGAACCCTTTTTACGGCGTGATAAAATACGCTGTTCTTTGGCTAACTTTTCGAGAGATTGACGATAAAAGCGAGGGTAATTGGCTCTCTCACCATCACTTGTCACGTACAAATCGCTCATGGAAAAATCTAATCCAACAACGTTTTTAGGTTCCACTGGTTTAATGATTTCCTCAAATTCAGTAAGAATCGAAGCATAGATTTTTCCAGAACCAGTCATCGAAATGGTCACGGACTTTAATCGATGTGTTTCTAGAATCTCTCTATGTTGCTTGAGTTTCACCCATTTTAATTTAGGTAACTTGATATGACCATTCAAAAGTTCAATATTTCCGTTCACAACGTTTGTTGTGTAGGATTGCTTGTGTTTCTTACTTTTGAAGTTTGGAAACTTCGCATTCTTTTTGAAGAAAGCTTTGTACGCTTTATCCAAGTTCATTTGAGCGTTCGCTAAAGAAAGACTGTCTACTTCCTTCAAAAATGGATAATCCTTTTTGTATTTAGCTGGAGTTGGATGCTTTTGTTTCAATAATTCATCCTTATTCTCTTTGAACTTTTCATATGTATCAATTCTATCATTCAACATTTTATTGTACGCAAAACGCACACAACCGAACGTCTTCTTCAATAAAATAAGTTGTTCAAATGATGGGTACAAACGAAATTTGAATGCTTTGTTCTTTTTAGCCATACCAAGCCACCTTCAAACGTATGTTCTTAAGTTAATTCTACCAAATTATTGTATTTTTGTCTTCGTTTTTGCTTTTTATTTTCTGTAAAAGAGGCAAAACAGCCATTCAGCTCCCACCTAAAATTCTAACGAATTTTTGAGGAAGGAGACTTCTGGCTAAAGTTCGTTAAATTATTCCGTGACTCCATCTAAATCTTTGAACAGATAACCTTCCTGTTTCATAAACTATACGTAAAGGAGGAAAAACTATGCCTGCCGCTGTAGGAGCCGTCAAAGTAATATCAATTGCGTCATCAAGTATTTTTAACATAGGAGATGTCTATGCGATGAGTCCATTTACAGAAGCAAAAACATTTGCTGGTGGAGGATCATTTAATACAGGGGATGGGATACGTATTTCTTTGGACCAATCAACCACTAACGTTGATGAAAAAGATAACTTTGACCAGAACATTAGTGGATTGTAGAGGTGATAATCAATGAATTTAACAGTACATCAGTCTATCTGTATTCGGATGATTAAAGTAGGTAGTGTTTCAAATTCTTCTATATTTCAGATTGGAAGTGCCGGTAATATTCAAGCATTAGCTGAACTATATAATACTGGTGGCTATACAGAACTTGCTGAAGAGGCAGAGCCAGAAGGTACAATTGCGGAACCACTTGTACCACTTGCTCCTCCTACTTAAATTTGGAATTGCTTTTTTTATAGAAATTTTCGCGCGTTTTTTGGGTTAGATGACGATAGCTTTAACGTCCGACAACGATAATAATCTCTATTTATTTCGATATCATCCATTTTTAGGAGCGAAAAAATCACGAACAAAAAAATACGTGCATATTGTAGTATTAGTTAGGTCATAGCCTAGGAGGATTCAAAAGATGAACTACTCAAATTCATGGCATGATTACCTTGCCAGAGTCCAGGCATATATGCAGCAACAAGACAATAGAATGAAAGAACTTGAACAACGACTTGCCAGAATAGAAAACAATGAAAACAACCATTCTAATGCCAAAAATACAACAATTGAAAAATTAGAATACCATTTTGACCAACTAAAAATTGAAAGACTTGATGGCACGCTCCATATTGGTATTTCTCCAGAGGATCTATCAAACGTCGATGATCTGTCACTAAACCAGTCACCAATCAATAATTACCAACGACAAGTAAAACCAGTAACTCAACAATTAGTTGAGCAACTTGATTCTTATTTAATAAATGAAGGTCCAGCTTTATTAAATCAACTATCTAATGAGCACGGTCTTCCTCTAAATCAATCCTATCAGGAACTAATAGTAAATGACGTTCGGAAACAATTACCAGAACGAGTAGCCCATTATGAAAAAAACGCCAGAAGTGATGCTCCAACACAAACAGACCAAGAATTAAAAGAATTAATTTATGAGCAAGTTCAAAAAGAAATTAATCATTCTCTTCGACAGTTCTTTCAAAATGATCAACCAAAAGGAGATAAATAGGTATGAATTATGAGGTTCACAATTGGGGATTAAATGTCGGAAATGTTGAGATAACAGGGGTAGCTTCTTCATCTGTGTTTTTGATTGGGGATAACGAAACAATTAAATTGACATCCTTCTACGATACACCACCTGATTCATATATTGTTGGTTCACTAGTCCCACTCCGACAAGCAGCAATTGATGAAGGAACTACCAATGAATAAACGACTATCTGAAGTCGAAAAAATAAAAATTACGTCTGTTGCTTTTAGTTCGATAGTTGAAATTGGTGACGCAAATACATCTTCACCTGTTAACAGAGTAATAGCTGTTCAAAAAGAAGGTGGCGTTTATTCTGATGAGGGATTTGACTTTGACAGATTCAAAATATTTGCACAGGAACCTGCCAAATCACCTGGTATGCCAATAATACAGAAAAACACCTATCACCATAACCCAACTATTCATGTGAAAAACGTTACTATTACCGGTGTCTCTGCTTCTTCACTTGTTCAAATCGGCAGTCTAAAACATATCGATTCAGAAGCTAGGTTAAAGCACATTCGGATACTAGAACAGGAACAAAACGAAAACGATTTAATACAATAGTTATAAATAGTCTGTTAAGAAAGGTGTTTAAAAATGCCATCTATCGTTGGACCTATCAAAATAAATAGCGTTGACGGAGGAGTAATTAACTTCGGAGATAGTTTCTATTTATCACCTAAAAGCGCATCTAAAACTGCTGCTGGTTCTGGCGCTTTTAATACTGGTGACTTTATCAATACTAATAGTGGGTTGAGTGCAACGAACACGGTTGATCCAGACGTAACTGACCAAGTGGTTAGTGGTAATGCCTAGTTGTTTTTAAAATAATAAAAACAAATACTATGAAAAGAAGGTGTCCATAATGCCATCTGCTGTAGGACCAATAAAAATTAATAGCGTTGGTGGTGGAGTCATCAATTTTGGTGACAGTTTTTATTTATCTCCAAAAAGTTCATCTAAAACTTCTGCCGGTTCAGGTGCCTTTAACACAGGTGATTTCATCAATACAAATAGTGGTATTAATGCAACAAATTCACTAGATCCAGATGGTGCAGATCAAACTGTTGCCGGCAATGCTTAAGCTTAATTAATTTAAGCATTTTTGGTATAAGAAAGAGAAATGAGAAGTGCGTGAAAGATTATTGCGTACTTCTCATTTTTTATATTAACCTTCTTATTATTTGTTTCTAAAATCAAATTTATCATTTGGCAAATTAAGTTCATGCCCGTTAATTCTGACCGTATCATTGTCAACCCATTTTATATTTGCGGTATTTTCTCTATAATTCCAATATACATTCTTGGTTTTATTATTTCGTTCATTAAACACTAATTCACCACGAATCGAGTATGAAGTTGTTGCACCACTATTTGCAACGTATGCTTTTATAGTATATTTTCCGTCAGGAGATATTTCTTCAGTTAGAAATCGTCCTGTTGGTAACCTCTCCATATCAAAGAATGCCCAGTAGATTCCATATCCAATCAATCCCGTCGTTAGTATCGCAACAAAGAAAATGATTAAGCATACTTTTTTGTAAGATTTATTTTTCCTGAATCTACATTTCGTATCTTCACCCATATAATCCCCCCCACTTTATGTCTTACTTTATTTAATGTTCAGTTTACTTAATTTTTCCATTACTGTTTGTTTTTGAACGTTATACGATTGCCATGTTCGTTGCTGCTGAAAATTCTCTGCTGTATTTTTTCTTTGAATCAGAATCTTCTCTACGTTTGGATGATTTGGTTCTTCTTGGTATAAGTTAATTAATCCTTCCACACCCCGCCACCCAAGTGAATCCAAATAAAACACATCTATTTTTCCTACTTGTTGATAGCGTTCTAGGTTATTATCGACAATTATTTTTTCTAGCGGTAATACATTTAACGCCGTGTAGAAAGTAAGACTAGTTAACAAGTAAAAGTGCAACAAGGATAGCCTTTCAATCCAAACACGCATCATTGTATAAGCAAAAATAATAGCTAAAAATACCATAAATGCATGAGCCAAAATACGATCGAAGGTAAACCCATAGGCTTCCTCATACATACTTAAACGTTGGAAAGCGGAAACAAGCATAACCCCACTAACGACAACAACGATTGAATACATTACCTTCAAGGTTAAATTAGCTTTTTTTCGAGACTCCTTGACAAAAGTAAGAAAACTGATTAATAAGGTCCAATTCACCATCGTCACAAGTATTAATTCAAAAAAGCCTCGTCTAGCATATTCCGCATACGTATAGCCTTCTTCTAATCCCGTACCGAAAAAGTAAGTGAATTGGATGGCTGTAAACAAAAGATAAACACCGTTAAGTAAAAATAATATTGTTAATGCTACGACACTGTCGAACTTTTTTCTATCTTCTTTTTGATTTTGATAAGTCTTGTTTGACTTTGATAATTCTAATACTTGAAATATTCCGAAGAAGACAAGTAAGAAGAAACCGACAATCATAGCTCGCAATAGTTGTTCTTCAAAACTTAATTGGAAAATAAACTTCGGTAATCGTAAGACAAAATCCTGAAACACCGAATCTGCTGACATAAGTAAAAGGGTAACAATACCTAACAACGGTAAGCCAACCACTAAACCAAGCGCTATCCGTTTAATTGTTTGAGCAGTTTGTACATCGATATTTTTGAAAATCAATCTAAATATTTTAGTAAAAAAATGATTGTTATACTTTATTCCCATTGCCAACTTCTCAACCATTGTTTGTAAAAAGTATGGTGCGTGCCAATTCATTTGTTTAGGAGCTGTAATTAATATAATATGAACAGTCATTAATGCTGGAGTTACCAAAAAATTTAATTGGTAAAACAGCTGATTATCATAAAATAAGTAGTTTGCCGATAATATCCAGATTGATACCATTAACAACATTCCGATTCGTCGATGAGTAAATGCTAATGACCGGAATCTAAAAAAGAAAACACTATAAAAAGCAGTTAAAAACAATAAATAAGAGACACCAACGGTTCCATGGAAAAAGCTTAACTCGGTAATAATTGCCAAGCCTAAACAAACAAGTAGAAATAATAAATCCTGACGTTTTATCTCGATATTCATACTAATCCTCCATTACTAAGATATACTATATACATAGTTATTCTATGTATATGTGCAAAAAATATAGCAAAGTACAGTACTGATGAAGTCACAGTACCATACTCAAATAGATGCCTTTTTTCCCCAGTGGTAACCAATCCAACTAACCGGATAGAGTAAGCCTGTAAAAACAATACATGAAATAATAAATGGTATGCTCAGAAGTGGCTGAAACCATTGATAAGGAATCACCTGAAAAATAGTCAATGCCATTAGAATAAGATTCGGTGCAACACAATAAACAAACGTCTTTCTTAACAACTTTCTTCCTTTAGGACCAAATTCCTTACCTATCTCATAACCTAACAGCGCCCAGAAGAAAAAATAGACAATGATGATAATTGAAGCTATGTGAGTAAGTCTTCCCCAGATAACCTCTATAAAGGTCCAATCAAAGACGTTGTAGCTCCATGTTAATAGACTTCCGCCAACAAATAAACAAATGTTAAAAGTAACAAATAGCCACTGTGTACGGTTAGGTGTGATGGCTGTTTCATGATGCCACATGCTCGCAATTTCTTGAGGTGACCCTAGGCGTTCTTTCAATTGCTGATAAGGAATTTCGCTATTATCTTCATTGGCTATCTCATATAAGTGCATCTCGTATTCTTTTAGAATTTCCTGTTTATTTGAGCAGTTAGATAAGGATTCACTTAGCTCTTCAATAAACTGTTGTTCAGCCACACTCATGACTCATTTCTCCGAATTAGATTGTTCATTACCTGTACATATCGATGCCATTCACTTGTTTTCTCGTCCAAAATACTTTGTCCTTCTAATGTAATTCGGTAATATTTCCGTGCTGGACCCTTTGGTTGATTTTGCCAGTAAAAGTCAATGTACGCCTGCTTTTCCAATTTGTGTAGAGCAGGATACAACGTGCCTTCTTTTATTTGGAAGTGATGATCACTTCGTTTATCCATTTCCTTGACTAGTTCATAACCATACATATCTCGTTCATTTAATAATTGTAAAACAAGAAGTGATGTGCTTCCCTTTACTAGCTCCCGGTTAAACATACTATTTTCACCTACCTAGAATTATTAGGTAACAAGGTCATAGTATAACAGTCTGTTTAAGATTGCAAGGATTTACCGAATTAATTTCTGAAAATTAATTCGGTAAATTTTTGTATCAACGTGGGTTGCCAATACCGCTCCACTTGCACATCTTTTCTTTTGACAGTAAGTCGGTGAGCTGGTGGTCGTTTAGCCACACCCTTCACCATCGTTCTTGGACATGGAACATATTGAAACGTTAAATATTGGAGCAAGCTTTCCTTATCCAACTCTTTTAAAGATCCCATTTCTTGTGTAATATGCTTTAAATATGACGAACATACCAACTTTTCATCCTGGTGCCCGTTGTAAAAAGGTTTGATGCCGAAGTGGTCTCTTGCAGCGAATAATGTCTCTGTTTTTGTATCCCAAATAATGAACGCAAACATTCCTCGCAAATGATTGACACAATCTGCTCCATATTCTTCGTAGAGATGCAGAATCGTCTCTGCATCTCCTTTTGTTTTAAACTCGTGCCCCTTGAGAAATAAGCCAATTCCTTAATTCCTGGTAATTATAAATTTCACCATTACAAACTAAAACAAGTGAGTAATCTTCATTGAAAAGCGGCTGGTTCGCATTTTCCACATCAATAATTGACAACCTACGAAAGCCCAAGCCCGATATTATTTTCAATCCAATAATTATCATCATCTAGTTCTATGAGCCATTAGTCTCCCCATTCTGTTAAGAGATTCCGTTTCAACTGCTTGACCATTAAAATAGATAATTCCATTAATTCCACACATAGGCTTTTACTCCTTTGTTCTTACTTTTAAATTGGTCTAAGCTCCGCTATCGCCCTCAGGTTCATTCAACGGTTGAGCTGTCTCTGTCCAACGCCATTCATCAAAAATAACGTATTTAATCGGTCCCCACCCGTCTCCGGCATCACCAATATATTGATCATGAACATAAAAGAGCTGATCATTATATTTACCAAGTGTCATCGTCCCAAACATTTCTCCTGAATGATAGAAAGAAGCAAGTGCCCACTCAGGAATATCTTCATACTCTTCTCTAGGCAATTCTTCGACTTCTCCAAGTCCATCTATCGCTTTTTTTACGTAATCAAGAGCTTTCTCTTCCGAAACTCCTTGATCAAATAACACAACCTTCATCATCATTACATCTGATTCAACAGGTGAAACAGAAACTCCACTACCAAGATCCTCGTCTATTTTCTTGATCCCAAAGTCATCAGGAATATATGTTGTAAAAGGAAGATTATCTTCATGAAGCAACTGATAAGCATTGATTACTTCACCCATTCCTTCAGGGTTCGTCACAACATCTTTAGAAGCAGGACGATTCACCTCAGGGATATCTTGTAATTCATCTGACTCTTCTAATTCTTCTGATTCATCCGGTTCTTTTTCATCTTCAGTAGATCCCTTCTTATCGTCCTCCAACGGTGCTGGATTATCACCCGAAGAAAGTAAGGCGTTCTGAACGACATCCGTACTAATAAGCATGAGCGCTAGTAATATCACTGCTGTAGTGGTTGCTATTGTCCCCTTTAGCCAATTTTTTCTGTAAGCACTCTTTCGCCGTTTTACAGTCTTTTCTCTAGAAAACTCAATTCCTTCCATCGCTTTTGAAAAACTTTTTTGTTTCGTAGACTCGGACGCTTTTTTGTTCCACTTAGTCATCGCTCCCTTTATCTCCTTATCGGTTACAGACTGTTTATTTTTTTTATCATCGTAAGGCCTTTTTGTCATGTTCTTCCACCTCATTTCTAAGACATTCAGCCAGTTTCTTTTTAGCTCTATTGTGTAGCGATTTGACTGCAAACGTCGTTTTTTCCATGATATAGCTCGTTTCTTTTATCGAGAAACCTTCCATCAATCTCAAATGTAAAACTGTTCGATAATCCGGTCCTAATCGGTTTATCGCTTTTGTTATCTCATCTAAACTATCCTGTTGGACCACCTGGCTTTCTGTCGATGGCACCTGTTCCGTGAGATTTTCCAATTCCATATGTCCCATTGCCATTGTCTTTTTATACTTGTTTTGCTTTCTGTAATAATCGGTTATCGTGTTTTGACTTATTGAAAACAGCCATGTCTTAAAACTGGATTTGCCCTGAAACCTCCATAAATTTTTTGCCATTTTGAAAAAAATATCTTGAATAATTTCTTCTGCATTATGGTAGTTCCCCGTCTTCACATAGACATATTGAAATAACTGTTGAAAATATCTATCGTGTAACGTTTCAAAGGCTTCATCATCTCCGTCCAACACCAATTCCACTAATCTTTCGTCTTCCATACCTCTCACCTCTCACTCTTTCATTATATTAGACGGTCAACACTAAGAAAGGAGTCACTTTATTTAAATTTCCAGCACCTCTTGTCAAACTCTATCATTCTACTGTTTTCCTTCCTTGCACCTTTTGGCGGATTTTTGCAGGTAAAGATAAATAATCATAAGGAAGTAGCTTCCACCCACGAAAAAATGATGACCTCTATCTATCTGGTCATCATTTCTTATAATTAGATATCTTCAAGTTTCATCCGAAATAGACGATAAGCCACCATTCATTTAACCAGACGTTGCAATCCGTTCATTTTTACTTCTACATAGGATGAATTTCTTTAATTTCTTTAGCGGGAACACCTGCAACAACACATATTCAACTACATCTTAATTACCGCTGAACCTGATTCTACCCAAAGTTGGAGTTATTCGCCTCAAAGTGGAAGTTATTCTACCCAAAGTTGGAATTATTCGCCCTAAAACCGGCTGGGCCCCTTAATTTCAGACACATACTTGAAATTCCTCTATCTTTCTTAAAATTTCATTTTTTATTTTAAACAGAGGAAATTGCTCCCTATCTTTTTTATTAAATTTTATATTATTCCCCCTATAAGACTTGACATAGAGCCTCGTCACGCATGATTCTCCC
>NZ_JAIZAP010000018.1 GCF_020404745.1 Aquibacillus saliphilus
ATCATTTTAAATGAGTAAGATCCCTCAGAGACGATGAGGTTGATAGGTTCGAGGTGGAAGCGTGGTGACACGTGTAGCTGACGAATACTAATAGATCGAGGACTTAACTAAAAAATTATAAAGCGTAAAGATTGATGTCTTGTTCTTCTTATCTAGTTTTGAAGGTGCATAGCCTTTAAATATACCTGTTGGTCTAGTGGCAATAGCGGAGAGGTCACACCTGTTCCCATGCCGAACACAGTAGTTAAGCTCTCCAGCGCCCATGGTAGTTGGGGCTTTGCCCCTGCGAGAGTAGGACGCCGCTAGGCAATGGTTTGGATTGTGTGTTTAAATAGTGGCCCGCAGGGGTACAAATCTCTGTGGGTCATTAATATTTGGAGGATTAGCTCAGCTGGGAGAGCACCTGCCTTACAAGCAGGGGGTCGTAGGTTCGAGCCCTACATCCTCCACCATTTAAATCATTATTGTAGGTTTATTCCCACATTATCGCGGGGTGGAGCAGTCTGGTAGCTCGTCGGGCTCATAACCCGAAGGTCGCAGGTTCAAATCCTGCCCCCGCAACCAAATAACGTTGTTTATTTTAACTTCGTTAAAAAATGGTCCGGTAGTTCAGTTGGTTAGAATGCCTGCCTGTCACGCAGGAGGTCGCGGGTTCGAGTCCCGTCCGGACCGCCATATGCCGGCCTAGCTCAACTGGTAGAGCAACTGACTTGTAATCAGTAGGTTGGGGGTTCAAGTCCTCTGGCCGGCACCATCTAGTAAATTTTATAGCAATAGCTAAATCAAGAGCCATTAGCTCAGTCGGTAGAGCATCTGACTTTTAATCAGAGGGTCGAAGGTTCAAGTCCTTCATGGCTCACCAAAGTTTTTTGCTTTTGCAAAATAACTAATTTAGCGGGTGTGGCGGAATTGGCAGACGCGCTAGACTTAGGATCTAGTGTCTTATGACGTGGGGGTTCAAGTCCCTCCACCCGCATTATATACGCGGAAGTAGTTCAGTGGTAGAACATCACCTTGCCAAGGTGGGGGTCGCGGGTTCGAATCCCGTCTTCCGCTCCATTTTCATCATGCCATGCCGGGGTGGCGGAATTGGCAGACGCACAGGACTTAAAATCCTGCGGTGGGTTTCCACCGTGCCGGTTCGAGTCCGGCCCTCGGCACCATTTAGCGCCCGTAGCTCAATTGGATAGAGCACTTGACTACGAATCAAGAGGTTAGAGGTTCGAGTCCTCTCGGGCGCACCATTTACGGGAAGTAGCTCAGCTTGGTAGAGCACTTGGTTTGGGACCAAGGGGTCGCAGGTTCAAATCCTGTCTTCCCGACCATTGATTATTTTATTATGGGGCCTTAGCTCAGCTGGGAGAGCGCCTGCCTTGCACGCAGGAGGTCAGCGGTTCGATCCCGCTAGGCTCCATTTCACATTTTATTTTGGCGGTGTAGCTCAGCTGGCTAGAGCGTACGGTTCATACCCGTGAGGTCGGGGGTTCGATCCCCTCCGCCGCTACTTTAGGACCCTTAGCTCAGTTGGTTAGAGCTATCGGCTCATAACCGATCGGTCGCAGGTTCGAATCCTGCAGGGTCCACCATCAAAGAAAAATAATACGGAGGAGTACCCAAGTTTGGCTGAAGGGATCGGTCTTGAAAACCGACAGGGGCTTCATCGCCCGCGGGGGTTCGAATCCCTCCTCCTCCTCCATCTTTTTTTGATGAATCACTTACAATGGCTTGGTAGCTCAGTCGGTAGAGCAACGGACTGAAAATCCGTGTGTCGGCGGTTCGATTCCGTCCCGAGCCACCATTAATATATGAATAAACGTTAAACTATTATTCGATGAGTAAATTACATGTCATCATAAACAATGTTAACTTTATGGCGGTTGTGGCGAAGGGGTTAACGCACCGGATTGTGATTCCGGCATACGTGGGTTCAATTCCCATCAGCCGCCCCATTTCCTTTGAATATTGAAAATAAATGTGAATTATAATGATTTATTCCAACAAAATGCGGGTGTAGTTTAGTGGTAAAACCTCAGCCTTCCAAGCTGATGTCGAGGGTTCAATTCCCTTCACCCGCTCCACTAGGGCCTGTAGCTCAGCTGGTTAGAGCGCACGCCTGATAAGCGTGAGGTCGGTGGTTCGAGTCCACTCAGGCCCATTATTGCATAAAACCTTAGTGGTTTAAGATTTCTTGCTAGGAAGTGCAATTTGTTTTACTTTTTAACTTGCGCCCTTAGCTCAGCAGGATAGAGCAACAGCCTTCTAAGCTGTGGGTCAGAGGTTCGAATCCTCTAGGGCGCATAAGCTACAATCAAATTTATGATTATTCCACAGTAGCTCAGTGGTAGAGCTATCGGCTGTTAACCGATCGGTCGTAGGTTCGAATCCTACCTGTGGAGCCAGTGGGGAAGTACTCAAGTGGCTGAAGAGGCGCCCCTGCTAAGGGTGTAGGTCGTGTAAGCGATGCGAGGGTTCAAATCCCTCCTTCCCCGCCATTTCAAATGGCCCGTTGGTCAAGTGGTTAAGACACCGCCCTTTCACGGCGGTATCACGGGTTCGAATCCCGTACGGGTCACCATATTACAATAAAGTATATAATAAACTGTGTCTTGCTTTATTATATTTACGATTATAAATTTGACCGGAGGATTAGCTCAGCTGGGAGAGCACCTGCCTTACAAGCAGGGGGTCGTAGGTTCGAGCCCTACATCCTCCACCATTTAATTTCTAATTATCCTAAAACTTTTAAAATAAAAAGTATGCTATGTATTTTATTGGGCTATAGCCAAGCGGTAAGGCAACGGTTTTTGGTATCGTCACGCGCTGGTTCGAATCCAGCTAGCCCAGCCATTACATATAATATTAGTAAATATCTTACATATAGAAACATATAAGAAAGTGTCGATTCATTTGATCCCTTTATGCCTATTACAGCTTGGAGGAACATTAATTCGAATCCAGCGATACTTATTTCTTAAAAAAGATGTCAATTGGTTTTTAAAAAACCAATTGACATCTTTTTTTTATTCATCATGATTGTGTGTCCTTCAATTTTTTAAAAATGAATTTTTAAAAAATTGAAGGATTTCAACGTACTTAATCGAAATAGTAATGAAACAAATTCAAGCTAAAGGTGGATGTCCGTGTGTTGATAAAACCAAAAATGTTGAAGCGAGGAGACCGTGTGGCAACAGTAAGCCCTTCTTGGGGAGGAGCAGGTGAATCGGATTTAAAATGGCGTTATGAGCAGGGTGTGAAAAGATTAAGAGAAGTTTTTGGTCTAGATGTTGTCGCTATGCCGAATAGTCTGAAGGGTTCGGAATTTATTTATCAAAATCCACAGGCTCGCGCTGAGGACCTTATGACGGCATTTAAGGATAAAAATATTAAAGCAATTTTTGTGAACATTGGGGGTGAGGATAGCATTCGGTTGCTTCCCTACATTGATTTTAATGTAATTCATGATAATCCTAAGATATTTATCGGATATTCAGATGCTACTGTGTCCCATTTATTTTGTCATAAAGCTGGCATCTCATCATTTTATGGTCCAGCAATTCTAGTAGACTTTGCTGAGAACATAGAGATGGATCCTTATACGATTGACATGGTCAAACGAACGCTGTTTTCGAATGAGGTTATTAGTGAAATTCCTCCAGCTAATCTATGGACAAGTGAGCGTTTAGAATGGATTGAGGAAAACAAAAATAAGCGACGTAAGATGCAACCAAACAAGGGGTATGAATTAATTCAGGGGACTGGTACCGTTAAGGGTCGTTTAATTGGTGGCTGCATTGAGGTATTGGAATTCGCTAAACAAACTGAAATTTGGCCAGAGCAGAAATACTGGGAGGAAAGCATCCTTTTCTTTGAAACATCGGAAGAAAAGCCTGAGCCTAATCTACTTAAATATTGGTTGCGGAATTATGCTGCTCAAGGTATTTTACAAAAAGCCAAGGGTATTATTTTTGGTAAACCACAGGACGAGAGGTATTACCAAGAATATAAAGATGAAATTTTAACTGTTATGAATGAATATAATATAGAAGATTTACCGATTTTATATAATTTGAATTTCGGCCATACCGAACCAAAGTTTATTTTACCTTATGGTGCACTAGCGGAGATTGATTGTGAAAAAGTCAGTTTCTCGATTCTTGAAAGTGGAGTCGAATAAATTTTAGGAGATGAAGGAATGAATCGTTTAAATTTAATTACATTGGGTGTCAAAAACATGGTCGAATCACTTCATTTTTATCGTGAAGGACTGGGATTCGAACTAGTAGTACATGGAAATGAAACAAATCCAGATGTTATATTTTTTAATAATGGTGGTACAAAAATCTCTCTATTTCAAATTGATCAACTAAGAAAGGATATCAATGAGGATAACCCTCCAGCTTATGGGCACGGATTTGGTGGAATTACACTTGCATATAACGGAAAATCAAAAGAAGAAGTAGACGAAATCTTCGTCTTAGCTGAAAAAGCTGGAGCAAAAATAACTAAGAAACCCACAACCGTATTTTGGGGAGGGTATAGTGGATATTTTCAAGATCCTAATGGATTTTATTGGGAAGTGGCGTATGGTGATAACTGGGAGTTTGATCAGAACGATATGTTGATTATTGGTGGCTAACAAGGAGGAATTGTAACGAGGCCTTCTTCTATTGTATGTAATTAATAGTAAGGATTTGACTCATGTTAGTGTGATTTTAAACTCGGTAACTAATTAATGATAAATTGTTTTAAAGAGGTCACATTAACTTTAGTGATCTCAATTTTTATGTTAGAAAAAACACGACAGTTCATTTGGGAATGTCGTGTTTTAAAGAATCTAGTTATCTAATTCCATTTCAATGTATCTTCTAGTATTAGGGCCATAAATACCGTCATTTGCTAAAGCAGTGTACATGGATTGGAATCTTTTTACCGCATCTTCTGTTAATGGTCCAAATAATCCATCAATTTGTTTTGGGTCAAAATTTATTTCTTTTAAGGCACGTTGTAATTGCTTTACTCCTGGACCATTGTCACCTCGTTGTAAAGTTACATCCGGAAGTGGAAAATCGTTAATAAGTGTACTGCTATTTGTAATTTCTTTTAGCTTATCTATTGTTTGAGGTCCAACTAGACCATCGACCATTAGTCCGTACTGTCTTTGGAATTTCATTACAGTTCGTTTCGTTTCCGGTCCATATTGTCCGTCAATACCATAGGTTGGTAAGTTAAAGCCAGACTTAACTAAATCTTGTTGAACTTCTCTGACAAACTGCCCCGAGTCACCAACATCTAGTGGTAAATCAACTGATGAGCCTTGCACAACTGGTTCAGTTATATCTTCATTCCCCTGAAAATATCGATCATAGGCGCGTTCTATATCATTAATAAAATCGTTCCAAGATATTCCGTGTTTATTCAAAGCATTTTGTGGATCCGTTCGACGCGAAGGATCTAAGGTACTATGTGCAACAATATCTGAGCTTGGATCTAAGTTATATTCATCTATGAGATAGGCGTGATACCATACATATCTTTTGTACGCTTCTTCAAAATTAATGTTTCCGCCATAGGCAAGTTCTACGCCAATTGCTGCATCGTTTGCATCTTCACCGTATATTCGATTATCTGCAGCTACATTGTAACGAACATGCCAAGCCTTTTCGTTTAACGGAATAATCTCTAAAATAGTATTGTCATCTATAAATGTGTGTGCTGATGCTGTTGGGTCAACATTTTCAAAGTAATTCCTATTCGCGTATGCAGAAGATCCTGGATTTCCCGTATCATGGCTAACGATAAACTCTACATTCTGAAGTCTTTGACCAGGTCTTGAATTTCCAATGCTAATATAATCTTTTGTTATCTGATATGGCATATTTTTCACCTCACAATATTAAAATTTTAAAAAATGACTTCCTTCTGAATTACTATATTAAAGTTTTATAAGATTGTGAGATAAAAAGGCTGTAGTTACCAATGAAATCAATGGATGACCTAAATACAGGATTTCTTAATAATCTAGCTGTCCTCAGTAAGAAATTTTCTTTTTTTATTTGAAAATTCTATCTGAGTTACGCTTACAGAATTAAACTACAAAACTGCTATGCTCTAATCCTAACTGGAGTTCCAATTGGTACAATCGAAGCAAGCTCTTCGACATCGCTGTTATACATACGAACACAGCCTCTTGAAACATAACTTCCAATTGAAGAAGGGTCATTTGTTCCATGAATACCGTAATATTTCTTAGACAAACTCATCCACATAGTTCCGAAAGGTCCTCCAGGATTCGGAGCTTTATTAATAATAATAAAATCACCGATAGGAGTTTCATGTAGCATTCTACCTACTCCAACAGGGTAAATCTTTTGTATTTGCCCATTTAATAATAATGTAAGCGTCCTGTCAGATAAATCAATAATTATCGAATAAGGAATTTCTTCAGGTAATGGGAAACCTGGAATAATAAGTTTTTGTCCTACATAGATAACATCTGGACTTATTTGTGGATTAGCTTGGAGTATTGCTTGAAGAGGTATCCGGTAATCTTCAGAAATAGACGTTAGTGTTTCACCAGCTCTTACAGTATGAATCATAATTTGACCTCCATTTGTTTAGTACAATAGTCTATTCAAAATGGCAAGCCAATGTTTCTTATCAGATGCATACTATCATTCTTTTTTATAAATTGTTAGTAAATAGTCTTTATCTCTTACTGTTGCTAAAAATATCTTTTTAATATCGCTATATCCTTGTGATTGAAGTTCTCTTATTAACCAATGTTTATCCTTCCTTATTGATTTTAAGTTGTTGTTTTGAATTTTACCTTCAACAATAGCTGCTACCGGAAATCCCTCATCAACTATATGTAAATCCAAATGGCTGGGTGTAATAGAAGCTTTATCTCTTTTTGGCAAAATACTGATATTACCGTTAGGTTCTAATAATGCATAATCAACGTCATTAATATCAAAATAACCAGCAGAACGAATAGAAGATAGTAACTCCATTAATGGATAACGACTATTTCTTAAATTATCAGACATGATTTTCCCGTTTTTAATTAAAAAAGTAGGATCACCCATAAGAAGCTTATTTAATTTGTTCCATAGGCTTAATTTAGAAATAGTTAAATAGATGATAACTATTACCACAACGCCTGCAATCCCTTGAGCTGTACCTTGTACTTTAATTGAACCAAATAGTAAGTATGCTAAGAAGAAAATAGCTCCAAAATCTTGTGGTGTTAACTGGGCTAGCGCAGTTTTACCTAAAACGCGAATAGCTGCTATGTAAATGATATATAAAATAATTACTTGTCCAATAAAAAGTAGCATAATTACACCTCTAAGGTTATTGATAATTTCTTACAATACAATGTTTTGTTTATTTGTCTGAAAATATGCAACTGGCAGGGAATACGTATTTTAATGGGTATTTCCATTAATTCACATAATAGAAGATATACTTCTGACGTAAACTAGTTGAAAATCATCAAAAGGAGTATATTAATGGAATTATCCCCTGCTTTATACCATAAGCTTATCCGACCAAAATGGAGCACTCAAAAACATATCCATCAAAATGTTAAAGAATACTTTGATTTTAAAAATAAAAAAATCCTGGATTTTGGTGCAGGCACAGGAGCGAATTGTTCATTATGTTCACCGAATGGGTATTACGGGATTGATCCAGATATAAATAGAATTAATTATGCAAAACAAGTGTATCCTGAATATAGCTTTGAAGTATTTCAGGATGACACAATTCAATTAAAGGAATTTTCAGTTGATATGGTCTTAATAGTGGCAGTGTTACATCATATCCCTCCGGTACAAATAGAAACGTATATAAAGGAATTTAAAAGAATTCTAAAACCAGATGAGGGTAAAATTATTGTTATTGAGCCTTGCTTTACTAATAACAATTCTTTTAGTAATTGGTTTATGAAAAATAATGATAATGGTGACTATATTCAAGGTGAGCAAGGATATTTAAACTATTTTCATCAACAAGGGTTTATCCCTAAAGTTCTAAAAAAATATCGAAAACACTTTTTATATAATGAATTATTTTTTTGTGCTTCCCTTTCTTGAAGAGCTCAAGATAATCAGTTTCCTAACAAGGTAACAAACAACCATGGTGTTATCACTAGGGTACTGAATTATAAAGTATAATTCAGTACCCCGGGATAACACCTATAGACTATAGAGCTTATTATATAATCCCTTGTAATTTTAAATAACCAATAATCATTTTGGCTGCTTCTCGCACGGAATACTGTTCAGTATTAATTGTTAATTCAGGTTCGATCGGTGGTTCGTATGGGGAATCAATTCCAGTAAAATCATGAATTTCTCCTTTTCTAGCTTTTTGATATAAACCCTTTGGATCTCTTCCTTCACAAATTTCAAAAGGACAATCGATAAATATCTCAATAAATTCAGTTTTATCAAAGATTTTTCTAACCTGATCACGGTCCTTTCGATATGGAGAAATGAAGGCAGTCATAACGATTTGCCCACTGTCAACAAACAATTTCGCTACTTCTCCAACTCTTCTAATATTTTCTACGCGATCTTTTGGACTAAATCCTAACTCTTTGTTTAAACCATGTCTAACATTATCTCCATCTAATACATAGCTTTTCATTCCTAAAGCATGTAGTTGGACGTCCAGTTCATTTGCTAAGGTGGATTTACCTGAACCAGAAAATCCGGTAAACCATAAGGCGCAGCTTTTATGATTGTTTAAGATTTGTCGGTCCGTCTTTGTTACTACGCTTTTATGCCATACAATATTTTTCTGTACCATAAATTTAATGCCTCATTTCCATTACTGATTTAGACATACCTTCAGCAAGTTTGCTAGCAACTTCTGGTCTGCTAAATTGCTTCGGAGGTATTTTTCCTTCTTTTAGCATTGCTCTGACTTTTGTTCCAGAAAGGGAAACGTGGTGTTCTTTATCGTGTGGACAGGTTTTAGATGTGCCCATGCTTTCACATTTATTGCAATAAAAGCTATTTTCAAAGCGAAGAATTTTAATGCCAATTTGGTCCTCGTGAAATTGATTGAATATTTTCTGGGCATCATAGGTGCCATAATAATCACCAACACCGGCATGGTCGCGACCAATAATAAAATGAGTACAGCCATAATTTTTGCGGACTAACGCATGAAATATAGCTTCTCTTGGACCGGCGTATCTCATTGCAGCAGGAAATACAGATAAGAAAACACGATTATTTGGGTAATAGTTTTCTAGTAAAAGATGGTAACATTCCATTCGTAATTCACTTGGAATATCACCAGTTTTTGTCTCTCCAACTAGCGGATGAAGTAGTAAGCCATCTACCGTTTCTAGAGCTGTTTTTTGAATATATTCATGTGCTCGGTGGACGGGATTGCGTGTTTGAAAACCAACAATTGTTTTCCATCCAAGTTGGTTAAACACTTCTCTTGTTTCAGCAGGTTGTAAATAATAGTCTTGGAATTTTTCTTTTTTTGGATATTGCACTAAAGTAATTGGTCCACCTAGGTAAATGTTCGGACGATCCATCACTTTTTGCACACCAGGATGTTCTATATCAGTTGTTTGATACACCTGATTTGCTTCTTCATCTTTATCTGGAGTATAAATGTCAGTTACAGTCATTATTCCATATACGTTATTGTTATGAACTAGATTAACAGTATTACCAATTTCAATGGTATTAGCAGTTTTTTCGTTAACGGGAAGCGTGATTGGAATGCTCCACGCTAAACCATCTGAAAGACGCATTGATTGGACAACAGATTGATAATCTTTTTTGCCCATAAAGCCTGTTAGAGGACTATAAGCTCCATTAGCAAGTAATTCAAGATCACTTAATGCAGTATTGTCCATATACACCTGTTTGTTTCGATGATTTACTTTTAGTTCTGTATTAACTCTGTTTACTAGTAAACCACCATGGGGTTTAATCATATAAAATTCCTCCTACTTTTTTATCATTACCTTTTCCTTGTAAATCGGATGGCCTTTCTTTCTTGGTTTCCACAGACCTATTAAATAAACAACGGTTACAAAGACAAATATCATCGCAAGCCCAGAGAAATCAAAGTCAATAAATAGTTTCACTAAATTATAAGAGATTACTAATGAAAAAAGCGGCGAAATTAGCCAGGTTTTAAATAGTTTCGCTATGATATCTTTTTTCCATAGCTCTCTTCCTTTATCAGAAGCACCAATTCCTAGAATGCTACAAGTTGTTACTTGGGTGTGTGGAACTGGAATGCCGAACACTGAAGCAGTAATTACTAGAGTCGCTCCAATTCCTGAAACGGCACTACCTTGTAATAAACTTAACTTTGTAATCCGTTTACCATTCGTTTCAATCACACTTCCTCCGAGAAATATAGCTCCAAGTGCAACGAAGATACCACCGGTAAAGGTACCTTGTTCAATAGAAATAATTCCAGTAGCGACAAGTGGTCCGACAGCGTTGGCAACATTATTCATACCTGCCGAAAATGCCTCCATAAAACCAGTAATGATAACTAACACCGCTAGAATTTTTGGCCATTTTCCTTTAGATAAGAAGAGTAATTTTGTATTTATTATATTAATCCCTTTATTTGTGATGAATGCCAGCAAAAATGCAATCAAAGGTAACAGTACCCAGTACATGACAATCACGACTAGAGTTTTAACAAACAGCACTTGAAAAGCAATACCAACACCTACTATTGCCCCAACCGTTACTTCACTTGTTGATAAAGGAATACCGCTAAGATTTGCAAAGAAAAGGGAAATAGAGGCAGAAGCAAGAATGATAAGAGCGATATTGATGGAAATAATATCTTCAGGGACAATCTGTGAACCTAGTGTTTTAACAACTTCCCCTCCACCTAAAACAGCACCAAGAAACACTCCTATTCCACATACTAGTAATGCTATTTTTCTAATTTTTACTGCGCCAGTTCCATAGGCGATTCCCATCGCGGCTGCTGCACCACTTGCTCCAATATTGATAGCAAAAAAGAAAGCAATCAGACAGGCAAGTATTGTAGTTATCAATAAAAACAGCTCCTACTTACGCTTGATGCAGTCCACATTCAGTTTTCTCGGTGTTTGACCATCTACCAGATCTGGAGTCAGCAGTGTCTGTTAATACCTGCAGTGTACATTTATCACAACCAATACTCGGGTAGTTCTGATCATGTAACTCGTTATACGGTAGATTGTTTAATTCGATGTACTTCCAGACATCATCCCATGTCCAATGAATTAATGGACAAATTTTGACGCGTTTGAACTTATTGTCTTTGTTAATATACTCGGTGTTCCTTCTACTAATTGATTGATCGCGTCTTAATCCTGATATCCAAGCATCTACATGAGCTAACTCATCTTCAAGCGGCTTAATCTTTCTTGTATGACAACATAGATTAGGATTACGCTCCCAGAGATGATCACCATATTCATCAGCCTGTTGATCTAGGTTCAAGGAAGGTTTCACCATTTTTATTTGAAGTTTGGGATACTTTTGTTTTACTTTTTCGATGAGGGAATAGGTTTCCTTAAAATGTAAGTCAGTATCTAAAAAGATAACAGTTGCCTTTGGATTAACCTTGGCGATAAGGTCAATCAAGACAATTCCCTCTGCCCCAAAGCTACAAGAGTATAGGATTTTGTCGTTATAAACTTGATAAGCCCACTTAATGACACTCATAAAATCATTTAGTTGATTGTTGAGCTTCTTCTGAAATTCATCATCCCAGTCATCATAGGTTAGTTTATTATCCATGCTTTCCCCTCATTTAGTACATATTTGGCAAGAACCCACTAGGTATTTGCCTTAGAGTCAATGTATTCAATTGTAATAGTGATTGTTAAGCTTAAAAGCGCCTATTTACTGTTTTGGATAGATTTATGCGGGAAATAGTAACGAATTTTCACTAGGCGAATATACTTTGTGTAATGGTTAATCACGTTGTTGACCGTTCTAAACTTTATCCTTCAAGTGAAAGTTTTCATTTCATTGCAAATTTTTTTAAGGGTTTTTCTGTCCTTCAAGTGGATAATCGTTTAATAGAGGGTAGGGAATTAAGTAATGCAGATTAACATTCATCAGGGAAGTTCAACCCCAATAAAGGTTGCTAATATTACTGTTGTAATAGATGTCATTCGAGCATTTACAGTAGCACATTATGCTTTTTTACAAGGGATTAACCGAATTCTACTTGCGGAGACAGTAGAACAATCATTTCAAATAAAGAAGAAAAACCCTGAGTATCTCTTGGCAGGAGAAATAGATGGTATAGCAATTAATGGGTTTGACTTAGATAATTCTCCCTATCGTATTCGAGAAAGTAACCTTGAAAGAAAAACACTTGTTCAAAAGACTACAAACGGGGTTCGGGCAACATTAAATTGTTTAGCATCTGAGCATGTTTTTGTTACCGGTTTTACGAATGCGAGAAACACTGCGCATTTTATCAGAAAGATGATTGTAGGTGAAAAAGATAAGAGCATTAATATCATCGCATCTCATCCAAGCGGAGATGATGATCTTGCTTGTGCGGAGTATATGAAAAGTATTTTAAATGACTCGGACTCTATTGCTATCGATGATGTAATCAGAAGAATAAAAAATTCTCATGTGGCTAAAAAATTCTTGGATTTTAACAATGAAGTCTTCTGTTCTGAGGATATTTTTTATTGCATCAAGGAATTAAAATCCAATTTCATCATGAAGGTCAACCATGCTAGTGGAATTCCGATGATTGAGAGGGTTAGTGTATGATAGAAACGGGTTTAAGTTTACCTATAAGAGAAATAAAACCAAGAGAGATTGGTTTAACAGTTTTAATTGACAATGGTGTTCCCTTAAATTTGTTTATTGATACGATTGAAAGTTCAAGTGATTATATTGATCTAGTTAAGTTCGGGTGGGGTACATCACTTGTAACAAATTTTTTGGGGCAAAAAATAAATTATCTACGGGAACATCACATCGAATTTTTTTTTGGTGGTACGTTATTTGAAAAATTCTTGAGTCAGGACAAAGTGGAAGAGTATTTCAATTATTGCAAGAGGTTTAATTGTAACTATGTGGAAATTTCAAATGGGACAGTTGATATTTCGAATCATCAAAAGGCGAGGTTCATTAAAGAGTTCTCTAAAGAGTTCACAGTGTTTAGTGAAGTTGGTGATAAAGACGCTGTAACATCTAATGGTCAGGATTCCTTGGAATGGCTTGAGTGTATTCATGAGGATATAGAAGCTGGTGCAACAAGGGTTATTACAGAAGCAAGAGAAAGTGGAACAAGTGGGATTTGTCGTGAAGATGGAGATATTCGTATTGATATTTTTGAGCAAATTATAAGATCAGGCATTCCTTTAGAAAAACTTATTTTTGAGGCTCCAAATAAAAAATTGCAAACCTTCTTTATTGAAAACATTGGACCGAATGTTAACCTAGCCAATATAGCTTTAGGAGATGTTATTTCATTAGAAACCTTACGTTTAGGACTACGATCTGATACGTTTCACTTGTAAATCGATATAACTGACAATGGTGGATGGGGGAGGGTGAAAATGAGAAATACAAACAAAGTGTTTCATTTAGCGATTCCATGTAAAGAATTAGATGAAACAGTAGACTTCTACGAAAAGTTAGGATGTAAGCTTGCGAGAAGGTATGATGATCGTGTTACTTTTGATTTTTTTGGTGACCAGGTTGTTTGTCACTTAAATCCAGACGAAATCGATGATAAACCAAAGATGTATCCTCGTCATTTTGGTATTACTTTTTTAGATAAGGATGAGTATGATCAAGCATTAGAATATTCAATCCAAGAAAAGTTGCCTTTTTTTAAAGAACCAATGGTCCGATTTGAGGGAAGGCAGGAAGAACACATGACTTTTTTTCTAATTGATCCGGCTAATAACCTGTTAGAATTTAAGTATTATCACGATAGCGCTATGGCTTACTGAGTTAGAAATGGATATTGCGAAGAGTTAGAGACTGCATATTTTGCAGTCTCTATTAAAATTTTCTTAACAGATAAGTGTAGAAAACAGAATAAACAACACAAAAATCTTTTAACAACCTTAAGAATCATGTACTATTTAAATAGGTCGTTGTTTAGTGAAATTGGGAGAGCAGTACAAAAGTTATAAACGAAGATTAGTTTATAAAGGTATTTCGATTCATTCAAAAAGAATAAGGTGACCTGCTAGCTAATAAGTTAAATAGAAAGGAGTTTTTTTATGAGACGAACTGGTGAAATTGTTTTAGGGATTATTGGAGCATTACTTTATGGTTTTCTGGTCGCTTTAGGTGGTGTGATGATTTGGCTGTCTAAAAGTGAGGGATTGTTGCAAGATATTTTTGATGAAATGACGAGAGAGTTCGAACCGGGGCAAGGTGTTGGAAATTTTGATGGATTTGTTGACACACTAAGTAGTGGTGGCTGGTTCTTTTTAATTGTCTCTGTTATTGCAGTTATCCTAGGTATAGTTTCAATTATCCTAATTAAAGGAAACAAGATGCCGAGAATTGCTGGTATCATTTTTATTATTACTGCTGTTGTTGGTTCAGTTATTACAGTTGGGTTTGGAATCATTGCAGGAATATTTTATTTAATTGCTGGGATTATGTGTCTTGCTAGAAAAGAGCAGAAAGTAGTCGAACCAAATAATGATTATAAAGAAGAGTAATTAAATTAAGCAAACGCTAAATGAAATTGTAAGTTGTCCAAAAATGTTTTAAAGCTTTCCAAATAGCAATGGAAGGCTTTTTTTGATTTTTACTAAAGATTATTGTTGTGTTAGTCTATTGTGGTATTTAAAATTATGAATAAATCAATTTTTCTAATTGAGTAAGGAGAAAGTTCAATGTTTGCTAAATTTAAAAATGTTAAGAATCTTGACATGATCTTTAATAGTATTTCAGAAATGGTTTTTTTGATATCAATTAATGATGAAGGAGTATTTCAGTATCAAGCTGCAAATCAAAAAGCTATAAACAATTTACAGTTTCCAAAAGATTTTGTTGGTAAATCGATAAATGAAGTAATGTCGCCCTTATCGGCAAAGGTAATTACAGATAAGTATCATCAAGCTGTTAATACTAAAAAAGTAGTTATCTATGAGGGAATAATAGAGTTCCCATTAAAAGAGAACCAGGACGAAACAAGAAAAGGGTGGGTCGAATCTAGAATAACACCAGTCTTTGATGATAACGGTGAATGTGAACATATTATTTCTGTTACCCGAGAAATAACGGAACAGAAGGAGCGTGAAAGAGAATTAAACCGAATAAAAGAGCAATTTGAATTAATTTTCAATCATGTTGCTGATCCTGTTTTTACTTTTGATGGAGACGGAGATTATCTGACAGTAAATCCTAGTTTCACAAAGATGTTTGGATGGACGAAGGAAGAAATACAGAATAATTCTTACATTAGTATCTTGCCAAGCAAAAATGATTTTCCTGGAATTATGGAGCGATTAAAAAGAGGAGAGGTTATTGAAAACCATTCTTCCATTAGACAAGCAAAAAATGGTGATAGCATTCACATTCTATCTTCCTACACACCTGTTATGGTTGGTGATAAATTATCTGGCGGTATTGCAGTTTACAAAGACATTACGAATGTGAATCATTTGAGGGAAAAGTTGCGAGAAAGTGAGGATAAATACCGTATCATAGTAGAAAGCTCTAATGACCTTATTAGTATTACTGACATGCAAGGAAAAATCACTTATGCCTCTCCATCCCACCTTGGAATATTAGGGTTAAAACCGGATTTCTTTATGGGGAAATCTTTTCTATCCTTTGTCCATCAGGATGACATGTCAACAGTTGAAAATTGGATAAATAGGATGATTGAAACAGGTGAACCAAACGAAATAGAATACAGACGATTAAATAAAAATGGGGAAATAATATGGGTTCATTCACAGGGAGGACCGGTTTTAAATTCAACTAATAATGTTGAAGAAATTGTGATTGTATCTCGAAATACTTCTGATCGGATAGAAAGAGAGACAGAACTAAGAACGAGGGCTCTATATGATGAACTGACAGGACTTCCTAATCGTACCTTGTTTAATGACTCGTTAGCACTAGCAATGACTGATACGAATCGAACAGGAAAAGTAACAGCGGTGTTACTGTTAGACTGCGATAATTTTAAACAGGTAAATGATTCTTTTGGTCATGACGTAGGTGATAAAGTTATTAAAGAATTCGCAAGCCGCATCCAAAAAAATGTACGAAGTGTTGACACTGTATCTAGAATGGGTGGAGATGAATTTCAAGTTGTTTTACCAGGATTAGACCAGTCAGAAGTAGCCGTAGATATTAGTCAAAAGATAATTGATACTATGAAACATCCAATTTTAGTTGGTTCAGAATCGCTCTCAATAACGGTTAGTATAGGTATTGCATATTATTTAAAGAGAGGGAAGTCAAAGGAAGCACTTATCAAAGAAGCAGATAAGGCCCTCTATAGCTCCAAAAATAATGGGAAGAGCACATTTACTGAGTACACTGATAATCTTAGAAGTCCATTAAAGCAAAGCTTTCTGCAAAAAATTTTTAAACTATGATAGGAAGTATCACAGTTAGATATTTATTGTTATCCTAGGTTCAATTATTATAATGTTTTACATATAGTTTAAACATGTCCAAATAAATCTCGGAGATGATTAGGCTATGTTTCTTATTAAAAAAATAAGTACAATAATTTTAGGAAGCATATTATTATCAATCGGTATTAATTTTTTTCTAGTTCCTTTTAAACTTTTAGATGGCGGTATGATTGGACTTGGTTTAATTGTAAACTATTTAACTGGGATCCAAGCTGGACTAGCTATTATTGGTCTAAGTATTCCTATTTTTATTTTAGCATGGGTTTATCATCGAGATTATTTTTATAATAGTTTGCACGGAATGTTGTTATCTGCATTTATGATTGATTATTTATCCAAATTACACTATTCACTTATAGCAAAGTTTCATTTCTCATCTATTTTAAGTGCTGTTTTAGGTGGAATTTTTATAGGAATAGGGATAGGAATCATGCTTCGTTATAAAACAAGCACTGGAGGGACTGATCTTTTAGCGCAGTTTCTATCAAGAATTTACAAAGTTAACATTGGAATTACCATTTTCATTTTAGATAGTCTTATCATCTGTCTAGGAGGGTTACTGATTTCCTTCAAGGCGTTTATTCTATCAACTGTAACAATTATATTTGTTGGTATATTCACAAGTTTATGTACTTGGAATATGGAACAAGATCCAGTACAGTAAGCAATACTTCATCACAGATCTATTGCTTATATAAATAATACTATGCTTTATTTACTTACGATAATGATAATGTTATTGTATCAAGGAATGTAATTACATTCCTTGTTTAGGTTTGAATCTGGTTATCAGTATAAATATAGACCAAGAATCAGAAGGAGCTAACAAAATGCTTTTTAGTTAGGTCAAGTAGGAGGCTATCATGACTTTAATCCAAACATTTGTATATATTGGCACGATTGCTTTCGGCGTTTCCGGAGCATTGCTTGGAATCCGCAAACAATTAGATATATTTGGCGTGCTTTTTTTATGTTTTACAACATCACTTGGTGGGGGAGTGATCCGAGATATCATGATTGGTAATATCCCTCCTCAAAATTTGATTGATCCTCAGTATTTTTTAGTTAGTTTAGCGGCAGGCATAATAACCTTATTGTTTTATGATAAAATCGCACAGTTGAACCACAGCATGCTATTTTTTGATGCAATTGGTTTAGGTGTATTTACTGCAGTAGGTGCTCAAGCAGCACTTAACCTAGACTTCAATCAACCTTTTCTTGTTGTTGCTATGGGGCTTGTTACTGGAATAGGAGGCGGAGTCATGCGGGATGTATTTGCAAAAGAGATCCCTTTTGTCTTTCGTAAAGAAATTTACGGAATAGCTTCCATTGCTGGTTCAATAAGTTTAATTTTAACATATAATGTCATACCAACAGTATTATCGCTATATCTCTGTTTACTTATAACCTTTATCGTCCGAGTTTTGTCGGTGAAATTTCAGTTGAATGTACCGGTTGTTAGAAAAAGTATTGGTAATTCTGAACAGAAATTAGAGTCTTAAAAAAATTACAAATTATGGTAAGATGAGAATAGATAAATGATGAAAACTTAATGATTATCATTAACCTCTATACGATAGAGGTGTATAGGGGTGTACAATCAATGGGGAATTTGTTTCCAAAACTGTATGATATCGCAATGAAACCACTAGAGCGGACTAAACTAAAAAAAGTTAGGAAGTTATTGATTAATAATGCCTCGGGTAGAGTGTTAGAAATAGGATCCGGAACAGGGGTTAATTTCCCCTATTATACTAACGCGCTTCGAGTAGATGCAATTGAACCTAACCCTTCAATGCGAAACCGCTCACTTAATAAAGAGTCATCTACAGTAATACAAACCTATTTAATCGGTGCGGAAAAGTTACCGTTCGCTGATAATACCTTTGATTCAGTTGTTGGTACATTGGTTTTTTGTACGATACCAGAACCAAACAGCGCACTAAAAGAAATTCAGCGGGTGAGTAAACCTGGTACAAAGATCTTATTGCTTGAACATGTTAAAGTTAATAATAAATTTTTAAGTAAAATGCAGGACATTTTGACTCCCATCTGGAAAAAAGTTTGTGATGGCTGTCATCTAAATCGCAACACGCTAGACTTAGTTGAAAAATCAGGGCTTTCAATTTCTAAAAAGAGTTCATTTTACGGTGGGATATTTATAACAATTGAATGTATAAATGAATGATTTTAATTAAATTAAGATCTACAAAATAAAAACAAACCTTTTCACTTACTTTTGTGATCTGAGAGGGTTTGTTTTTTATTTTTGTCGTTAGTTTTCTTTGTGGGGCTTTATACTGACAAGTTGAGCTCACTTTTTTAATAATGATGGATTATACGTACACATCCAAATAAATTACATTTCTACAATTTATTTCCAAACTAGTAGTTACAAGAAGAACATAATGTTCTGTTTTTAGAAATGAGCTATATAAGTGTTGAATATTCTAACTAGATAACTAATAAAATGAAAATATGCTAATTGATATTTCTCTGAATTTTTTAAAATTTTATTGACGCAATTTCAATAAGGTGATAGTGTAATATTTAAGATAATAGTTCTGTTAATTTTTGAAAAAAATTTTTAAAAACTCACATGTACGCACCTATTAGTCTCTTCACATACACCACTCTACAATAGATAACCTATTTTCAATCAGATGTAATCTAAAAAACAATAGATATTTAAACTAGACTTCTTTTTATAAACTACTTTTGTTATGTAAGCGTTTACTAATAATTTATTTAACCTATTAATCCAATATATTAGGTTTTATTTTCAATAAATAAAGGAGGTGAGCAAGCAGGCAAAAAAAGATGATAGGTTATATTTTGTTTTTTGTTAAGAGCAAATAAACAGGGGGTATAAATATGAATAAGAAATGGCTGATAGCTGTAGTATTTGGATTCATGGCACTAGTTTTAATAGCATGTGCTGGAAGTGATGATAGTGAAACTAGTTCTGAGGGCGGTGATGACACGGGTGCAGATGCTTCATCTGTTGTTGGAGATGACATTGAAGGTGCCACAGAATTATCATATTGGACATTTGTAGAGCTTCATATGGAATTCGTTGAAGAGGCGGCAGTTCGATGGAATGAAGAATTTCCAGACAAAGCTATCAAATTAGTAGCTGAAACCTATCCATATGATCAGATGCATAACAACTTACTATTGGCTTTACAGTCTGGAACAGGCGCACCAGATATATCTGATATTGAAATAAGTCGTTTTCCTAACTACTTACAAGGTGAGCCGCAAATGTTACCAATGAATGACCATGTTGAACCTGAAATTGATAATTTTATTAAGTCGCGTTTTGAAATCTATGGTAAAGACGGTAATTATTATGGAATGCCAACACACGTTGGGGCCTCTGTAATGTATTATAATACTGAAATTATGGATGCAGCGGGCGTGGATATCGATTCGATTGTGACTTGGGACGATTACGTAGAAGCTGGTAAACAAGTTGTTGCTAATACAGATGCCATGATGACAACAGTTGCTACAGGGGATTACTTACCGATGTGGCAAATGATTAGCCAAAGGGACTCAGATTGGTTTGATGCAGATGGTAATTTAACTTTAAACAATCAAGCTAATATTGATACCCTTCAATTTTTACACGATATGATCTATGAATCTGAAATTGCCGAGCTAACTCCGGGTGGAGAACCACATGCAGAAGAATTTTATGCTTACATGAATGATGGTGGATCTGCCTCAATTGCAATGCCAATGTGGTATATGGGTCGATTCACAGATTACATGACAGATCTTGAAGGAAAAATGGTTGTCCGTCCATTACCTGCTTGGGAAGAAGGCGGTAACCGTTCAGCTGGTATGGGTGGTACAGGAACCGTAGTCACAAACCAAACTGAAGAACCTGAGCTTGCTAAAGAATTTTTAGCATATGCAAAGCTTTCTAAAGAAGCTAATATTAAACTATGGGAAGTACTTGGCTTTGATCCTCCGCGTTGGGATGTTTGGGAAGATGAAGCAGTGCAACAAGATAACAAGTTTTATCAATTCTTTGGGGATGATATTTTTGATACACTTCTCTCCGTAAGAGACGAGATCAATGCAGTTAATATTACTGAGCATACTCCTGATGTGGCAACAGAAATTAATACAAATGTGTTTGACAGTGTTCTAAGGCAACAGTCTCAAACAGCTGAAGAAGCATTGAATCAAGCACAAGAAACGATTGAAGCAAATATGCAGTAAAGGAAGCTAATCAAATCATAGAGTAGTAGTGTGGACCAGTATATTGGTTTACACTACTGCTTTTTGAATTCTTAAATGTAAAAACGTATAAATTCAATTTTAATAAGCTGATGTTTCATATGAAATTTAAAAGTATAAAATAGCTTATTAACCCTTCAAAGAGCGATGGTATTGTTCGCGAGTTCCGTTTAAGATACTTCAGACTGGAAATAACAGATTATTATCACGTCAATTGAAATAGTGATGTGTTTTTTACTTAAAAGGAAGCTAACATGTTTATGATTAATGTTAAATAATCTTAAAATATACGTACACCTTTGACTTAGAAGGTGTACGTATATTTTGTTAATGAAAATAATCTAATTGTCGAGTAATCAGCAATACTTTGCAAACACTGATTATCTAAGAGTTCCGATAGGTTTTCTATAGATTTTTTTGTATTTTATCATCAATAAAATACTGTTTTTCGTTTTATTTACTATTGACGTAAATTCAATAAGATGATAGGTTGATACTAAATAAACGTACTTTTTTCACCCGTATTTTATTAATAAATGAACAACTTGTACGCATCTGTTTAGATTTAAAGTTACTGATAAATTAGCTGCGTTAATTATTTGTTGTTATTTGTAAGCGATTACTATATTGTGGGACAAGCACTATTTAACCTTGGAGTTTATATTTCCTTTAGTTGTCTATTAAAGACAATTTAACCCCTTAAATTTGTAAGCGCTTTAAATTTTTACTATCTTTAAGGAGGTGATAGGGTTAAACGTTGGATGTTTTTAAATTCATATAAAAATGAAGAATATATTATGGGGGCATTGTTATGAATAAGAAAATTTTAATAACAGCATTATTTGGATTAATGGCATTATTTTTAGTGGCTTGTGGTGGAGGAGACGAAAGTGAAACCGCCTCAGAAGCTGACGCATCAGAAGTAATTGGGGACGATGTAGAAAACGCAACGGAACTTACTTTTTGGAATTTCAATGAATTACATACTGAATTTTTTAAAGATGCTGTAACACGTTGGAATGAAGAAAATTCGGATAGGGCTATCAAATTAGTTGCAGAGACATATCCATTTGATCAAATGCATAATAACTTACTATTGGCTATTCAATCTGGAACAGGTGGACCAGACTTAGCAGATATTGAAATTGGTCGTTTCCCTAACTATTTAGAGGGTGAACCACAATTGTTACCAATGAATGAATATATTGAACCAGAAATGGAAAACTTTATTCAATCACGCTTTGAAATTTACTCTAAAGATGGTAACTATTACGGTATGCCAACACACGTTGGTGCATCAGTAGTTTATTACAATACAGAAATTATGGATGAAGCAGGAGTTGATATTGATTCAATCGTGACATGGGATGATTATGTTGAGGCTGGAAAACAAGTGGTTGCAAATACAGATGCTAAAATGACAACTGTCTCTACGGGGGATTACTTACCAACGTGGCAGCTTGTAAGTCAGAGGGATTCTGATTGGTTTGATGAAGAAGGAAACCTAACAGTCAACAATCAAGCTAATATTGACACCCTTCAATTTTTATACGATATGGTATATGAATCTGAAATTGCTGAGCTAACCCCAGGTGGGGAGCCGCACGCAGAAGAATTTTACTCATATATGAATGATGGTGGAGCAGCATCCGTCACAATGCCAATGTGGTATATGGGTCGATTCACAGATTACATGACAGACCTTGAAGGAAAAATGGTTGTACGTCCAATGCCTGCTTGGGAAGAAGGTGGTAACCGTTCAGCTGGTATGGGTGGAACAGGTACAGTTGTTACCAACCAAACCGAACACCCTGAACTTGCCAAAGACTTCCTTGCATTTGCTAAGCTTACTAAAGAATCTAATATTAAACTGTGGGAAGTCTTAGGATTTGACCCTCCACGTTGGGATGTATGGGAAAGTGAAGCAATGGCAGCAGATAATAAGTTTTATCAGTTCTTCGGTGATGATATCTTTGATACGTTACTAGATATCAGAGATGAAATCAATGCAGTAAACATTACAGAGCATACTCCGGATGTTGGAACAGAGATGAATACAAACGTATTACCTGAAGTTCTTAGACAGCAAGATCTAACACCTGAAGAATCCTTAAACCGAGCTCAAGAAACAATAGAAGGAAATATGCAATAAGTGAGATTAGATTAAATTGCAAGGTACATTATGTACCTTGTAATTTTTACTGTTGGTAAAGTTATGGGTAATCATGATAAATCATTTCAGCATATAGAAAAGAAACTATAAAAAGGATGAAGGATAATTAATACTTGTGAAGAAGATAATTATAAGGCATTAATTATTTATACGTATAAGTTTTAAAATCCAACCTGGCCGTCTTTGATAAAAGTAAGTACATAAAACATGACGGAACTTTGTACGTTTAGGCTCAAGTACCCCAAATGTAGATAAGTAAGAGGGCGACGTTCAAGCTATGTTGGTGAAGATGGAAAATCTTTATGTTAAGAGGGAAAATGGGATACAAAGGTTCCTTTTAAAATGTTGGCGATTACACAATATAATTTTAGGAGGAGAACTGAAAAATGAAGAGTAAATCAATAGTAGTTGTTACAGGTGCAAGTAGAGGGATTGGTAGAAATATAGCTTTATATTTTGCTGAAAGAGATTATTTGGTGATTGGAACTGGGAGAAATCAAGAAAAGTTAAATGACCTAGAAGAAGAACTGAAAAAATTATCACCAACAAGTACAACTAAGGTAATGGATGTGACCAAGCCTACTGACATTGAGAACCTTGTAAGTTATGTATTGAAGGAATATGGGCAGATTGATGTTTGGATAAATAATGCTGGTGCATTTATGGCAATTGGTCCGACTTGGGAGGTCGAAAAAGAGGATTGGATCAACGATGTGCAAACAAATCTATTTGGAACGTTTCACAGTGTACAAGCGGTAATTCCAGTTATGTTGAAACAGAAGTTTGGTAGAATCATAAACTTAGCAGGTGGCGGTACAATTGGTGCGTTTAAGTATGGGAATGGTTACGGTACCTCGAAGACTGGTGTTGCTAGATTCACAGAAAATCTAGCTGCTGAACTCGAGCAAACGCCAATCAAGGTTTTTGCTTTAGACCCTGGGTTAAATGATACTGATATGACTCGTTATCAACGTGATTCTGATGTAGGCAATCAGTACTTAAGTGGGATCGAGTCATTATTTGAACAAAACATTGATGTGCCTCCAAATCAAGCACCCGAATGGGCTTTTCATCTTTCTTCAGGTGACCTAGATGCTTTTTCAGGAAGGATAGTAACCGTTTATGACGATATCGAAGAATTAAAGAATCAAGTTAGAAAAGGTAATGATGTTGATTACTTAAGATTAAGACTGTGGAAATAATTTGATTTTATTTAGGAGAGGGGGAAAGGGATGAAAACAACGGTTGATATTAATTCAAATAGAATCTTAGGAAACAGAAATGAAATGATTTATGGACATTTCATCGAACATTTCCATCGTCAAATATATGGAGGTCTATATGATCCAGGTAACTCTCTGTCTGATGATGAGGGTTTTAGGACTGATGTAATAGAAGCACTAACTAATATAAACATACCAATAGTTCGTTGGCCTGGTGGTTGTTTTGTTTCTAACTATCCATGGAAAGATGGCGTTGGGAAATACCGAGTGCCGTTTTTTGATAAGGCGTGGCGTGTAGAAGAAAGCAATCAGTTTGGTACTGATGAATTTGTTTCTTTTTCTAAAAAGATAGGTGCCGAACCTTATATTTGTACGAATGCAGGTACTGGTTCGTCAGAGGATATGAGTGACTGGGTCGAATACTGCAACCTAAAGGACCAAGGAAAATGGGCTAATTTACGCGCTGAAAACGGACATAGAGACCCGTTCCATGTCAAGTATTGGAGCATCGGCAATGAAAACTATGGTGATTGGGAAATGGGCGCGAAAGATCTAAAAGAATGGGGCCGCTTTGTGCGCGAATCTGCAAAAATGATGAAACGTGTGGACCCTTCGATTGAGCTTTTTGCAGCAAGTATATCTGATCTTGATTGGAATCTTAATCTTTTGAGAGAAGCGGGTAAATACTTAGATTGGATCTCCATTCATGGATACTGGGATACGCTAAATGAATCGAATGAGTTATCGGACTATGAAACTTGTATGACATATACATTAGAAATTGAACCTCCGATTTTAAAGACAAAGCATATTCTTGGTTCATTGGGCTACCTTGGAAAGATTCGTATTGCTTTTGATGAATGGAATTTAAGAGGATGGCATCATCCACATGTAAACTCTGCTACTGAAGATTATTTATCTCCACGAGATAAAAATGATTTAAATGCTAGTTATACAATGGCTGATGCAGTATTTACTGCCTGTTTCTTAAACCAGTGTTTGAAACATTGCGATGTGGTAGGCATGGCTAATTTTTCACCAACCGTTAACACTAGAGGAGCTATTTTCACCCACCCAGATGGTATTGTATTGCGGTCTACCTATTTTGTATTTGAGCTATTCACAAAATATATGGGAGACCAAGTGATTGATTCATGGGTAAGTTATTCTGATTCATTTACTGTGGAAAAAGAAGGAAACGCCATCGATATACCAAGTCTTGATATCGTTGCTACAAAACAGGAGAAAGATAGTCAAGTTAGTATTTCAATCGTTAACAGACATCCTGATCAGGCGAAAGAAGTCACTTTTAGGACGAATCAACTTTCTTCTTTTAATCAAGCCAAGTTGTATAGTGTTTTAGCTGACTCTAAGGATGCTTATAATGACGTTGAGCATCCGAATGAGGTTTCAATTGACGAAAAGCAGATTCCGATAAAGGATGATGGATTAACAATTAACGTTGCACCTCATTCAGTAAATGTACTTGTACTAAGGTAATAAACTATAAAATACAGGAGTGATAGTAAATGACATCAATGATTAATATTGATAAGAATAATTGCGGCCAAACAATTAGTAAACATATATATGGACATTTTGCTGAACATTTAGGTCGGTGTATCTATGAAGGAATTTGGGTAGGAGAAGATTCTCCGATTCCGAATACACGTGGAATTAGAAATGATGTTGTGGCAGCATTGAAAAAGATTAATATTCCAAATTTAAGGTGGCCTGGTGGATGCTTTGCAGATGAGTACCATTGGAAGGACGGAATTGGACCACGTGAAGACCGACCGACTATCGTAAACACAAACTGGGGTAAAGTGACAGAAAATAATCATTTTGGTACCCATGAGTTTATGGATTTATGTGAACAACTAGATACCGAACCATATATATGTGGTAATGTCGGCAGTGGAACGGTACAGGAGATGCAAGAATGGGTCGAATACCTAACATTTGACGGGGAGTCACCGATGGCCAAATTGAGAAAGAAAAACGGCCGAGACAAGCCGTGGAAACTAAAATATTTTGGGATTGGTAATGAAAATTGGGGCTGCGGTGGAAAAATGCGTGTAGAGTATTATGCTGATAAATACCGTAATTACCAAACATATGTCAAGAATTTATCAGGAAACGAAATCTATAAAATTGGTTGTGGACCTCAAGAAGCTGATTACCACTGGACAGAAGTGATGATGAGAGAAGGAATGGGAAGTAATGAACCTGTTCCAGACGAAATTATTGAAAATATTTGGGATTATCATCGACCTGAAATGAATGGCTTAAGTCTACATTACTACACACGTAATCGAGCAAATTACACACTAGCTACTGAATTTGATGAAGAATTATGGTTTGATTATATCAAAAGAACAATGAAAATTGAGGAAATTATTGTTAACCATTCGGCTATTATGGATAAATACGATCCAGACAAAGAAGTGGGGATTATTATTGATGAGTGGGGCACTTGGTTTAAAGTTGAACCGGGCACAAATCCTGGTTTTTTATATCAGCAAAATACATTGAGGGATGCGATTATTGCTGGAATTAACTTAAATATTTTTAATAACCACTCTGATCGTGTTCATATGGCAAATATTGCTCAAGTGGTCAATGTATTACAGTCGATGATTCTGACAGAAGCGGAAAAGATGATTGTTACACCTTCCTATCATGTTTTTGAAATGTATAAAGTACATCAGGATCAAACATTACTTCCTATTAACATTGGTAGTCCTTTTTACAGCTATGGTGAAGAACGTTTACCTATGCTTAATGGATCAGCATCAAAGGATGAGTCTGGCAAAATAAATGTGTCTATTTGTAATATAGATCCTAACAAAGATGAAGAAGTTCAATTAGACATAGAAGGTGTCAAAAGTAGCTCGACGGTGACAGGACGCGTGCTAACTTCTGATAAGATGAACGCACATAATACTTTTGAACAACCAGAGAATATTAAACCGACTGAATTTAAGAATTTCAAAGTCGAGGAGAATAAAATTAGATTCACGATCCCGGCAAAGTCAGTGCTTGTGTTAGAAATCAACTAAATTTAATGTTAAGTGAAAAAGAGGTTGCAATAGGGTCAAATTCCACAAAGGAAATTTGACCCTATTTGTTAGTAACCTTTTGAAAAATCAACTAAGTTAATGGACGGTTTTTCCCCGTTTGTGTAGCTTAACAGATTAGGGATAAGTATATCACTTACGACACGCTTGTCATAATGCTCATTCGAACCTGCAGAATGTGGCGTGATAATCACATTTTCAAAATCCCATAACGGACTTTCCCTCTCCAATGGCTCGGTTTCAAATACATCTAGTCCAGCACCGGCAATATTATTATTATCAAGAGCATCAATTAGGGCTTTTTCATCAACTATTTCACCACGTGCAATATTAATAAAAAAGCTTGATTGTTTCATTAAATTAAACTGTTCTTCGCCAAAAAGATGATAAGTGTCTTTAGTAAGTGGTAAAGTTACGGCGACATAATCACAGGCTGGTAGAATTTCGTTTAAATAGTCCGTTGTGACCATTCGATCTACATTTTGTTCCGGTTTTCCAGAATGTCTAACGCCGATTACTTTCATGCCAAAGGCTTTAGCAATCTTAGCAGTTTCTTTTCCAATAGCACCGATACCTAGAATGCCAATCGTTTTTTCGTGCATTTCGAGATTTAAGCCAGCGTGATTCCATTGCTTTAGCTTTTGATTCTGGACATATGTATGAATTTTTCTTGTTAACGCTAACATAAGACCGAAGATTGTTTCAGATATCGGAAATGCATGTACACCATTGGCACTAGTTAAATGAATATTTTTTTCAGCTATTGCATCTAAAGGATAACTATCCACACCTGCGCTCCAACTTTGGATCCATTGTAAATTTGATTCTGATGCTAAGCAGGGACTTTCCATTTCTTTTTTCCAACCAGCAATCACTTCTGCATCATGTACATGGTTTTCCCAAGATTTTTTTTCTTTACCCGCAATGATTTCCCAATCAGGAATAGCCTCTTTGATTAATCTAAGGAGATCTTGATTAAGATTCTCGGCAATAACTATTTTCCTTTTAGTCATACATACACCTCTTTTTAACTTTATTTATCCTATTTTACCATGAGTGACCAATCTATGCTCACCCATCGAGATGGTATGTAAGTACCAAAGTCACTTGTGCTCTTAAGGTATTCATTTAAGAATTTCAGCAAGCCTGACTTCAATAACTGATGTGATCATTAAATGCCCCTTAAGTCGAGAAGAGGATGCAGCATATATTATTGGTTGTTATGATGTGGCGGTTGCAGTTTTTAATATTTCCACGGTGAAGTTGCAGGATTAATCACAGTAGCAGTTATATTATCTAAGTTTAGAAAAGGAAATAATAAATTGGCTATTCGATGAGTACGTAGCGGAGGCAGATTTATCTATATTAAAATTAGTTAAATCTGTTTGATATATAATCCTGATTGAATAAATCTAAAGGTCATCTCCACCATCACCATCAGAGTCACCGCCTCCGCTATTGCCACCAGGTCCATCAAAAAAATCATTTATGGTGTCAATTACCCCCTTATCATCGTCTTTTGAATTAACAACTTGTTCATTCGTTTTATAATCTAAAAATTTATTAAAGGCAATTGTTTGAACAATCGTGTCTTGACTTCTCCGAAAGAATAAAAAGATTATCGCTATAATCGCGAGCAATCCAAGTAGTATTAATAGTAGCATTATCGTCCCCTCCTTTACTTGATGAAAATTAAAATATTCCATTTGGACTTCCGAGCAGGAAACCTTTTGATTCACACTTCTTGCTTTTACAAGTACCGCAACTCGAACAAATTACCCAGCCGCAAATGGCACACGTTTGATCAATAGAACTATCTATTTCTGATTTACAGTTTCCGCATCGGTAAACGTAGGCACTTAAATATCGTTGATTAATTAAATGTATAACAAGATCATCAACTTGTTTTTTTCTCATAACCGCATAGTAGGAGTGATCAGGTTCTTTACTCTCACCAATGATAATACAAATATCCTTATGCAAGCTTGACCATGCAGCTTGGCCACTAGCAAAAGAGATCATTTTCTCACCTCCATCATTAGTAAATTTTATGAGATGAACGTTAGATTATACCTGACGTTTAAACTATTAATAAGAACCTCATTCTAATTATGTCAATTAAAAGAGTTTTTTCTCTAACGCAGTTTAATGTTTATTCATTCAATGGTATATTGCATATAAGTGTCATCATGAGTTAGCCTTTCATTCTTAGAATTTTAAGAATGAAAAGGAGTTAATCATGAGAAGAAAGAAGTGGGCTGAGGAAGAAGTTCAATATATTAGAGAGAATCTTGGTTTAGTTAAAATTTCAACAATGGCTAATAAACTAGAGCGAACAGAAATGGCCGTTGTACTGAAATTGAAGCGTTTAGGATTAGCAAATACAAAATCATTTTCTGGAGATCTTACCATGCACCAGCTTAGTAATCTATTACAAGTAGATGCTAAAACGGTTAAATTGTGGATAGAAAATCATGGACTGCCTTGTAAAAGAAGGATAACAAGATCAACTAGGAAATTTTATTTTGTTAGTCAGCAACAATTTTGGGTTTGGGCATTTGCTAATAAAGATAAGGTTGATTTCTCGAAAATTGAACAAAAAACTATTGTTCCTGAACCAAATTGGGTAGAAAAAGAAAGATTGATCAAAAAGAAGAATAATTACAAGTCCTGGACGACGGACGAAGTCAAACTCATGTTACATTTACTGTCTACTGGTACTAACTTTGAGTATATAGGAAAGAAGTTAGAGCGAACTACTACTAGTGTTAGACGGAAGTATAATCGAATTAGATATGAATAATTCCCATACCTATACAAGGGCAAAATTGTTGAAAAACAATGACGCAAAGCCAAGGGCCTACGGAAATCTATGGTAGCCGGTTACTATAGAATGGAAGGTTATAACCAGTTGATGACATCTTTTAGGCGCTCTTCGGAGTGTCTTTTTTGGTACATTATTCATAAGTTTAGCGTCATTGATGTATTTTATTGGTAAATAAATGAGCGAAAAAGACTATTATCAACCTCCTTATTATCTAGGATAATAGAATGTATAATATACTACTTCATAAATTGTACGAAATGGCAAAATCGCTGAAAAGTGGTGACGCAAAGCTATAGGAGCTAACGTCTTGAATGACTATGCTAGCCAGTTCCCGAATACGGACTCCGTCGGTTTATGGATTTGAAGGAGATTAATATGAAGAAATTATATTTTCGTATGAAATACAACTGGCACATCGTAAAATTCCAGAAGTTGAAAATGACATTGGAAGAAGATAGTAATCAACCGTCCAAATCCAACCTTAAAAACCAGATTAATTACCATGAAAAATCAGCCTTACAATGTATGTTTAAATTCTAAGTGTCCAACAGGACGCTTTTTTTATGGTCTAGGCAATTAATTCCTAAGCTTTGCCACGTCCGGCTTCGGCGCCTACCCCACCCGCGTTTTCGTGTTTTCTGGCTATAATGAAAAACTAAAAATAACATGCTGATAGATTGAATGATAAAATCGATGGTAAAAGAGGAATTATATGAAAATTGATAAACAATGGGTTCAAGCAGATAGTGACTTTATAAAGAAAAAAGTTATTGAACATAATCTACAACAGTTGTCCAAAGAATCTAAAACGCCATTTGAGAATACTAGTTTTGTCTTAAGAGACGATGAAGAAAACATAGTTGGTGGTGTTACAGCAACGATGTACTGGTTTCATATGCACATTGATTTCTTGTGGGTAAAAGAGGAACTCAGACACTACGGATACGGAAGCACGTTAATGAATGAAATAAAGGAACTGGCAATTGTTAAAGGTTGTCGTTTCATTATTTTGGATACATTTAGTTTCCAAGCGCCCGGTTTTTATAGAAAACTAGGATACGAGGTAATCGGGATTGTGGAGGACCATCCAAAGGGGCACAATCAATATTATATGAAAAAAGACCTTATCATTTAATTAAATAACTTACACGCAGAGGAAAGCCGTTTAAAAAGGAGGGATTTTAACTTGAATTTCACTTTCGTATGGTTGTTGTTGATTATCATTTTGTTTTTCTCTTTATATTTTAATATGAAAAAAAGACAACAGTCAGCTGTTAGAGGGTTTAAAAGTGCTCTAACATCCATTTGCTTTTATTTAATTGCTATTATTAATATCGTAGCTTACTTTTTTAATTTCTTGGGAATAATAAGCTGGTTTTTAACCGTTTGTTTGATACTACTAGGCGCTTATTTCACGAAGTATTTATCACCACAAAAGAGAGTGAATAATTAATTCAACTGGCATCATCCTTTTATATAGCAGCCCAAATCCATATAAATACTGCTAATAAGCTATAGAAAATAATTAATTTGATTCCTTTTTTTGAAAGGAGTTGTACTAAAGCTAGATAAAAGAAAAAAACAGCTATAAAGTATAATGGATCTATTGTTTTAGTAACTGCAGCCATAAAAAGCAATAGTAATGCTACGAATGTATGTAACCCTGATAGTTTCTTTTCTTGTTTTTTTTCCATTTTTAACTCACCTCTGAAGTAATTTCTATTCTATACTATCATAATTTATAGTACTTGGTGATGATAAAGCTATAGTATTATCCATTTTCAAAACAGAGGAAGGTTAAACTTCCTCTGTTATTTTACAAGAGGTGTGGTACAAATTTTTATTAATAGAAAGATGCGCCAACTATAATCAACAAGATAAATAGGACGACAATCAAGGCAAAACCGCCTCCAGCGCCATATCCAGCACCAGCATCATAACCATCATAGTAACTCACTTGAAATCACCACCTTATTATCTTGATTACTATAAGTTATGACATTTATGGTAATGGTTGAGGGCTAGAGACTATTTATAACTAAAACAGGCTTGATTTAACCGACTAGTAATAATTTATTCGAATACGAAAAGACATTTTTAATGACTTATAAGAGTCAATTTCATAATTACAATTTATTTATATATATTAAAATAAGTGAATTTTTAAAAAAACATGTAAGAAACTCTTACAAAAATAATGATGAACTTCCAATACTATGTTAAATTTAATTTGTAAAGATAGAGATCAATGTGTTAACGAGAAATTTCTTTACTCTCCGTTTATTTTGATAAGGTGTCTGCTACGTATTTGCTAGCATAAAAAAGCCAAAATATCCCCGTATTTTGGCTTTTTTATGCTTATTTATTGCTTAGGAAATTATAAATTGGTTTTGAGTGGATAATTTTTGACAAGGTTAGGCTGCGTCCAAATCCAGCGTCATAATACTGATTTTTTGAAAGTTGTCATCCGCAAATAGTTGGGATGACCTTATGCAACAATTGCTGCATAAGGTAAATTCAAATAATATTACTTTACTAAGTTGAGAGCTTTTAACCCATTAAATATACCGGAGTCGGTAACACCAGTTGTTCTATGTTTTGCATATTGAAAGATATCAGGGTGTCCATTACCCATCGCGAATCCTTCTCCAACGTATCGCAACATTTCCTTATCATTCATTCCATCACCAAAGGCGATTGCGCTTTCCTTAGGAATTTCTAAGTGTTCTAAAATCGCTTTAACTGAATGACCTTTGTTAACATTTTCGCGTATTACATCGTAACTATGCGTTAATCCTGGAACGTTTACTTGAGAAAAGTAAATATCATCACTTGTATAATAAAGAGATGGTTCACTTTCGTTTAAGTTTATTAATGTTATTCCTAGAATCTCATCAATCACATCGTTAGAAAAGGGTTCATTTTTTTCTAGTTTGAATGAATCAATAAATTGTTTAACTACTGGTGCATCAATTGTTGTGAAAGTATTTTTACTTCTCGTATAAAGAACTATTTCATGACCATGTTTTTTAGCAACCTCCAAATAAAATTTAATTGTATCGGGGCTCATTGGTTTGTCGAGAATATTTTTGTTTTTATATGTTGCAAATGCTCCATTATATCCAATAAATGACCTGATATTAAGCTTGTTGGCAATACTTGAGACTTCATGAAGTGGTCGGCCAGTCGCGAGAACAACCTCAATACCTTGATTTGTAACTTGGTTGATTGCGTCTATCGTCGATTCTTGAATTGTGTGGTCAGGCTGTAGTATTGTTCCGTCAATGTCTAAAAATAAAATTTTATATTTGCTCATCAAATTCTCCTCAGGTAAGTTTAAATAATTTTATCATAAAAAGAGAGCGGATAAAATTATAAGAAGACTATTAACCATAGAAAAAATAGTTGATAGAAAATTAGATTTTAACTATGACGACTACTAATTTGAAATGCTATTTTTTTGAAAGGAATACTTATAATTAATTCTGTGTTGTATAAACTAATAAAATGATTTATTGTATGTAAAGTACGTAATTTAAAGTTTTTAATACTTATTTACTATTGACCTATAATCAGTTTTAAGAAAGAAAGGGAAATAAATGAAATCAAATAAAGAGTTTGTTGTTATTGGCTTAGGACGATTTGGTGGAAGCCTATGTAAAGAATTGACTAGTATTGGTATTGAAGTGTTAGCGATAGATAAAGATGCGGAAAGAGTACAAGAATATAATTCGGTGGTCAGCCATTCAGTAGAATTGGATGCAGTAGACGAGCAAGCATTAATAGAAATTGGTATTCGTAATTTTGATTGTGTGGTTGTGAGTATTGGAGAGGATATCCAGGCAAGTATCCTAATAACCTTGATTCTTAAGGAAATTGGAATTAATCAAATATGGGTAAAAGCTCGCGACGATTACCATCAAAAAGTATTAGAAAAAATAGGTGCTGATAAAATTATCCATCCCGAACGTGATATGGCTAGGAGAATAGCTCATCATATTAGTTCGGACAAGGTAACAGATTACATAGAGTTATCAAAGGATTTTAGTATTGTTGAAATTATAGCTAGTAGCAAAATAGCTGGAAAAACTTTAAGTAAACTTGATGCTCAAGATAGATATAAATGTACAATTGTAGCAATTAAAAAAAGTGAAGATGAGATTTCAATCATACCTTCTGTTGATACACGAATTGATTTAAATGATATTTTAGTAATGATTGGAAACAACAAAGCATTAGAACGATTTGAAGATGAACGAATTTGATATGTATGGGCGTTTTTCGAAGGTTGTTGGCCCCATAGGTAATCGTTAAATAGTGAAAATTATATAGCTAAGAAAAGAAGGAGAGCTAAATTTCAATCGCTCTCCTTTTTATTTTGTATAATGATAGTTCGATTTATAAAATTATTTAAAAATTTATATCAAAAATTAAGCGAAAAGTATTATAATATAATTATTAGGAAAGCGGTTTCCTTAATAAATCGAGGGAGGTTTACTTATGAAAAAATATATAGCAATCGATGTTGGCGGGACGAATGTTAAGCATGCTGTGATATTAGAAGATGGTAGCTTTGTCACAAAGAATAAATATCGCACGGATCGTACGAATTTAAATAGATTTGTAGAAGATATGATTCAAATAATAGATGTATATATCAAACAATATGAAATAAGCGGCATCGGTATCAGCATGCCTGGATTTATAAACGTAGAGACGGGATACTCAGAAACTGCTGGTTCGATAACAGTACTTAACGACAAAAACTTGAGGTTATATTTGGAAGAAAGAATAACACTTCCAATTGAAATGGAGAATGATGGAAACTGTGTAGCTCTTGCCGAAAAATTGAACGGTAATGCAGTAGATTGCGAAAATTTTATATGTGTAACCGTTGGAACTGGAATAGGTGGAGGAATAGTCATCAACAATAAAATAGTCCATGGCCATTCTTATAAAGGTGGGGAATTTGGATTTATGGTAACTCAAAATGGAATCACCGATAAGGAGCTTTGGCATTTTAATGGTTCGACTGGCAGTTTGATCAAAGACTATAAGAAATTGAAGAGTATCAACGAGAGTGTAATCGTAGAGGGTGAACGAATATTTGCTGAAGCTGAGCAGGATGAAAATGTACAGGAGCTAATAAATTATTGGTTGAGAAATATTAGTAACGGGATTTTCAACCTAGTTGCGACGCTAAATCCCCAAAAGATATTGATCGGCGGTGGAGTCAGTGCTCGTGAAGATTTGTTAGATAGATTGAAAAGTCACTTGAATCAGAATCAATCTTGGAATGACTTAGCTGTTCCGATTGAGATCTGTAAACACAAAAACGATGCAGGGATGCTTGGAGCTTTAAAACATTTCTTGGATCGGAATGGCAGAGCATGAAATTAAATTGTAACTAAGTGGTTTACAAATGAGTAAAGTCCTTATATCTTCAGAAGACATAAGGACTTTATTCCGTTACGAAATTTTAATATGCTTATCGCTATCTTTTTTATGTTTGGCATAAAAAGTCACCATTGGTTCTAGACTTTGTTTAAAGTCAGTGCACTTAATCCCAGCTTGTTTTAAATCCGATTGAGCCTGTGAACAATCATATGTTGTCAAACAAGTAAAGTAGTCTAAAGCTTGTTTTTCTACCTTTAACCACTTTCTAATTGCAGGGATTGATAAGAAACTTTTTGCTATTGGAAGAGGAATACTTCCAACCGGTTTCTTACCAAGGTACTGTTTCATTATCATTTGGTAAACCTGTTGCATCGTATAAGGATTTGGATCTGTTAAATGATATGTCTTGCCAACCCCTATATCTGCGTGACCAAGGTAAATGGTAGCCTGTAGAATATAGTCGACAGGGACAAAGTTACCCTCAGCCTTACTAGTCCCTAAAAAAGGAATAATAGGTAAGAATCTCAGACTTTCAAACATATTTAATATGAAATAAGGTCCATCGAATTTAATTGTCTCGCCAGTAATTGAATTTCCCTTCACAACTCCAGGGCGGATAATTGTTGTAGGAACCCTATCCATTATCTTTCTTACTAATTTTTCTGCTTCAAATTTAGTATGTTCATAGTGATTTTTAAATGTTTGGCCCTCATCCAGTTCTGTTTCTAAAATTTCTCCTTCACGCGTTCCAGCCACGTATGCGGTACTAAAGTAGATGTAACGCTTAAGATTTGTTAGTGAAAGTAACCAATTGTTAACCTGGTTTGTACCGTTAACATTAACCTGATAAGCTATATCTTTTGGGACAGCTAGGTCATAAATCGCTGCTAAATGAAAGACATGAGTTACTGTTTCACTTAATTGTCTATTTATTTCAGTCGTCAAGTTTAAATTAGTTGCGGTAATGTCACCTTGTATGACTGTGAATTTTTCTTTCATACTATTATTCGAACTTATAATTCTTTCAACTTCTTCTTCAGCCTTTTGTTTCAAATCAGGTAATACGAGCAAATAAATGTGATCAATCTCATTACTAGATTTAAGAAGTAATTGTTTGATTAGTGAAGAACAGATGAATCCAGGAAAACCTGTAAAAAAGTAGGTGTTTCTCATCATTTTCTCCCCTTTCAATAGTTTATTTATGATATTAATTAGGCTAATAACAATAAATACCCTCTATTTTTAGACAAAAAGTTTTATAATAATTATAATAACGTAATCGTTTAACAAAAGTTATATGCTTACGAGGAGGAATACCATGGAAAATATTTATTTAGATCACAATGCAAGCACACCGATTGATCAAGAAGTTGTCAATGAAATGATCCCTTATTTCACTAACCAATTTGGAAATCCCTCTTCGGGACATTGGGCAAGTCAAGATGCAAAAGAAGTCATAGATAACGCCAGAGGAAAGGTTGCCTCATTACTTGGTTGCCATGCGGATGAAATTGTTTTTACCAGTGGAGGCAGTGAAGCCAATAATCATGTATTAAAAGGGGTATATACAAGTCTAAAACAAAAAGGCAATCACATTATTACAACCAAGATAGAGCATCCTGCAATTACAGCGCCATGTAAGTATTTAGAGTCAATTGGTGCCGAGGTTAGCTATCTCGAGGTTGATTCTTATGGAAGAGTCAACCCGGAGCAAATAAAACAAGAAATTAAAGATACAACAATCTTAATCTCTGTCATGCACGCAAATAATGAAGTAGGTACTATCCAACCAATTGATGAAATAGGGGAGATTGCTAAACAATATGGTATTCTATTTCATACCGATGCAGCTCAATCAATCGGGAAGATTACAACTAATGTTGATCGAATGGGAGTAAATTTGCTTTCTATCGCAGGGCACAAACTATATGCGCCAAAAGGTATCGGCGCGCTTTTCATTAAAAGAGGCACACCAATTTCTCCTTTAATTCATGGAGCAGGTCATGAACAAGGAAGAAGAGCAGGTACGGAAAATACACCATACATCGTTGCTTTAGGTAAAGCCTGTGAACTCGCAACTGAGTATCTAAGTCATTCTGATTCAATCCGTGAGCTAAGGAATCACTTTTGGAATGAATTGTTAAAGATCTATGGTGAAAAAGTCGTATTAAATACTCGGTTAGATTATTGTTTACCCAACACACTCAGTGTTAGTTTTATAGGTGTAGAGGGAGCAGAAATTCTCAGTAAAATACCTGAAATCGCTGCTTCAACTGGTTCAGCATGCCATTCAGGAAACATCGAACTATCTTCTGTATTAAAGGCGATGGGAATTAAGGAACACGTAGGAATAGGTGCGATACGATTTAGTTTGGGTAGGACCACGACAAAAGAGGAAATAAATCGAGCTATTGATATAATTAGAGAAAGAATCTAAGGGGACACATTTGAATGAGTTTTGTATGTTTTTTCTTAATTAATGGTAATAAAGTGATATCATATTTTAAACAGCAAGCCATATAATGTAAATAACACTAGAATCATAAGTGTTAGTGACCTGCCAAGTAAGTATTAATAACGTAGATAAAACTCACATCTGAATCATGAGATAGTCCGAATCCTTCCATCTACTTCCATACCCTTTTTATTATAAACTGCATCGTTTATTGTTCGTTAAATTTTCTCTGAGTCCATAGAAAGCAAGTTGTTCATGTAACTCAGTTAACCCTTTAATCTGATGATACAAAGTCGGAGGGGATGTTTAACCATTTTGCTATGGTAGCTATTTTAACGGAATCTATTCCTCCTTTGTTAGCGATGTCGCCGCAAAATTTCAATGCTTTGCTAGCCCTTAGGACCATTCTAGGTAACATAGTAAAACTTCATATGTTTGTTAGTTTCATTTTTTGCATGCACCAAAGATTCTCTATTTATTAATTCTGAATTGCTTTCCTAGTGCTCACCACGACAAGCTTAAGAAAAGCTACTGTTCTTTGCAAGATAGACTAAGTACTAGGTTAGCCACGTCTCGCTTCGGCGAAGCTTTTGTGCTTACTCTTTTAGGGATACCACCACGAACAAGCAAATTCTCTTCGTGTATAGCCAATGAACATTCCCCAGTTAACAATCTTGAATCTCGCTTTGAAATATTAATAGGAATCAAAGGAATTATTTCTTTCTACATGGTCATCGTGACCATTAGTTTTGCAAGTCCTTTTCAATTTAAATAGCTATAAGATAAAGTTTAAATAGTACAATTTTGTGAACGTGTTCACAACTATTGTGAGGAATGATATAATTAGAATTACAATAGCCGAATTGGAAGATGAAACATTGTGAATTGAATCACGTGTTTCATAATAAAGAATTAGGAATCGAATAGTGTAAAGTAACTTATTTTCCGAGCTTAACAAGGAAACGCAATCCTAAAATCAACTAAGATTTTTATTCCATTTTTTTAAACGATAAACTAAATTGAATAGGAGGAGAATTATGAAGAAAGTTAGAATTCAATTAAAAGAATTAACTTGTCCTAGTTACATTAATAAAATCGAGAATGCTCTGCCAAAGCTGATTGGGGTATTTGGAGTAGAGGTACTATACCATTCTGATGAGGTAGAGGTAGTTTATGAAGAGACTGTTATCCAATTCACTGAGATTGAAGAAATTGTTCGTGATCTAGGATTTAAGGTTTTAGGTCGTAAGATTAACACAAATAAAAATAAATCAGACATGTCAGGGAGCGTTGCTTAATATGTTTTTAAGTACATTAAAAAGAATGGGGAGTGTGTAATAGTTACACACTCCCCATTCTTTTGTTTAATTCTAAATATTATTGGTATCCACCCACGCAACATGGTTCAATTTCTCCCAATCGCTAATCTTCTGTTATCTCCTGGTAAAAAACCACATAGAGATTAAAATAACTGAACTAGGTTTGCGTATTTTATTGTTTACCTGATTGGTTGTTTAATTCTCTCTTTTTTTAAAAAATAGTAATCAATATCAAGGTGTTAAATTTAGGAACTGAACTGTAACCGTCCATTTTTGGAGGAGTATTTGTTGATATAGTATGAAGAGTAAGCTAACAAATTGACAAAAAATAGCTACGCTTTTATAATTGCCTTTAATTCGAGATAATTGATTTGTCATGTTGATTCAGAAATTTATAATTCGACTAGCTCCATTAAAAATGTCGAAACAGGTGGAGGTTATATAATGAAACATGTATTTAAAGAAGGATCAGACAAAACTAAACCAGTTTTACTACTGCTTCACGGGACTGGAGGTACTGAACAGGATCTGTTACCACTGGGTGATATTATTGAGCCATCATCATCGGTTTTAAGTGTACGTGGTAATGTATCAGAGAACGGGATGCCGAGATATTTCCGCCGTCTTGCAGAAGGAGTATTTGATGAAGAAGACTTAATCTTTCGCACAAAGGAATTAAATGATTTCTTAGATGAAGCTGCAGAAAAGTATGACTTTGATCGTAACAATATTGTAGCTGTTGGCTATTCGAATGGTGCAAATATTGCAGGAAGCTTATTATTCCATTATCAAAACGCGTTGAAGGGTGCTATCCTACATCATCCAATGGTACCGAGACGTGGCATAGAGTTACCTGACTTGACTAAGTTACCAGTTTTTATCTCAGCAGGGGAAAACGATCCGATTTGTCCAGCGCAAGAAACGAAAGATTTAAAGGAACTTCTTCTAGCGGTTGGTGCAAAAGTTCAAGTACACTGGGAGAAAAATGGACACCAGTTAACTCAAACTGAAGCGGCAGCAGCTGCTGAATGGTTTAAAGAGAATATCAATTAAAATCAAAAGGACCGTTTTTTTAAAAAAACGGTCCTTTACTTTTCTGACTACTTACTTAACTAATCCTAACGATTTTAATCCATTGAAAATACCTGAGTCTGTGACAGCTGTTGTTTTGTGCTTAGCGTATTCAAACAAAAGTGGATGTGCATTCCCCATTGCGAAACCCTCTCCAACAACAGATAACATCTCTAAATCATTCATACCATCACCAAAAGCAATCGCATTTTCTAAAGGAATATTAAGGTGTGCAAGTACCTTTTTAACGGCATGCCCCTTGTTAACATTTTCTCTTATTACGTCGTAATCGTTTCTTTTTCCATCAGAATGAACAGGTGATAAGCGGAGATTTTCATTCGTTTTATATAAATCTAAGTCGTTTTCTCCTAGGTTAACAACGGACATACTCAGTATATTCCGGTAATCAGTTACCGTTAATTCAGCGTTATTTTTAAAATGTAAGGATTCAATGATTTCTTTTGAAATTGGTGATTCAAGTGAAAGGAACAAATTCTTTTGATTAGTGAAAAGGAGCATCTCATGTCCATTTTTCTTTGCAACAGATGAGAAGTGCTCGACAACATCGGGACTCATTGTTTCATTGACAATTTTGTGATTTTTATAAATAGCCAAAGCACCGTTATAACCAACGAAAGATGCAATATTCAATTGTTCCGCTATGTAAGCAATTTCGTGGATTGGACGTCCAGTTGCTAGAAAAACTTCAACACCTTGGTTTTGAACTTGCTGAATGGCGAGCTTCGTTGAGTTTTCAATTCGATCATCAAATGTTAAAACAGTTCCGTCAATATCTAAAAATAAAGCTCTATAGTTTGTCATTATGTCCCCCTACATTGATTATTGCTTATCAAAACTGGATGAAGTTAGCATAAGTATAAGTCAGATAAATCTATAGTAGCTAACTAAATCTTAAATAAGATTACAACCTATTTATCAATAATGCAATTATCATCTGTTAAAAATGGATCAATCGTTTTTTTTTTGTTTTTGACTAAATTGAAGTAGATTTTTTTAGATATAAAAAGATTACAAATAAACAAAAAAATCCTAAAAATGTGATATAATTATACTTGAAAGGGAGTGCCCGTTTGAAGAATATGAATAATGCGTTCGACAGTGGTGAAGTTGTAAATATTGAGAAGACTGGTGAGTTAGTAACGATCTCTAAATGGCAATATGTAAAGCATATGAAAAAATATTCTTATATTGTTAATGAGTATCCGAGTACTTTTTACTTTGAAGAAGAATTAAAAAAAGCCTAAAAAACTAAACTCATAATTATAATGCGCTTAGGATTGATACTAATCCTTGGCGCTTTTAATTTCTCGAGGTAGAAGCACCTGTTGACATGATAAGTATTCTAAAGGATACTATCTAGTTTTAAAGGGAAAATAATTGGATTAACTAAGTAATCTAGCAACCTTTGAAACTATGATGAATAGTTTTTTTCGCTTTAATCTATTAATTTATGCTATTATTCGTTTCCTTAGGACTTGCGTTTTTGTCAAAAAAAGATAACTACTATAAAATGCGAAATGTGGTGTAGGTTATGTTTGAACTTTCATTATTACAATGGTTGATTGTTATTTTAAGTGCAGTTTTTATTGGCTTTATGAAAACGGGTGTGTCTAGTCTTGGTATATTGGTTGTTACTATATTAATGTATGTATTCCCAGCGAAAGAATCGGTGGGTATTTTACTTCCTTTGCTAATTATTGGTGATATATTTGCTGTTATTTATTATCGTAAGAGTGTTGTTTGGAAATATTTAGTTTCACTGATTCCATGGGTATTGATTGGTATAATTATTGGTTTTTTTGTTTTAGACCAAGTAAATAGCGACCAGTTAAAACCGATTATTGGCGGACTGGTCCTTGCGTTAATTATTTTGCAGGTGAGTAGAGAGCGATTAGGTGAGAGATTTAACCAGCTGTTACCCAAATCGTTAAGTTTTACACTGTTAATGGGCGTATTGGCAGGATTTACTACAATGATTGGTAACGCTGCTGGTGGTGTTATGGCGGTTTACTTATTAGTAAAAGGATTACCTAAACGGGAATTCGTTGGAACTGGGGCTTGGTTCTTTTTGTTTGTTAACTTAATAAAAGTACCATTTTACATTTCCTTAGGATTAATAACGTTCGATTCGATTTCATTTAATCTATGGTTAGTTCCTACAATTATTGTAGGAGCATTTATTGGTATAAAAGTCTTGCCTTTAATACCTCAAAAAACTTTCCAAGTACTGATTTTAGCATTTGCAGCAATAGGAGCATTAAGGTTACTATTTGTATAAATCAGAATTAACGTTTTCAATATAAAAAACAGTTGATTAAATTCTAAGTAGTTCTGTTTCGGTGTACATAATAACAAAATGTACATCAAAATGAACTGCTTTTTTCATTAGAAATTGTACACGCAATTAAATAATATTTTTAGGTTTGCGGTTAAAAATGTAATTTTATGATAATGTGAGAATATAACTTGAAGGAATATGTGCTTATTCAACGAACAGTTAGTTAAAAAGTTAAATTTTAATTAAGATATTGTTATTTTTTTAGGGGGAATTACGGAATTGAAAAAGAGTGATGATTACTTTAAAGCAAGAAATGCTGAAGAATTACTTTTTGCCTTAACGAATAAAGAATCTTACATTATTATTTGTAAAGACTTTAAAGACGAATTTTTGAAAAAGACACAACTGCCACTCACGGAAACAGAAGAAATGGCATTTCAACTTGGATTCCGTGGTTGGGCAGGAATTTTGGAAGAAATATTTTTTCATATTATCAATGTCTTCACCAAAATAAATAAGCAACAAAAGAAAATTGACAGCAGGATCCGTAAATACAATTATAAAAAAATGAATGAGCACGAAATTCTCTTGTATTTACGTCAGTTGAATTATTAAGCTAAACGGATCTTTTTAGTTGAAGAAGAACAATACAGTGTAAGAGCTTGGGTAAAACCAAGTTCTTTTTTTATTTATTTACTGTAAACAGTTAGAAATTATTAAAGTGAAAAAAAACCCTCATTTGTCTCTTAAATTGCAATCGAATTTACACTCTAATTTGCAACTCTTCAATAATTTGTAACTGTTAAACTAAAATGGACAGTTTGTTCGATAAAACTGAACTACTTAATTAAATTCAGCTGTTTTTTTGTGATTTGGTATCTAGCCTCCAGCACCTACCCGCCTGAGGTCTTAAGTCAAGCCTCTTTGTGCTAAAAAACACCATTAGAGCCTCGACTTAAGCTTGTCGTGATGACCAAGACCCTTGCGCTTTTCTTGTGCTTGTTATCGCTTATTGAGTACTTCTAATTGTGGAACGGTATTTTAAGGAATAAAAAAGTCATTTTATTATTGACACACTTGTATATACAAGATACAATGAAAACGCAATCAAAAACTTGTATATACAAATTTGGGTAATTATTATTAAAAAAAGGGGGAAAATGGTTATGAGTAAATATACGGATTCGGCTAAGGAACTACTGGAACACATAGGTGGTAGTGACAATATTTCGGTAGTTACACATTGTGCGACGAGAATGCGTTTCGTACTTAATGATCCAGCCAAAGCGGATGCAGAAAAAATTGAAGAAATTGACCTTGTAAAAGGGACATTTACTAATGCGGGCCAATTTCAAGTTATCGTTGGTAATGAAGTTGCAACCTTTTACAATGAATTTACGGAGATAGCTGGTGTTGGCGATACATCAAAGGACGAAGCAAAAGTTGTAGCAAAACAAAACATGAATTTTATTCAACGGATGATTTCTCATCTTGCTGATATTTTTACACCGTTAATTCCAGCGCTTGTTGTTGGTGGTCTTATTCTAGGTTTTAGAAATGTTATTGGTGAGATCGGCATGATGGGACCAGATAATGAGTTAACATTAGTTGAAGTTTCTCAATTTTGGGCTGGAGTGCATTCGTTCTTATGGTTAATTGGTGAAGCAATATTTCATTTCTTACCAGTCGGAATCACTTGGGCGATATCAAGAAAAATGGGAACTACGCAAATTCTTGGTATTGTTTTAGGTATCACGCTAGTTTCTCCTCAACTACTTAACGCTTATGGCGTTGCAGGTGCTGAAGCAATTCCATTTTGGGACTTTGGATTTGCCCAAGTAGAAATGATTGGTTACCAGGCCCAAGTAATTCCAGCTATCTTAGCAGGTTTTGTATTAGCATATCTTGAATTAGGGTTACGTAAAGTTATTCCGAATGTAATTTCAATGATTTTTGTCCCATTCTTTGCACTTATTCCAGCAGTATTAGTTGCTCACGTCGTACTAGGGCCAATTGGTTGGACAATGGGTTCTTGGATTTCTGATGTTGTTTACTCAGGTTTAACGTCTACATTTGGGTGGTTATTTGCGGCGATATTTGGGTTTGCTTATGCGCCACTTGTTATTACCGGTCTACACCACATGACTAACGCAATTGATTTACAATTAATGAGTGAATTTGATGGTACTAATCTTTGGCCAATGATAGCACTGTCTAATATTGCACAAGGGTCAGCCGTTGTTGCGATGATCTTCTTAAATAAAAAAGATGAAAAAGAACAACAGGTTTCTGTTCCAGCTGCAATTTCTTGTTATTTAGGTGTTACAGAGCCAGCAATGTTTGGTATTAATTTGAAATATGTATTCCCATTTTTAGCTGCGATGATTGGCTCTTCGATTGCGGCAATCGTATCAGTTGGTAGCGGGGTAATGGCTAACTCGATTGGTGTAGGGGGTATTCCAGGATTCCTTTCTATTCAGTTTCAGTTCTGGCCAATGTTCTTCCTGTCAATGACGATAGCTATTGTAGTGCCAATTGCATTAACAATCGCATTATCTAAAACAAAGATGGGTGTTAATGCATATAAACGTCTAGGTAAATAATTTAACAACTCACATAGGAAAGGAAATAGCAACCAACTAGTTGGTTGCTATTCCGTTTATTAATTAATAAAACAGGTAGGTGCTTTAACATGAATCAGAGATGGTGGGAAAAAGCTGTTGTTTATCAAATTTATCCGAAGAGTTTTAACGATACTACAGGAAATGGAACAGGGGACATCCAAGGAATCATTGAAAAACTCGATTATTTTAAAAAACTAGGTGTTGATGTCCTTTGGTTAACTCCGATTTACAAATCACCACAACGAGATAATGGTTATGATATTAGTGACTATTACAATATTTACGAGCAGTATGGATCGATGGGAGATTTTGAACAATTATTAAAAGAAGCACATCAGCTTGATATCAAGATTATTATGGATATCGTTGTTAATCATACATCAACAGAACACGATTGGTTTCAAAAGTCGTTGACATCAAAAGATAATCAATATCGAGATTATTATGTATGGAAAGACGGTAAAGAAGGCGAAGCTCCAACAAATTGGGATTCAAAGTTTGGTGGATCTGCTTGGCAATATGATGAAAATACCGAACAGTATTATTTGCACCTATTCGATGATTCTCAAGCAGATTTGAATTGGGAGAACGAAGATTTGCGAAAAGAAGTCTATCAGATGATGGACTTTTGGCTTTCTAAGGGGGTCGATGGCTTCCGTCTTGACGTCATCAATTTAATTTCTAAGAATCAAGATTTCCCTGACGATGACGGTAGTGTTGCACCAGGAGATGGGCGGAAATTTTATACGGACGGACCAAGAGTACACGAATTTCTCCGAGAAATGAACCATGAAGTCTTTTCTAACTATGACATTATGACAGTTGGTGAAATGTCATCAACAACAATTGAAAATTGTATTAAATACTCGAATCCAGATCGACAAGAGTTAGACATGACGTTTAACTTTCATCATCTGAAGGTGGATTATCCAAACGGCAAAAAGTGGACCAAAGCAGATTTTGATTTTCATCAATTGAAGCATATTTTATCCACTTGGCAAATTGGGATGAATAGAGGTGGAGGATGGAACGCACTATTTTGGTGCAACCACGACCAGCCCCGTGCGGTGTCAAGATTTGGGGATGATGAACAATATCATAATAAATCCGCAAAAATGTTAGCTACCACAATTCACATGATGCAGGGAACTCCTTATATTTATCAAGGGGAAGAGTTTGGTATGACAAACCCTAAATTTGATAAGATTGATGATTATCGTGATGTTGAATCATTAAACATGTACAACTTAAAGAAAAAAGAAGGAATAACCGACCAAGAAATAATTGAGATCCTTAAGCAAAAGTCGAGAGATAACTCAAGAACTCCTGTTCAGTGGAACGATAGTCAAAATGCAGGATTTACAACGGGTAATCCTTGGATTAACACTGCAAAAAACTTTAAAGAAATTAATGCACAACAAGCAGTTGCTGATAAAAATTCGATTTTTTATCATTATCAAAAGCTAATTAAGCTTAGGAAAAAGTACGATATTATAACAAATGGAGACTTTCAGTTGCTTTTAGAACAACATGATGATATTTTTGCTTATATACGTAGCAATAAAAAAGAAAAATTACTCGTAATAAATAACTTTTATGGAAGAGAGACAACCTTCACATTACCAAAGACAGTTGATGTCGCTGGATATACAAGTGAATTGTTGTTAACGAACTATTCCGATTCATCAAAAAGCATACAACAAATTGAGTTAAGACCGTATGAATCGATTGTTTATCACTTAAAATAATAGATGGGGATCTTCAATGAAAAACAAGTATTTATCAATTTATGATGAAATTGCTAAACAAATTAAAATAGGTGATCTGGAACCTGATACGCTGCTACCCTCAGAGAATGAAATGACAGTTCTCTATGATACATCAAGAGAAACAATTCGTAAGGCATTAAACCTTCTATCTCAAAATGGTTTTATTCAAAAGGTTAGAGGGAAGGGTTCTATAGTAATTGACATTGATAAATTTGACTTTCCTGTATCTGGACTTGTCAGTTTCAAGGAACTTTCCCATAAAATGGATAAAGTTAAAACAATTGTTAGCCAATTATCTTTAACTAAACCTAGTTCATATATCAAACGACAGTTAAATCTAACTGATGATAAATCCGTTTGGCATGTAGTAAGGGTAAGAGAAATTGGTGGAGAAAAAATCATCCTCGACAAGGATTATCTAATTGAGGAGTTTGTACCAACGTTAACGGAAGAAATTTGTAAGGATTCCATTTATAATTACTTGGAAAATGAATTAAAACTAACAATTAGTTTTGCGAAAAAGGAAATTATTGTTGTAGAGCCGACTGATGAAGACCGGGAATTGCTGGATCTTGACGGCTTTCATAATGTGGTTGTAATTAAAAACTACGTTTATTTTGATGATGCCAGTTTGTTTCAATACACAGAATCCAGGCATCGGCCAGACAAGTTTCGATTCGTTGATTTTGCCCGAAGAAGGCATTAAAAAACTTGAGGAGTGTTATCATGCTGAAAAAAATATTTGGTAAAAAAGAAACTGTAGTGGAACGAGTTACAACGCCAATTAATGGGAAAGTAGTAGACATTACTGATGTACCAGATCCAGTATTTTCTCAAAAAATGATGGGAGAGGGTATTGCAATTGAACCATCGGATGGTGAAGTAGTAAGTCCAGTTGATGCAGAGGTTGTCCAAGTCTTTCCGACCAAGCATGCTGTTGGCCTAAAGACGAAATCAGGTTTAGAATTACTAATCCATATTGGCTTAGAAACAGTCAGTTTAGACGGAGAAGGCTTTGAGGCTTTTGTCAAGGCTGGAGACAAGGTCAAGCGTGGAGATAAGTTGGTTAGCTTTGATTTAGAAACCATCAAAGAAAAAGCTACAAGTACAATATCACCTTTGATTATTACTAATATGGATGAAGTAGTTGAAAGTGTAGAGAAAGATTTAAATGAATCTGCAAAAACATCAGAAACAGAGGTTCTTACGGTAACACTTAAATAATCGCTTAAAGAGGCACCTTTTTGGTGTCTCTTTAATTATATTTATATTAATTTAAATTCTAAAAACATAAAAAATGAATCACTAAGAAGTCTTTGATTGATCAGCACAAACTCCTAATGTCTATAGGTTAACTACTGCCTATTATTCCTCTTCTGACAAACAAGTTCATAATAATCATTTTCAAGAAAAGAATAAAATAGAATAATAAATATTTTGAATTACCTAGTTTAAACAAACTAAGCATACTTTCTTTAGAATGATGAATTTAGTTGCTTAGGAATAATGGGGGACATTTCTAGTAGGTGTAATGTAGAGGTTTAATATTAAAACAAAAAAAGACGAATTCAATTAAGAATTCGTCTTTTGAATGTTCAAATTAACCTTTTTGAACGTTTGCTGCTTGTGGTCCACGGTTACCTTCTTCAACTTCGAAAGAAACTGTTTGGCCTTCTTCAAGTGTTTTAAAGCCTTCGCCTTGGATAGCAGAGAAATGAACGAATACGTCGTCTTGTCCTTCTACTTCGATAAATCCAAAACCTTTGTCTGCGTTAAACCATTTTACTGTACCTTGTGTCATAAATATTTCCTCCTAGTGTGGTTCGTCCACACAATGTATTACTATTCTTGCTCTTGCCTCAAAACGAGAACTTTACGTAGCGTTTTACTTGAAGTGTTTGTCGAACAAAATAGCTTAATTATTATTATAACAAAAAAAAGCGATAAGTCAACAAGACAAGCAAAAAAATTTATTATTAATTTAAGTGGCTTTATAAATTCAATAAAATGTATCCGTATTGTTAAAAAAGCAGTTCATGATATCTAAAGTGGCAAAGTATTAACTAGTCAAAAAAATAACACTAAAAAATTTTTAAAAAATCGGTTCGCTTTTAAGTTAATGAAGTATGGAAAGGATAAATCAAACCAAAGTAATCATGATTGTGGACTGATTCTTAAACGGGAAAAAAGTATGTTTTTAAAATGAAAGATATATCTAAGTCAAGATACTTTATTTTTAGGTATGATTTTCGTTAATCTAAACTAAATAAAAAAAAGTTAAGAAGAGGTATGTGATGAAGCAAGTACATAGTAATATCATACAGTTTCGCGGATCTCACTATCAATTTGGATTGAAGCAAGGTGAGGAACTAAAAAATTCGTTAACAGTTAAAAATCGTGAGCAGCAATGGAAGGTACGAAAAAAGCGATTCGCAATTGACCCATCTGAGGCGAAACAAGCAATTACTACGTTTGCCCCTAGTTTATGGGAAGAGTTGTTGGGATTGAGAGATGCACTAGAATGGCCAATTGAGCAAGTGTTAACAGAATTTGGTGGGTACCGTTTAGACTATGTCCGTTCAGGTTGTTCAATTGTAACAGGTGATAATTATTTAATTCGTAATTACGATTATCACCCAAAAACATATGAAGGTCGGTATGTGCTGTTAAAACCAACAGATGAGGGTTATGCAACGATTGGACCAAGTCAGCGTATTACTGGTCGATCGGATGGAATGAATGAAATGGGCCTGGTAATGGGGTATAATTTTATGCACCGTAAAAAACCTGGAAATGGGTTTATTTGCGGAATGATTGGTAGAATTGTTTTAGAACAATGTGCTAATGTAGCAGAGGCAGTTGAAATGCTGAAGAATATTCCTCATCGCCATTCGTTTAGCTACATCGTTTATGATAAGACTGGAGAAACATATGTTGTAGAGGCATCACCGCGTGGCGTTGAGGTTCGAAAGTCCAATGTCTGTACAAATCATTTTGAAATTATGGAGAAGGAAAATCGAAATTATCTTGTTGATTCCAAGCGGAGGATGGATGTAATTCAAAGTCAACAACCTGAATTTAAACAAGCCTATGATGCGTTTCGCTTGTTCAACGATACAGGTAAAGGTGTTTTTTCAACCGAATATCAAAATTGGGCAGGTACTATTCATACCTCAGCTTATTTTCCAAATCAATTGGAATCGTGGTTTGTTTTAGGTGGTAACCAAGAACCGACAACATTTGACTTCTTTGAATGGCTACAGGATAAGGATATAATGTTAAGCAGGGTAATAGGAGAAGTAGACACAGACATACCGTTTGCCCATATGGATAAGCACGCTGATTGGTTTAATCGAAAGTAATGTTTTTAAAATATAGCGAATAGGGGTGAAGATATGGATGGTAAGAACCGTAAAAATATTCAGCCAGGGCATACAGTAGATATCGTGTTAAAACAAGATCAAAGAAGTGGGAAGTTAACACGCGGAATCGTTAAAAACATTTTAACAAATTCGCCAACACATCCACATGGAATTAAAGTACGCCTTGAAGATGGACAGGTTGGAAGAGTAAAAGAAATTGTAAAGAACTGAATCAATTGCAAAAACAGTACTATGAAATTGACTAAACTAAGATAAAATAAACAGTTGAATTTGACTACCATCTTTTAATAGAGGGTAGTCTCTTTTATGTTAAATAAAAAAGTCGCTGATAATGTGCTAATACAAATACTTACTGCATATAGTTAACTAGAGAGTATATTTTTAAAATCTATTAAGTTTTACCAGAAAAGGTATTTTAAAATAGTCCAAAAAACTAGTTAGTTATTTATAGTTCAATATGGATGATTAGGTTAGGGGGAGTTTTGTTGAGTGCTGAAGCTGTTATTGTCGTATTTATTTTTTATATGATTTTTGCCTTTTTTGTTAGTTATTTCTCAGCTCATTATATGATCAACGAAACAGGCCTATTTGAATCTAATATTGTAGTGGCAACGATGATTAACTTACTCCAAGCTGTGTTAGCAATTTTTGTTTGGTTTTTATATTCTGTAGGCATCAGTAAATCGCTATTTTTTGACGGTCTTCTTTTTAGTTTGCTTTTACTTTTTGTTAGTGAGGTTGCACTTGTTGTATTGTTATATGCCAATAAAGAAAAAGTGAATTACCATTTGATAAAATTAAAGGAAATAGTTCGAATCCTTAAGTATAGATAATCGATCAACAATAGGATGTACTAGTTTAATTAAAAGGGCGACAATCTTGAGATTGTTGCCCTTTTAATTAGTGTAAGAAAGTATAAAATTTTGCGCTTCGATGTCTAGCTCCAGCGCCTACCCGTAAATAAGCGGTTTGCTTATTTCGAATGCCCCGCCTGAGGTCGACTTTAGTCAATCCTCTTTGCGTGAAAAAGCACCACATAGAGGCTCGACTTATTGCCCTAGGGTGACCAAGGCACGACTTTAGCGTTTCTTATTAGTCCATAAGTTCTGAAACAATTTGGTACGAACGAAGTCGGTCTTCTTGATAGAAAATTTGTGAATTAATTATAATCTCATCTGCTTTTGTTTCGTTTAAGAAACTTTCCAGCTTTTGTTTTACTGTCTCTTTATTTCCAACAATTGTTGCGTTGGATTTAATCGTCTTTTCAACAGCTGCACGTTCATGGACAGACCAAACATCGTTAATGTTATCAATAGGTGGTTTTAATTGTGTTGGTTGACCTCTTGTTAAACTAAGGAACTGCTGCTGTTGTGAAGTTGCTAACCATTGTGCCCTTTCATCTGTATCTGCAGCGATAATGTTTACTGCTACCATTGCATAAGGTTCTTTTAGGATTTTAGACGGTTGAAAATTATCATAATAAATCTTCAAAGCTGGTAATGTATAATCAGGTGAAAAGTGACTTGCAAAGGAAAAAGGCAATCCTTTTTGTGCTGCTAGTCGAGCGCTGAACCCACTTGAGCCTAACAGCCAAATAGGGAGAGCTAGTCCGTCACCTGGATATGCACGAACTCGAGCGGTTGAATTACCACTGAAGTAATTTTGAAGCTCACTTAGTTGCTCGGGAAATTCTTCCGCACTACTGTTTAATGTTCTACGAAGTGCATAAGCTGTTGCTTGATCGCTTCCAGGTGCGCGTCCAAGACCTAAATCAATTCGGTCAGGATACATTGATTCAAGAGTGCCGAATTGTTCGGCAATAACAAGTGGTGCATGATTAGGTAGCATAACCCCGCCAGAGCCAACGCGAATCCTATTTGTAGCGCCAGCAATATGACCGATGACTACTGATGTAGCAGAACTAGCAATTCCGGGAATGTTGTGATGTTCAGCAATCCAGTATCGGTAAAATCCCAGTCTTTCTACATGTTGTGCTAATTCCACACTATTTTTAAAGGATTGTCCAGCATTGCTTCCTTCATTTATAGGAGCAAGATCTAAAACTGATAATGGAATATTATTAAAAAGGTTGTTGGTCGAAGTCATTCATTAGTCTCCTTTTACTCTTATTGATAAGAAATGATACGCTTGTTCTGAAATGGTTGTAAAGTCATACGCTTTAAATAGTTATGTTGCCTAGAAACAAAACTTATCCCCTGAACATAATGAGAAAAAATACTTATAAAAGTAACTAGGTAGTAGAAACTAATAACAAATAAATTATTTTTTTCATGTTAAACGGGTTGCTACATTGACATAATGTAGGTAGTATAGATAAGTAGAAATTTTAAGGGCGAGAATTGAAAAGAGGGTTACAAATGGAAAAGAAATCCATCTATGGAATGACATTTGATCAATTAACAGCTTGGTTCACGGATAAAGGTCAGAAAAAGTTTCGTGTAGCACAGGTGTGGGATTGGTTGTATAAGAAACGAGTAACAGATTTTTCACAGATGAAGAATCTTAATAAAGAAAGTATTGAATTATTAGAAGATAACTTTTATATACAATCGTTAACCCCAGAGATAAAGCAAGAATCAAAGGATGGGACAATTAAATTTCTGTTTAAATTACAAGATGGAAATCTAATTGAGACGGTGTTAATGCGATTTAATTATGGTTTATCTGTTTGTGTTACCACACAGGTTGGTTGTAACATTGGTTGTACATTTTGTGCAAGTGGATTGTTAACAAAAAATCGTGATCTATCTGGTGGAGAAATCGTCGAGCAGATTATGAATGTTCAACACCATTTAGACCAAGTTGGTAAAGAAGAAAGAGTAAGCCACATCGTTGTGATGGGGATTGGCGAACCATTTGATAATTATGACAACATGATGGACTTCTTCCGCGTTGTTAATGATCAACAAGGACTATCGATTGGTGCAAGACATATAACTGTATCGACAAGTGGTCTAGCGCATAAAATATATGATTTTGCTGACGAGGATATTCAAATTAACTTAGCTGTATCATTACACGCACCAAATAACGAACTTCGAACTCGGATTATGAAGATTAACAAAGCATTTCCGTTAGAAAAGTTAATGCCAGCAATCGATTATTATCTAGAAAAAACCAACCGACGTATTACATTTGAGTATATTTTGCTTCGAGATGTTAACGACCATAAGGAAGAAGCAATTGAACTTGCCAAATTACTCAGGAGTAAACGACACTTATCCTATGTGAATTTAATTCCTTATAATCCGGTTGATGAGCATAACCAATACCAAAGAAGCACGAAACAAGCTATTTTAGAATTTTATGAAACATTGATGGATCAGGGAATTAATTGTGGTGTCCGCGTTGAACAAGGATCTGACATCGATGCAGCATGTGGACAGCTCAGAAGTAAGCAAATTAAGAAAGAAAAAGCTCGCTCATAATAAAAAGAAATTAGCAAGAGAGACTTACTTGTGAAAATTCAACATACCAAAAAACTCGCGAATTCGGGAGTTTTTTTGGTATGTTGAATTATATGTAGAGGGCGAGGAACAATTGTGGCAACCGGAGTATCTTTTATGGTTTTTGTATAAAAAATTTTTTGACGTTTATAATTTAATTTTTTTGAGTTGTTTTCAAATTAATTATTTGACAGAACTTATTTGATTAATTTCTAAAACCTAGTGAAAATAAACACAAGGGTTTTGTCTTGTGTTTTTCTTGATAATGTATATACAAGTTTCAAAAAAAGTGTTGTTCATTTTAATTGGCTATGTTAGTATAAGTTTATGCAAACGTATTCACTAATTTGTGTGATTGTGACTATAAAAGGATTCATCCTTTTATAGTCACTTATTTAATCAATGGAATGTAAGCGTTTCTTTATTTTTTTATTGAAGTGCAAACGAATTCATTGATTGAAATAAAAATAGGAATGGGGAGATTAGATGAAAGGTCAAAAGTATTTTGCGAAAGTAGCTTCTGCGTTGGCTGTAACAAGTATTCTACTAGCGGGGTGTGGATCGTCTGAAGAAGAAGGCGGAACTAATGCTACATCAGAGGATGAATTAACGGTAGATATATTTCAGTTTAAGGTGGAGTTTAAGGATCAATTTGAAAGCTTAGTGGAGTTGTATGAGGAAGAAAATCCTGGAGTGAATATAAATGTTAAGACTGTTGGCGGAGGAAATGATTATGCTGCAACATTAAAAACATCATTTTCTTCTGGTGACGAGCCTGATATTTTTAATGTAGGTGGACCCTCTGAAGTTGAGGATTATCGAGACAGTTTAGCTGATTTATCAGATACAAAGGCTGCAGAGGCTGCGTTAGAAGGTACACTTAGTGGTGTAACAGATGGTGATGAAATTTTAGGCTTGCCATTTAACCAAGAAGGGTACGGATTAATTTATAATAAACGAATATTCGAAGAAGCGGGGATTAACCCTGATGAAATCTTAACACATGAGGACCTAGTAAATGCTGTAGAAACGTTAGATAGTCAAAAAGAAGATTTAGGTATTGAAGCTGTTTTTGCACTTGGTGCTAAAGAAACATGGATTCTTGGTAACCACTTAGCTAACGCTTTCTTAGCTCCGGAGTTTAATCAAGATTTAATGGAAGCTTACAAATCAGATACAGTTACTTTTGAAAAAGGCGATGAAATGAAAAGATTCCTTGACTTGCAAAATGAATACTCAGTTCAGCCTACAGTTAGTTTAGATTATTCGCAACAAGTTGAAGAGTTATTTTCTTTAGAAAATGTAGCGATGATTCAACAAGGTAACTGGATATATAACACAGTTCATGAAATGGATCCTGAATTAGCAGAAAATAACATCGGTATATTACCAATTCCGGTAGAAGGCTTTGAAGGGAAAATCCCTGTTGGTGTTCCGAATAACTGGGTAGTTAACAATAATAGTAGTGATGAAGTTATTCAAGCATCTAAAGATTTCTTAGATTGGATGTACACTTCTGATACTGGTAAAGAATTTGTATTAAACGAATTTAAATTCATTCCAGCTTATGAAGGATTTGACACAACGAAAATTGCTGACCCTCTCTCGCAGGAAATTTATGAGTATGCTTCAGAAGGTAATACGTTAGGATGGGTATTTATGGGTACCCCATTAGCTTGGAATGAAGAAAAACTAGCAGTTAGAATGCAAAAGTATTTAAGTGGAGATCTCGCTTGGGAGGAATTGGAAACTCAAGCAATAACAGAGTGGGAAAATTCAAGACAATAATTCATTACTGAAAACTAATACAACTAACAAAACAAAATAAACTGATATTTGTTTTGTTAGTTGTAACATCTCAGAGATTCAGTGTCTATTTGTTTATAACATCGGAGGGGATTTACATGAACAACCGGAAACTGTCTTTCTGGTTATTTCTAACACCTGTTCTTTTAGGACTTGGACTAGTAGTTGTTTTGCCATTTGTATATGGTTTGATATTTTCTTTTACTGACTGGAATGGTATTACAGCAAATAATTTTTTAGGTTTTGAAAATTATATAAATTTATTTAAAGATGCTGAATTTAGAGCAGCCATGGGCTTCACGGTACTTTTTTCCGTTGTAGCGATCATATTACTTAACTTTTTAGGCTTAGCGTTGGCACTGTTAGTAACAAGAAAACTTAAATCAAGTAACTTCTTAAGAACCGTCTTTTTTATGCCAAACTTAATTGGTGGTCTAATCTTAGGTTTTATATGGCAATTTATTTTCATTAGTGTGTTTGATGATATCGGTCAAGCACTAGGAATTGAAGCACTAAGTGGTTGGTTATCTACAACAAACACTGGTTTTTGGGGGTTAATTATCTTAACGTGCTGGCAAATGGCTGGTTACATCATGATTATCTACATTGCGTATTTGCAAAATATTCCTAATGAATTAATTGAAGCAGCAGAAATTGATGGGGCAAGTAGTTGGCAACGGTTCCGTCATATAACGTTTCCACTTGTTGCACCTGCTTTTACGATTAGTATGTTTCTAACACTATCGAATTCATTTAAGATTTATGACCAAAACCTTTCTTTGACAGGTGGTGGACCATATAATTCCACGCAGATGGTGGCAATGGAAATTGTGAAAACAGCTTTTAGCGAAAACGAGATGGCTTTTGCCCAAGCAAAAGGTGTTATTTTCTTCTTAATTGTTTCAATTATTGCAATTACACAAGTTTATTACAATAAAAAACGGGAGGTCGACATGTAATGAAAAAGGGCAAACGAAATTTAATAATCATCGAAATTGTAGGCCTTTTACTCGCCTTGTTGTGGATTTCACCGTTTTATTTAATGATTGTTAATGCTTTTAAAACAAAAAGGGAAATTTTCGAAGGAGTTCTTGGTGTACCTGATGAATTCACTTCAACAAACTTTGTGCAAGCCTTTATCGATTTGGATTTTTTACAGTCACTTTTTAATTCTTTGTTGGTTACAGGAGTAAGTGTCGGGATATTAATTTTCTTTTCTTCAATGGCGGGTTATGCATTAGCGCGAAATAAAAGTAAATTAAGTGGTCTTCTCCTATTAATGTTCGTTTCAGCGATGTTAATTCCGTTTCAATCGGTTATGATTCCACTTGTTTCATTGTTCGGACAAGTTGATATGCTTAACCAGGTAGGGTTAATTTTTATGTACTTAGGATTTGGCAGCAGCTTATCCATTTTCCTATACCATGGAGCGATGACCGGTGTCTCAGTAAGTTTGGATGAAGCAGCAATTATAGATGGTGCTAATAAGTTCCAAACATTCTGGTACATTATTCTTCCGTTATTAAAACCAATTTCGGTGACAGTTGCAATCTTAAATACGATTTGGATATGGAACGATTACTTATTACCATCTTTAGTATTAGGAGAGGCGAATGCAACGATTCCATTAAAAATGTTTTATTTCTTTGGTCAATATACGAAGCAGTGGCATTTAGCACTCGCTGGATTAACAATTGCAATTATTCCAGTAGTTATCGGTTATTTCTTTGCACAGAAGCAAATTATTGAAGGAGTAGCTGAAGGTGCTGTGAAGTAATAAACTAAGTTGAAACATTGAGACGACATATTTTAAATTTCAACTATATAACTTAAGCTTATCTTAAGTTATACTGTTTTTATAAACGGAATGCATTCGGTTTCATAATTAAAGAGATTAAACTAAAGCAGGTGTACTAAATGTCGATAACAATCAAAGACGTTGCAAAACAAGCAAATGTAGCTCCTTCTACTGTTTCACGAGTGATATCTGATAGCCCGAAAATTAGTGAAAGAACTAAGCGTAAAGTTAGAAAAATCATGGAAGAAATGGGTTATCACGCAAATATTAATGCTCGTGTTCTTGTTCAACAATCGACCAAAACTATTGGTATTGTAATGAAGAATTCTACTAGTGTATCGTTACATTCTTCTTTCGTCCCTGAGGTGATTGGGGGAATAAGTGCCTTATGTCGCAAACAAGATTACAGTATCAGTTTAATAACAGGTGAGTCAGAAGAAGCTGTTTTTCAAGATGCTGTGCAGAAAGTGCAAGGCAAAAGAGTCGATGGCATGATTGTATTGTATTCAAAAGAAGATGATAAAGTTGTACCATATTTAAATGATAACGGAATTCCATTTGTTGTCATTGGAAAACCTTTAGTTGGATCAAACAAGATTATGTTTGTCGATAATGATAACGTCCATGCATCCAAAGAGGCAACAGAATATCTAATACGACTAGGACATGAAAAGATTGCGTTTATTGGGAATGACTCTGAATTTGAAGTAGCTAAAGCTCGATTAGAAGGTTTTTACCAAGCAATGGGCGTAAATAATTTGGATGTTCCTGATGAGTATATAAAAAGCATAAAGTTTAATCCCGAACATGGAAAAAATATTGTGACCGAATTAATGAGTGAAATAGAGCATCCAACGGCCATCGTGATTACTGATGATTTAAATGCGTTAATTGTCATAGAAGCTTTAAGTGCAAATAATAAAAAGGTACCTGATGATGTAAGTGTCATAAGTTTTAATAATTCTATGATTTCAAGGATAACAAGTCCTTCATTGACATCAGTGGATGTGCAAATCTACCAACTGGGGTATGAAGCAGCTAGATGTCTTATCGAAGAAATAAAAGAACCGACAAAGTTTAAAAAGAGTATCATTATACCGACCGTTATCGAGGAAAGAGAATCATGTAAACTGTTTGAACAAAAAGAGTAGACAATTTTTTTCGTAATAAGTGCAAACGATTTCCTGTATTTGCATTATCTAAGATGAATATGAGGAGGAAAAATAATGAACGTAGTTGTATGGAATGAAAACCGTCATGAAAAAACAAATCCTGTAGTTTCAGATATATATCCTAAAGGAATACATGGTGCAATTGCAGACTTTTTGCGGGAGGATAATATTTTTGTTGAAACCGCAACGCTTGATGAACCTGAACATGGCTTAACTGATAAAGTACTTAGTGAAACAGATGTCCTTGTATGGTGGGGGCATAAAGCACATGAGGAAGTAAAAGAAGAAGTAGTAGAAAAAGTTCATAAAAGAGTACTAGAAGGAATGGGTCTAGTAGTATTACATTCCGGTCATTTCTCTAAAATTTTCAAAAAATTAATGGGAACGACTTGTGATTTGAAATGGCGCGAAGCAGATGAAAAAGAACGTCTATGGGTTGTCGACCCAAGTCATCCTATTACTGAAGGTATTGGAGAATATATTGAATTAGAAAAAGAAGAAATGTATGGCGAACATTTCGATATTCCGACTCCTGATCAATTAATATTTGTAAGTTGGTTTGAAGGTGGGGAAGTTTTCCGTAGTGGCTCTACATACCAACGTGGAAAAGGAAAAGTATTTTATTTTCGCCCAGGACATGAAACATACCCTACTTACTATAACAAAGAAGTGCAAACAGTTATTAAAAATGGTGTCAAATGGGTTAATAATAATAATACACCTACACCAGTTTACGGGAACGCGAAACCTATTGAAGAAATTCCTGAGAAAAAGTAAGGCATGCAATTATTAATTTGAGGGAGAGGATTTGTATGGGAAAACTGCGAGTAGCAGTAATTGGTTGCGGTAGTATTGCAAAAAACCGTCACTTATTGGAATATCACAACAATCAGACAGTAGATATTGTCGCCGTCTGCGATATTGTTGAAGAAAGAGTGCAAGAAGCAGCAAAAAAATATGATGCAAGGGCTTATATCGATTATCAACAACTATTAAAAGAAGAACAAGTAGATGCAGTTAGTGTTTGTCTTCCTAACAACCTCCATGCGCCAGTTAGTATTGCAGCGTTAATTGGAGGCAGTCATGTTCTTTGTGAAAAACCAATGGCGACATCTAGAGAAGAAGCTGAAAACATGATTGACACTGCCAAGGCTAACAATAAAAAACTAATGATAGCCCATAATCAACGTTTTGTTCCTTCTCATGTTAAGGCGAAACAATTAATCGAAAATGGTGAAATAGGAAAAATCTATAGCTTCCGTACAACGTTTGGTCATGGTGGACCAGAAGGTTGGAGTGCTGATGGAGCTGATAGCTGGTTCTTTAAGAAGGATCAAGCATTTATAGGGGCGATGGGTGACTTAGGTGTTCATAAGGCCGATTTACTACGCCATTTATTAGGTGAAGAGTTTACTGAAGTAGTAGGGTTTATTGAAACAAATGCGAAAGAGAAAACTGATGTCGATGATAATGCTGTTTGTGTGTTAAAAACTGGAAGTGGTACGATTGGTACATTAACTGCTAGTTGGGCATATAACGCGAAAGAAGATAATTCTACGATTATTTATGGAGAAAAAGCGACGCTTCGATTAGAAGATGATCCAGACCACTCGTTAATTGCGCAATACACAAATGGTGAAGTAGTGAAATATCAATTAGGAAAAATTCAATCAAATGATGAAGACGGCCAAACGAATACTCAAGTAATTGATAACTTTGTAAGCTGCATTTTAAACGATAAGGAACCATTAATTACTGGAGAAGAGGGCAAGAAATCTCTAGAAGTAATTTTAGCAGCAATTGAATCAAGTGAATCAAAACAAATTACAAAGGTGCTATAATGAGCGAACTTAAAATGGGAATTATTGGAGTCGGAGGAATAGCTCAAAAAAGACATATACCTGTCTTTTTTGAGCTGAAAGAGCGTGTGACTTTAGTTGCTGTAAGTGATGTCAATCAAAGCAGAGCAATAGAGGTTGCAGAAAATAACAACATTCCACATGTGTTCACAGATTACAAAGATATGTTTAAAGAAGTTGACGCTGTAACTATTTGCACGCCAAATAAGTTTCATGCTGAAATTGCAATAGCTGCATTTGAGGCTGGTGTTCATGTTTTATGCGAGAAGCCGATGGCAATCTCGGTTGAAGAATGTGAGGCGATGCTGGCAGCTTCAAAGAGAGCAAATAAAGTGTTAGCGATTGCCTATCACTATCGTCATATGAAACAACCGAAAGCAGCAAAGCAAGCGATATTGGAAGGCGAGGTAGGCGTTCCGTTAGTAACACGGGTGCAAGGACTAAGACGTCGTAAGGTGCCTGGTTGGGGAGTTTTTACTAACAAAGAGTTACAAGGTGGAGGTAGCTTAATAGACTACGGTTGCCATCTTCTAGACTTGTCGCTGTGGTTACTTGGTAATCCTGAGCCTAGTGAGGTCGTAGGGAGAACGTATAATCGCTTGAGCAAAGTTCCTAACCAGGTGAACGAATGGGGATCATTTAATCACAAAACATTCGATGTTGATGACCATGTAACAAGCTATATTACTTTTGCTGACGGAGGCTCTTTATTGTTCGAATGCTCTTGGGCAGCGAATATTAAAGAAGATAAAGAACATGTAAGCATTTCTGGGGTAGACGGAGGAATCAATGTATTTCCATTAGAACTTTACCAAGCTAAAAACGGAATGTTAGCTACTACGGAGGCGCAATCGATTATTGGTGAGGATAACCCTGGAATACCACAAGCGAATAACTTTATTGATGCTTGTCTTGGTGAAGCTGAATTGGTTGTACAACCAGAAGAGGCGTTAAAGATTACTAAAATTATTGAGGCAATTTACCAAAGTAGTCAGTCTGGACGAAAAATCGAATTTAAACAATAGGATGGAGGAGACCCGTTGAAACTAGGTGTTTTTACTGTTTTATTTTCAGAAAAATCATTTGAAGAAATGCTTGATCATGTCAAAGATTCCGGGTTACATGCAGTGGAAATTGGTACTGGTGGATATCCTGGAAATGCGCATTGTGATTTAGATATTCTGTTAGAAAGTGAAGAAAAACGTCAAGAATATTTACAAAAAATAACATCACGGGGCTTAACGATTAGTGCATTTAGCTGTCATGGAAATCCAATTTCTCCTGATAAGAAGTTTGCTGAGGAATCTCATAGTACATTCGTTAAAACAGTGAAACTAGCATCGTTAATGAATGTACCGGTAGTTAATACTTTTTCTGGAACTCCTGGAGATAGTGAGAATGCTAAATACCCGAATTGGCCAGTAACGCCATGGCCAAATGAATATGGTGATGTCTTAAAATGGCAATGGGAAGAAAAGTTGATTCCTTATTGGAAAGAACAAGGGCAATTAGCTGCAGACCATAATGTGAAAATTGGACTTGAACTTCATGCAGGTTTTCTAGTCCATACCCCGTACACAATGTTAAAATTAAGAGAATCCACCAATGACGCAATTGGTGCAAACTTAGATCCGAGCCACTTGTGGTGGCAGGGGATTGATCCAGTGGCTGCAATAAAAATACTTGGTAAAGAAAATGCGATTCATCATTTTCATGCTAAAGATACTTACATCGATCAAGAAAATGTCAACATGTATGGTTTAACTGACATGCAACCTTATTCTGATGTTCAAACAAGAGCCTGGAGTTTCCGTTCTGTAGGATATGGACATAGTATTAAAGAATGGTCAAACATTGTGAGCGCACTAAGAACTTACGGATATGATTATGTTATTAGTATTGAACATGAAGATCCTATCATGTCAATCGACGAAGGATTTAGCAAAGCTGTTAAAAATTTAAAAGACGTTAATATACTAGAAACCCCAACAGATATGTGGTGGGCTTGAATTAGTAGTTTACAGCTTCCCCTCTTTAAGTAGCTTACTTCAAAGTGAGTGTGCAAGGTTACTTGAAGGGGGGATTCCTACATAATTAGAAGATTAAATCTAAGGTTGTACTTGAACTGGATAGGTGTATTATTATGTTTAAGCGTTAAGGAGTAGTGATGAATGGTATGATGGGTGGTTTTTATAAAGTAAGTGAGTGGATTATGAGGTTTTCAGTAGTTAATTTGCTTTGGATACTCTTTAATCTACCTATCGTTTTTATAGTATCCAGTATGTTTTTTGCAGAGGAGTCGGGAGAAAAAATTATTTTATCAATCCCTCTCCTTTTGTTAGCGCCACTTTTATTTTTTCCATCGACATCAGCATTGTTTGCTTCTGTTAGAGATTGGCTGCTAAAAAAAGAGGGAAAGTCACTCGTTAAAACCTTTTGGAATTATTATAGGGAAAATTACAAAAAAAGTTTACTTGGTGGATTATTCTTGACCAGCATGTGGGTTATTTGGGTGGTGGATTACTATTACCTGAAAGAAATTAGTGTCATTTTTATGTTCACATTTATTCTGTTAGGTGTTGTTCTATATGTTTACTCAATTAATTTCTTTTCTGTACTTGTTCACTATGATATAAAACTGCGAAAAGTATTAAAAAATACATTTTTAATTACCATTGGTAGTCCTACTTTGTTTTTTGCAGTTTTCATTAGTAGTGGAATGATTTTATATATTAGTCTAAAGGGGCCTTTGTTTTTAATAGCCTTTTTCTCAGGGTCACTGATTGTTTTTCTATCTTATTCGGCTTTTCACAGACTATATCTAAAGTTAACCAGTAGTTAGATATGAAAATATGATTAATTATAAAGTAAGATAAATTTAATGTAAAAAGGAGGTTGCAAAGTGAAGGTATGGTGGAAAGAAGCAGTAGCTTATCAAATATATCCGCGAAGTTTTATGGATTCAAATGGAGATGGAATTGGTGATATTAATGGGATTATCTCAAAGCTTGATCATTTACAAGGTTTAGGGATAGATGTGATATGGATTTGTCCGATTTATAGTTCACCGAACGATGATAATGGTTATGACATTAGTGATTATCAAGGGATTATGGATGAATTTGGAACGATGGCTGATTTCGATCAGCTCTTGAAGGAAGTTCATCATCGTGGTATGAAACTAATCATGGATTTAGTAATTAATCACACATCTGATGAGCATCCTTGGTTTGTTGAGTCACGTTCTTCTAAAGATAATCCTTACCGAGACTACTATATTTGGCATCCAGGAAAAGATGGAAAAGAACCAAATAATTGGGAGTCGATTTTTGGTGGTTCTGCTTGGGAGTTTGATAAAACAACAAAAGAATACTTCATGCACGTTTTTTCTCGTAAACAGCCAGACTTAAATTGGGAAAATAAAGACGTTAGAAAAGATTTATATAATATGGTTAATTGGTGGTTGGATAAAGGTATTGACGGATTCCGCATCGATGCTATATCTCATATTAAAAAAGTACCAGGCTTTCCTGACATGCCAAATCCTAATAAAAAGAAGTATGTACCATCAATGGATGGTCATATGAATCGAGAAGGCATTCAGGTTTTCCTTGAAGAATTAAAGCAAGAAACGTTCGATAAGTACGATATCATGACAGTTGGTGAAGCCAATGGAGTGAAGGTGGAGCAAGCTGATCAGTGGGTTGGTAAAGAAAACGGTAAATTTAATATGATTTTCCAATTTGAACACCTAAGTCTTTGGGGTAAAAGTGTAACTGGAGGTCTCGACATCCACGCACTAAAGAAAACATTAACCAAATGGCAAAAGGGGCTAGACGGTATCGGTTGGAACGCTTTGTTCTTAGAGAACCATGATCAGCCTCGTTCTGTTTCCACTTGGGGGAACGATCTGGAATTAAGAAATAAGTCTGCAAAATGTCTTGCAACGATGTACTTTTTAATGCAAGGAACACCATTTATATATCAAGGACAAGAAATTGGTATGACAAACGTTAAATTTGAGTCAATTGACGATTATAATGATGTCGCAATAAAAAATTTATATCGTAATGAAATAGCAGATGGTAAGTCGCACAAAGAGGTCATGAAAATGATTTGGAAAAATGGTCGTGATAATTCTAGAACGCCGATGCAGTGGAACCAAAAAGAAAATGCAGGATTCACTACTGGAAAGCCTTGGTTAAAAGTAAATCCTAATTATAGCGAAATAAATGTAGAGCAATCAATACAAGATTCTGAGTCTATCTATCATTACTATAAGCAATTGATTGAACTAAGAAAAGACCAGGATGTACTTGTATATGGAAGCTATGATTTAGTGCTTGAAGATGATGCAAACGTCTATGCTTATACAAGAACCTTAGGTGATGAAGTAGCGTTAGTGATTACCAACCTTTTTGATCATCAAGCTGAATTTATTCTACCGGAAAATTTCCAAAACAAGACCGCTGAATTATGTATTAGTAATTATTCGGTTGATTCAAAAGAGGGGATCTCTAAGTTCACGCTAAAACCATATGAAGCAAGAGTCTATAAATGGAGCTAAAAAGTTGAAATGCTTTAAAGCAAAGGATAAAAAGGAAGTTAGTAGTATGATTATTCATTCTACTAACTTTCTTTTTTAGAACAGTAAAAATATTGTATAATAACTATAGGTAAATAGGTTATCAAAAACGAATAGACATCATTTTAAAATCGAGGAGGACTTATTTATGCAGTCAAATGTATGTTGTGTTGGAGAATTATTAATTGATATGTTTTGTACGAATGTAGATGTTGCATTGAAAGATGGAGAAAGCTTCAAAAAAATGGCAGGTGGTGCACCTGCAAATGTCGCGGCGACAATTTCGAAGTTGGGAGGTACGGCATCATTTGCTGGTAAAGTAGGAGAAGACTCATTTGGCGACTTTTTGGTGGAAACGTTAGACAGATATAATGTTGATACTACAATGGTAAGTAGAGATGAAGTACTTCCAACTACGATTGCATTTGTATCTTTAACGGCTGATGGTGAACGTGATTTTCAATTTAATCGTGGAGCGGACAAAAATTTAGAGCTATCTGACTTATCTTTAGATAAAATATTAAACTCAAAACTATTACATTTTGGTTCGGCTACAGCTCTCCTTGAAGGTGAGTCGCAAAGAACTTATTTTGAATTAATCGAGCGAGCCAATCAAGCAGGAATCTTTGTTTCATTTGATCCGAATTTTAGACAAGATTTATGGAAAGGAAATGAAAGTGAGTTTATTCGCTTATCAAAGCAAGCTATATCAAAGGCTAACTTTGTTAAGGTTAGTCATGAAGAATTGGAACTTATCACCAATAAACAAGTAGTTTCTGAGGGGATTGACCAACTTCATCGTCTAGGAGCAAAAATAGTTACGGTAACGATGGGAAAAGAAGGTTCAATTATTTCAAATGGAGAACACGAAGAGCTTATCCCTAGTTTTAAAGTAGACGCTGTTGATGCAACTGGAGCAGGAGATGCATTTATAGGTGCGGTACTGTATAAGTTTGCTAATGAAATAGAGATTAATCCAAACGATTTTACTTACTTAAAAGAGGTTGTTGAGTTTGCTAATAAAGTAGGAGCCGCAGTTTGTACGAAAATAGGTTCGTTAACTGCATTACCAACATTAAATGAGGTTAATTAAGTCTTTAGTGAGCAATTATGAATAATTTTGTAATTCTAAAAGAACTTTAGATTGGCGGCGGAATATGTTTATTTTAACTATTTTTTTAACAGTTATCCAATTTGGTATTTTGTTTTTCTTATTTTTCAAGGTTAAAAAGTTAGATAATATGCTTGAGCAGCAATTGATGGAGAATAACCAACTAATGGTTTCGATAAAGAAACTGCATGAAAAACTTGATGATCATTCTTAATTAAAGAAAAGAGTGAACAAACCGTTATTAACCACTCTTAGATAGATTGATTCGTTTTTTAAATAGTATAAAAGTACGTTCTAAATAAAATAATTGTTTTAAATGACTAGTCTTTTATGCCCTTTTTGTTATAATGAAATTAAAATTAATAGTTTTTTCGAAAAGGCAAACTTATCGAAAGATAAGGACGCAAAGCCACGGGCCTAAAGTATTAGTACTAAGGTAGCCGAGTCACCGAAGGAAACGGAACCGATAAAAAGGTGAACCTATTTCTTTAGGTTCATCTTTTTTGGTTGATTTAGCTTAAATTGCAGAGTCATCTGCAAAACAAAATGGTAATGGTCGTAGGGAATATAAATCTGAAAGAGGTGGTAGGTATGTATTACGTTATTTTTGCTCAGTTAATCATCATGATAGTATTGTTGACTTTATATCTCTTTAGTAAAAAGTCTAGCGCGAAAAGTCAAAATAGTATAACATCTCACAAAAAAACGGATACAACAAAAAACACTCTACCTAATTTCATGGAGTTGGACAAGAGAGAGTTTTTCCGTGTTGAATTGATTGAAAAAAATTGTCTAGTGGAGTTTATTGATTTTGAAAATACGCAACTTAGAAAACTACAAAACAAGAAATTTGACGCATTTATCGAGAATATCAGTCTAGGTGGAATGAAGATAACTTGTCCTTATAATTTACCTGTGAAACAAAGCATTACTGTCCAAATGACATTTGAGTTAAAACAAGAAGATTTCTGCATACAAGGTGAAATTGTTAGAAAAGAAGAGCATAATCATAAGGATTGGGTTTCTTATGGTGTTGGATTTAAAAATATTTCTCAAGAAGAACAAGAACAATTATTAGCATCTTTAAATAAAGTAATGATTGATAAGAATAAGCAAATCAGTTAATTTTACAGAGTCCATAATGAAATTCTTTCACTACGGTGCTAAGAACCACCTTAGTAATGTGAAAATAGTTGATAGTGTCTTTAAGCAGTATTATTCCGGAAAAGACTGGAAGTACTGCTTTTTCTATTGTGTCGGAAATTATAAAATGGACTGCTGTGGATAAATAATTCCTAAGTTAGCCACATCCAGCCCCGGCGCCTAGCCGAAAATAAGCGGTTTGCTTATTTCGGAAGGTGCCCTGCGGTTTTGTTTTGTATAAAGCTGGTCAGTTTTGAAAAAACTAGAATAAAAAAGAATTTCGGAAATTGCGAGTTGACAAAAATGGAGCTTATTTTAATTATTAACATTTCGGTGATTTTATTGATTGCTTTTTTTGTTCTAAACAAAAAGGTAAGCACACTAGAAAATATATTCCTATTACTCATTTCTGAGTTTGTCTTTTCGAGTTATTGCGCGATCATAGATATCAATTTTGACTTATGGATGATCGACAGTAGGATGAATTTCTTTATTAACTTTAAGATTTTTGAAATTATTATCTTACCATTACTTATTATTTCATATTTTAATCTGATAACTCTATTCACCTTGTGGTGGAAAAAGTTCATATTCTTACTAGTTGCGATAGCTGTATTTTACAGCTTAGAATGGTTACTTGTTAAGTGGAGTGTGATTACCTATAAGGATTGGCACCCTGTACAATCCCTTATGGCATATGCAATAATTTTGGGTTTAGTATATATATCATACGTAGTTTTCAGAAGAGTATTGATGAAAGATGGGGTGATGGATCGATGATTTTACCTGAACATTTTGATCACAATGAATTATTCGTGCTAACAGCATTGATAATTTCCTATCTTTTATTGTTTTTTCTACCAAATCGATTCCCAATAAGTATGAGCCTACTTATTATGTTATTTACCGCTACAGTTGCAAGATTATCAGATCATTTGTTTTCAGGTCCAAATTTAGATCTATACAACATCATGGATATGGGTACTTATGAACTATTTGATCTTTTTACATACCTACTATACGCTCCATTCGGTTATTTTTTAATTTATGGGTATGATAAATGGAAAATTAAAGGTAGTTTGATTCTTTTCTATATTATCGCTTGGGCTCTTTTAGCAACTATATTTGAAGGAGTTAGTTCATTATTTGGTGTTTTTGTTTATAAAGGTTGGAATTTATCCTATTCATTTACTTATTATATGACAATGAATTCTTTCATGCTGTTGTTTTATAATTTTATCAAACGAAAATATGAGCAGAGTGATACGTTAATTTTTAACAATAATCATAGTTGATAGTAAAAGATTTATAATTAGTAAAAATGTTTACAGAAATTCTGAGAACCCTAATAATCGACAGGTCTCGATGGAAACTTTTGTCTTTGGATTTTTTTACGGGAATAGAAATGATAGCTGCATTTGGTTTAGGATATAGGTATTTATTACTTTATTCCGACTAAAATACTGTGTATAATAGGAATTAACGAAGGAGGAGTTTTTATCCAATGAGTATTCCTAAACCGCTTGTTCAGACTAATCAAGTGTTTATTGTCAGTTTTGTTATTCTGGCTCTTTTATTTCACAAGGCCATCCTTTTGATTCCATTTATTACTGGAGTATATACACTGATTATACGTAACAATCCTATTATTTTATTTAGTAAACGGTTTTTATCTAAACCGGCAAACCAATATATTCAAGAAGATAAGGAACAACAAATGTTTAATCAGTGGATCGCTACTGTTTGTTTGGGCTTAGCAATGATTGCCTTCTATTTTAATTTTATTTTAGTAGGATATCTATTTAGTGTGATGGTTGCGGTTGCTGCTGGAATGGCGTTAATGGGTTATTGTATTGGTTGTACAATTCGTTATCGTTATATGATGTGGAAACATAATAGAGCGAAATTACAATCTTAAATTTAAATTAATTATCTTTTTTAATAACAGAATTTCACACAATAAAGAGCAGATCTCTGGTTTCTGCCAGAAGAGCTGCTCTTTATTAGGACAACGATTTATATTTTTTTGGCAACGCATCCATATCGAAACCAACAACATTTTTAGCCCCTGCGTTAAGTAGCATTTTTGTAATAGCAGTTCCTGCTGCTCCAATTCCGCAGACGACAATTTTACAGTTTTCAATATTTTTTTAGTAATTTTCAGTGCATTAAGGATACCTGCTAGTACTACAATCGCAGTGCCATGTTGATCATCATGAAAGACAGGAATATCCAATTCCTCTTTTAATCTCTCCTCAATTTCGAAACATTGAGGTGATGCAATATCTTCTAAATTAATCCCGCCGAAGTGATCGCCAAATAACGATGAGTAGTTTCTATCCGATATAGTTATTGATGTTAAATAAGCTAGGTTGTCGTATAAGAGTCATTGTAAGTACTCCATCACCCCTTCTGTCTATTTGGTCAACTACTATTATTTGGGGAGAGCCTTCATATTTGATGTCTCAAAACTGGTTCGTTACACCACATGAGCTAGGGTTTGTGAAAAAATCCTGAAAACTCAGTTAAAATGTTAGCGGCTACACTATGTCATACATTAATCATTTACCCCAATCTCTATTGACTCTTTTCTATAATAAAGTGTACTTTATTATAGAGGTGATAAAAATTAACAGAGTACTAAAGTATGAGACGATTTATGAAGCGATAAAAGAGCAAATTATTGATGATAAATATCCTTTAGATCAACCATTACCAACACAAATTGAGATGGCAAAAAAGTTTGACACAAGCGAAATAACGTCTAGAAGGGCTCTAGTTGAATTAGCAAACGATGGTATCATTACTAGAATTAGAGGGAAAGGTTCATTTGTAAATCCTTTATTTATAAAACAACTTAAAAGCGAACAAAACAAAATTACAAAAGCCTATTATGTACACACTGATGTTCCTTTTCAATTATTATCACATCGTTTTTATGTTGACTTATTAGAAGGGATTCATCATGCTTGCAAAATGAAAAATATTAAGTTTGAAATGTGGAACTATCACCGTAAAGGTGAGCCACCTAATGAAAAAGGAGTCGGACTAATCATATTGAATGATGGTAAAGCTGTCGGCATTAGCTTAGAGGTCCTAGATAAGTGGAAAAAGGAAGAGCGCCCAATTATCACATCTCATTTTTATTACCCCCATTTAGATATACCGTATGTTGTAGTTAATAATGTAAATAGTGGGTATCTTGCTGCGCAACATTTGATATCCCAAAAGCACAAGAATTTAGGTATTATTCTTACAGGGAATTCGTTGCTTGATATGAATCAAGAATTTATGTTTAGATTAGAAGGATATAAATTAGCTTTATCTCATCATCAAATCCCTTTTTATTCTGAGAATGTAGTGATTGTTAGTGGAGAGCAAGAATCAGAACAAATGGGCTTTGAAGGAATGAAACGTCTGCTCGCTTTAAAAAAAGCTCCTACTGCAGTTGTAGCTACTAGTGATTTAAAAGCGTTTGGTGCTATTGAAGCTATAAACGATGCAGGATTAAGGGTTCCAGAAGATATAAGTGTAATAGGTATAGATGATATCCAATTAAGTAAGTATTTTTCACCTGCTCTTACGACTATCAATCAAAATTCTTATAAATTAGGTGAAAGATCAGTTGAATTATTAGAAGAATACGCTACTACAAATAATAGTAACCGCAAAGAATTATTGAAAGATGAAATTTATCCTAAATTGGTATTAAGAGATAGCACAACTATGTTTTCTGATTATATAGATATTTAATAAAAAAACAGAGACATTAAAAAATAAACAGTTCCGTTCAGGAGCACAAAAAAAGAAGAACGAATTCGCAAAAGAATTCGTTCTTCTTTTTTTGTTGTTAAATCAATGTTTATGAGGCGAAAGACTCCAGAATAGCAATGAAATCAGTATATAGTTACTACATTGCTGACAATGGCTATCGTCAGTCTGATACATGCTGTGCTAATTCGCCTGCTAAATGCCATAAAATTTAATATTTTCAGTTTTGTACTTCACATCGGAACCATTTAATTAATAAATTCTCTGGGTTTTATTAGAAATTAAAGTGTAAGTGCATATTATAATTGAAATTTTTAAATGTAAAACTACTTAAAAACTTGTTGAAAACAGCATGTGAAAATTAGTATAAAAAAACCTAAAAACTCTTTACAAAAGAAAAAGAATACTTTATCATCAAAACATATACTTTAAGATGTGGAGGATGTAAAAATGAATTGGAACGCAAAATGGATTTGGAAAGATTTTTTAGAAAGAAATGATAACGTTTACATGGAATTTCGAAAAACATTTATTTTGGATACCCCTGAAGAAGATGCCATCGTACAGGTTTCTGCTAATCATGAATACATATTATGGGTCAATGGCCATCAAATTGGTCGTGGGCCTTCTCCATCAGATAATGATTGGCAATATTTTGATGAATACAATATCCATGAGGTTCTCTTGGCAGATCAAGAAAATATTATTACAGCTTTAGTATATAATTTTGGTAGTGAAGACATTGTTACACAGCAATATCAGGGACCAGGTGGTTTTGTTTTACAATTAAATACAGGTAATTATGAATTGGTGACAGACCAAACTTGGAAATGTCGTCAATCTAAAAGATGGATGCAAGATGTTAGTAGACAACATAAATGGAATGGATATAAAGAAGTTTATCTAGCTAACCAAGAAGATGATTGGCTTTTATTAGATTATGATGATTATAATTGGGCGCAAGCTCATGAGGTTGCTGCAACAGATTCGAAAGACTCACCTTGGAAAAATTTAATTAAAAGAGAAATACCATTTCTTCATCATGAGTATATATATCCTAAAAACATTGTAGATATTTCTGAAAATTATGGCATGGTAACGACTAAGAGTTCATTTTTAAAATGTGTGATATTTGATGCTTCTAAGCCAGGAGCCTTGCCGTCTCTAACCTATGATTTTGCTAGAGAAATGGTTGGTTATGTAGAGATGGAGGTGGATTCACCTAAGGGTGGTGTGTTGCAGATATATTATGGTGAGTCTTTAGATGTAGTAGTTTACGATACTTTTATACTTAAAGAAGGAAAAAATCATATTAAACCATTTGGAAGACGTGCATTCCGATATATGAAAGTGGTGGTACAAGCTACGCCGGAGCCTATCATAATAAATAATGTCGCTACTGATTTTGTGCATTATCCTTTTGGTAAACGAGGGCAGTTCTTATCAAATGATCCACTACTGAATGAAATATGGGATGTGAGTGTATATACTACGAAAGTAAATAGTCAAGATCATATTGAAGATACTCCATTAAGAGAAAGAGCATTATGGGTTGTTGATGCTGTCATAATGGCAAGAGTTATTTATCAAGTTTTTGGAGATGAAACTTTACTCAAAAAATGTTTTAGACAAATTGCTCGTATTCAGAATGAGGATGGGTCTATACCTGGAACAGGGCCGGAGCGAAATGATATGTTATTGCCTGACTTTTGCGCCCACTGGATTTATGGTGTTTGGGATTATTATCAATTTACTGGAGAGGAATCATTTCTGGCCGAATTATGGCCAACGATTACTAGACTGATGGAATGGTTTGAGGCACATGAAACGGAAAAAGGTCTCTTTACCATCAATAAGGAAAGCGGAATCTGGTGTTTTATTGATTGGGCGGATTACATTGATAGAAGAGATCAAGTGAGTGCTATTTCAATGTTTTATTACAAAGCACTAAAAATAGTTAGCGTCATGGCGAAAATACTTGGTCACCAAAATCATTCGCAAAAATGGAATGCTAAAGCTGATCGGCTGAAAACAAGTATAAGGACATATCTATGGAACCAAAAAAAGAACGCTTACGTGGATTGTTTAGTAGGTGAAGACCAATCCTATTCGATTACTTATCAGACTAATTTCACTGCAATTTGGACAGGGATTATGACTAATGATGAGGCAGAAGGATTTGTTGAAGAATATTTCGTGAAAGATAAGTTACCTCATTTAAAAGGGCCATTTTTTTACCATATTTTACTTGAAAGCTTATTTTCTCTGAATTATCATTCATTGGCAATGTCTGAAATAAAAACTTATTGGGGGAGTATGATAGAGCGAGGAGCCACCACTTGGTGGGAAGCGTTTGATCTTGATAAACCAACATGTACAATTCCTCATGAATTTCAAGGTCATACACCAACATATTTAGTTGATTACGTGCCTGTTAGCCAGTGCCATGGTTGGGGATCTAGTCCAGGGTATTTATTGAATCAACATATTTTAGGGGTAGACATTTCTAAAATAGGTTTAAATAAAGTTATATTGAATCCGTTTGTTAAAGAATTAAATAATGTTAAAGGAATAATACCTACAAAGTATGGGGATATCACAGTTTCATGGTTTAAACGAAGTGAAACTTGTTATGAATATCATTGTACCATTCCGGAAGAGTTAGAATGGGAAGGGGTATTTAATGATGAAATTTCCGTTTTTATTAATGGAGAATTACACGAAAAGTCAATTAAAGGAGGTGAAACTAATAACGTTTTCAACTTTGGAAAGGAAATAGGTCTAAATTTATAAAGGGGTGGAATTAAAAATGAAACAAAAATTGTTATTTTTAGTAGTTTTATTCTTAGCTTTTATTCTAGTTGCTTGTCAAGATAAAGAAACACAAGAGGAGACTGACAAAGAATCAGAAAATATAGAGCAAGAAATTGTTAGTAAAGATGAACGATTAGAAGGTACTATTCGAGTATCGACTGCTAATGAAGGTAGTCAATCTGCTTGGGAAGCAGTGGCAGAAGGTTACATGGAAATTAATGAAGGTGTAGAAGTTATAATTGACAATAAACCATTAGATGGTTATCAAGAATGGATGACAGCACAGTTCGCAACCAGTGATACTCCAGATGTAGATATTGTCACAGCCAATATGCTCCAAAATTTAATTCAAGATAAAAAATTTGTGGATTATATTCCTTACTTTGAACAAGAAAATCCATATACAGAAAAAAAATGGAAAGAAAGTTTTAATCTCGATACTATGCAATTGAATTTAGATGCATATAAGGCTCGTGAAAAAGGCTTATACGAATTAAATTTTGAATCTACTCAAATTATGTGGGTCTATAATGAAGATATTTTTGCAGAGGCTGGGTACAATGAACCTCCACAAACATTTGAGGAAATGATGGTAATGTTTAAAGATATTGAAGAATTAGGGTACACACCATTTTCAATTGGTGGTAATGCGAATTCATTGTGGTCAGGCCAAGCAGGATGGGCGATTCGGATTTATGCTGATCAATACTTTAGAGATTCTGTGAAAGTAGTTGGTTCACAAGAAGAAGATTTCTCTTACTTTGAACCGATTGATGGTAAATGGGAATACAATCTAGAAGATCCATACAATGACAATTCTTCTTCAGTTACAATGAATGAATTAAGAATGTGGAAGGCAATCAATGAAAAGTCAGAGCCATATCACTTAGAAGGTGATAGATGGACTGATTTTTATGAAAATGTAAAACAATTATTTGGGTATGCAGCTGATGGTTATACAGGTATGACAGATCAGGAGGCATATGAAGAATTTATTAATGGAAATGCAGCAGCCACTCTTGGTCATCCTGGACTTTACTGGCAGATTCCTAATGATTTTGGTGGGGATGAGGGTAGTGAAAGTTTAGAAGAATTTGAATTTGGATTTTATAATTTTCCGAGTATTGAAAATGAGAATACTTTAGCTGATGCAAGAACAATTCATCTACCAATAGGTTTTTATGGGGTAGTTGCAAAAGATCCAGAGCAAAATGCGTTAAATATTGATTTTATGCAATATTGGACTAGCAATGAAGGATACAGTGAATATTTGGAAGTGATATCAGAAAGTGACAATATGGCGATTACTGGACCACCAGCATTAAATGACATTAATTTACCAGGTGATATGGAAGAAGTCTTTAGTCAATTTGAATCTGTAGGGAATATGGAAAACTTATTGAATGCGAGTAACGTTTTGGCAAGAGGTTTGCATAATTATCAACCAAATATTCAAGATTGGGTCAACTTAACACAACAATATTTTAATGACAGTTTAACTTCTGAAGAATACTTAAGTCAACTTCAATCAAATATTGATCGTGACATTGTCAATGCTATGGAAGAAGAAGGAATTATTTTGGAGGATTTAGAACATCCAGAGCGAAATACGCCAGAGCGACAATAATTAAATACAAATAGTGATTTATAGGTAAAACGAAGGCAAATGCTATCACCTGTATAGCTATTTGCCGCGTTTTACACTATACATAAAAGATCTCCTTATAAAAAGAAAGGCGTGATGCAATTGAAGCATTCATTTACTTGGGGATACTGCTTAGCTTTATTGTTTTTTTTATTACCTTTCAGTGTATCGGCTAATATTAATAGCACTTATACAGTAGAGAATACAAGCAGTATTACAGCAATGGATGTAAGTCCAGATAATAGCCGATATGCAGTGGGGACATATGATTCAACTGTGTTTGTTTATGACAATAATAATCAGCTTATTTATAGATTTGAATCGAAAAATGTTATAAATGATTTAACTATTTTAAAAGACAATTCAATCATAATTGCCTCTGATGATCGCAATTTATACTCTTACGATAGTAGAGGGAACGAGCAGTTTATAAAATCTTTTCCTATTTCTCCCAAAAGTGTTTCTTCCTCTATTTCGGGGGATATTATAGCGACGTATTTGGCCAGTAGTAATGAAGTTATTTTAATCAATCAAAATGGAGAAGAAATAGATACTATTAATACTGGTTTCTATATTGAAGATCTTAGTGTTAGTAAAAACGGTAAGTGGATAGTAACGGCTGGTGCTGATCAAGTTATAAGAGTGTACAATTCCTCCAGTGAACTTCAACGTGAAATTCCTGTGACTGGAGTTATAAATGACATTAAAGTTGACGATGAAGGTCGTGTGGTAGTAGGTACAGAAAATAGCAAGGTCGTGGGTTTTGACGAAAGAGGAAATACTTTATTTAATTATTCAGCTAAATGGAAAATTACGAATATCGATCTATCAACAGATAGTAATTATATTGCAGCCTCAGATTTAGAAGGAAATTTTTATATAATAGATAAACAAGGTAATCTATTATGGAGTATGCAAGGTGAATCCATTGCAAGATCTGTTGCATTTTCAGGGGAATCATTATTTACTGGAATGGAAAATGGAAAAGTTCAAGTTTTAAATGTAGCAAATATAATTAAAGATGCTGAAAGAGAAGAGCTCGTGGAAACCATTTGGAAAGTGGTAGTGCTGATTTTGGCTATCGGAATGTTATTTGCTATTGGTTGGTTATTAGTTCGATATAAGAAAAAACTGTTACGTGATATTTGGCGAGCACGTTATATTTATCTGGTTTTGTTACCAAGTGTTGTATTAATAGGGGTATTTCTATATTACCCTGCCATTACGGGATTAGTTTATTCCTTTTATGAATGGAACCCAGGAAGTCAATCGCATTTTATAGGCTTAGAAAACTATAAACGCATGTTTCAAGATCAATATGTAATTGAAGGATTGAAGAATTTGTTAATACTGATGGTGACAGGTATTATCAAATTCATGCTCCCGCCTCTGCTTGTCGCTGAATTGCTGTTTTGGCTAAGAAACAATGCTGCAACCTATTGGTTTAGAACTGTGTTTGTGTCTTCGATGGTTCTACCAGCAGTAGCCAATATTTTAATATGGCAAAACATCTACAGTGGAGAAAGTGGATTATTAAATGAATTTTTAGCTATAATTGGACTTGGTAATTATGCACAAGCATGGTTAGCAAATCCAGATACTGCTTTATGGGCAATTATATTTATCGGATTCCCATTCATTAGTATTCTTCATTTACTTGTTTATTATGCAGGATTAATATCTATTTCAAGTGAATTAAAAGACGCTGCAATGATCGATGGTGCAAGCAAATTTAGAATTATTAGGTCGATTCACCTTCCACTCTTAAAGGGTCAATTTAAATTGCTTATCGTAATGACTATTATTATGTTAATTCAGGATTTTAATGCAATGTTAATTATTACCGGTGGTGGCCCAGGGACATCCACCTATGTTCCGGCATTACAAATGTATTACGCCGCAACCAAATTCTCTGAAATGGGTTATGCTTCTGCTATCGGAGTAATGTTATTTTTTATGATATTTGTCATTACAGTGATTAATTTAAAATTCGTAAAATCTCAAGAAGATTAGGAGTGAATTAAAAATGGAAGTAGTAAGTGAACAATTTGTTAAAACAAAAAAAAAGAGATTTAAAAAGGGTTTTTCACAATTAATACTGTATGTGATTATAGGTTTGATTGCGTTTTTAACTCTAGTTCCAATTATTTTTATGATATTTATTTCATTCAAAAGTAATGCCCAAATTTATGGGAGTTTTTGGGCGTTACCAGAACCTTTTGTGTTTAAAAATTATCAATTAGCATTTGTTGGAATATGGCGTTATGTGTTGAATACTGTCATATATACATTTGCAGCCTGTTTTAGTATTATTATTCTAGCTTCAGTAGGTGGTTATGTTTTTGCGAAAAAACAGTTTCCAGGTAAGGAAATTATTTTTATGTTATTTCTTGCCATGATGATGGTTCCTGGTCTACTTACTTTAATACCTTCTTATGTATTGCATGATCAACTAGGTTTAACGAACACACCTTGGGCGATAATTATTCAACATACAGCAGGAGGTCAGATTTTTGGCATCTTTCTTTGTCGAAGTTTTATGAATAGTTTGCCCACAAGTTTGTTTGAATCAGCAAGAATAGATGGAGCTTCCGAGATGACGGTCTTTTTTAAAATTGTTGTTCCTCTGTCAACGCCAATTTTAGCAACGGTTGTAGTTATGCAATCCATCGGAATCTATAATGATTATGTTTGGCCTTTGTTAGTAATTCGAGACAGTGCTTTCCAAGTAATTTCAGTTGGTTTAACAGTATTTGCCAACCAATTTGGATCCAATGGAACAGGGATTGAGTATGCAGGATATACTCTATCTGCTATTCCGCTCTTATTAACATTCGTGTTTGGAATGAAGTACTATATACAAGGTATGACTCAGGGTGCCATTAAGATGTAGATTAATTATTTTTATTATCAAGTCTTCCAAACACATTATGTGAAAAATACATGACTGTATAAATAGTGCTGCTAAATCCAGCAAAGATAAATAACATAGGCACAAAATATATTACTATCCATATTCCCGCTATAATAATTAGGATGAGAATAGAGGTAAAAGGGTTCCCAATTGCGAGTAAAAATGAATTCTTTATTACTGAACTCATCTTTAAATTATAGTTTACTAGCAAAGGAAATACGTAAAAAGTAGTTAAAATGGCTAAAAATAATAGCGGAAGATATAAGAAAGATACAAGGTTTAAAAAAGAACTCTCAAATGTTTGAAAAAAGTAAAAATCAAGGTAAAAGAAGGCAATTAAAAGTATCATAAAATACCCCAGTAAATTACTTTTTAACAGATACATCTTAAAGTACTTGAAAAATTCTTTGAATATTGGAGGTTCTTTCTTATATATTATCCAATTCCTTATAATTGCGTGTGCAGAAGCTAAAGAAGGAAAAAAACCAATTACAATTAATCCTACTAAACTAAATAAAAGTATTAACAGATTCAAAGTTATAAATTTAAAAAGAAAATTGCTGATTTGATAGATTGTTAAGCTGATGTTTTTCATGTAATAACTCCTTTGTAGCTTTATATATGCATTATAAAGTATTGATAAGTATAAATAAAGTTGAAAGTAGAAGTAAGTATACTTAACGGAAGGTGATTAATATGAAAGAGACTATTTTAAAACATACAAATATTTCAGAAGAAAAAGACACTAGAAGTAAATTGGTTTTAATGCCTAAAAAAATAATATGGCAAACAGGTTATGTAAATCACTCGGAAATATTATTTAAAGATAAAATTATGCAACCTACTCTAGAAGAAAATCAATGTATGGTACTGAAAAATAAAAATAATGTACAAGCAGCTTTGCTTTTAGATTTTGGTATTGAAATACAAGGTGGTATTCAAATTACTGCGATTAGTTGTGGGCATTCTCCATCGGTATTAGTTAGAGTGAGATTTGGAGAATCAGCTATGGAGGCTATGGATGATATGGAAGATGGATCAAATGCAACCAATGATCATTCTATTCGAGATATGGTGACCCCTATATCTGCTCTCAACAAGTTAGATGTTGGTCAAACGGGATTTCGATTTGTTCGAATCGATTTATTAGGAGAAAATACTGAGCTTGCAATCAGTACTTTAAAAGCTAAGTTGGTTTATCAAGATTTAGATTATCTTGGAAGTTTTGAATCAAATGATGATCGTTTAAATGAAATTTGGAAGACCGGAGCTTATACAGTTCATTTAAATATGCAAGAGTATATTTGGGATGGAATCAAACGTGATCGGCTAGTGTGGATTGGGGATATGCATCCAGAGATTTCTACTATTAAATCAGTTTTTGGTTATCATCCATCGGTTCCGAAAAGTCTAGACCTAATTCGGGATAATACTCCGCTGCCAAAATTTATGAATAATTATCCGAGTTATTCAATGTGGTGGGTGATTATTCAATATGATTGGTATTTTTATACAGGAAATTTTAACTATCTTCAGCAGCAAAAAAGCTATCTAATTGAATTGCTTGATTTACTTTCTACATACGTAAATGACAATGGAACTAATAACTTACCTCATCCTTTTATTGATTGGCCCACTTCATCAAATGAGGAAGCTGTTAGAGCTGGTGTACATAGTCTTTTATTAATGACCTTCCAAAGAGGGCAGGAATTAGTAGAAATATTAACTGATACCCAACAGGCACAAAGATATGATGAAGTAATTCAAAGGTTGACATCTTTCTTACCAGATTCGAACGGTAGTAAACAGGCTGGAGCATTAACTGTTTTGGCAGATTTAGTAGACCCTTATATTTTAAATCAAAATTTATTATCTAATGATCTAAATGGTTTATCAACCTTTTTAGGATATTATGTATTACTTGCCAAAACGAAGGCTAATGATATTGATGGAACATTAGATATTATAAGAAAATACTGGGGGGCTATGCTAGACCTTGGAGCTACTACATTTTGGGAGCACTTTGATATTGAATGGGCAAAAAATGCTATTAGAATTGATGAATTTCCGGAAAATGGAAAAATCGATGTTCATGGATCATATGGTGACTATTGCTATAAAGGATATCGTCATAGTTTGTGCCATGGTTGGGCTTCTGGTCCAACAGCGTGGTTGTCAGAAGTTGTACTAGGAATTCGGATTCTTGAGCCAGGATGTAGAAAAATCGAGATTAGACCACAAATTGGTGATCTAAAATGGGTGGAAGGGACCTTTCCGACACCTAGTGGAGTTGTCAAAGTTAAACACATTAAAGAACAAGATGGCGGAATCCGGACAGAGGTGGATGCGCCGGAAGAAATACAGGTGATTCGCTCAAAATGATTTTCTATACAAGCTAGAAGTCTTACTAAAAACGGGGTGAGGAACCAATTTAATAACTCTAAACTTTTGCGGCTTAGCGAGTTTCAGAAACATATAAAAGAAGTACCTTCCGAAGTCGAATGGGGCACCCTATTAGACATTTAAAAAATAAAGGGGAGCTATTGGCTTTGCTTGACAACTTTACCCAATTTTTTCGGAAGCACCCGTATGTTATGACAGTTTTAACGCTTAAATACCTATTTGAATCAAATTTTGATTGAAGTGAAATTTTTGCATGTGTTCCTGTTCGTTAAACTGACGTTATTTAGTTGATAGAATTCCTTTAGCCCGCAAACCAATATATTCAAGAAGATAAGGAACAACAAATGTTTAATCAGTGGATTGCTACTGTTTGTTTGGGCTTAGCAATTACTGCCTTCTATTTTAATTTTATTCTAGTAGGATATCTATTTAGTGTGATGGTTGCGATTGCTGCTGGAGTGGCGTTAATGGGCTATTGTATTGGCTGTACAATTCGTTATCGTTATATGATGTGGAAACATAATAGAGCGAAATTACAATCTTAAATTTAAATTAATTATCTTTTTTAATAACAGAATTTCACACAATAAAGAGCAGATCTCTGGTTTCTGCCAGAAGAGCTGCTCTTTATTAGGACAACGATTTATATTTTTTTGGCAACGCCAGTTTCATGTGCTGCTTGAATGACTGCTTCTTTTATTTTTGGAACGACTTGGTCGTTAAAGACACCTGGGATAATATAATCCTCGTTAAGCTCATCGTCTCCGATTGTAGAAGCAATTGCTTTAGCGGCAGCAAGTTTCATTTCCTCATTAATGCTAGAGGCCCTACAATCTAGCACACCTCTAAAGATTCCTGGAAAACATAAGACATTGTTCACTTGGTTTGGATAATCTGATCTCCCAGTTGCCATAACCTTAACAAATGGTGAGGCATCCTCAGGTGAAATCTCGGGATTGGGATTAGCTAGTGCAAAAACTATCGGCTCATTCGCCATTTTCTTAACATCTTCGACCTTTAAAATTCCAGCAGCAGAGACACCGATGAAAATATCTGCACCCTCTATAACGGAAGATAGGGGTCCTTGTTCATTGTTCGGGTTTGTATTTTCAGCATACCAATTCCATACTTTATTTTCATAGGTTACACTTTTTGAAATAGCACCATCCCTGTCGACACCAACAACATTTTTAGCCCCTGCGTTAAGTAGCATTTTTGTAATAGCAGTTCCTGCTGCTCCAATTCCGCAGACGACAATTTTACAGTCTTCAATATTTTTTTTAGTAATTTTAAGTGCATTAAGGATACCTGCTAGTACTACAATCGCAGTGCCATGTTGATCATCATGAAAGACAGGAATATCCAATTCTTCTTTTAATCTCTCCTCAATTTCGAAACATTGAGGTGATGCAATATCTTCCAAATTAATCCCGCCGAACGTAGGACTAAGAGCTTTAATGACTTGAATAATCTCTTCGGTATCGGTTGTGTTTAAACAGAGAGGGTAAGCATTAATATTTGCAAATTGTTTAAATAGCATCGCTTTACCTTCCATTACAGGCATGGCAGCTTCTGGTTTGATTTTTCCTAGTCCTAACACTGCTGTTCCATCTGAAATGACTGCTACGGCATTATTTTTAATGGTTAGATTGTAGGCAAGCAAAGGGTTATTATCGATTGCTTTACTAACTCTAGCAACCTCCGGTGTATATACCTGTGATAACTGTTCCCGGTTATCAATCGACAGCTTTGATTTTATTTCAATCTTCCCACCTAAATGAACTAAAAAAGTTCGATCAGAAACATGTTTAACACTTACACCCTTTAACGAGTTGATTGACCTAACGATTTGCTCTTGTTCTGCTTCATTTCCTACTCTAATTGTAATATCTCTGACAGTTGTTTCTTGTCCTTCTTTAATAACATCAATTGCAACCATATCTCCACTAGAGTTACTGATACATGTGGCAATTTCCCCGAATGTTATTAATTTTTTATTAATTTCTAGTCGCAAGATTGCATGCATGTTTGAACGAGCCAAAAGAACATCCCCTTTTTACTAATTATTAAAGAAAGTTGAATTGCTTATTTGTAAGCGGTTTCCTAAAAAGTCAAAAAAATATTAGTAAGTTTGAGTCAATGGTAATCTTAAGAAGTTAATTAATATCCTAACATATATTAATCGAAGAAAGAACTAATTTTGCCTTCATTTGTTGGAATTTCTAGTATAAGTAAAATAACCGAATTACATAGTTGAAATAACCGGTTATTTTACTCGGGTTCTTCTTTAAAATAGCAAGTGCTGGTAGTTAATTATCCCAATCTTTATTTACTTTATACGTTTTTAATAGCACGCTCCATCACACCTTTACACATTGGACACTCACGCTTATGTTGCTCTTTGTCTTCGTTTGTTGGTATCCGCATCCACCCATTACACGTGTCAGATGTACAATCCCATACTAATACAGGGGTTGTTTTTTTGTTTGAGTTGGAATGATTTACTCTTTTATTCCGTTCATTTATAGGTGTAAATGGATCTGAAATAAAACGGGAAATATCGATCTTCTCCCCACGATAGTAAGCAGGTGAACTTATATATAGTTCTTGTTGTGCTCTCGTAATGGCTACATATGCTAATCTGCGTTCCTCTTCAATTGCAGCTTCGACTTTTTTACCGCCTTTTAAAGTAGAAATTAAATCTTTTCTATCGGTTGCTTCTAGTGCAGAACTATGAGGAAGGATTCCTTCAGAAGCTCCTGTTAAAAAGACTACCGGATATTCAAGTCCTTTTGAGCGATGTATTGTCATTAATGAGATAGCATTTGCATGCGGCGTTCTTCTGATTGTTTCCATTTCTTTGTTTTTTTCGATAACGTCATCAATAAAAGTTACAAACTCCGAGACAGAATCAAATTTACTGGCAGATGCTTCTATTTCGGATAGCGTTTCTAGGATCATTTCCTTGTGTAAGGTGACATTTTTTCGTTCATTTGCTTCTAGATAGTTATCATAAAAGGCACGAATCTTTTTAACTGCTTGTACAGCTTTTAAATCTTTTAAATGATTAATTAGTTTAATTCGATCTTGAATCTGTTTCTTTTGAAATTCCTTTAATCCCCGTAAAGATTCTAAGTGTTTCAAAGGCTGTTGATTGGGATTTATTACTTGTTCTGCTTCAATATGATAGAATGCCTTTTCCTTATTTAAAAATAACGAAGGTAATATGTTGTAAATAGCATCCAAATTACTTGGCTGTAATGATATTCGTAAATAATCAATAACAGGTTTAACGAGCGCTTGTTCATAAAAGGTTTCCCCTTTTGTAAATGAAATAAAAGGAATGCCTTTAATAACTAATTCATCAAAAATAGCTCGCGAGCTACTATTTGTTCGGTGCAAAATAGCAAAATCTCTATAGTTATGAATACTGTTTTGCACATCACTAGTAATTTTATCAATGATAGTGACAGCTTCATCATCAGTTGTGTTTGGTCTGAAGTAATAGGGTGGTTTTTCATGAATTTTCGTTGCACTTAACGTTTTCTTGTTTCTCTTTTCATTAAAATAAATTACTTGATTGGCAAGACCAATAATACTAGCTGTTGAACGATAGTTAATATTGAGCGTAATAACTTTAGTATTAGGAAATAATTTTTCATAGTTTAGTATTATTGAACTATCAGCACCATTGAACGTGTAAATTGTTTGGTCATCATCACCAACAACAAACAAATTATTAGTCGGCTTAGCAATTAATTTAATCAATTCAAATTGGACTTGGTTGGTATCCTGCCATTCGTCACAAAGAATGTAGTTAAAACGCTTCTGCATTGCTTGTAACAGCTGTTGATCATTGTTTAATAGATGATAGGTTTCTAGTAACATATCATCAAAATCGATAAAGTTATTCTCTTTTTTCCAATACTCGTACTTCTGTAATACATCTCTAATCTCTTTTTCTACAGATGTTTTAGAAGGCAAGTCGGCCACACCTTGCATGTTATTTTTAAGGGAAGAAAGAATAGCAAGCAATGTTTCCGGTTCATAGCTGTCATGGAGATTCTTTTCTTTTAAAATTAGCTTAATCACTAGCTGCTTGCGCTTTTCACTACTAAGAACTTGCTGGTTATATCCTTTGCTTTTTAATAACCGAAAAAAGATTGAGTGAAAGGTACCAATGGTGATCTGTCCTGCCGCAGATTTCGTTAGTCCAGGTAAGTTGCTAATTCTCGCCTTCATTTCTTCGGAAGCCTTTTTAGTAAAAGTTACAAGCATAATTGTTTTTGGATTTATTTCTTTTATAGAAATTAAATAGCCAGTTCTAGAAGTAAGTACTCGTGTTTTGCCACTGCCTGCACCGGCTAGAACTAAGGCTGGTCCATCGACGTGTCGAACAGCTTCTATTTGTGGTTTATTTAATTTAATTCCTTTCTCTTCTAGTGACCGGAAGAAAAAGGAATCCTTCTCATTATCATTAACGAGCTCTACACTTGTCTGATTATCAGCAAGTGGTGCATCATTTACTTTTTTAATCTGTTGGGATCGAAAAGGGGTAGTTGAAAATTCAAGTTGATTGGTCATTTTATCACCTGCGACTTTTAGTATCTATATTAATCGTAAACATATAGTTTAATGGTTGAGTAGATGGAAGGCAAGTAGCAGTGTGGAGATAAATTGTCTCGAGGAGAGATTGGAATTCAGAAAAAGGCAATCGAACAGTCATAACAAAAGCAGTAGAGCTGTTTGCTCCACTGCTTAGCTTAAGTTATGACGATAATTTTGCTTTGAACTTTGCTAGCTTGTCGTCTGTCTCTTTCATGTATTGTTTTAGCTTGTCCATATCTAGCTTATCCTTTTTTGCAATCGCAATTAGTGGATAAAGGCTTTTTTCGATTTTAGCGTAATCGTCTGGATATTTTTTTTCGACCGTATCTTCAATAGTATCCCATTTTTCCTCTAATTCTTTTCCGAGCATGTTTATATCCTTCGTATCCTTGATAGAGGGTTTAACTTTTCCCTTCAGTTGATCGATAAGCTTCAAGACAGCGTTTGTCCCTGCTACTAAATCAACCTCAGCTTCTTCTTCGTCCCCTTCCTCCTCATCATTTTCAGTCTGAATAGATGTTAGGTTGTTATTTGTTGTCTCTTGATTTGTATTCTTATCAGAACCTTGAACATCAGACAGACTGAATCCTGTTAAAGTAATACTCACAACCAGTAATGGCAATAACAACAGTACAATCTTTTTCATATAAATCATCTCCTTTTGATTATTCATGTTATGTTTTCACATTATTCCATTTTTATCCGTCATTTGATATTTATAAGTCATTTAAAAGGGTTCTTTATTACCGTGATAGTTATCTATACCCATTTAAGAAAACATTCATAGAATAGTTTAGGGAGGAGGGGATTTTAGTGCATCCTAGTTTTAGAAAATTCGGATGGAAAATAGGGATCCCGCCAAGTAATATCTCAGACCTGGCAAATCTTTTTCAAAACACTGATTTTAAGGATGAATACAGCGCTAAAAAATTTATTAAACGAGCAACACGACAAACTGGAATGCCTATTTCACGAGAGATGGAAAACATGATTGTTAAGAGAATAATGAGTCGTGGACGATAAACAGACCAAAGTTTGATTTTGGTCTGTTTTGGTCTAATATAAAATAATCTCTTGTCTAGTTATCAGAATTAGCCTTAAGCAATAAAACTATAGCTGATGAAGGTATGTTTCATGAACGTATTGGAATAAAGTGTTAAAATAGTGTTATCAAAACAAAAAGAGGTGTACATATGAATAAAATTAGATTAGGTACCAGTGATTTAGAAGTGGGAGAAATTTCACTTGGATGTATGCGAATGGATAAGCTTTCAAAGAAAGATGCAAAGCATGTAATTGAAAATGCTATCGATCTAGGAGTGAACTTTTTTGACCATGCTGATATTTACGGTGGCGGCAAGTCAGAAGAAATTTTTGCTGATGCCATTGACATGAATTCATCTGTTCGTGAAAAGATGTTTATTCAGACTAAGTGTGGTATTAATAATGGATCATTTGATTTTTCAAAAGAACATATTTTAGATTCAGTTGATGGTAGCTTGAAACGACTTAAAACTGATTATGTAGATACCTTATTGCTTCATCGCCCCGACACGTTAATGGAACCAGAGGAAATAGCTGAAGCTTTCACTAAGCTGAAAGAAACTGGGAAAGTACGACATTTTGGTGTGAGTAACCAAAATCCGATGCAGGTTGAATTATTGAAAAAATACCTAAAGCAAGATTTGATTGTTAATCAACTTCAACTGAGCCTTATGTTTACACCAATGATTGATGCAGGCTTAAATGTAAATATGCAGCATGATCCTGCCATTGTGCGTGATAGCAGTATTCTTGAATATAGCCGGTTGAATGATATGACGATTCAAGCCTGGTCGCCGTTTCAATATGGCATGTTTAAAGGTGTATTCGTCGGTAATGAAAAATTTCCAGAAGTTAATGCTAAACTAAAAGAACTAGCGGAGGAAAAAGGTGTAACTGATTCTGCCATCGCAATAGCATGGATATTAAGACACCCTGCAAAAATCCAACCAGTTGTTGGAACGATGAATCCACAACGTCTATCAGACATTGCAAAAGCTTCTAATATTGAATTAACTAGACAAGAGTGGTACGAGCTCTATCGTGCGGCAGGAAATCAACTGCCATAAACTAGATAAGAATTTCTATGAGCGTATCTAATTATTTGGATACGCTCTTGTTTTGATTGAATAGTGAAAATAAAGTTGTTATCCTCAAAAAAATAGGCTTTGGATCTATGATATCGCTTAAGTTTTCTTTACCAAATTCGTTACAAACAATCAAAATAATGTATAATAAAGTGGACGTAAAACCAATTATTTAATGAGTTTTTAATAGATGGAGTTAAGAACTTAAAAGAGAGAGGGAAACAGTATGGGACGTAAATGGAATAATATTAAAGAAAAGAAAGCATCTAAAGATAAAAATACGAGTCGAATCTATGCCAAGTTCGGACGCGAAATATATGTAGTTGCAAAGCAAGGGGATCCAGATCCGGAACTAAATCAGGCGTTAAAATTTGTACTTGAACGTGCTAAAACTTATAACGTGCCAAAAACAATCATTGATCGCGCAATTGAAAAAGCGAAAGGCGGTTCAGAAGAAAACTACGATGATCATCGTTACGAAGGATTCGGGCCGAATGGATCAATGCTAATCGTAGATACATTAACAAATAACGTTAATCGTACTGTTGCAGATGTCCGTTCAGCATTTAATAAAAATGACGGTAACATGGGTGTAAGTGGATCGGTAGCCTATATGTTTGACGCAACAGCGGTTATTGGATTTGAAGGTAAAACAGAAGACGAAGCGCTTGAAATATTAATGGAAGCTGATGTAGATGTTCGAGATATCGTGGAAGAAGAAGGGACAGTTATTGTTTATGCTGAACCAGATCAATTCCATGCTGTCCAAGAAGCATTTCAACGTGAAGGTATAACTGAATTTACTGTTGCAGAATTAACAATGCTTGCACAAAATGACATACCATTACAAGAGGAAGCGCAAGAACAATTTGAAAAACTGGTTGAAGCATTAGAAGACTTAGAAGATGTTCAACAAGTGTATCATAATGTGGACTTAGTATAGATAGAGATAAAAAAGCAGATCTTCTTTTGTGAGAGATGATCTGCTTTTTTATCTTGTTCTAGCGGGAGAACTGCTACTAAAACAATAGAGCGAGCAGGCCCATAATAACTAGTGGTAAAAAGTGGTTGAAGCAACAAGAGATTTTAAATAAAATCATTTTAAATTGATACAGACTGCTAAATCTTGTAGTATGGCTAGATACATGACGGAATAAAAAAGGTGTTAACTATGAAAACATATATTGTAATTGGTGCTGGAATACTTGGTGCTTCAACAGCGTATCATTTGGCAAAGCAAGGAGCAGCTGTAATAATAGTTGATCGAAGTGACATTGGTCAAGCGACAGATGCCGCAGCAGGGATTGTCTGTCCTTGGTTAACCAATCGTCGTAACAAAGCTTGGTACCAATTAGTTACAAGTGGAGCAAAATACTATCCAACATTAATTAAGGATCTAGAGGCAAGTGGAGACATGGAAACTGGTTATGCCAGAGTTGGAGCAATTAATATTTTTGATACAGAAGAGAAGCTAGACAAAAAAATGGAATTTGCATTAAAGCGTCGAGAATCCACTCCAGAGATGGGTGAGATTACGAGACTATCTCAGGCGGAGACAAAAGCAATGTTTCCACCGCTATCAGATGAGTACGGGGCGGTACATGTAAGTGGTGGTGCTCGTGTTAATGGTGGAGCTTTGCGTGATGCTCTTATTCAAAGTGCCAAAAAGAATGGAGCAACTTTTGTAGTTGGTGATGCATCGCTTAGCTTTGAGGGAACCAACGTTACAGGTGTTAAAGTAAATGATGAGACACTTTATGCAGATGAAGTAATTGTTACTGGTGGGGTTTGGTCTAAACAACTATTAGGACCACTTGGTATGAATTTTCTAGTTACTTCTCAAAAAGCTCAAATCGTTCATCTTGAAATGCCCGATACCGATACTAATGATTGGCCAGTTGTTATGCCACCATTCAATCAGTACCTGCTAACGTTTGAAAATGGGAAAATTGTTATTGGTGCTACTCATGAGGAAAATGTAGGATTGGATTCGCGAGTAACGATGGGGGCAGTTCATGAGATTATTGATAAAGCGTTAAGAGTTGCTCCAGGATTGGCTGTCAGTACATATATAGAAACGAAAGTAGGATTCCGGCCATTTACACCCGGACATCTACCGGTTATAGGACGAGTTCCTCATTATGAGGGCTTACTAGTAGCCAACGGACTTGGTGCTTCTGGCTTAACAAGTGGACCCTATTTGGGTGCTGAGCTAGCCAAGCTAGCACTTGGTTATCCAACTGAGCTAGAATTGAGTAATTATGATGTAGCTGGTGCTTTTGGTTAATAATGTAGAGGGAAAAGCTAATTTCCCTTTACATTAGTGTACATAACAAATTACTTATAAGTGCTGTATTAATGATTATTCTGATTTGGATAAGTTTCTCTTAAAAATTTAACCGATTGGTTAACCAATGCCTTCAAAATATCAACTTCAATGTCAGCGACTTTATTGATATAGACGCAGGCTTTGCCTGACGTATGTTTACCAAAAGAATTTAATAATTGTTGACGCTCTGTGTCTCCTGTTGCGAAGTATAAACTGATTTTGGCTTTTCTGGGAGAGAAGCCAACTAGTGGTGCATCACCCTCATGACCAGAGTCATATTTATAATGATACGCACCGAATCCAATGATACTTGGTCCCCACATCTTCGCCTTATAGCCTGTCGTTTCAGTAAAGATATCTAATAACTTGTATGCGTCTTCGCGTTTTTTAGGACTTTCAACTTCTTCAATAAACTCAATTACACTGCTGTCATTTTCTTTTGTTTTTAATTTATACATAACAGAATTTCTCCTCCATATTATATATATATTTTCTTTTATATCACATACGAAAAGAGTCGTGATTTAAAACATATATTTTTGTTATTATAAACCCTCGCATAGTTATATTTCTGCACTTTAATGATGAATCCTGCAAAAATGTCTAAATTAGTACTACCAGAGGTACGTTCATTACTAAGTGATATTTAACTATTTTTAAAGGATATTTTTATAAAAAATGGAATATATAATAGCAAGGGTAGGGGGATGATAAGCTATGAAAAAAACTAAATTGACTTTGTTTGTGGTTGGAAGTATCCTGATCATCTTTTTAATTGTAACCGGTTTCAACTTCTTTGCTGTCGAATCTAAGCAGCCTGATGCTATTACTACTAAAGTCGAAATTAATGAGGAGAAAGCAGTTGAACGATTTGTCGAATCAATTACTTATCAAACAGTATCCTATCAGGATCGAAGTAAGTTTGATTTCAGTGAGTTTGAGAAATTTATCGAATTCTTAGAAACAAGTTATCCACTTGTTCACGAAAGATTGGACCTAGAAGTGGTTAATGATTATGCACTTATGTTTGAACTACCCGCCACTTACCACCCTTACGGGTTGCTTGAAGTGGGGGATTCCTAAGAACACCAACCTATCTGTTAGTTATGGATTAGGCTATCCCCGCAGTTCCTGCGGTTAATCGTAATGCTTCATTACGAAGATTGATACTTGCGTTAATATCCCTTTCGTGATGACTCTTACACATTGGGCATGACCATTCACGTAAGGCAAGATTTTTAACGTCTTTGTGTCTATGACCACAATTGGAACAAAGTTGACTACTTGGAAAGTTTTTAGCTACAGGCACGATTTGTTTTCCGTACCAGTTTGCTTTGTATTCCAACATTGTTCGAAATTGCGACCACGATACTTCACTAATGGCTTTTGCTAGATTGTGATTCTTCAACATGTTTTTGACAGACAAATCTTCGATTCCGATGATGTCGTGGTTTTTGACAATCTCGGTAGAGATTTTATCTAACATGTCTTTTCTTGCGTTGGCAATATTTTCGTGAAGTCGGGCGACTTTTGTTTTTTGTTTTTTCCAATTAGAAGAACCAAATTGTCGCCTTGAAAGAATACGTTGGTCTTTTGTTAACTTTTCTTCTAACGTGCGGAAGAATTTCGGATTTCTATATACCATTCCATCTGAAAGAGTAGCAAATTCCTTCAACCCAACATCAATTCCAACGGATGAACCTGTCTTTTCAAATGATTCAACTTCTGTTTCAGCTAAAATGGAAATGAAGTATTTACCCGAGGGGTTACGTCTGATTGTTGCGTTCATGATTCGACCTTCGACTTCTCGACTTTTTGCAAAACGAACAAATCCTAGTTTTGGTAATTTAATATGTTTATCCAAGACAGCAATATTGCCATTTACACATTTCGTTGTGTAAGATTGAACAGGATTCTTTTTTGATTTAAAACGTGGTTCTTTGTTTTGTTTTTTGTAATATCTAGAGTAAGAATCATTTACGATTTCAACTGATTTTTGAAGGGCAATACTATCGACTTCTTTCAAAAAGGAATAGTTTTTCTTCAATTCACGAACCGCTTTAATGGATTTATTCTTGTTGAAGAACTCCCCTTTCCATTTATTTTCCGTTAATTGACCGTTCTGCACCATTTCATTCACGACATGCCAATAAGAATCTTTCTCTTTTTGCTTACCAACAAAATAGTTATGCACGAAACGTGAACAACCAGTTGTTTTATTGATAAGTATGACTTGTTTGGGTCTTGGATAGATTCTGAATTTATAGGCTCTTTTCACTACCATTGAGTTTCACCTCCCTTTTATCCATTATACCAAACAAAAAGGTAATTTCGAACACTAGTTTGGTTTATTTCCCAAACATTTGAGGTGGCGTCTCGCCTGTTTTAGATAAATGGAACGGTGTCGATGCTTCGAAAAATCCGATTGGTTTAACTGCTCATTATGACGTAGTTCCTGTTCTAGAAGGAACAGAATCCAACTGGGATCAGCCGCCTTATAGTGGCAACGTCGTGGATAGAAATATATGGGGAAGAGGTACGCTTGATGATAAAGTTGGTGTCATTGGTATTATGGAGGCAGTAGAACATTTGCTTGAAGAAGAATATAAACCAGAACGTGATGTCTATTTTATGTTTGGTTTCGATGAAGAAATCGGTGGTGAAGAAGGCGCTAAAGCCATTGGAGAAATACTAAAGCAAAGAGATGTTACTTTTGATTTCGTTCTAGATGAAGGTGGCGCAATTGTTAAGAACATGGTCCCTGGTGTAGATAGTCCTGTTGGTGTTGTCGGTGTCTCAGAAAAAGGTTCCGCGACCGCCGAATTAACGATAGAAGGCAGTGGAGGTCATTCATCTCAACCGAAAGATACCACAAATATTGGAAGGATTTCAAGTGGAATTGCTAAACTGGAAAATAGGCAGTTTAAAGCAGATCTTAGAGGGCCAGGTGAGGAATTATTTGAATTTGTAGCACCTGAAATGGACTTCGGAATGAAGTATATCTTCGCTAATAAAGTTATTTTTGAACCAGTAATTGAGCGTATCTTATTAAAGCAACCGGCTTCAGCGGCATTAATTCGAACAACAATAGCCCCAACTATTTTTCAAGCAGGAGAACAGTATAACGCGTTGCCCGAGAAGGCAACTGCGTTTATAAACTTACGAGTGATGCCAGGAGAATCTTTACATGATGTTCAAGCTTTCATAGAAAAGACGATAGATGATGATGAAATTATGGTAGATATTTCAGGAAATGAAGCGTCTCCAGTATCATCCTCTGATGGATGGCAATTTAAAGCAATTCAACAAGCAGGAAAAAATGTTTATCAACAATCAGTAATAGCTCCATATCTAATGTTTGCTGGGTCCGATGCTAAACATTATAATCTAGTATCCAAAAATACGTACCGTTTTCTACCGGTGCTAATAACGTCAGATGATTTAAATCGGATGCATGGAACAAACGAGCATCTAAGCGTCGATAATTTTATCAACGCTATTAAATTTTATGTAGAAATAATCAAACAAGCTGATAAGCACAAGTAGCCAACTGATTTTATTTGGGTTTTAAATTACTATTTCTATTAAGGTAGCAGATCTAAAGGAGAATAAACTATAGTCAAAAAAACCAGCGTTCCAATTGAGGGCGCTGGTTTTAGAATGGTCATTCACCATTTAATTATGCTGTGTTGCAGTTGTCTTAATAAATTCAAGCGCAGTATCCATTTTCTCAGAGCCCTTACGGATAATAGCTACTTTTTCTCCATCCATACCTAAATCGTCAAATACCACGCTATCTGTTATATCCACTCCATATAAATAGCCGCGGTCATCTTCTTCAACTTGATTGAAGTTCAACTTACTCTCATCTATCTTCTCTTCTATATCGGTAGAGAGCTCGTCCAAGCGAACAAACGATCCAAGGGTTACCATTCCGTCGTAATGGTATTGATCGAAAATTATGATGTCTGGTTTTGATGTTGCCATAACTACTTGGTTCTTCACGACTGTTCCGTAATCTTGCTGTGACCTTGGCTCCTTTGAAGAATGAATATATTCAAGTTTAATATGATTCCAGTCTGGAAATAAATTAGCAAAATTACTTTGAAGAGAGGTTTCGGTTTCGCTATCAAACTCTCCATAAAACATCACATGTAAAGCTGGAGGTCCTTGTTCTTCAATCTGTGCTTTCTCTATCTGCCTATCAATGATAGTAGAAATCACGGAACTAGCTAATAGAATAAGAATGATTCCACCTATCATGTGGAATTTATAGTAATAAAAAATATGGTCTAATTTTTCCTTGAATGGGCTACTTGAAGACTTATTCTCGGAGGGAAATTCTATCCCGTGAAGATGATTTTTTAATGTACTATACGCTTCATTTAATTGGTCAAGATCAATTTTATTTTCTGATGCTTGCACACTACTATTCTCTCTAGCAGTCTTTTCCCTCTTAATTAAGATTAGGAACCTATCTTCTAATTCATTTAGTGATGCATCTTCTGATATACCCATAATAGTATAAGCTTTTTTAATGTCCATACAATCACTTCCTTTTGCTAGCAATCTATCATGTAGTAGAAATACTAAGGATTAATTTAATTTACAAATCAACAAATCTATCATAACACGTTTACATTATTTATGGAGAAAGATACTTTAATTAGTCGATGTTTTCCCCTGTTATAAACAAGACAGAACAAAGCCTTGTCTGCATGAATTATTAAAAAAAATTGGCTGGGATTTAGTCACAAGTCTCCCTGTAAGTGACATATGTTATCTTGTATGATTTTGTATTAAAATGGGAGTCAATTTCATAATTACAATATTAAGCCATACCCTGACAATATATAATTGGAAAAGGTTCATGTCCAACTATATATTGTACCTTGATGGCGGTAAATAGGTATTATGAAGTTGATCAATGGAGGTAAACAAATGTACTATCATCATTTTTATTCACCAAATTCAAATCAACAAATGTACATTCCACACCAGGTTTATCCTTGTTCAAAGCAACAACATAATGAACACCATCGAAATTATTTGGGCTATTCTTATTATGGTTATCGCCAGCAAGTGATTAGAGGGCAAGCTACTTGGACGGAAGGAGGACAAACGACAAAATGTGGTATTCCTTGGTCTGAAAATCAGTACATGACTGCTGCAGTTGGTGAAGACACACCTTATCAATGTGGACAAACGTTAAAAATAAGGAGTCTATCTACCGGGAGAGAGCTTATAGTAACGATTGTTGATACTGTACCAGGGTTTCCGCCGAATAGAATAAATTTACATCAAAAAGCTTTTGTTGCTTTAGGTGCCAATCCAGATGTTGGGCTAATCAATATTGAGATTGACTCATCGCCTGAGTTGGAGGAAGAAAAATGGGGGAAATATCTTTTAGAAGTCACTCAAACGGCTTATCCAAGTTACCATGTCGTTGAATATAGTTCCGTTGCTAAAACAGAAGTATCTCCAGACCAAACGAAAGAAACTTATCAATACACCTTACAATCACCACAGGAAACAATCAAGGTGAGAGGCAATGTGATTTATAATCCGATTACAGATCGAATAATTTCATTTGATATAGAGGAAGTGTAAGTTATTAAAAATAGCCCCCTTTGACCAAAAAATCAAAGGGGGCTTGGCTAAGAGTATGCAATTACTGTTGTTGGTTTTGTTGTTGAATTGCTTGTTGCAATTGCTGATTCGCTTGTTGTAGTTGTTGTTGTACTTGCTGGAATTGTTGCTGTTGTTGTGGCTGACTTGTACCTTGAGCTTGTGATAGCTGTTGCTCAGCTTGTTGTAATTGCTGCTGTGCCTGCTGAATTGCTTGTGGATTAGCTTGTTGTGTCGCTTGCTGGACTGCTTGTTCAGCTTGTTGAATTGCTTGTTGTGCTTGCTGAGCAGCTTGTTGCGGTTGTTGGTTTTGTGGCATAAAAAATCCTCCTAATAAAGCTTGATTTTTAATACCTTGTTATCGTTCCTTATTAACTAAATTTAATGCAGGTTATTATTTAGTTAATTATCGAATCATGTCCTCTATTAATAAGCGTTGTTCTTTAGGATCTTAAACCTTCTGACGAAACACCCATTTTTCTTATCAATTAGCTCCGTCCTTTGTTATCTCCATTTATACGGTGTCTCTTGGTAAACGTAGTAATTAAGCCAATTAGAAAATAGCATATAGGCTTGTGATCGCCAACGGTTTGCTGGTTTTTGGTTTGGATCATTGTCAGGGAAGTAATCCGTTGGGATGTCGCGCTTTAGTCCTTTTGCTGTATCACGATAATACTCCTGTGCAAGTGTTTCAGCTTCGTATTCAAAATGCCCGGTGATCATTACGTGTCTCTCATCTTTTGATATCATGATAAATGGCCCAGCTTGTTGGGAAGAAGACAGTAGAATTAAATCCTCACACGCAAGAATTTCTTTTTCATTCACTTCCGTAAATCTCGAATGTGGTGCAAGAAATTGGTCATCTAATCCACGCACTAATTTAACGGTAGTATTTGTAAGAAGATGATTAAAAACTCCTGTAAGTTTTTCTGGTAACTGATATTTCCCGATTCCATAATGATAATGTAAGGCAGCTTGAGCACCCCAGCATATATGTAAAACAGAAGTGACATGGTCTTTTGACCATTCCATAATTTCGGTCAGCTCCTGCCAATAGCTTACTTCATTAAATGGTAAATGTTCAATTGGTGCTCCGGTTATAATCATACCATCGTAGCGGTTGTTCTTAACTTGAGGGAATGTTTTGTAAAACTGCTTCAGATGAGACTTGCTTACGTTTTTTGATTCATAAGACTCTGTATGTAAAAACTGGACATGAACCTGTAATGGAGAATTGCTCAGTAATCTTAGTAACTGGGTTTCGGTTCTTTCCTTTTCAGGCATTAGATTTAAAATCAATATATTTAAAGGACGGATATCTTGGGTAGCAGCTCGATTATCATCCATTAAAAAGATATTTTCATTCTCTAAAATTTCACGTGCCGGTAATTTGTACGGTATGTTGATTGGCAAGTGCATTACCCCCATTATAAGATTGATACGATTATTATAACGATGGTCAACACAACAGGCAACAGTAATGTTTAAAAGTGTGGAACATTAGTAGACCTTTTAGGAAGATTATTCTGAATAATTAAAATTTAAATTGATTATTATGTTAAAATATAGTCTATAGTCGAGAAAGGCTGGGATTAAAATGTTATATATTTTGCTTGGTCTTGGTTTGATGGTCATGATTCTACTATTGTTGATTGCAGCAATAGTTGCACCTTATTCGGAGCTAATGGGTAGCTTTAGTAGAAGAAGCTTTAGAAATCTAATGATTGCACTTGTCATCGCCACCATTCTCGCTCTTTCATATGGAACTTATTACCTTCTCACTTATCAACCAACATTTTAAACGTTTGAATTTAAAAATTAGCAGAGCAGTTATTAATAGTTAATCATCCCCTTATAATGTATTTTGTCTGGTCAAAGGATTTTAAGATAGCTACCACAAAAATAAGAATTAATAGGTTTAACCATTTAAGTAGAAAGAAGGTCTGGTAAATGGTGAAAAATAATCAAATAAATAAAAGTAAAGATTCAAATAAACCAGAGGAAATTGAATCAGATGGCTCATTTAAGCGCCAAAAAAATAGGTTCTCAACGCCTTTTGGAGATGAACCCGGACAACTACCAGTTGAAGCAGGGCGATATCGACTTTTGTGGTCAGCCGCTTGTCCCTGGGCCCATCGTTCGGTAATTGTTCGAAAACTACTCGGTCTAGAGGAAGCAATCAGTCTGGGGACAGTCAGTCCTATCCGACCAAAAATTGGACATGTGGATTGGCAATTTTCATTAGATAATAAAGGAGAAGATCCTGTCCTTGGAATAAGGTATTTGACTGAGATATATACAAAAACAGATCCTGATTATAATGGTCGACCCACAGTACCGGTCATGGTTGACATCAAGGAACAAAAAGCAGTTAACAATGATTACTTCACACTTACAAATTATTTTGAAACATCGTGGTCCAAACTTCATAGTCAAAGTGCCCCAAACCTCTATCCTGAAGATTTACGTGAGGAGATTGATGCTATAAATGATGTTATTTTCCACGATGTCAATAACGGGGTCTATAAGTGTGGATTTGCTGCATCACAAGCAGCCTATGAACTTGCATTTGATCAATTATTTAACCGATTAGATGAACTAGAGAATCGTCTATCTACTAAGCGGTTTTTATTTGGAGACTTTATCACGGACGCTGATGTTCGATTTTATACGACTTTAGTACGATTTGATATCGCCTATTATAATGCCTTTAACACAAATAGGAATCTTATTCGCGAATTCCCGAACTTATGGGGATATGTACGTGATTTATATCAAACACCAGGTTTTGGTGATACGACAGATTTTGAGGCAATTAAATTGCACTATCATCTATCAATTACGATTAATCCAAATGAAAAAAATGATAAAATATTACCTAAAGGGCCTGATTTATCAGTTTGGGATTTGCCGCATAATCGTCATATGTTAAGTAATAGTGAAGAAAAATTTTTAACCAATGAGAAATAGTGATTTATATAGTAGGAGTCTGATAATAATGAACAACATACGTAATGCAAGAAAAGAAGAACTTCGATACATTCGGGAGCAAAGAGTAAGGGCTTATAGTGAACATGAAAAAGCTATTCCAAAAGAACATTGGCAAGCACTAAAGAAGGCAATAACTTCTAATGCTGATATCCAGCCAGGTGTTGAATTAATCGTTGCTGAGTCAAATGGAGAAATAGTGGGCAGTGTGGCTTTGTTTCAAGCAAATACCGATGCTTATGAAGGATATGTTGATAAGAGTGACTATCCTGAAATAAGGGTTCTCGCTGTTGCACCTGATGCCAGGGGAGAGGGTGTAGCATCAGCCTTAATTGATGAATGCATCACACGGTCAAAAGAGATGGGATACAATTTTATTGGGTTACATACAGGCTCATTTATGGAAAGTGCAATTAAATTATATCAACGAAAAGGTTTTGAACGATTACCAAAGGATGACTTTGAGCCTGCAAATGATGGGATTATCGTAAAAGCATTTCGACTTTCCATAGAAGCCAAATAATGAAAAAGTGCCAAGCAGCTTCTATCGACGATAGTAACCGAAGTTGCTTGGCACTTATAACTAAAGGATTCAGTGCTCATATTATATAATAAGCATTAGCAAATTATGGTTTTCGTTTCGGCATCCACTTCCGGTCTTTATTGGATGTTTCAGGAAATGCTGCCCCAGCCTCAAGACGGACTGATTTCGGGTTTAATACAGTACTCCCTGTTTCACCGATTTCAACATAGATACCATTATTTGGTGCCTTTTGACCTGGATTAAATTGATGATTCTGTCCCATTATACCCCTCCTTCTTTACTACTTATAATGTCCGAAGAGTAAATAATCATGTAGCTAAGACATAAATTGTTTTAAAAAGTAAATCCTTGGTTTGCGAGGGGTTGTGCAACTTTCTGATTGCTAGTAAAACAATGTATGGTAGTGGACTCTCATGCTATAATATATCCAGTTAAAATCAACAACAGGAGGAAAATCATGAAAAAAATACTAGCAAAATCAAACTATCTACATATTATTACAGGCTTAATTTTAGCAGCAATGTTAGTCGGTTGTAATACTCAGAATCAACAAGCGGAAGAAGATGTACAATCAGGTGAAACTGGAGAGAAAACAAATCAAAGTACACAATATCCTACCGTCGAAGAAAATCCAGTAGTTACGCTTACAATGGAAAGTGGAGAAGAAATATTGATTGAATTATATCCAGAAGTTGCACCCAATACAGTCGCTAACTTTATATCATTAATAGAAGATGGTTTCTATGATGGAGTGATCTTTCACCGTGTTATTCCGGGATTTATGATTCAAGGTGGCGATCCTGATGGAACAGGAATGGGTGGTCCAGATTATTCCATTGCAGGCGAGTTTGAATCAAATGGTTTCCCAAATGATTTAATACATGATCGAGGCGTGCTTTCGATGGCACGTTCCCAGGATCCAAACTCTGCTGGTTCACAATTATTTATTATGACAGCAGAGTCGCCACATCTTGATGGTGATTATGCTGGTTTTGGACAAGTTATAGAAGGTATTGAAACCGTGGATACGATTGTCGAATCTGAACGCGATTCTGCTGATAAACCACTGGAGGATCAACGGATGAAAACAGTGGTCGTTGATACAAAGGGAGTTGACTACCCTGACCCAGAGGTTGAATAACTAAAAGATTAACACAAAAATAAGAGACTCCAAATGTGAGTCTCTTATTTTTGTGTTAATTTACTTGTTTTTTTGGCTCTATACTAAATGTGGTGGTGTCCTCAGTTCTATCAAGGCTTTAAAAGAAGTCAAAAAAATACACTCATTCCCCTCTCTTTTGTTATCCTAAAGTTGTCGAGACAAAAGGAAAAGGAGAG
>NZ_JAIZAP010000019.1 GCF_020404745.1 Aquibacillus saliphilus
TGATCTCGAACCTCTGTTTCATATTTATTCATCCAACTTCGAAGCGTTTTGCGGTCAACTCCAGCAGCTTGTGCTGTGCTCGCATATTTGTTCGTTTCTAACGCCATTCGGACATAACGTTTTTTTAGATCCTCAATGATTTCTGCTTCTCTTGGCATCTTATCACCACCTTTATCGATTGATTTTTTATTAAAATCATTCTACTCTTAATCGATTTAGGTGTCCAAAGGAATAAGGGGGCTTAAAAGAATGAGCAAAGATTCGCCCCAAACTCGCACCTTTTCGCCTTTATCGCTATTTGGCCTCTAGACAGTTATAAATTATTTTAGCTTGGTAACAACATCCGTTAATGCAGTAATGGAACCGACATTACCAGAAAATACTTTTGGAATAGTCCTCTCATCATCTGTCTTTCAAACAGAAATACCTGGTGCGATTTGACCGCAGTTGTGGGGTATTCTATAGTTTGCATTCAAAAACAACAAATATTTTCGGTGGGACGAGTAATCGCAGTCCCAATAGTTTAGTAAACTTCCTTTATTTTATATAAATGAAGCTAAGTAAGTCAATTTTTGTCGAAAGATAAACAATTGACGGAATATTAAATATATTATACTATATATGTAACGGATTACATACTTATTTTTATAATTAATGTTGTTGTTAAACTAGTTATAACTATTTTATCTGAAAATATGTAATCTATTACATTTTTTGACGGGAGGGTTGGCATGTTAAAACAGCTTGCGATTAATTCTAATACGTATCACGGTTACTCTTTGGAGGATGCAGTAAAAGGAGCAAGTGATGCAGGATTCACAAGAATCGAATTGGCTGCAGTGAAAGACCATACCGCTCATGTTTTACCAGACATGTCGCAGCAACAACTTGATGACATTAAAGCATTGCTTCTGGATTATGAGATGACTTGTGTAGGGATTGGTGCACACAGTAATGTGATGACAGAAGAAGGAATAGCGAATTTACTTAAAAGCATTGACCTTGCAGTCTGGTTTGATTGTACGTATGTCGTAACAGCAACAGGTGATGCGCATGGCGATAAAGATGTGATTGAGGATGAAACGCTATTAGCCAGAAACCTAGAACCGATTATCGAAAAGTGTGAGAGGTTAAATAAGGTACTTGTACTTGAAACACACGGAAATAACTATGCAACAGGTGCTAGTTTGAAAAAATTAGCCAAACGACTAAATGATCGAGTCAAAATAAATTACGATACCGGTAATGTGATTATGTATGGCAATATCTTGCCTTACGATGACTTAGAAGCTTCTGTTGATTACGTTGAATTCATTCATTTAAAGGATAAGCTTGGTCCATTTAATGAATGGAACTTTCCAGCAATTGGAGACGGGGAGTTAGATTACGGTAAATTATTTAAAACGCTTGAAAAAGCAAATTACAAGGGTCCAATTAGTGTTGAGGTCGAATTCACCCCAAAAGGCCCCGCAGACCTTGATGAAGTAAATAATTCTGTGAAAAGATCCTTCAACTATCTTCAAAACTATTAAGTTGGAAGGAGGCAGTAAATGAAGAAGATTGGGCTAGTTGGCTTAGGCTTTATCGGTAAAACTCACTTAGATGCGTATCAGCGAATTGAAAATAGCCAGGTAACTGTAATCTGCACAAGAAGTGAAGTTGACCAGGAAATAATAAGTAATTACAAGGGCTCGTTTGTGACAGACTATGATACGTTACTTAGTAATAAGGAAATAGACGTCATTGATATTTGCTTACCGACCTATTTACATGAGGAATATATTATCAAGGCAGCAAAGGCTGGGAAAGATATCATTTGTGAAAAACCATTGACCTTAACGGTTGAATCAGCAAATCGAATCGTTAATGAAGTAAGTAAACATCAAGTGAACTTATTTGTCGGGCATCTGCTACGGTTTTGGCCAGAGTATCAGCTGATAAAATCATATAGTGAAAGCGACAAATTAAAAGATATCGAAATCGTTCATGCCAAACGGTTAAGTCAAGTACCTAAATGGAGTAGTTGGTTTCAACATCCAGAAAAAAGTGGTGGTGCCCTGTTTGATCTTCATATTCATGATATTGATTTCGTCTATTATTTACTCGGTGAGGTTGATTCTGTTTATGCGGTTGGAAACAAAAACAAGTACGGTGCATGGGACCATGTGATGACTACACTATCATTTAAAAATGGCAGTAAAGCATTTGTCGAAGCATCAGGGCGAATGCCGTTGGGATACCCGTTCACGATTGGCTTTAGGGCACAAGCGAATCAAAGTACACTTGATTTTAATGTGATTGCTGGAGAGAACATTGAGAATCTTGATCAGAGTGATCATTCATTTATTTACTATACTGATGAGCAAAAATCTTCGGTTGAAATCGACAAAGGCGATGCATTCGAAAATGAACTTGACTATTTTGTGGATTGCTTAGAAACAGGCCGTAACAACAGTGTGATTCCGCTTGATGAGGTCGTTTATACGTTGGAGTTGTTAAATGCAATCAAGAGCTCCTTGGAAACCAAGCGAGAAGTTTTTGTTTAGTAGGTAAGTGTGGAGGCGCAGTGTTAGACATGTGTGAAGAATTTTTACGCTACTACAAAATTTACGAATTACTAATCTATAAATAGATTATATATAAGGAAGAACTTGGATGATAATTTCAAGTCATTTTATAGCTAATTATGAAAGCGCTTTTATAAAAAGACATAATTTGTCCAAGTGAAGCATACGTATATTAGGTGGATAAGCTTTAACAATTTTACAGAGATTTTACTGGAGGTTTCAATGGCATTATAGTTTCAAACAAATAAATAGGGGGTTCTTTTAATGAAAAAAGCTTTATTTTTAGTTATGTTACTCGCATTGTTCATGGTACCAGTTCTTAGTGCATGTGGTGCAGATGAGACAGCAAGTGATGATACAAGTAACGATTCAGAAGATACTACTGAAACTGAAACGGATACAGACGCGGAGGCAGAAACTGATGCAGATGCAGATGAAAGTGCTGAAAAACGAAAGATTGGTATTCTAGCCCCGGCTGTTACACACGGTTGGGTAGCGGCAGTTGCTTACCATGCTGAAGCACGTGCTGAGGAACTGTCCGACGAGATTGATTACCAGATTCAAACAAGTACGAATGCGGAAGAAATGACCGCACAATTGGATGACTTGATGACATGGGGAGCGGAGGCTATTGTCGCATTTCCACAGTGGGAAGGTATGGAAGTTCCGATTCAGGCGGCACTTGATGCTGGTATTGAGGTAGTAAACTTTGATATTGCAATCGAAGCTGACGGTGTTTACCGTGTTTCTGGAGACAACGAGGACATGGGGGTTCAAGGAGCCAAGTATATCGTAGACAAGATTGGTACAGAAGGTAATGTTGCTGTACTAGAAGTTCCTTCTGCGGGTTCCGTTTCTGAGTTAAGATTAAAAGGTTTTGTTGAGACGATGGAAGAAATCGCGCCTGATATGAATCTTCTTACTTATGCGACACAGTTTACGCGAGAAGATGGCTTGAAGGATTTTGCTGATATTTTAACAAGTAATGATCAGATTGACGCAGTTTACTCAATGGATGACGAAACTTCTATCGGTGTACTACAAGCGATCAGAGAAGCAGGTAGAGATGATGTTCAGGTGGTAACTGGTGGTGGCGGTATGCAGGAGTACTTCAATATGATGCCTGAAAATGAGGATATCTGGATTCAATCTGCAACCTACAGCCCAGCGATGGTTAAAGATGCTGTCGACGTAGCGCTTAAAGTCTTAAAAGGTGAAGAAGTTGAAGATGTGACGATTATCCCGACAACTGTTGTCGATAGAGAAAATTATCAAGAATTCGCTGACGAAAACTCGCCGTACTAAGTATTGTTTGAGGTTGGAAAGAAAAAAGAGAGGTTATGGCAAAGCTGTAGCCTCTCTTTTAATCAAATCTTTGGATGTGATTGCATGATAATTGAGATGAACAGTATTAGGAAGTCCTTTGGAAGTAATGATGTGCTAAAAGATGTATCGTTGTCACTTGAAGGCGGTGAAATATGCGCGTTGTTAGGAGAAAATGGTGCTGGAAAATCAACACTAATGAACATACTTGGCGGAGTCCATCAAATGGATCAAGGTTCGATTACTATTGACGGCAAATCACAGCAGTTCAGCACCCCAGCGCAATCGCAGGAAGCGGGAATTGCATTCATTCATCAGGAACTGAATTTGATCAACGATTTACCAATCTATGAAAATATGTTCTTAGGTAGAGAAATTAAAACAAAACGAGGAAGCCTTGATCTAGAAAGAATGTTTCAAGAAACAAAAGAGATGTTTGAGAAAATGAACGTTGATTTAGATCCAAAAACGATGGTTCGCGATCTTGATTCTTCCTATAAACAAATCGTTGAAATATGCCGAGCGATGATGACGAATGCATCCATCATCATTATGGATGAGCCAACCACTTCCTTAACTGACCGCGAAATTGAACGTGTATTTACGATGATGAAAACGATGAAGGATCACAATGTTGGTATCATTTTTATCTCTCATAAGTTGAATGAGGTCTTGCAAGTTTGCGACAGGTACCTTGTGCTTCGAGACGGAAACCTGGTAGCAGAAGGAAACGTTAGTGAAGTAACGACGAACGACCTCGCGCATTTTATGGTGGGCTATAATGTCAGAACGGAATCGTTGCTAAGAGAGAAGGAATTAGGAGAAGAGGTCTTATCGGTAGAGGCACTTACATACAATCATACTTTTAAAGATATTAATTTTTCCGTCAAAGCGGGTGAAGTTGTCGGAGTTACCGGACTGCTTGGCGATGGTCGTAGTGAACTGTTTCAATCGATTTTCGGGGCAGATGATATTTCATCTGGAAAAATATATTTAAATGAAAAGGAAGTAAAAATAACTAGTACGACACAGGCGATAAATGAAGGAATTGCCTATCTACCGCGTAATCGGAAAGAAAATGCAATCATTGGCGATATGGATATCATGGAGAACGCATCGATTGTCACTTGGCCTAAATTTTCAAAACGAGGTGTGATTGACCAGAAAAAACAACAGGACACGTTTGAAAAACAACGCAAAACATTACGATTGAAAATGGGAAAGCTGACCGACAGTATCACGAGTCTTTCTGGTGGAAATCAGCAAAAGGTAGTCTTAGCTAAATGGTTAGCATCGAATCCGAAACTGCTAATCTTAGACAATCCCACCCAAGGTGTCGATGTGGGAGCAAAAGAAGACATTTATGACATTATTTTGAAACTTGCTGATGAAAATATTGCAATCGTCGTGCTTTCAAGTGAAGCGCATGAAATCATCCGCGTATGTGACCGTGCGCTTGTCATGTATCACGGAGTTATTCAAGGAGAAGTCAAAAAAGAGACAATGAATGAGCATAATATCATGAGTCTTGCTACTGGTGGGCAACTGACTTAGGTAAGGGAGAGAAAACCAATTATGGAAATGAAGCCGGTTAACAATACCAGTCTAAAAAATAATAAAAACTTTTTTGCATGGTTTAAATATAAATGGTCGAATGAACCACTTTTTAGTACAGCAATTGCACTGATAATTATGGTTATATTACAAACGTTAGTACTGGGTTTTGATTATGATTCAGTTGGTAGTTGGTTTCAATCCTGGACCAATAACTGGATTAATATCTTAAGAAATAATGCGGGTATTGGAATTGTCGCTCTTGGGATGACTTTTGTAATTATGACTGGCGGGATTGATCTAGCGGTCGGTTCCACTTTGGTTGCAACAGGTGCTTTTGCGATGTTGCTGCTTGACACTGGCACAAGAGGGTTACTGGGCATGGTAGGAATGTCAGGGCTCCCGGCCTTTGTTGTTACGGTTATCTTAGTGCTACTATTTGGCTATTTGTTAGGGTCACTAATAGGCGTATCCATTACAAAAGGTAAGGTTCCCCCATTCATCGCCACATTGGCGGCGATGATGATTTTTAGAAGTGTTACACAGCATTTCACACAGGGGTATAATACGACTGTCCCTGCCGAGTTTCTGCAGATTGCTAGTTTTAGAATGGGAGATTATATGATTATGCCTATTATTTATTGGGCGATCATTGCTTATATTCTTTACTACGTGTCCAAGCGAACCACGTTTGGTAGGCAAATCATTGCTGTCGGATCGAATGAACGAGCGGCAAAACTATCTGGTGTCAATGTCGAAAAAGTTAAGGTTCGGGTTTATGCGCTAATGGGACTCCTTGTTTCGATTGCAGCTATTATCCAAGTTTCTCGGATTGGTTCGATGGACTTTTCAAATGCTGGAAGGGGAATGGAAATGGATGCGATAGCCGCAGCTGTCGTGGGCGGAACCAGTATGAGTGGTGGACGAGGATTTATCCTAGGAACCGTCTATGGCATGTTGATCATCGCCGTTATGAACAACCTACTTAATCTATTCGGGGTGCCACCGTTCCTAAGGGAAGCATTTAAGGGCTTGATTGTAATTGCTGCTGTACTATTGCAGAAAAAAGAGAAGACTTCTTAGGTGCTAAATAAATAGTTTAATTGAATAAGAAAAGTAGTGCGAATACGATGTTTCGCACTACTTTTTTAACATTTAATGACTTTAAAACAAGAAAGACACTGAATGTATTATTGACGGTCTCCTTAGGCATTCCATTATTGTTAAATGTTTTATAACTCGTAGTTATTTATAAAATAGTGTTGACATAAAATAATAAAAATTGTAACCTAAATCTCAGTAAGTTAATCGGGATAATAAGGAATAGTTATTTTGGGGTTATAGGGTTATATAACAAATGATAGGGGGAAAGAAGAAATGAATACTTTATTTATATTAGTTAATATCATTATCATGATCGCACTTATTGGTATTCTATTTTACATGCAAAAAAAGCACGTTTCTTTTAGTAAGCGGGTATTTACAGGTTTGGGGCTGGGTATATTACTCGGAACTTTTTTACAACTTGCTTATCATGCTGACTCAGTAATTGTTGGTACAACGACCGATTGGATAAATATTGTCGGCAGAGGTTATGTAAGTTTGTTAATGATGATTGTTATTCCACTGATTATGGTGTCGATTATTCAATCGATTATTAATTTGGAGAAATCAGCTGAATTAGGAAAAATGTCAGCTTGGATTATCGGTATTTTGGTTGCAACTGCAATGGCCGCAGCTCTCGTAGGTATTACTGCTGCTTCCGTATTTGATCTTGATGCTGGTCAAATAGAGGCTGGTGAAGCGGAAAGTGATCGAGGGCTTGCTTTGGAGGAACGATTAGGTTCCGTAGAAGACATGTCAATCCCTCAACAAATACTAAGCTTTATTCCGAGTAATCCCTTTCAAGATATGACAGGTGCTCGTGCTACATCGACGATAGCAGTAGTAATCTTTTCTATGATTGTAGGTATTGCTGTTCTTGGTGTGCGTCGAAAACAACCAGAGCAAGCTGCTGTATTTGTCAATTGGGTTAATGCTGTCTATGCTGTAGTTATGCGAATTGTGACAATGATTCTGCGCTTAACGCCATATGGTATTTTAGGTTTAATGGCTAATACAGTAGCTAGAACAGATGTGGCTGGAATTATCGAACTTGGTAAATTTGTTGGAGCATCTTATGTAGCGCTACTAGCTATGTTTATTATCCATTTAATTGTTATTGGGATATTTGGACTAAATCCATTAACATTCCTACGTAAAGTATTACCTGTACTAGGTTTTGCTTTCACTTCTCGTTCGAGTGCTGGTACCATCCCACTTAATATCCAGGCGCAAAAGAATAGTTTAGGAGTTCACGAGGGAATTGCCAATATGTCTGCATCATTTGGTGCTACGATTGGTCAAAATGGTTGCGCTGGAATTTATCCTGCGATGCTAGCAGTTATGATTGCTCCATCACAAGGGATCGATCCACTCGCACCTGGATTTATTGTCCAGTTAGTTCTTATTATAGGAATTAGTTCGTTTGGTGTTGCTGGAGTTGGTGGCGGTGCTACATTTGCAGCGTTAATTGTACTTTCGTCTATGAATCTACCAGTTGCTCTAGCCGGTCTACTCATTTCCGTCGAACCGTTAATTGACATGGGTCGTACAGCCTTGAATGTTAATGGTGCAATGCTATCTGGTACGTTAACATCCAGAATCATGAAGAAATTAAATTTAAATACGTTTAACAACCCTAAGGCAATCGAAAAGGAAACTAGCCTTTAGTGAAAGTTTCCTGCCTGTCACTACATGTTAGTTGATTGTGATTTAGATGGTTGATGGGTCTGCTAAATTCCCTGAATCAGTTAAATAGAATGAGGGCAAATTAGATGAGAGGATGATAACTTTATAACGTTATCGTCCTCTTTTGCGTTAGGAGAGATTTAACCTATTTTAAATGGGCCAGATAAAGTGATTTCTTTGCCTTGTGGGGAGGGGCAGAGCAAGGTTTTAGTAAGTCGGTATTCTCCTTGTGGAAGTGTCATGTTTAAACGTTCTAGCGAAAAATTTTGTGAAGTTGTATCATTCGCATCTAAAATTAGTCCGATATCGATAAAGTCAGGATATTTTTGGAACACTTCTTCTGAGAAGCTGATTTGGTACCATAACCCTGTTTGATTTAGTTCAATGCCAAAAAAGTCACCATAAGAGCATGAATGATTCGTTGTATTTTTAATCACTGTCGAAATAGTTGATGGTGATGATTCGAATTCAGTTTTTGTTAAAGTAAATTGAATTCCATTTGATGAAGCATTTCGCTCCTGGGAAGGTGCTGGCTCTTGTAAAACTGAGATTGATTCTTCTTGCTGACAGGCACTGATAAAGAAAAGGGAGAAAAGGGTGATAAAAACTAAGTAATAGAATTGTGGTTTTTTGAAGACCATTTTCTAACCCCCTATTTTATTTCTTCTATTATAAAAGAAAACAAATCCGAAAACCTTGATCTAAATCAAGGTTTTGAGTACAGTGCTTATTGATAATGCAAATTTCACCGATTATCCACTACTGTTTTAGCATCATGTCGTTAGGGTGTTCATACTTTATGTTTAAATCGCCAACACAACATTTATTATTGATAGACAAAGCAAGGATGATGACTTTTAAAAGTTATCATCCTTTTCTTTATGCTTGGAGAGGTTTTTAGATTTAGTAAAATACTTGTCCTATTTTGGTTATACAATCAGAAGCTATTACATAGATTCAGGTAAAGGTATAAAAATCAAAAGGAGAGATGTAAATTGAATTGTAACCAATGTGGTTCTACTAATAATAAATCTGCTAAATTTTGTGGTGAGTGTGGCACTGAATTAGTTTCAATAGAGAGTAAGACAGACGACAATCAGGTAGATTCATCTGATCAAAAATCTGGTAAGCCGGCAGAAGGTTTGAGTTTTGAAAGTGAATCGATCGAGGATGGAAACACAGTTGCAGAGCGGTTTCTAAATTTTGTCGCTGAGAGTGTCAAAGGTCCAATGAGAGCTAGTAGAAAAGTAACTAAGGATAATTTAATCAGTGTACTTATTACACATGTCCTATTTGCGATAACTCTATCGTTATTTATTTATTTTATGTCTAATAGCTTTGGTGATACCTTCTTAGGACTTGCGCAGATACCATTTATCTTTGTTGTTGTAACACTGTTCTTTTTTATATTAATCTATCTTGCTGTATATACAGGGATTGTCTTTGGGATCGCAAAAATTATGCAAGTAGATACCAGTTACACACAAGTGATGGTTCGATTAGGGGTATTTATTGTAATTCCAGTAGTTCTGCTTGTACTCGCTATTATATTTTATCTTATTTCCGCTACGACGTTTAGTTTTATTCTGTTCGGATTCGCTGTCTTTTTATTCTTTGTCTCTAGTTTTTTAACAATTTTCTCAGTAATGGAAGATTCCACAGTGGGATTAGATTTTTACTACGGCTTGATTCTTACGATTATCGCAATTTCAATCATATTATTCATTTTAGGTGATAGCGTGCTGGGCAATCTGTTTGATCAGATACTAGTAGAACTGATGTAACTAGTTGCCCTAAATTTTTAATAAGCAATAACCCTTTTTAAACACTCAATCTATTATTAATATTCCAGAAGCCCCGTAAGTGTAATTGTATCATTTGTTTATCACTCATTTGTGAAGTGTCGGGATTTACTGTGGTGAGAGTTAAGTCAAATCAACAAAAAAGGATTAAGAAATTAAATAATCTCTTAATCCCTTAATTTAATATAAAATAAGAAAATTGAAATGAGTTGTTGTAAATAAAATGAACTCTTCTTGTATCTATTTATTTAAAAACACTGAAAAGATTCTATTCTATCTAAATCAATGCCAAAGTACACCCAGGTAAACCCAATCCATCTATATCCAGAAACAGATCTTCGCCCAACAAATGTTGGATAAAACCAAAATGATCCATATCCACGGTCTAGCCAAATATAGGTGAAGCGAAATAAACAACCTTGGATAGCTCCTGGGTCTACTGCGTAAAGCTGTGGCTGTCCGGCCTGCTGCTGTTGAGGTATGAATGACGGTGGTGGACTAGTTGGCGCTGGAGTTTGACCTGGTTGAGTTGGTTGACTAGGACTAGTTGGCGATCCTTTTGGTGGAACGCCCGGACTAGGTCCACCTGGTTGAAAGGGTGTCCCTGGAAAGCCTGTCGACGGAAAACCTCTATATCCAGGTTGATCGCCGTAAGGATAGTTATAGTGATCGTACATCGTTTGTTTCCTCCTTGCTTTATAATTATTTATCCATCTAAAATTTGATCTAACGTATTTTAGTTTCATTAAGGTGCGTATAGTGAAGTTAATAAATTCTTCCATATTACCATATGACATATGCGGATATAAGGTTCTAATTTTTAAAAGGTTATCACAGATTGTATTAGCAGGTTTCGGTTCTATTTGACCTTAAACATCTTCACCAAACTCTTTATTATTTATTTAGTAAATAATTACCTATATGAGAAAGTACCTAGGTGAACAAGAATGTGAATATTTTCTTGCAGTTGCAATCAAAATTTGTCGGAAAAGAAAGTTATACTGTAAACGTTTTAATTGTTTGTTAGTATTATTTAAACGAGTGAATCTTTTTGGGAAATTATACTTGATATTTTTATTATGAGGATTAGGTATAATGGCTACTATAAACGATATTGCTATACATTTTAATGTTTCTGCTTCGACAGTTACTAGAGTAATTAATAACGATCAAATTATTTCCGTGACTATGGAAACTTTTAATCGTATATTAGAAGCAGTAGAAGGGCTAGATTACAAGACTGTACGTGCTAGGAAAAGTCAACAGAACAAAAAGATGTTGAAAGTAAATGCAATGCCCGTAGTAGGAGCACGGAAGTATATCGTTTAGCTTATATAACTTCTGAGATGGCCAGTTTAATACCGATTTGGATGGGCTAATAGTTATAGAAATATAGGTGGAGGTTATATATTATGTCTAAAATTACGTTTTTAGGAGCGGGAAGTGCGGTTTTTGCAAAAAATGTGTTGGGTGACTGTATGACAGTTCCTGCATTACAAGAATTTGAGTTTGCACTGTTTGATATTGATCATAACAGATTAAAAGATTCAGAGATGATGTTAAAAAATCTAAAGGAAAGCCTTGGATCAACTGTGAAAATAGTATCATACACTAATCGAAAGGAAGCATTAAGAGGTTCGAAATACGTTATTAATGCTATTCAAGTAGGAGGTTATGATCCGAGTACAATCATAGATTTTGAAATTCCAAAGAAATATGGTTTACGACAAACCATTGCGGATACAATCGGAATCGGTGGGATTTTTCGTAGCTTAAGAACGATTCCAGTGATGATGGATTTTGCTAAAGATATGGAAGAAGTTTGTCCTGATGCCTTGTTGATGAATTATACGAATCCAATGGCTGCATTAACAGGTGCTATGAATCGTTATACCGGAATAAAGACTGTTGGATTATGCCATAGTGTCCAAGGTTGTGCCCAAGATTTATTAAAATCATTGGACATGCCAACAGACAATGTCCAATGGAAAATAGCAGGGATTAACCATTTGGCTTGGCTACTAGAAATTAATCGAAATGGCAAAGACTTATATCCAGAAATAAAAAGAAAAGCGAAAGAAAAACAAAAAACAAAGCACGACGATATGGTTCGTTTTGAACTAATGGAACGATTTGGTTATTATGTGACTGAATCCTCAGAGCATAATGCAGAGTACCATCCTTACTTCATCAAGAGAAAATATCCAGAATTAATCGACAGATTTAATATTCCGTTAGATGAATATCCGCGACGGTGTGTCAATCAGATTGAGCGCTGGAAACAGATGCGCGAAGATCTAGTTAATGACAAGAACCTGAGTCATGAACGTACCCATGAATATGGTTCCTATATCATTGAGGCAATCGAAACAGATAAACCATTCAAGATAGGTGGTAACGTTTTAAACACAGGCGGATTAATTAGTAATTTACCAGAAAAGGCATGTGTCGAGGTTCCGTGTCTAGTAGATGCGAGTGGAGTGACACCAACCTATGTGGGAGAATTACCCGAACAATTAGCAGCTTTAGACCGAACGAATATCAATACACAATTACTTACGATTGAAGCTGCAATGACTAAAAAGAAAGAACATATTTATCATGCAGCTATGTTAGACCCACATACGTCAAGTGAGCTATCGATTGATGATATCGTTTCGATGTGTGACGAGCTAATTGAGGCGCATGGAGACTGGTTACCGAAGTACGAATAAGTAGTTAGAGGCTGTTCGTTTAGCATGATTTAGTATGAACAGCCGTTCCTCTTTTCTTGATTGCTAATCAAGAGTGATGAAAAGCGGAAAAAATGTTTGAATAGTTGTACAACGTAGAATGGCAATCTGGATGCATCACATTTTCAGATTGCCATTCTCATTTTACGCTCCTAAATGAAAGTAGAATGGCAATCCAAAATGTAGCATCACATTTCGGATTGCCATTCTATTGATTAAGTATTTTAAAAGAGTAGCTCGTCTGGGTCTGGACCGAGTCGGTGGTCTTGGTTCATTTGATCGATTGTTTTCATGTCTTCTTCAGAAAGAGTGAAGTCAAAAATATCAGCGTTTTCCTGTATCCGTTCTTGATGAACAGATTTAGGTATGGTAACAATTCCGTGCTGTAGATCCCAGCGTAAGACAATCTGGGCAGGAGTTTTCTTGTGTTTTGCGGCTAGCTTAGTAATTTCTGGCTGATTCAGGTTGCCTTTCATTAACGGGGTCCAGGCTTCCAATTGAATTCCTTCACTCTTGCAATAGTCCAGTAGCTTTTGTTGGTTGAGCAAAGGATGGAACTCGACTTGATTAACAGCGGGAATCGTGTCGCTGTCTTGCTTAAGGCTTTCTAAATGGTGAATTTTAAAGTTACTTACTCCAATTGCACGAATGTAGCCGTCCTTTTGTAACTTTTCAAAGGCTCTCCAAGTCTCCTTGAATTTATCTTTGCCGGGCCAATGGATTAGATACAAGTCAATGTAATCAAGGTCAAGCTTCTGACGGCTGTCCTCGAAAGCACGAAGCGTGGACTCGTAGCCTTGATCCGGATTGGCGAGTTTCGTCGTGATGAACAGCTCTTCCCGGCGGATTCCGCTTTGCTTAATAGCGGTGCCCACACCGGCTTCATTTCGGTAGCCCGCTGCGGTATCAATGGAGCGATAACCTGCATCCAGCGCATAGCGGACAGATTGAATTACTTCCTCGCCATCCTCGACTTGAAAGACACCCATTCCGAGCCATGGCATACGCACACCATTATTTAATACTGTATAGTCAGTAATACTCATGCACCATTCCTCCTATTTAAGTTTCAATTTAATTGTAAACGATTACAAAGGTGAATAAGTAGTGAAATGCTTAAAGAATTTTTGCTGAAGATGAATGTCTGAGAAATAGGAAGCATTCTTTTTTCATTAGCCTATTTTTTTGCCAAACGGACAATTGATTGTTAATGTTAATATAACTCATGGTAACGCTGTCAATAATTAGAGGATAGTAAAGTCTAATAGTAAAGGAGTGTTTTCTAATGATGTCAGAATCACAAATTATCCAACATCTTAAAGATAGGAATCCGTTGCCAGCTCTTTGCCCAAAAGAAGGTTGGGATGCGGAGATAACAAAGGAAATTAATGATTTAAAAGAACAAGAAAGCCGGTCTCAATTAGCTAATCAGGCTGTTAAATCAGGTCTATTGCTTTGGAATGATGAGTTGGATTTATCCCATAACATATCACAACGTATGTCCAATCAATTAGGGAGTTACTGGCATGGAATTATGCACCGGAGGGAAGGGGATTTTGGCAATGCGAAACACTGGTTTCGACAAGCTGGTAACCAGTCTATTTATCCTTACCTTTATGAACAAGCAAGTGAATTCTCGAAAGATGTGAAGTCATGGGGAAAGTGGGATCCAAGTCGCTTTATTGATGCAGTAGATCATGTAGTAACAAATGGATTGGAATCGACAACAGAAGCTGAGACGCTGCGGCGTATTCAAGTACTAGAGATTTCATTACTAGTAGACTATAGTGCTAAAGCCTAATTTAGGAGGGCAAGGAGATGATACCGGTTCTCCATTGCCTTTTTTGTTTACTAGAATTAATGATGTCAGTGGATCGTTTTAACTTCAAAATATATGGATAATAATAATCCTGAATGGAAACAACATTGAAAGAAGGGTGGTTGTTCGTGTCATGGAAAAAAACCTAGATCCATTAGGAAAACCTTTAACAGAGTGGACAAAGGAAATACCAGTGCTAAAGGACATCATCGCATTAAAGCCTATTGTTTGGAACAATCCCTTGGTAAACATGGATAACTTAGTAACTGTCGATGTAACTAAAGAGGATATCCTTGATGCAACGTGGAGATGGCGACGATTTGCTCCTTATTTAAGTGCTGTTTTTCCGGAACTAGTAGAAACAGAGGGCATGATTGACTCTCCTTTAAAAAAGATTGATTCGATGAAAGAAACCTTAGCCGGTCACTATCATCAACCATTCCTAGGTGATTTGTATTTAAAATGTGATAATGAGCTACCAGTTGCAGGTTCGATTAAGGCACGAGGTGGGTTTTATGAAATTTTAAAGTATGCCGAAACAATTGCAATCGAGAATGGCATGTTGTCTGTTGAAGATAACTATCAGATATTAAGTGAACCTAAGTTCAAAGAATTTTTTAGGCAATATTCAATAGGGGTTAGCTCAACCGGAAATCTTGCTCTAAGTATCGGTATTCTTAGTGCTAAGATGGGCTTCAACGTCAATGTGTATATGTCAGCAGATGCTAAGCAGTGGAAAAAAGACCTTCTTCGTACAAAGGGAGTAAACGTTTTTGAATCCAGAGGTGATTTTAGTGCAGCGGTTATGGAAGGTAGAAAACGAACCAACGAGGATCCAAAAGCGTATTTTGTTGATGATGAAAATTCAAAGGATCTATTTTTGGGATATAGTACCGCTGCCCTTCAATTTAAAGAACAGTTAACCGAAAAAGGAATAACGGTTGATGATCAAAACCCTTTGTATGTCTATTTACCATGTGGAGTAGGCGGAGCACCAGGTGGTATTACGTTTGGTTTGAAAACTATTTTCGGGAAAAACGTACATTGCTATTTAGTCGAGCCAACACATTCTCCCTCTGTTCTTTTAGGATTGTTAACAGGAGAACATGAAAAAGTTAGCGTGAATGATTTTGGGATTGATGGTTTGACGGAAGCGGACGGCCTAGCGGTTGGCAGGCCATCGAAATTTGCTACAAAGGTTATTGAACGGTTGGTTGATGGGATCTACACGATTGAAGACGACACCTTTTTCAAGCTATTAACACTACTGAGTGATTCCGAACAGGTAAAATTAGAACCATCTGCAACCGCCGGATTGCTAGGTCCTATTCTAGTCGCCAAGCAAAAGGATTTACCGGAAAAAGCAACACATATTGCTTGGGCAACAGGAGGAGCACTCGTTCCTACAAAAGATATGGAAGAGGCATACCAAAAAGGTAGAACGCTACTTCAATAGTACCTGGATTTCGGAGTTTAGGCGAATAAGCTGGAATTTGGGGCGAATCTTTGCCTTTTTGAGGCGAATAAGTCGATGTTTGAGGCGAATAAGTGCCACTTTAAGGCGAATCCGACAAATTTTCAGGCGAATGCCAAAGTAGGCACTGATTCGCTTGGTGTGAAATTCCTATTAGATGAACAAAAGAACAAAAAGAGGATCAGTTAAGCAATCTGCTCCCCTTTTTTTACAATAATAATTAGATTTAATAGAGCATATCGACAAAACGCAGCCATTCATCAAAACTAATTAACCTAGTGCTTGTAAGAATCTCTTCAGCATCTGGTTTCTTTGCTTGGACTTTGACTTTTCATAAATGGTTTTAAATTGTTCTGCTTCATTTCTGTTGTAACCATGTGATTTAAGCTCCAGTTGAAGTTGATTATATAATTTATAAAAATGCTTGTCGGTGTTATTCTCTAATTGGACGGCGATGTCTTTGTATTTAGTGTAAAAATGTGAAAAGGATATTTTTTCATCATTTTGTTTCTTCTGCTTGTACTCGTTGTAAGCTTCGTCCATCAGGTTATCTAATTTGTTGTTTACGTCCACTTCCAACTTTTTAAATTGATGTTGATAATCGTCTTTGATTTCTTGTATAGTCGGTGCTGCAGTTGCGACTGGTTTTGGTTGATTATTAAACCAGTTACTACTGAGCTGTTTCATTTCAAGTGTGGAGTTCTTTGTCAGCACTGCTGAATTCTTAAGCATGATTGATTGATTTAATGAAATGATGCTGGTTAGAAAAATTACGATTATCGTTGTTACTATTATTTTCCACTTCATATAAAAATCTCCTCATATAAAGTGTTTCTCTAGGGAGGGTATTTATGCAGTAATTACATCCCTTTACTACTAAATAAATATACTGCTATGGCTAAATTGTTTTAAAGAATTTAACTGTCTGAGATGCAAGGCGGTATTCTTAAATCGCGTTTGCACCACCACTAGTATCCTTTCCATGAAATTTCCCTCTAGCTCCATTACGGTCGATGAAGGGTCCTGTTAGTAACAGGCTCGCATCAAATGCAGAAGCAGTATGTCTTGGATCATTAAGCAATGGATAATTCCCACTTTTTAAAAGAGTTGGTGGAATTGATGAGCAGTTTTTTGCAAACTTATTTTCTTCTTGGAGGATAATTGCATATTGCATTTGTTTTTGGATCTCTCTTGCCGTATTGCCCATTGGATAATGGTTTGTTTTTAGCAGTTTTTTAGCTAGCTTAATTGCTATTTGTAATTCGTTTGTGCCGCTTTTGTATTTGGAGCTTGGAATTAGAAACGATAGGCTACCAGCAATGATGATGAAAACTAGAAATAGTGCTGTCGCTGTCGTCATGGACAGGAACACACTTAATAAAAATATTTCAGCAAAAAGAATAGCCATTAGGACTTTATGACATTTGAAAAATAAGACAATGCTCCCAAAAATGGTGAAGAACGTAATTACCGAATATTGAATACCACGGCTCCATACGTCGAAGAAGACAAAATAAGTTAACAACCCCAGTGTTATGAGCACGAGTGAAAAGGAAAATAAATGATACGGAAGATATGGGCTGTTAACCTCTTTAAAGGGAGGTTGTTCTTCGACAAGCTGACGCCACTTTACAAAGTTCTGGTTAAATGTTTTTATCGATTTTCTTTTGTTAGGAGTTGCCATTGATTCGAGTAGAAAGTAAGCTCCGTCTTCATCCTGATTAGTAAAGAGCCAGTTTTTTAAGTATTGGTCGCTTTCGGCAAGTTTCGCTTGTGATCTTCTCCAGGTGAAGCGAAACGTATTTCCTGCATTTAGCTCCGACGGGACATCAGAAATAGAAATCAATCCGCGTTGGTGTAAGGAGAAAACGCCGGCAATGACGTCTTCTTCTGCCAGTTTTCCATCATTATCCACATATTTAACAAGCAATGGATCGGTCTTTTCCATCGAAGACAGAAGAGCCTCTTTCAGTGTTGTTCCTTTCTTTTTATTAGGACGAAAATAAAATAGTCCAAAACCAGCTAATAAAGTAAGTATCATACTGATAACCACTAACCAGGTTTTGCTATTAAAGTTTTCCTCTATATTTTGATAACGCCACTGCAAGGAACTTTCTGAAACTAGTACGTTTTTTATATTGGTTGCTTGATCCACTGGGCGGCTGGTTAACTCATTTGCTGGAAAAAGCAGTCTGAATGGATAGGACTCTGATTGTGACACGAGATCATGCTGGTAATGAATACGACCATCCGTTTTCTTTTGGCTTGGTTGTTTGTGACTATGAAAAAAGAAATGCGTATCATCAGATAGCTGATTTGAAGGTGTGTAAAGGTTCACCGTTACATTGTGTAAATCAGTCTGGGTTGTGTCGAAGAAAGAGTAGCTAAAATCAGCCATGTCATTATGTTTTGTTACTGCCCCGTCAATGGTATAACTATATATAATCTGTTTTGGTTGATAGTCTGAAACGAAATTGACGTGGTACTCTTCGTGATCTTTATCCACTTTTAATGGTTCTAGGTTTGCTGTTTTCACCTCTGCATTTTCAAGTCGGTCTGATGCCACGTATGCTTGGAAATTTTCTATATTTGATGCCATCTGCCGAGTTACCTTTTGATTGGAGTCATTAAATGTATAGCTGTATAGCTCCTTGACATGGATTGTTCCATCTTCGGCAATCTGCGCCTGAATATCTACATCATCGATCGTAAAGGAGTTATCTTTATTCGAACAGCTAACTAGCGTAAATAGAATTGGAAGTAGAAAAAGAACGTAACCTATTTTCCACAATTTTAATCACCCTCTACAGATTCTAGGATGGATTTGGAATTGTTTTAACTACTTGTCCAAACACATCTACTTTATATTTATGATGAGTAAACTAGTATCATGTGTAGTTTTTGAATTTAACCACGAGGTTCTCTAAGTGGAAAAAAGTATCCCTAGGTATAATAGTCGATATGCTAGTCTACCCGATACAATTGACTGTAGGTAGCCAAAAAATACATTAAAATTTTGGAGGACTAGTGAATGATAAAAGCTATTGGTTTATTTATTGTTACGCTTTTTTTAAGTGGCTGTTTTGGTGGAGACGATGGTATTTCTATTCCGCTTGGTGAAGATGGAGAAAGTATTTCTGTTGGTGGCAATGAAGAAGAAGGCTTTTCTTTTGAGGCTGAGAATGCGGATGGGGAGAACTTTTCGCTCAATTCATCAACTGAAATACCTGAAGAATTTCCAGCTGAGATTCCTCTTCCTGATGACTACGAATTAATCAATGCAATGAAAATGAGTGACAACGGCGATGAAGCGGTAACTGTTTCGTACCTAACTGAGACATTGTCAGTCGATGAGCTCGTTTTATTGTACAAAGGTTTTGTTGATGAGAGCGGGTATGAAAGCACTAGTGAAATGATAACAGATGGCTATAACACCTTGAGTATGCAAAATGAGAACGACGTGATTACTATCAACATTATTCCTGATGAAGATAAAAAGCAGGTAACGGTTACAATAAGCTACTTTAAATCGACGAAAAACAAGGAATAGTTGCAGTTAGTTGAACTCAAAAAACATGAGGGAAATAGATAGTGGCCTGAAAAAATAAGATGTGAAAAGGGTGGAGTAGTCAATCGGAATTGGTGCTCGGGTGTCTAGCTCCAGCGCCTATCCTCCTGAGGTCTTAAGTCGAGCATCTTTGTGACAAAAAGCAACACATAGAGGCTTGATTTAAGCTTGTCGAGGATAAGAAGGCGTCTGCGCTTTTCTTATTTGAAAATTTTGGGTGAAAGTTTAATGCAAAATAACTAGATAAGTGTGTAGAATTGTCGGATAAGTGTAATATAATGTAAATATATAGTATAATAGTCACCAATTAACTTATTTCTGAATTTTTACAAAATTATGAATTTTATACAATACACTTCATAGATTTACCCTTTAGTTGGAATTTTATGTAGGAGGAAGAGTATGGCGAGTGAGCAGATATTACTTGTTGATGATGATAAAGATATGCGAGACCTTTTGGAACTTTTTTTGAAAAAGAATGGTTTTACTGTTTTTGCAACGTGGGACGGGATTGAGGCAATCGATATCGTCGATAAAAATGAAATTGATCTGATTATTTTAGATATAATGATGCCTAATCTAGATGGCTTTGAGTTGTGCCAAATCATTCGAAAAAAAACAGAGGTACCAATCCTGTTTTTTAGTTCAAAGAATGAAGATATCGATGAAATAGTGGGTCTTGGAATTGGTGGAGACGACTACATACCTAAAACGACTAGCATGCCTGTAATTGTTGCGAAGGTAAAAGCACATTTACGTAGAGCCCGTGTACACCAACACGAGCGACCATTTTCTAAACTGTCAGAACATGAAATTATCTACCCTGGTTTAGTAATTAAGTTAGAAAGTGCACAGGTTTTTGTAAACGGTTTTGAAGTGAAATTGTCTGCAAAAGAATACCATTTATTGTGCTTAATGGCACGTAACCCTGGGCGTGTATATAATGTGGAGCAATTGTTTGACTTAATTTGGGATGAAAATAGTCTAGGAGATTATCGTACGGTAATGGTCCATATTAGCAATATTCGAAAAAAAATTGAGATAAGTCCAGAAAATCCCAAGTATCTACAAACACTGCGTGGAATCGGTTACAAATTTAATGGACTTTTAGATCAGTAGATTTCTTTTTTAGTTCTTTTTGCTCTAGAAAACGACGTACTTCAGTAGTAGTTAATCCAGCTTTTTTTGCCAACAACATTAAATCTAGCCAATCCTCATCATAATGGCGGTGAGGATTAGTTGAATTTTTATTACTCAATTTCATTCCCCCTTGTCTCCTATCCCAATCATAGCCGATCAACTTAAAGTCGAGTTAAAGTTTTGTTAAATTTCACATTAAATTTAAATAAGAAGAGGGTGATTCTTTGCTTAAGTTACCAGGTTATCAAGTAGTAGATAAGCTGATTGAAAATAAATTATGGACACTGTATAAGGCTTACTCAATAAGCGATCAGAAAGTAGTAGGTATTAAGAAAATAAACAAAGATACAAAACGACCCCAAAATCATGCTGAAGTTGTCCATGATTTCCATGTTACAAAAGAATTGGCAAGTAACTTTGTGCTTCAACCGATAAAACTGGAGAGATACGGGAATCAGATCTATTTAGTGACGGAATTGTTTACTGGGGTAACTTTAGCAGATTTGCTAAAGCAATCGAGTTTACATGTAAAGGACTTTTTAAAGGTAGCAATTCGAATTTCTAGTATTGTATCGATGCTACATCAAGCACATGTTATCCATAAATCCCTTCAACCTCAGAATATTCTCCTAAATCATAAAATGGATGACGTTAAATTAACAGGATTCCATCAATCTACGCATCTTTCAACAGAGACACAATATCCAAATGAAAGTCCTTTTCAGTTAAAAGAACGTGTTTTTTACATGGCACCAGAACAGACAGGCCGGATGAATAGATTTCTGGATAATCGAGCTGATCTCTATTCGTTGGGAGTTATTTTCTATCAACTTGTAACAGGAAGGCTGCCATTTCAAGCTGAGCACCCTGCTGAGGTAATTCATGCCCATTTAGCTAGAGTACCAATCGCTCCTAGCGAGATAGATGACAACATTCCAACAACTATTTCAACTATAATTATGACACTTTTAGAGAAAATGCCAGAATCTCGGTATCAAAGTGCTGGGGGCTTAAAGGAAGATCTAGATACATGTTTACGTCAGGTTAACGAGTTTGGAGAGATTAGTCCATTTAAGTTAAAAGAAAAAGACACTGTAAGATTCGATGAAAGAGCAAGTAGGTTATATGGTAGAGAAACAGAAGTTAATCAACTAATCGAACAATTTGACCGTGTTAGAAATAACGGATCGGAGTGCTTATTTGTAAATGGTCCTTCAGGTATAGGCAAGACAGCGCTCATAAATGAACTACATAAACCATTAGTTCGTGAAAAAGGGTATTTTGTTTCCGGTAAGTTTGTACAGTTAGAGAAAGAAATACCGTACGCCCCGATAATTCAAGCGTTTCAAGGGTTGATGAGACATATTATGTCTGAAGGCGAAGAGAGTGTTGAAAAATGGGGTCGAATGGTTAAACAGGAGTTAGCTCCTTATTCGGCAGTAATTGCTAATTTTATTCCCGAAGTGAAATGGTTAATTGGTCCTCAAGCTGAGGTGCCTGAGTTACCACCTGGTGGCGTACATAATCGGTTTAGACAAGCCATTAGAAAATTTGTCGGCATCTTTGCAAAAGAGGAACATCCCCTCGTTTTGTTTCTTGATGACTTGCAGTGGGCGGATGATGCTAGTCTTGATTTAATTGAACACTTGGTAACAACCACAGACAAACAACATTTACTTGTTATTGGCTCCTATCGTGACAACGAAATCTATCTTGGTCATCCCCTTGAATTAATGTTGAAAAACTTAAAGTCAAAAGAAGTAGCAGTTTCTCATATTCAAGTTGATCATTTGAGTAATCAACACATAGGTGAGTGGATTAAAGAGACGCTGTCTATTAAAGAATCAGAAGCGGTATTTTTAGAGGATCTCATTTTTCGGATAACACAAGGAAATCCATTTTTTATTACACAAGTATTTCAGTCACTTCAACATGAGGGGATTATTTCTTATGACTCGGTTGAAGAAAAATGGAACCTTCATATAGAATCTTTAAAACAGATTCCTATTAATGAAACAATCATTGATTTTATATTAAAAAGAATTAATAGATTGCCTGAAGAAACAATCGTTACACTGCAACTTGCTTCGTGTTTTGGTAATCGGTTTGACCTTAGCTCGCTAGCAAGAATTACCGGAAAAAGCTATCATCAACTAGCTGTAAATCTATGGCAAGGGTTAGAGGAAGGGTTAATTGTTCCGCTAGATGCAAGTTACAAATGGGTCTATCCAAATGAAAACTTGACCCTCTTGGATGAACATCCGCCAATCTATTATTTTTTACATGACAAGGTTCAACAAGCCTTTTATATGCGTTTATCTACCAAGGACCGGGGAGAAAATCATTTGCAGATCGGTTTGGAACTTTTAAAGCATTATGATAGCCAAGAAATTGAGGAACATATTTTTGATTTTGTTAACCATTTGAACTATAGCCGGCACCTGTTACCTAACCAAAAAAAGCTTGAACTAGTTAAATGGAATTACTTAGCGGGAGAAAGGGCGAAAAATAGAGCGGCAAAGGAGTCAGCACTACATTTTTTTACAATAGGAAAAGAGCTACTACCAGAAGCGAAATGGGATAAAGTCCATTATGATGCAACATTTAAAATTATGATTGGACTTGGAGAGTCACAATATTTGAACCATCTATTTGAAGAAGCGGAAGCGACATTTGATGAAACACTTGGACATGCGAACTCAAATCTTGAAAAGCTACGTATTTATGATTTGAAAATTATGTTATATACCCACATTCATCAGGTTGAAAAAGCAACAGAGGCTGGACTTGACGGATTAAGCCTATTCAATTGGAATTTCAAACGAAACCCAAACAAGCTGGATATTGCAAAAGAATATATGCTGACGCAAATTGCGCTTAAGCAGAAGAAGAATGTGGATTTACTAAAACTCCCTACGGTAAAAGATAAGGATTTAAAGTTAATTATGCGAACTTTAATTAATACAAATGCACCAACGTATCATTTCAATCAAAACCTAGCAACGATCTTAATGTTACGGGCACTCAGGTTGACTCTTAGGCATGGGGATATGGATATAACTGCTCTTGTTTACAATAATTATGCGCTGACATTGAGTGCAGGATTTAATGATTATGATGTCAGTTATCAATTTGGCAAACTAGCAATTGAGCATGTTGAAAAATATCAGGATAATAGCTTAAAGGCAAGAGTATATTTTGTATTTGCTAGCTTTGTAAATCATTGGAAAAAGCACATTAGTTATAATCTTGAGTATTTAGAACGATCGCAGAAGTTATGTATTGAGTCGGGTAACCTTCACCTTGCAGGCGCAAGTAGTGCATTTATCGGTTTGATTCTTTTTATTAAAGGAGAAAATTTAGAAGATGTATCAGATGGAATTAAACGCCAAATTGATTTTGCAAATCAAAATGAATACGCACTATCCAATGATTTTCTCGGTGAAGTAATCAACTGGATTGAAGTTTTAGCTGATAAAGATAAAAAGGTGATCTGGAACTTTCCAACATTTACTGACGACCCATCCGCCGTTATTATTCACTATACAATTAGACTGCAAATGACTTATTTGTTTAAGAATGAAGAACAAGCGTTGACTATTATGGAGAAACTAGAATCGCTAGTTGACGACATACTCATTCTTGTGATTGCACCTGACTACTATTTTTATCATGCATTGTGGTTGGCAAAATTTATGCAAAAAGGATCGCTATCAATCAACCAAGGAAAAGCGAAAATCAAAAAAAAGCTTGCCAAATTGGAAAATTGGGCAAATCATTCGCCAACTAACTATTTGCATAAGTATTTACTAGTAAAAGGTGAATTGGCACGTGTTGAAGGAAATAACGAGGCGATTCACCTATACAACAGGGCCATTCGTTTGGCGGAAGAGAATGGTTACATGCAGGATGCAGCACTAGCGAGTGAGTGTGCAGCAAACTATTACCTAGATAAAAACTTACCAAAATCAGCTAAGACCTATTTGGTCGATGCCTATCATAGCTACCGGTTTTGGGGAGCAAAACGGATTGCTTATGATATTAGTCAAAAGCATCCAGAACTCCTCGGAGAATCTAACCAAGAAACGGCAGCAACGATTGAAATGGAAAACCAATCATTAGATATTAATACTATTTTCGAGGCAGCTGGGGTTATTTCTGGAGAGATAATCTTAACTAAGTTGCTTAAGAAGTTAATGCATATTGTGCTAACAAGTGCTGGAGGGGAGCATGCTCATCTTTTCCTAACAAGAGACGGGGGACTTCAACTCGCTGCATCAAGTTATATGAACGGGGATGTGCTAGTTCATGAGAACAACGAACAGTCTAGTGACCTAAGGAATTATTCTGAACCACTTGTTCATTATGTTGCTCATACGAAAGAAGCAATTGTGTTAGCTGATGCGGCGAGAAAAGGTGTGTTTACAGAGGATCGATATATTAGTGAGAAACTGGCTAAATCAGTACTTTGTCTGCCGATAATCTACCAGCAAAATGTAACTGGGGTATTATACTTAGAGAACAATCAGGCCACTGATGTATTTACAAACGATAGTATTGCCCTTCTTACCATGTTAGCATCACAAGCAGCAACATCGATTGAGAATGCCTATTTATATGCCAATTTAGAAGATAAAATAAGTAGTCGAACAATGATGTTAAATGAGGCAAATCGAAATCTTACCGAAGTGAATAAGTCGCTGTTTGAATCGGAACAGCTAAGAAGTAAGTTACTATCCAATATTTCCCATGATCTACGTTCGCCAATTGCGACTATACAAGGATATGTTGATGCTATCTTAAATGGATTAGTCGATAACTCTGAGCAGCAAATGAATTATATACATGTGATTAAACGGCGAATCACATTATTAAATAATCTTGTTCAAGATTTATTTGATTTAGCTCAGTTGGAATCTGGAAATACTTCTTTTTCAATGGAAATTGTACCAGTTGATCAGTTGTTCAACCAGTTATGCAGCCAATTTGAATTAGAAATAAATAAAGCCGGTCTAAATTACCAGTTCGAAATTGACCCCTATAGTGAAGAAGACTTTCCAGTGGTCGAAGTAGATATTCAACGGATTGAGCAAGTGTTGGATAATTTAGTATCAAATGCAATAAAAAATTCCGAAAAAGGTACAATCCAAATTAGCTTGTCATTAGAAAATACTAGTGAAGCGATATTTTCAGTGGAAGACCAAGGTAGTGGAATTAAAGCATCTGAGATCGCTTATGTATTTGATCGTTTTTATACGAACTATAATCAAAAAAAACAACAAGGGCATGGGTTAGGACTATCAATAGTTAAGGAAATTATCGAAGCCCATAACGGAAAAATTTGGGTTAATAGTAAAGAAGGATCCGGAGCTACATTTAGTTTTTCGCTAAAAGTATTTTAACCGTGCGATGGGGCTGTAGGCTAAAGGGGAGTTTAATTAAGGAATGTTTAGCAGGATTTTTAAAAACTTTTTAAAAAAGAAAGAATTATCTAAATAATCTGTTGACACTTTGGATATAATCCATTAGAATTACACTAGTCTTTCAGAAAGATAATTAACTATTTAATTTATAGCTATAATTGTTTGATAATTTAATAAATAAATCTCTTATAAAGAGTGGCAGAGGGACAGGCCCTGTGAAGCCCGGCAACCGTTTTTACTTATGTGAAAAAAGGTGCTAATTCCTGCAAAGCAACTAAGTTGTTTTGAAAGATGAGAGAGGATAATTTGTCTTTTTTAATTGATAAAGCCTCTCCATTTTTACGGAGAGGCTTTTTATTTTATTCATCTATCCTAAGGGGGTGTAATAAGCGTAAGGGTCAAGGCGATTAGCAATTATTTGTATTTATCCTATTTGTAAATGAAACAGATAAAAAATAAAACAGTAGAGGGAGATAAATAATGAAAAAAATACTAGGGTTATTATCAGCAGTTCTTTTATTAACAATAATTACAGCGTGTGGTGGGGATGAAGAAACACAAGCATTAAGTGAAGATAAATTAAAAATTGGTGTAACTGCTGGACCGCATGAAGAGATTATGGAAAAAGTGAAGGAAGTTGCAGCGGAAGATGGTTTGGAAATTGAAATTGAAGTAATCAGTGATTATATTACACCAAATACAGCGTTAGCTGAAGGTGATCTTGACGTTAACAGTTACCAGCACAAGCCATTTTTAGACCAAATGGTAAGTGATCGTGAGCTTGACCTTGTCGATGTTGCTCCTACAGTAAACTTCCCAATGGGTTTTTATTCAGAACAGATTACTGAAGTAAGTGAATTACAAGAAGGCGATAAGGTTGGACTTCCAAATGATCCTACTAATGGTGCACGTGCGCTAATCTTGTTCGAGCAAGCAGGCCTGATTACATTGAAAGAAGATGTGGGTGCAAATGCTTCAATAAAGGATATTGAAGAAAATAAGGTAGGCGTAGAGTTTATTGAACTAGAAGCTGCTCAAATTCCTCGTCAGCTCGGTGAATTAACAGCTGCGGCAATTAATACCAACTATGCAATGGAAGCAGGATATGTTCCAACAGAAGACGCGATTGTCATTGAGCCAGGAGATTCACCATGGGTAAATCTGATAGTTGTTCGCTCTGAAAATAAAGATGATCCAGTTGTCGACACGTTAATAAATGCGTACCATTCCGATGAAGTTAAACAGTTTGTTGAAGATAACTTTGGAGGATCAGTAGTTACATCTTGGTAATAAGATATGGTATGAGTCGCGAATCGCGGCTCTTCCTTCTTTTTTAGGAGAGGAGAGATTAAAGTGATAAAAATCAATCATTTTTCAAAGACATATAAAACTAAAAATGGTCAAATTGATGCCTTAAAAGATGTTTCGCTTGAGGTTCAAAAAGGTGAAATTTTTGGCGTGATTGGCTATAGTGGGGCAGGGAAAAGTACATTAATTCGTTGTGTCAATCTACTTGAAAAACCGGACTCTGGTACGGTAAGTATTGATGGAACTGACATTACCTCACTATCTGCTGCTGGATTATTACAAGCAAGAAGGAAAATTGGCATGATTTTTCAAGGGTTCAATTTACTTAAAACAGCAACTGTTTATGATAATATTGCGATTCCGTTAAAGCTAACAGGTGTACCAAAAAGTGATATAAAGGAACGTGTTGACCGTTACTTGGCTATTGTAGGTCTTACCGATAAACAAGATGCTTTCCCAGCACAATTATCTGGTGGACAAAAGCAGCGTGTTGCGATTGCAAGAGCACTTTCTCATGAACCGGATGTATTGTTAAGTGATGAAGCAACCAGTGCACTTGACCCGGATACAACGGATTCGATTCTAGATTTACTGTTAAAAATTAATAAGGAATTTGGTATCACGATTTTGTTAATTACACATGAAATGCATGTTATCCAACGCATATGTGATGGTGTTGCTGTAATGGAAAATGGGGAAATCGTTGAACAAGGGGAAACAATTGAAGTATTCACAGCTCCAAAGCATGGAACAACCAAAAAATTTGTTAACAGTATCTTCAATCATCAACTCTCAGATGACGTGATTGGGTCTTTAAGCGAGACTGGCAAAATTATTTCTCTCAAATTCACTGGGCACTCCTCAGAAGAACCAGCATTAGCTGTGGTTGCTAAGAAATTTGATGTCTATCCCAATATTTTATCTGGAAATATTACGCAATTAAAAAGTGAGCCTTTTGGAAGTTTGCTTGTTCATTTTAAAGGAGAAGAAAGTGAAACACAAAAAGCAATTAACTTCTTAGAAAATCAAGGGATTCAAACAGAAGAGGTGATGAAGTATGAGCAAGATAAACGCATTTCTTGAGGAATGGACTCCGTACTTATGGGAAGCACTTATTGAAACGTTTCAAATGGTTTCGATTTCGCTAATTATTTCAGTGCTTATTGGACTACCGCTTGGTGTGTTACTCGTTTTAACAAGACCAGGCAAGAGTCTTGATAACAAGTATTTACTCGGATTTTTAAACGTCATCATTAATATTATTCGATCTGTACCTTTTATCATTTTATTGTTCTTCATTCTTCCATTTACTAAATTTATTGTCGGCACAACCATCGGAGTCCAAGGTGTAATTGTTCCGCTCGTTGTGTTTACGGCACCATACATTGCCAGACTGATGGAAAATTCTCTGCTTGAGGTTGATCGAGGAGTACTCGAGGCCTATGAAGCAATGGGAATTAAAACGAAGGATATTATTTGGAATGTTATGGTTCGTGAAGCAAAGCCGTCCATTATCTTAGGTTTAACGATTGCCACGATTGGTTTAATTGGTGCCACAGCAATGGCAGGTTTAGTTGGGGCAGGCGGTTTAGGAGACTTGGCATATCGTTTTGGACACCTGCGCTACGAGCCTAGCGTTATGTATGTAACTGTAGCGATATTGATTATCCTTGTTCAAGGTCTGCAATCAATTGGTAACTTTGCTGCTGCGAAACTTAAGAAGGATTAGAGGTGGATTTTGATGTCGAATGAAATTAAAAGTCCAATTTCATCTAGTGAAAATAGCAGTTTAATTTCACCCATCTATCGTTATTCTGATTTAGAAATACAAGCTAAAAAGTATCTTAGTCATCATGTTTTTACGTATATCAATAGTGGGTCAGGCAACGAAGAAACGCTAACTAGTAACGAGCAAGCATTTAAAAAATGGAAAATACTGCCCGAGTTTTTAAATGACGTATCAACGCGTGATTTATCTGTATCACTATTAGGCGATACATTTAAGATGCCATTTTTGCTCGCGCCAGTTGGTCATTTGGGTGCAGCCCATCCAGACGGGGAATTAGCCGTTGCTAGAGCCGCGAAAAAAAGACAAGTGCCTTATGTCGTGAGCACTGTTTCAAGTTATTCGTTAGAGGAGATTGCAGGTGAGCTTGGCGATTCACCTAAATGGTTCCAGCTGTATTGGAGTACGGACGAAGAGTTGACGGTTAGTTTCGTGCAAAGGGCAGAAAAAGCTGGCTATTCTGCATTAGTCATTACAATTGATTCGCCCGTATTAGGGTTCAGGGAAGCAGATTTAACGAATCAATTTTTCCCTGTCCGTGAGGGATTCGGCTCTGGAAATTATTTTAAAGATCCGATCTTTCGAAGTCGTCTTGAGGAATCGCCAGAACAAAATAGGGCAGCTGCAATTGAAGAGCTACTTAAGATTACCTTTCAGCCGAAGCTATCATGGGACGATCTTGCATTTATTAAAAAACATACCAATCTACCAATTATTCTAAAAGGGGTTTTGCATCCAAACGATGCTAAAAAGGCAATGGAATATGGCGTTGAAGGCTTGATTGTATCAAATCATGGTGGCAGGCAACTAGATGGTGTGATCTCTTCACTAGACGCGCTACCGGGAGTAGTTAAGGAAGTGAACGGTCAGATTCCTGTACTTCTTGACAGTGGTATTCGTCGAGGTCCCGATGTGATAAAAGCGATTGCTTTAGGCGCTGATGCTGTGCTACTTGGCCGCCCATACGTTTATGGCCTCGGCATAAACGGCGAAGAAGGTGTAGCAGAAGTGCTTGATCATTTTCTGACTGACATCGACATCTCACTTGCAACAGCAGGAAAGAGAACAATTTCTGACCTTGATCCCAGCTTGTTGGTACGTGAATAAGTAAATAGATAGAATAAAAGGAAGAGCATCGTTTATGGTGCTCTTCCTTTTGTTCAGAGGTAAGAAAGTATAAGATTTTCCGCTTCAATGTCTAGCTCCAGCGCCTAGCCCCTCGAGGTCTTAAGTCAAACCTCTATGTGGCAAGAATCGCCACATAGAGGTTCGACTTAAGCTTGTCGGGGCTAACAAGGCGCTTGCGCTTTTCTTATTAATTAAGCTGTAATTCGTCTTGATCGCTTTTCAATAAAACTCTAAGCTTTGGTTTTGCTCGTCTTCCCCAGTTTTTAACTGCATCTTCAGTCACATCTTCTTTCATTGCAATCTCTTTAACCGGTAAATCCTCCAGCACATATAAGGTAAACCATTTCATTTGATTGTCAGTTAGAACGCGTTTAATTCTTTCTAGTAGATATGGGTCAAATTCTAGTTCAAGAGCGGATGATACTTGTCTGTCATAGTTTGAAAGGTTGTCCAAGTATAGGTTATCTTTTTCCGATTGCCGGTTTCGTTGCCGTATTAAACTAAGTAATGCTTTTTCAATTAGAAAATAGGCATAACTTGAAAATTTGCCGCGGGTTTCATCGTAAGTTTCAACTGCTCGCCACATTGCGATTACGCCTTCTTGGTAAAATTCTTTGTCGGGGTCGCGAATTCCTAGTCTGTTAATTAAATGAAAGATGATCTTTTCGTGTGCTTTTAATATATCATTGAAATAATTTGACTTGATCTCTACCATTGTTGCCTCTTTTTTATAAGGGCGCCTTTATCATGTATTCCGTCGGTAGATTTAGAATAGTTTAATCCTGAGCTAAATTCATGTCGAGATACTTTAAGTTTCTCGGGTCTTTAGGTGCGAAATTTTGTCCATAATTGCAAAATGGACAAAAAAATGGGGGTTTGGGTGGGAGATACTTGAAGTTTGATAGGTTTTAACTGAAAGTATAACCTGTGAGTGATTCAAAGTTGATAGAAAGTGAGTCTCCCCAAGTTGATTCGCCTGAAAAATGGATGAATTCAACCCTAATAGTAAATGATTCGCCCCAAACACACATTTATTCGCCCCAAAAGAGCAAAGATTCGCCCCAAACACGTAACTTTTCGCCTTTATAGCAGTCGTTAGCCTGCATGAGACAATAATAGATCATTTCACATAATTTCTATTAATGAGGCTGATTAATTATTTACACCCAGTCGGCCGAGTGGTCCTTTTTCGTCAATAATATCCTGTAATTCATATACAGAAATTGGAAACATCGGGAATCCAAATACATAAGGAGTTATATCGTAGAGTTGAAAGTAGATCACAAGCGTTTTGTCGGCGATATAAAAATCTTGATTGGGTTCAATGGTTGTGAAAGTGTCGAGAAGTTGAATGTCTCGTTGCTCGATTTGCGCACGAATTAATGTGGAAACTCGGTTGATATAATCACTTCCTGGTTTGAATAAATCTTTTAGTTCAACCTTCGTTCTTTTTTGTAGGTCGAATGTTAACGACTTAATATACGTCATCCCATGAGCAGCCTGGTGATGATATGTGTAATTGGAGAGTGATAAGCTCAGAACCTGGCGTTGGTTATTCTTAATTTGATAGGATCCAATCATTTCCTCTACAGTAGTGGGCATGTTCCCGACTTGTTCGTTTATCAATTGCTGCGTTTGATTAATAATGGCCTGATTAATATATCTTTCAAATTGTTGGTCATGCATACCAATTACCCTGGGGAATCGTACTGTTTTATTAGGTCCGTAGCTAATCTTAACTGTTTCAATCCAGACTGGTAAATCCGTAGACATAGTAAATCACCCTTATTGGTTGGTAACCTATCCTATTCTTGAAAAATAAATGGGTTCCTAGGACAAAGATCTTTTAAATTAATAAAACTTCCTGATATATAAAGTGTTTTACGGTTTGTTACTGAAGTAGCGGAGATATTTTACTGATTATAGTTGTTCTTCCTTATGCGTGAAAATAGATCAGTTTCTTGATTAAGGTGCTGTCAAATATAATTATAGCTCCATACTAAAAAGTAGTAGCCAACACACGGAGTGCTAGCTACTACTTTTTAGTTTTATTTTTAAAAATGATTCGTTGAACGTAGACTTGTGTGGATAGGGTTAAAAGAAATCCTTCAATTCAAAAGTTTCTTTAAATTCTTCGTAGTTTAAATCTAACTGGTTACAGTAAAATTCGACTTCTTTAAAAAAGTTGAAATCGGGATCGACAGGTAGATCTCTATTTTCAGAATAAAAAATAACGAGTTCAAATAGTTCTTTAAATGCTTTAACTTTATTAGTTGCACCCATATAATCAATCCTTCCTATTATTTTAAAGTCTTTGTTTAGCTCCTATAATAGGAGATGTTAAAAAGTCTGAAGAGAAAAAAGACGCTATTGTCAAAAAAGACAATAAAAAATATGTCTCTTTTCGACGAACTTGTTGTACAATAAATAGTATAATTCGGTTTTCAGAATATTTCAACTAGAATTAGTAATAAAACGAAACTGATAAAACACCACTATAACAAGGTTCCTTAATAATTTAACTTTGGATGTCAGGAAACCTAACACGAAAACAAAGATGATTTTCCATCTGTCATTGTTGTAATCTATAAATTTTTTTATAAACCTTTAGTCTAAACGGACAAAGATATTGTCTGAAAATTTAGGTAAAATAGATTAATAGGAACAAAGAGTAACGCACTAAAAAATTATGTAAACATAAAAATTAGGGGGCTTATCATGTTCAAAAAGAAGTTTATGTCGATGTTTTTTATTTCTATCCTTTTAGTATTAGTACTTGCGGCGTGTGGTGATTCAGATGACAGTGCTGGTGATGCTAATGAATCTAATGATGACGCAGCGAGTGAGGGTTCTTCAGAAGAAGAGAGCTATGATCCGGTAACGATAACATTTAGTCATAACCAACCGATTGACAGCCCAGAACATACAGGTGCTTTAAAGTTCAAAGAGCTCGTTGAAGAAAAAACAGATGGGAAAGTAACAGTTGAACTATTTCCTGCATTACAGCTTGGAAGTTTGAGAGAGCAAGTTGAGGGAACGCAAATTGGTGAAATTGATATTACGATGCAGCCTACTGCTGTTGTTTCTCCATTTGTTGATGATATTAAGGCTGTTGACCTTCCATACATATTTCCTGTCGATACAGAAGATATGTATGAAGTGCTTGATAGTGAAGTCGGAGATGAGTTGTTAGGAACGTTAGAGCAAGGAGGATTTAAAGGGTTAGGCTTCTGGCCAGGAGGATATAAATTATTCACAACAAATGATGTTGAAATTCATCAACCTTCTGATTTTAAAGGAGTTGCAATGAGAACGATGGAATCGCCAATTCTATTGGCGCAATATGAAACTTGGGGAGGAAATCCAATTCCTGTTCCTTATGCAGAACTATACAATTCATTACAACAAGGAATCGTTGATGGTCAAGAAAACCCATTACAAACAATTTTCTTGAATAACTATCATGAGGTTCAAAATACAATTATTGAGAGTTACCACGGGGGGATGACATACGCATTAATGGCAAATCAGTCTTGGTTCGACGGACTGCCAGCTTCTGTAAAAGATGTCATTGTTGAGTCTGAGTTAGATGCAAGAAATGCAGCGCGTGAAGCATTAGCGTCTACTGAGGATGAATACCGACAAGCGATCAAGGACTCAGGTGTCACTTATTATCAATTGACAACAGAAGAAATTGAAGCTTTCCGTGAAGCATCATACCCTGTCCATGAAGAATATTATAATACAGACTCACAAAAAGAATTGCTACAAAAAATCTACGATAAAGTGGATGAAGTAACAGAATAATAGGGAAAAAGTTAAGGGGCTTCCTTCTGGGTGGTCCCTTATACTACCTATTATTTCTCTTTTACTGAGTAAAATGTTAGGGAGGATCCTATGGAACGATTAAAAAAAGTAGAGGAAGTTATCATCGCAATGGGGTTACTAGTTGTAACGGTACTGTTGTTTGTCAATATTGTCCTTCGGTTTGGTTTTTCAGCGAATAGAAGTTGGGCGGAAGAGTTCATTCGTTACGTGATGATCTGGATTACCTTTATTGGCGCCAGTGTATGTTTTAGGAAAGGGATGCACGTAGGTGTAGACTTTTTGATGGATCTTTTAAAAGGAAAAACAAAAAAAGGGTTACAACTATTCGTTAATCTGATCTGTATTGTCTTTATGGTATTCTTAATCAGGTACAGCATCGAATTGGTGTTGTTCACTCAAAATACAGGACAGATTACGCCTTCCTTACAAATTCCACTTTATTACGTTTATCTAGCAATACCAGTTGGTTCAGCCTTATCCTTAGTCCATTTGTTGATTCAAACCATCCAGCTTATAAGAAATAAACAATTCAACTCAAAACCCAATGTGGTTGAAGAATAGGGGGCAGATATTATGGTTTCGGTATTACTTATTTTAATAATCATCTTGCTATTCGTTAGTACCCCCATTTACGTTGCGTTAGGTTTATCATCATTTATGGCGGTTACACTTACAACGGATATTCAACCAATGATCTTAATTCAGCGTTTATTTGGAGGGTTAGATCAGTTTGCGCTAATGGCTCTACCATTCTTTATTTTAGCTGCAAATATTATGGATGTTGGCGGACTTTCTAAGCGAATTCTTAGGTGGTCAAGTGCTTTAGTCGGACATATTACCGGTGGACTTGCCATGACTACGCAGGTTTCTAGTATGTTTTTTGGTGCTCTATCGGGTTCAAGTCCTGCAACGGTTATCGCAATCGGTAAAATTATGTATCCAGAATTAATTAAGAAGAAGTATGATAAAGCATTCGCATCAGGGTTGCTAGCATCGGCTGGTGCAGTTTCCCTCATCATTCCTCCGAGTATAACATTAATTATATTTGGGTCGGTAACAGGTGTTTCGGTTGGTAGTCTATTTATAGCAGGAATTGGGGCTGGAGTGATATATGGTCTCTCTTCCATTATTTATATCTATTATTATGCGAAGAAAAATAATATCGAAAAAGATCAACGGGCCTCAGGTAAAGAATTATTTGACGCTACAACTAGTGCATTCTGGGCGTTACTGATTCCAGTCATTATACTAGGCGGCATTTATTCAGGTATTTTCTCTCCTACTGAGGCGGCAGGGGTATCTGCGGTATATGCACTATTTGTTAGTGTTGTTATTTATAAAGAAATGAATTGGAAAAGCTTTTATAAAGTATTAGTTGATTCGGCAACTACTACGGCACAAGTGTTAGTTTTAGTTGCTGCAGCTCAGGTGCTTGGATGGATTTTGACTCGTGGCGGCGTGCCGCAGCAAATCGCAACCTTTATAACTGAAAATATTGAGTCTACGGTGCTATTTCTGTTACTTATCAACGTTGTTCTACTTGTCCTTGGGATGTTTATGGAGGGGGTAGCGGCCATTACAATTCTCGCGCCATTAATTTTTCCTACAGCTATGTCGATGGGAGTGGATCCAGTACACTTAGGTGTAATAATGATTGCTAATTTAGCTATCGGGATGTACACACCTCCGTTTGGAATAAATATCTTTGTAACTCAAACGATTTCAAAATTAAATATGGTTCAGATGTTACCGGGATTAATGCGGTTTTTCGCAGTTAACATCGTTGCTTTATTAATCATTACGTATATTCCGGAAAGTTCTTTATTTCTAGTTAATTTACTTGAGTAATCATTGGTGGGGGTATAAATGACAATTACATTGAGACAAGCATTGAAAATTGGAGGCCTTAGGAAGTGTAGGGTTGTTGCGGGACATCAAGGGTTAGATTGTTCGTTGAGATACGTTACCATTATGGAAGTTCCTGATATTGTTCATTGGTTAAAGGGTCAAGAGCTATTAATAACAAGTTTATACCCGATAAAAGATGACGAAAAAGCAATGAACAATTTAGTAAAGAGTCTCCACGAAAAGGGAACATCAGCTTTAGCGATAAAACCACATCGTTTTATTGATGATATTCCTCAATTAATTCTGGATGAAGCGAATAAGTATGAATTTCCAATTATTGAAATACCAGAAGAGGTTAGTTATTTAGACATTTTGTCACCAGTAATGAATGTAATTTTTGATGAAAAGGTCGTATTGCAAGAGGACCTAGATCAAGCTTATAAATTACTTGATGAACTTAAGCTGAATAAATGGGGAACGCAGCAATTCACTGAAACCCTTACGCATTTAATGAAATGTGATATAAACATAGAAAGCTTTGTCCCGTATTTTGAAACGGCACCTCCTAGTTATGACTTAGAACCTTTAACTGAAGAACAGCAGAGAGAACTAGAAATGATTCAACGACCTATTCGAATGAAAAGATGGAACAATACATTAAATGTAGAACAAGACTGTATCATTGCACCGGTAATGATGGAGGGAAGAATATTTGGAGCAATCACAAGTATTGGAACAGAGACAGAATTTGTTGAGGTTGATTTAGCGATCTTAGCAAGGGCTACAACGATTCTATCTTTTGAATTCATGAGAAAAAAAGCAGCTTATGAATTGGAACAACAATACAAAAGCGATTTTTTTAGAGAGTTATTGTTTTCTCAGATTCAACACGAACCATCTATGCTAGAAAAAGGGGAGATGTATGGCTTTGATATTTACAAAAAATACATTTTCCTTTCGATTCAATTTAGTAAAGGTGAAAAAGGCATAACATTTATTGCTGACTTAGTTAGCTATTTAGAGTTGTTATGCTATAAGTTTGACAAAGATGTCATTGTTGGTGCGATGCAAAATAATGTCTTCTTGCTTTATCCGTCAGCAAATAAGAACAAAGAAAGAATCGACCAAGATTTCCAGACCATCTATAAGGAAATGAAAAGAAAGGTTCCTGATGTATATTTAGGTATAGGGCGTGTAGCCAATAGTGTTAACGACATTCGAATTGGTCATCAACAAGCAAATCAAGCTGTAATTTTAGGACGAACCTTATATGGCGGCAAATCAATCATCTATTATGAAGACTTAGGTTTTTACCGTTTATTAGCTGAAGTGCAGAGTACTTCTGAAATTAAAGAATTTTATCAAGAAACAATTGGTAATTTAATTGAATATGATAATTATCACGATTTGGAATTAGTACACTCGCTGCAGACTTATTTTAATAATAATGAATCCTTATCAAAAACGGCTAAGGAACTCTTTATTCACATAAATACGATGAAGTATCGTTTGCAAAGAATTAAAACATTATCGAATCTTAATATTAGAAACTCGGAAGATAAACTAAATTTACAAATAGGTTTAAAAATTCATAATTTCATAAAAAATGATTATCGATTTAGATGAAAAACTAAAAGCATTAATGTCTCACCAGACAAAGAAAGTGAATGGAATATTTGAGAAAATAGATAGAAGAAAAACTAAAGGGTGAGTGTTATGCAAGAGCAATCAATGAATAGAATTCAAGCAACATTAGAAGCATTTAATTCTATTGGGGTAACAAGTGAAGGGATGCAACGATTGGCCTATACATTTGAGGAAAAACAAGTTCAAGATCTCTTTGCGGAATTCTGTTCAAAAGAGGGAATGTCTGTAAGAGTTGATGAGGTTGGTAACGTCATTGCTAGAAGAGAGGGTTCTATTAAAGATGCCCCTGCTATTGCCATAGGCTCACATTTAGATACGGTTTACAACGGTGGGAAATATGATGGAACAGCAGGTATAGTAGCTGGATTAGAGGTAATTCGTCGTTTGAACGATAGCCGTATCGAAACGGAATATCCAATTGAAGTCATTTGTTTTGTTTCTGAAGAATCTTCTCGATTTGGGATCTCGACGATTGGCAGCAAGGCAATGGCAGGAGAGTTATCCCGACAATCAATCGCGAAGGTAACAGACAAAAAAGGTGTCTATTTAACCGATGCGATGAAAAACTCAGGATATCAAATAGAAAAACTAGCTAAAGCGAAACGCTACAAGGATGAGCTTCGAGCTTTTATTGAATTGCATATTGAACAAGGACCTGAATTAGAACAACAAAACAAACAAATCGCAATCGCTACAGGAATTGCTGCGCCTACAAGGCTAAATGTTTTGGTTAAAGGAATGGCTTCTCACTCTGGAACAACATCAATGGAACACAGAAAAGATGCTTTAGTTGCTGCTGCAAAACAGATAGTAACCATCGAAGAAGCTGCTAAAAAAGAAATGAAATACAAAACGGTCGCAACGGTAGGAATATTCGATGTTTTTCCGGGCGCAATGAATGTTGTCCCGGACAGTGTTTTATATAAAGTGGATATACGAGGATTAGATATGCAATCGAAAAAGCGAATTATATCCAAATTAGATAAAAAAATTAAACAGTTAGAACAAGATAAAGGTATCGTTACAACTACTGAAATTCTAAGTGATGAAACCCCAATTCTTTTAGATAAAGATATTCAACAAGTATTAGAGTTAGCTTGTGAAGATTTATCCATTGAACCGTTAAGCATGCCTAGTGGTGCAGGGCATGATGCGATGAATATGCAACTAATTTGTCCGACTGGTTTAATTTTTATCCCTTCTCAAAAAGGAATTAGTCACAATCCGGCAGAATATACACCTCTTAGTGATATCGTACGAGGGGTGGATGTACTAGAAAAATCTGTCCTCCGACTCGCTAGTGTCAAGGAAGGGAAGGTTCAAAAATGAAACAATATAAGGCACCAGTGCTTTTAAACCAGCAGGTTAGTAATCGCTATTGGCATATGATTGTCAATACGTCTATGCTAGACCAATCTGTTGAACCGGGACAGTTCTTTCAAATAAGGTGTGCAGACAAGTACACACCTTTCTTAAGACGTCCGCTTAGTGTATATAGAATTAATGAACACACAACAGAATTTCTGTATCTTGTTAAGGGTAAAGGAACAACTGAAATGACAACGATCGAACAAGGTGACACAATCGATTTAATGGGACCTTTAGGTAATGGATTTCAGATTGATTCATCAATGAAAACAATTTTGCTTGTTGCTAGAGGTGTTGGTGTTGCAACATTAGCAGCCGTCGCACAAGCTGCTTATAATAAACAAATTCATTGTGTTGCAATTCTTTCCGCAAGAACGAAAGAGGATTTATTAGCGGCGGAGTTCTTAGAGGGTTTTGGAGCAGATGTCTATAAAGTGACAGAAGAAGATGGAACAAGTGATGTGACAAATGTACAAAGTATAATCACTAACGAAATTTTCGGAAAATACAAAATTGACTGTATTTATACTTGTGGTTCCCGAAGACTATCTAAACTGGCACAAGAAATGTCGACCAATTATGATATTCCAGGTCAAATTGCATTGGAGGAACACATGGGTTGTGCTATGGGTGCATGCTTTGCCTGTGTCTGTGATGTGATGGATGGAGATGTTACTAAATCTGTTCGTGTATGTATCGAGGGGCCAGTGTTTCCATTACGGAAGGTGGTCATCGAATGATGAAAAAACTTAATACAGAAGTGAAAATTGGCACGCTAACATTAAAAAATCCTGTTATGCCAGCATCAGGTGCATTCGGTGTCGAAATGCAAGATGCGATTGATTTTAATCAATTAGGTGCTATCCTTCCTAAAAGTATAACCAAATACCCACAACCAGGTAACGCAAAACCGCGAGTATGTGAAACAACAGCTGGAATGATTAATTCGATTGGTATTCAGAGTAAGGGAATCGATTATTTTCTAAGTACTATTATTCCTTCCTTTGATACATTTGAACCTCCTTTAATAGCTAGTATATCGGCTGATTCAATTGAAGAATTTGTAGAAATGTCTACAATTTTAGGGAACAACGGCAGCGTAAGCGCTTTGGAACTCAATATCTCCTGTCCAAACCTTAAAGGGGATGGTAGCGCATTTGGTATGGATAAAAGCGTAACGAACAAACTCATTTCTGAAGTTAGGCAGGTTACCGAACTGCCTTTAATAGCAAAACTTACTCCAAACGTAACTAGTATTCAAGAAATAGCAATAGCTGCTGAAAAAGGCGGAGCAGATGCGCTTAATGTTGCCAATACCTTGCTTGCGATGGCAATCGATGTTGATTCGAAAAGACCATTAATTGGTAATGTAATGGGAGGATTTTCTGGACCTGCAGTTAAACCGATTATCGTGCGTATGATTTATCAAGTGGCTCAAGTTAGTTCCCTTCCAATTATTGGATGTGGTGGCATCATGAATGGAAGAGATGCTCTCGAGATGATTATTGCAGGTGCAAGTGCAGTTCAAGTAGGTACTGCTAGTTTTATTCATCCAACTGCATTAACGGATATTTTAAATGAAATTGAGACTTATTTAATAGAGCATGATATTGATGACATTAACGAATTAGTCGGTTCAGTAATCGTTTAAAACAGCTGGGAGGATATTAACATGATTTGGGATTTGAAAATTAAGAATGGAACAATCGTAAGTGGAACAGATATATACAAAGCGGACGTATATGTAAAAAATGGGAAAATTGGTGCTATAACCAGTGAAATCCTAGCAGGGGATGTGAACGAACAGATTGATGTAGGTGGTAACTATCTATTACCTGGATTAATTGATACACATGTACACTCTAGGGATCCAGGACCAACGTACAAAGAAGATTTTTCCTATTCGTCACAGGCAGCAGCAGCGGGTGGAATTACTACTATATTTGAAATGCCTAATACAACGCCGCCTGTCAGTAATGGGAAGAATTTTGACAATCAAAAAGAAAACCTTCAGGCAAAAGCCTATGTTGATTTTGGATTATGGGCTATTTGTATCGGTTCTTTAAATAACACTAACATCAAAGAATTACATGAAAAAGGAGTAATTGGCTTTAAATTCTTCTGGGGCTATGCAGTTCATAAAGAAACCTTTCAATTAATGTATAATTACAAACCTGGTATGGACAATGTTATTCCTCCGTTTGATGATGGTGAAGTATATGAAATGATGGAAGAGGTTGCTAAGACTGGTAAGATTTTTGCTGTTCATGCAGAGAGTAATGAACTTATACAGAAACTTACGGCTCGTGTAGAAAAACAAGGTGGTAGAACTTATCAAGATTTACTAAAAGGTAGACCGAATTTAGTAGAGGTTCTTACCGTCAAAAAGGGAATTGAGATGGCGAAAGCTACAGGTGTAAGATTCCACGTATTACATGTTAGTTCAAAAGAAGCGGTTGAGGCCGTTAGAGAAGCCAAGCAACAAGGCGTTCCGGTGACAGTAGAAACATGTCCACATTATTTATTTTTATCTGATGAAGATTATGAGAAAGTCGGACCGCAAATGAAAGTATATCCTCCTGTGAAATATAAGAAAGACCAAGACGCTATTTGGAAAGGGATTGCTGATGGGACGATTTCTCATGTCTGCTCTGATCATGCACCGCATACAGAAGAAGAAAAAGATGGAGATTTGTGGTCTATCCCTGCTGGAATGTGTGGCGTTGAATCGATGGTACCTCTTATGTTAAATGCAGTTAATGAAGGAAAAATTGAAATTACCGATATCGTTAGGCTACTTGCTGAAGAACCAGCTAAGCTATTTGATGTCTATCCGAGAAAAGGTGCTATCCAAATTGGTGCTGATGCGGATTTCACGATAGTAGATATGAAAAAGAAGTCTGTAATTAAACGGGAGAATCTTCATAGTAAAAGTAAGGTAACAGCATTTGATGGCTTTAAAGTAACTGGTATGCCAATCCAAACGATTGTGCGTGGTAAAACAATTATGAAAGACGGCATTATCGTAGGTGAAAAAGGGTATGGTAAGCTCGTAACACCGGTAAATCACTCGCCTGGTGTGCACTCATCATGAATGCCAATGAACAACTAAGAAGCTTAATCAAAAGTCATCGTTCTATCAGGCGTTTTCAGTCTAAAGTTGTGCCCCAGTCCATTATTGATGATTTAGTGGAGTGTGCTAGGTGGGCACCGTCTTCTCATAACGTTCAATCGTACAGTATCATTTGTATTCGTAACCAGCAAACAAAAGAAAAATTAGATAAGCTTTGTGGAAACCAATCCTATATTAGTCAATGTCCAGTCTTCTTTGTTTTTGTAATGGATTTTTATCGACACGCTGTGATTAGCTCGGCTTATCAGACAAGCTTCGAGATAGAAGAAACAGAAAATCTGTTAATAGGATCAGTTGACACGGCATTAGTAGCAGAAAACTTTTTATTATCAGCACGTTCTCATGGTCTAGGTGGGGTGATGATTGGTGGGATTCGCAATGAGGCTGAAGAAGTTGCCAAGCTATTAAAACTTCCTAAATGGACATTGCCGATTATGGGTATGTGTGTTGGTTATCCAGATCAACACCCGTGGCAAAAGCCGAGAATTACCAAATCATCCATTTATCATGAAGAGTACTATCAAACAGACAATTTGAATGTCGACCTTGCCAAATATGAGCATATTACTGAGGATTACTATACGAATAGAACAAATGGTAAAAAAACGGATGGTTGGGGTAAACAAATGTCTGTTTACTTTTCGAAGGTTCGGAGAGCCAAATTAACTAAATTCATTAAAGATCAAGGTTTCTCCTTAAAATAATTTGGTAGCCTCGTGGAATTGGAGTGACGAAAGATGAAAATGATTGCTACTGGTGATAGTTTTATAGCACGCAGATTACCAGCCGAAAACAAGAATGCAATAGAGCTGAAGCGGTTATTTGAACAAAGTGACGTACGATTTACCAATTTGGAGATTACTACTCATCACTGTGAAGGATATCCATCCCCATTTAGCGGCGGTACATGGGCAATGGCTGATCCTGGTGTATTGGATGATTTACAATTTTACGGGTTTAATCTGTATAATTGGGCAACCAATCATACAATGGATTACTTGTATGGTGGTTTATTAGCAACAGAACGGGAGTTAAATAAACGCGGTCTTATTCATGCTGGAACGGGGCAGACACTAACAGCTGCCTCAGAGCCTAGATACATAGAAACGAACAAGGCTAGAGTTTCCTTAATAGGTGCTACCTCTACGTTTCAATCCAATTGGATAGCTGCAGATGGCACGCCCTATGTTCAGGGTAGACCAGGAGTAAATCCACTTCGTTATAAAGAGATAAATTACGTGACTAAACATCAATTCCAAACATTAAAATCAATATCCGAACAAACTCACCTTGATGCTGATGAAGAGCTAAACCGTAAAGAGGGATTCTCAACTGAACAAAAAGAAGATGAATTCTCCTTTGCGGGTAAACAATTTAAAGTAGCTGACAGGACGTATCAGAAACGAGTTCCGTTAGCTGAAGATATGGACAGACTTGTTCGGTCGATAAAAACAGCAAATCGTCAATCCGATTATGTCGTGGTAAGTTTGCATTCTCATGAAATGAATGAAGTGGATAAGAATCAGCCTGCTGATTTTTTTCAAGAGGCTGCTAGAAGATGTATTGATGAAGGTGCCCACTGTATTATTGGTCATGGACCACATGTTGTGCGGGGTGTAGAAATATATCAGGGCAAACCGATTTTTTATAGTCTAGGAAACTTTATATTCCAAAATGATTCAGTAGAACATTTACCAAGAGACTTTTTTACTAAATATGGCCTCGACCCAGAAGCATCTGTAGCGGATGGTTACGATGCTCGAAGTGATAATGGAAAAAAGGGATTGGGAGTTAATCCATTTGTATGGGAATCAGTGATTGTTCAATTGGACTGGGAAGATGAAAAGGTAACGAAAATTACTTTCCTACCAATCGAATTAGGATTTGATCAACCGAGATACAAAAAAGGATGGCCAGTTCTATCTGAAGATAATACGGTTTTAGAACGCCTTCAGACCTTGTCTAAGCAGTTTGGAACAGAAATTACTATTGAAGATAACAAAGGCTATATTATCCTGTGAATAAAATTTTTGATAGCGGAAGAGTTGAGCGTAATAGAGGAGAAGCTAGATTCAGCTTCTCACCCAGCTCAATTTAGTGAATTAAGCTATCGTTTCATCATATGGAAGAGTGTTAGTAGAAGCTGCATGAAATAGAATAGATGCCCCATCTAAAAAAAGGTTACACAAATTCAGGTGTAGCCTTTTTTAGAACTTCTATAGGGTCAACTAATGATAACGAACTCAGGTCGAGCAGGCCATTTGCAGTTGGCGATCCCCAACTTATTGGTTTATCAACTGCTGGGTGTAGTTAATAATTGTTGGATTAATAGACTTGCTTTAATTTATTTGATAATACTTATTTACCGCCAACAGGGGATATGGCTTGATAGTGTAATTATGAAATTGACTCACTTGATTAATTTTTTTGATAACGGGTAAATCCCAAAGCTTTGTATTACTAGTGAAAGCATAACAACTGCGAATGATAACGAGACAATCCAATCTACTTCTGCACTATTGGTGTATTTGGAATGTAAAGTTAGAATTAAAAAGATCGACATCGTTCCTTTTAAGCCAGCCCATGAAATGAGTAATGATTTTTGCCAATGGATTTGTTTGCGTAAGTGTGGAAAGAGTCTTGTTGTACCAATAATAAGAAAGAAGCGAATGATCAAGGAAACGATAAATATAACAATCGCAAACAACCAGCCATCAAATAGTAAATATTGGGTTGCTTCAATTCCAATTATTAAAAAAACTAACGATAAAATAGATAATTCAACAATTCCCCAGAACCCATTTAATGCTTCCTTAAAATGATCTTCTTTTATTGTACGGCCATACTCAAAAGATAATATTATTCCAGCGGATACTGTTGCAAGTACACCAGATACACCGATAAATTCTGCGAGATGAAAAATACCATAGGCTAATACAATGCTAAGCATGACCTGATACTCTTTATGGTGGGTATAATGAACGCCTTTACTCATCAGCCAGCCAAAGACTACTCCAAGTAATGCACCACCAACGGAAACAAATAAAAATTCATTAATAAACGATAGCACAGAAACCGATTCCTGATTGGATAACATACCCGTGAGCACGGTGAATACAACAATGCTTGTTCCATCATTCATCATCGATTCCCCTTCAACAATTGCTGCGGTTTTTTCATCACCACCGGAAGATTTTTTAAGTATTGAAACAACGGAAACAGGATCGGTAGGTGTTAAAATCGAAGCGAGAATCAACGCACCGAGTAATGATAAAGATGTATAAATATTTCCTAATACAAAAATAACTCCACCCATTAATGCCACAGTTATAAGTAACCCAAGGGTTGCTAAGATTAGAATGATTCCGGCATTCTCTTTAAATGCTTTCGGTGGAAATTGATAAGCAGAAACAAACAGTAGTGAAGGTAAGAATATGTTATAAATAATCTCTCCAGTTAACTCTATTGAGGAAAAATAAGGAATAAACGATAACCCTATTCCCAGTAACACTAGAATAGTCGGAACAGGGAAATTTTCTTGTTTTTTATCAATCGAAAAAATAAGATAACCAATTAATAAGAGCCAAATAATTTGTGCAATGTCCAAAGGGAATTCTCCTTTTTGTCAAATTGGAATTTTTAACTATAATTTTAGTATTGAGTGTTTGTATTTTAACAACAGTAACAAATCCAAAGAATTGCTGTCCATGATAACCTTCTATCTAAGTGAATCTTACCATGATTATGAATAGAATTCATTTTACTTATTATTAAATTTACTATATCGTTAGTTAGATTACATCTATTTTGTCGTATACCGAACTTGGGGGATTTACTGTGTCAGAATTAAGGGAGAATAATCTTTTTAAGAATACGGGTTTTGCGCGTGGAGTCCTGTTAACATTAGTATTAGCTTTCCTTGCTGGATTTATCGCAAGGCTGCCATTTCTTTCAATCATGGGTGTCATGATTATTTCAATCTTTCTTGGGGTTGGTTGGAAAAGCGTTATCGGTGTTCGAAAAGATTTAACTGATGGGGTGAATTTCAGCTCAAAGATCCTGCTTCGTGCAGGAATTGTGTTAATGGGGCTAAGGCTTAATCTCGATCAGATTATTTCAGCTGGTACATCGATTGTTTTGATTGATGTAGTCGTTGTCGGATTTACGCTAATTGTCATGGTTTTACTCGGGAAATGGTTTGCTGTTGATGAAAAATTTGCTGCCTTACTCGCAGTTGGAACAGCTGTATGTGGGGCTGCTGCAATTGTAGCTGTAGCACCTTTAATTAAAGCGAAGAAAGAACACGTGGCGATTGCTGTTGCTTTTATTGCTATCCTTGGCACAATCGGTACTATTTTTTATTCGATTTTGTTTGCAGTGTTCGATTTAGACTCCTATAACTATGGCGTTCTTGTTGGTGCTACACTTCATGAATTGGCGCACGTTGTTGCGGCAGCACTTCCTGGTGGCGATGTAAGTAGTGAGATGGCAATTCTAGTTAAAATGGGTCGTGTCGCATTATTAATTCCAGTCGCAATTATTTTAGGTAGTATCTTTGCTTACAAGAATCGCTCCAAAGAAAACAAGGGCAAACGAGAGCTGAAGAATTTGCCGATTCCATGGTTCATTTTTGGCTTTCTGGCAATGAGCATGGTAAATTCAACAGGAATCTTACCTGATCGTTTAATTGATTTTCTCATTGCTGTCAGCATCTTATTATTATCGATGGCAATGGCTGGACTAGGACTAAGTATTAACTTTGCAGACTTTAAAAAAGTAGGAATGAAAGCAGTCGTTGTAGGAGTAATAGGTTCCATTTTATTGGTTGGACTTGGTTCACTTCTCATTATGGTTTAGTGATGAGCGTCTAGGCTCAGGGAATGAGCGTTCACGAGCGAGCTATGCTCACTATAGAAAAAAAGGTGCCAGCTTCAAGTGAAGCTGGCACCTTTTTCATTAGTCGATAAATTGAGTGTCGATTAAGTCGGAGAAGTCGGGTTCTTCTTTTAGGAATTTAAGGTCATAGGATGAGTCGCCAAATGATTGGACTGCATCTTCGTTAACTTCGTATGTGAAGCCAATGTTTTCCCATGAGCCATCAATTACTTCTTTGCTTAATTCTTGACCTGTTTCTTCTTTAATATCGTTGATTGTGATTGTTTTTGCTTCTTCTGGGTTGTCTGCGATAAAGTTAGTTGCATCTTTGTGTGCATTAACGATTTTTTGTATTGTTTCTGGATTGGAATCAATCATTTCACCTGATGCTACTAACACAGAGGCAGGTAATGTTGTACCCCATGAGATTTCGGTTGAATCGATAATTACTTTTGCGCCTGTTTCTTGTTGTAGAACCGATGCCCATGGTTCTGGTGCTACAGCAACATCAACTTTTCCAGTTTCGAACATTGCTTGGTATTGAGCGGGAGGACCAGTTGTGTGTATCATTGTCCCGTTAATACGTTCTGACGTCATGCCAAGTTCTTCTTTCATGTATGTTTCAAATTGAACGTTGTGTGTGCACCCAACTCGTGGTGTAACAAATGTTTTTCCTTCTAAATCTTCTGCTGTTTCAATGCCACTACCTTCTCGTGCTAAGATTACCGTTCCGCCAGTCGATCCACCAGCGATAATGTTAACATCTGTTCCAGTTGTATAGTTGTTCATTGCAGGACCTGGTCCTACTAAACCAGCTTCAATTTCACCAGTTTTTAGGGCTGTCATGAAGGCTGAGCCATCAGGGAATGTCTTATATTCAATTTCAACATCGTCACCTAGTTGGTCCTGGTAATAGCCTTCTGCTTTAGCGACCATTGCTGGGACGTGATTAATGTTTGGGAAATAACCAATGGTAACTTTTTCAACGACACCTTCTGCATTGGTAGAAGAAGAGCTTCCGCATCCAGCTAAAAGTGCTGTTAAAGCTAGTATCATACTGAAAAATAAAATTCCTTTTTTCATTCGTAAAAACCCCCTAATAAAAATTAACTCTCGTTAGTAAGAGCATATATCAAATTTAAAGTCCCCATCGTCTTGCAACTGACTTCTCAATTCGTTGGAAAATTAGTTGGTCAACAAAAGCCCCGATAACGCCTATGATAATCATGACGCCAATCACTAAGCTCATGTTACCGAAATCTGAAGCATAGCTTAATGTGTAACCGAGTCCAGGTCCGGTTGTTAATAATTCACCGGCGATTAATGCTCTCCATGCGAATGCCCAGGCCAGTCTAGATCCTGTTACTAGGTGTGGAATAGATGCCGGGAAGATAACTCGAATGAATAAGTCGATACCACTTGAGCCCATTGTTTGGGCAGCTTTGATATAAAGAGGGGAAACATTCTTTATCCCGGTGCGAACATTTATTGCCATGACAAACGTTCCACCTAAAATAACTACGAAAATTACAGCCTGTTCATTTAAGCCAAACCACATAATTGCAAGTGGTAACCAAACAATACTTGGCACACTTTGAAAGGCTAGCAGCATGGAACCAATTGTATCGTCGGCTGTTTTGGATTTTGCTATTAATACACCAATACTGGTACCGATTACTAACGCAATCACTAAGCCGATGATTAATCGTCTGAAACTTGCGATTAGGTCATAAACTAATGTCATATCAGTGATACCGACATAAAGAGATGTAAATACTTTGGTAGGTGGAGGAAGAATGATTTCTGCCCACAGACCTATTTGCCCTCCTAATTCCCATATGCCTAGAAGAATTGCAAAAAAGATTAGGCGTTTATAAATTGGTTTCATGATTTAATTCCTCACTAACTACTTTGTCGATTTCTTTCTTGAGATAGCTCATGATATGGTCTTCAATTTTCAGCATTTCTTCCTTATGGTGATCTCTTGGGCGTGGTAGATCGATTTTAATATCAGTTAATACGGTGCCAGGCTGTGTCCCCATAACGATAATTCGGTCGGATAGTTTAATAGATTCAGAGATGCTGTGGGTGACAAAAAGAACTGTTTTTTTCGTTTCGATCCAAATGTCCTCTAGTTGACGATGTAATCGAGTTCTCGTTTGTTCATCTAAAGCGCCAAAAGGTTCATCCATTAGTAATATCTCAGGGTCCATTGCTAGTGCTCTGGCAATCGCAACCCGCTGTTGCATACCGCCGGAAAGTTCATGTGGATAATGGTCCAAATAGTTCGTTAATTGCACCATTTTTAAATAGGTTTTTGCTTGTTCGTTCGCTTGTTTTTTTGACATTTCCTTTTTCAATGGGAACATGACATTTTCTAAGACATTGATCCAAGGAAATAATGCTGCTTCTTGAAAGACCATTCCTCGGTCTTTTCCGGGCTTTTTAACCTCTTTCCCGTCAACCAAGATCTCTCCGCCTGTCGCTTCTGTTAATCCTGCTACAATCGATAATAAGGTCGATTTTCCGCAGCCTGAAGGGCCTAAAATCGATACGAATTCACCTTTTTCAATCTGTAAATCAATATCTTTTAGTACAATTGAAGCATGTTGATTTTTATCTAAAAAGTGCTTATTTAATTGATTTATTGAGATAAACAACAGTATCACACCTAATCTTATAATTCACACCGATTTAATCGGAATTAAATATAACCTTATAATAAATGGCCAGTAGCTGTCAACAGTATATTCTGAATTTAGGCAGTTTAGAAGGAATGAAGTGATTTAGAACAAGCAGCACGTTTTACTTGTTCTGAGTAAATATTGTCAGACATTTCAAATAATTATTTCGAAAATCTATCTAGAATGGTAAAATAGTAACTAAACATGATAGAGATGTTATAAAAGGAGCTGAGCTTAGGTATGAATAATGAAAATAGTGTAGCAGAGACAGGTATGTTTGGTGAATTTGGTGGAAGTTATCTTCCTGAGGATTTAAAAAAAGTATTGGCAGTTCTTGCTGAAGAATTTGAAAAGTACCGAGATGATCCGGACTTCAATGAAGAGTTTCGGTATTATTTGAAGGAATATGTCGGACGTGAAAACCCATTAACTTTTGCGAAAAACCTTACAGACAAAGTAGGTGGCGCAAAAATTTATCTGAAACGTGAAGATTTAAATCATACAGGTGCACATAAGATTAATAACGTCATTGGTCAAATTCTGTTAGCGAAACGAATGGGTGTAAAGCGGGTTATCGCTGAGACTGGTGCGGGTCAGCACGGGGTTGCAACAGCAACAGCATGTGCGATGTTTGGGATGGAATGCATCATTTATATGGGTAAAGTTGATATCAAAAGACAAGCCTTGAACGTATTTCGAATGGAATTATTAGGCGCAGAGGTAGTGTCAGTCGACAAGGGTCAGGGACGATTGAAGGATGCTGTAGATGCCGCACTAAATGATTTAGTAGAAAACTTCGAGAATACCTTTTACTTGCTAGGGTCCGCAGTTGGTCCGCACCCATTTCCAACGATGGTGAAGCATTTCCAATCGGTTATTAGTGAAGAATCAAAGCGTCAAATTATCGACAAAGAAGGAAAGCTACCGACAGCGGTTGTTGCATGTGTTGGCGGGGGAAGTAATGCAATTGGCGCGTTCGCACATTATATAGAAGAAACAGATGTCCGTTTAATTGGTGTTGAACCGGCTGAGGCGGCAACTATGTCTGAAGGTGTTCCGGCTGTCATACATGGGTTTAGATGTTTAACATTGCTTGATGAACATGGCGAACCACAACCGACTAATTCGATTGCAGCGGGTCTTGATTATCCTGGTGTTGGCCCTGAACATAGTCATTTGAAAACAATTGGTAGAGCTGAGTATGTTGCGGTAACGGGGGAAGAGTCGCTAGAGGCATTCCAAGAGCTTTCTAGAGTTGAAGGGATTATTCCGGCGCTTGAAAGCTCGCATGCAATTGCACATGCGATTAATCTTGCTAAAACTCTAGCTAAGGATGATGTTATTATTGTCAATCTTTCTGGTAGAGGGGATAAAGATGTTGATCAGGTTTTTCAAATGTTAAAAGAATAAAGTAAAGGGTAGCGTGTCAGTAGGATGCGCTACCCTAATTATTTTTAGCTCTTAACCTTGGGATTACTGGTTGTTAACAATTCGTTTCGAAAAAAATCTAGCAGTTGTTTCGGATTGGCTACTATTTTGTCGGGCTTGACGGTATTTATCGGCATCTTTCTCTTTCGATGGTTCATCCAGATCGCATGCCATCCGGCTTGTTTTGCGCCGACGATATCATTATCAAATGAGTCACCGATATAAACTGTTTTATTCTTGTCTAGCTTTAGTTTTTGTTCGATGATTTGAAATGCTTCTTGTTTTGGTTTTGCATATCCAATTGCCCCGGAAATAAATAGGTGTTGTTCTGGAACCCATCTTGCTAAATTTAGCTGGTTTATTTTCATCGACTGATGCGGCGTTTCACCATTTGTTAAGACGGCCAGTTGTTTGTTTTCAAGATAAAGTGCTTCTATTAACTCTTTCATTTCATCGTATAACGTAATTTTTTGCTGCTCTTTTAAATAGGCATCCTGGAAGGCAACTGCTTCATTGTAGCTAATGGCAATATCAAATTCATTACAAGCAGCCGTTATCCGGTACGTCTGTAAATCTAGTAATGATATCTCTCTTCTTTCACTTTTATCAAATAACGCATCGCTATATTTTCGACTTGCTATGTATATTTTTTCTATTTCTTCATCTGAGAATTTGTCAGTAAACATTTTCTTAAATGCTAGTTTAAAAGGTAAAGTTTGATCATATAAAGTATCATCTACATCAAAAATGATTGTATCCATTGTGTATTCCTCCTTAAGGAAATTACCTTCTATATCTTAACATTTCATTTTTAGTAAGCCCAGGAGAAAAGTACTATTATAGGTAACATTTAAGTGCGAGTTAAGTACAAGCGGTTGAGAGCTTGTGGAATCCTATCTAATGGTCTGTTATTCTATTAATAGATATGTTAAGAATTTTCACTTTATGAGAGAAGGCGAGATATGGAATTAACTCATACAATGCGGATTGCTATTTCATACATAACCGGTTTAATTGGTGGGCTATTATTTACGTTTATTCATTTGCCGATACCTTGGATATTGGGTCCGTTACTCGCAATTCTTCTTTCTAAAACTTTTTTTAACTTTAAGGGAGAATCTTCATTAAATCTTCGCAACTTTGCCTTTTCAATTACAGGTATTCAAATCGGTGGAACGTTTACTGCGGCAACAATTGATCTTGTTTTACCATACCTTTTGCCATATAGTTTACTGACGATAGTTTTGATTGCTATTAGCTTATATAATGGCTATTTACTAACCAAGTGGATCAAGGTTGATGTCCCGACTAGTATGCTAGGAAGTGTACCGGGTGGTTTGAGTGTGATTATTGCCTTAAGTGGATCTGTAAATGCAAACACAGCACTAGTGACAATTTTTCACACCATCCGGTTAATGACGGTATTATTTATCATTCCATTTTTAGCAACTCATTTGTTCACTTCTAGTAATACAGATACAACTATTGGATTATTAACTGGAGACAGTGCAACACAGGGGCCTTTATGGACAATCGTTATTTTAGCTTTTGTCTATGGACTTGGATTACTACTTCAAGAAAGAATACCGGCAGCTTTTGTTATCATTCCAATGCTTATTGTAGCCAGCTTTCAAATAATCGATTATCCGCTCTATCATTTGCCAAATTATTTCTTTATATTTGCACAGCTATCGATAGGTATTTATCTAGGATTTTCAGTTTCATTAAAAGATATAGTAAAAGCGGGGAGATACTGTGGCTATTACTTTGCGTTAACGATTATTCTTATCGCCATATCGTTTGGGTTAGGCTATCTATTTAGCTTGATCACGCCGGTTGACCTTGTAACAGCAATATTAAGTCTTGCGCCAGGTGGATTGATTGAAATGGCATTAACTGCAGAAAGTGTCGGTGGTGATCCGTCGATTGTCGGTTCCTTGCAAATGATTCGAATGCTGATGATTGTACTAGTATTACCATTTGGTTTGAAAGTTTTATTACCAAAGATTGATAAAAGGAAAGATAAGGAAACAGATAACTAACTAATTTTATGCATGCATTTTAAAGGGAGGCAACTATAGTGGATATAAATGAACAACGATTATGGAATCGAATAAACGAATTAGGTCGAGTAGGTGTCGACGTAAACGGAGGACTAACAAGATTATCGTTCACAGATGAGGAGAGAGCAGCGAAACAGTTAGTAAGGAAGTATATGATTGATGCGGGCTTGCAGATTCGTGAAGATGAAATTGGCAATTTATTTGGAAAATTGCCAGGTAATAATCCTAACGCTAAAACAGTATTAATTGGCTCGCATGTTGATACCGTATTAAACGGAGGAATGTTTGACGGGGCTTTAGGTGTACTAATCGGAATTGAAGTATTGCAAACGTTACGGGAAAAGGGTCTAACAACTGAAAACTCGGTTGAGGTTGTTGCCTTTACCGATGAGGAAGGAACGCGCTTTTCGACTGGAATGATTGGCAGTAAGGCATTTACCGGTCAACTTACTAGTGACGATCTAACGAACAACTTTGATAAACAGGGTATTTCGATTGCAGAAGCGATGACTAGTCAAGGATATAGTCCGAATAAATTAGAAACTGTAAAGGTAGAGCCTGAATCGATCAAATGTTTCTTAGAAGTCCATATTGAGCAAGGAAAAATACTAGAGTCTAACAGCGTTGCAGTTGGTTCGGTAACAGGTATTGTTGGTGTTAGATGGTTGAGAGTGAAATTGCAGGGTGAGGCAGGGCATGCAGGTACAACGCCAATGCCACTAAGACGTGATCCTCTGGCTGCAGCAGCAGAAATGATAACTGTTGTAGAAAATCTCGCCAAGGTACAAGAAGGAACTGTTGCAACAGTCGGGCAACTATCTGTTAATCCAGGTGGAGTAAACATCATACCTAGCGATGTTGAGTTCACTATTGATTTGCGTGACCTTTCTGATGAACTACTTGAACAGTTATTAGTTGGTATTAGTAGTGGTGTAGACAGTATTTGTTCTAAACGGGGAATAACTTATACGATTGAAGAACTGCACAAGTTATCAGGAGTTTCTTGCTCTAATGAAATTAAGGAAGAGATAAATACATCGATAGAAAAGCAAGGTTTGGAAGTGATTGAGCTTCCAAGTGGTGCAGGTCATGATGCGATGGTAATGGCTACATTTACTGAAACTGGAATGATTTTTTTACGGACCAAGGATGGCATTAGTCATAGACCGGAGGAGTGGGCTGACAAAGAGGATGTTTCGATGGGAGCGCAAGTTCTTTATGATACTGTTCTAAACTTAGCATAGCTAGGTAGTTTCCAAAATTATACGTGGTTCCAAGATGAGAGCTAGCTATTTATAAGTCAAAGGAAGTCAGGCAACTGTTAAATAGCAAAGCTTGTTTCTTTGACCAGTAGACATTTTTGGTGGTACGCTTCTCACCTGAATAGAATGTAAGGAGGAATTTAAATGATAGCTAAAACTCAAAAAGAAATTCACTTGGTCAATCGGCCAGAAGGCATGCCTTCAAACGACGACTTTAAATTTGTCGAGACAGAGGTTCCTGCACCAAACGAAGATGAAGTTTTACTACGAACGCTTTACCTTTCAGTCGATCCTTATATGCGTGGCCGAATGAGAGATGTTAAATCCTATATCGCCCCTTTTGAACTGAATAAAGTAATCACTGGTGGTGTGCTTGCCGAGGTGGTTGACTCTAATTCCACTTTATTTAAACAAGGGGATATCGTAAATGGAAACCTCAACTGGGCTGAATATAATGTAGCAAACGAGAAGAAATTGCAGAAGGTCGATCCAACGATTGCACCTATCACCACACGTTTGGGTGTGCTCGGTTTAACTGGCTTGACGGCTTACTTCGGATTGTTAGATATCGGTAAACCGCAAGTTGGTGAAACAGTTGTCGTTTCGGGTGCTGCTGGTGCAGTTGGTTCAATCGTAGGCCAAATTGCAAAAATTAAAGGTGCAAAAGCTGTTGGCATCGCAGGTTCTGATCAAAAAGTCGACTATCTAATTAAAGAGCTCGGCTTTGACGCGGCAGTCAATTATAAAAAGGAAAGCTTCCAAGAAGACTTGAAGAAGGCTTTACCTGATGGCGTCGACGTCTATTTTGATAATGTTGGCGGAGATGTATCGGATGCTGTGATCCAACAGCTGAATAATCAAGCGCGGATTTCATTATGCGGAAGCATTTCTTCTTATAATACGGAGGGGGAAGATGTCGGTCCCAGAATGCAATGGAAATTTATCAAGACAAGCTCGATGATGAAAGGATTTACCCTTGGTGACTACGCTGCAGATTTCCAAACGGGTGCTTTAGAACTTGGAAAATGGTTGCAAGAAGGCAAACTTAAATATCAAGAAACGATTGTAGAGGGTTTTGAAAATACGCCTGATGCCTTCTTTGGATTATTCAAAGGAACGAACATGGGCAAGCAGTTAGTGAAAGTGGCTGACCCTGAATTCGTGAAGTTATAAGTAATTCAGGCATCGAATTAAGTCTAAAAACTTTAATACTGTAACTAGTAGAAGAAAACGTATAGGTAACCGATTCTGTTACTTAACATTAAAATGGCTACCAAATTATTTTATAATTTGTAGTCATTTTTTTATTGATAAAGAGCAATTTTGATTTTAAAATATCTGTTATGACTAGTTACTGAATTTTAAAGGTGAACAAATCAGCGCAACATTTGTGTAATCAATATTTAATTTGTTTGTAACCAATCCGGGTAATTATATAGTATATAATTAATATATATTAATAGGGGCACAAAAGCCGGAATTAGCTAGTTTATTAAGTTAACTCCCCTTTGTTAAATTAAACATCCGAGTGCAGTCAGCATAGTTTGTCAGACAACACGAACTAAAGGTTATAAAATTCACAAGAAGTGCTGACCCGGTGTTTGATAAAAACTTAGGTGTGCAGTATGTGTAAGTTCATTCCACTTTGCCAGATCGGTAAGGGCCTTAGTGATACTTATACTGATTCCCTGATTCTTTACTCCAGAGCAAGTACTTACTTCAAATTTGGCATTCCAGCAAGCACACTTATCTTTTAGCTCCTAAAATAAATTAACTAGGAGGGCAATTAAATGAAGTGTAAGGATTGTAATGGTGAAAGCTTAATTAAATGTAAGAACTGCGCAGGGGAAGGGATTGATTATGGGATTCATCAGTGTACCAGGTGTGATGGTGAGGGTGAATACGCTTGCCCAACCTGTGGTGGAACGGGGAAAATTAAACTTCTTAACAAGATAAAATCTAGTTAAATGTGCGCAGAGTACCTGTTCAATTATTATTTCAATTAGCAAATTGTTCTATGGTGACAAGAATTTTTTTGGAAAAATTAATGAAAACTGTATTTATAATAAAGAAAGAACAAAGGCGTAGTGTCCAAATTGGCACTACGCCTTTGTTCCTTTTTGAGATTCAAATTTGCTTGGAATCAATTAAGAGATTATCGATTCATATATTTTTAAATTAGCATAAATCATAGATAAGATTGGAGTATCGATGCTATGTTGTTTGGCTGCTTCTATCAAATATCCGTATAAATGATCTGCTTCGATTGCTTGGGTTTTCTCCATATCTCTTTGTAAGGAGGATTTCATTGTGAAATCCATTTGTTTTATCTTATCGAATTGTATCTTTTCAATATCTGATAGAATTGGTGCGTGTAAATTTCTCATGATGGTAGCTGTTTCAAAGAGTACTTGCTTTATGGTTTCGGTACCATGTTCACTTGTAAGGATTGGTCCGATTGGAGACCTGAACAGAGAAGTTACGCCAGATAAAGTTGTAATGAATAAATATTTTTGCCACATATCCTGTTCAATGTTTTCTGATAAACGAAATTCGGCTTTTGTATCACTGAAAGCTTTTTGTAATTGGAGAATTCGAGTTGTTTTTTCACCACTTCTTTCTCCAAAGACTAGTTCGTGAATCGGACTTGATTGAACAGTATGTCCATTTGGAGCTAATGTAGACTCGATAAAACAAAGGCCGCCAATAACATTATGATCGCTAAAGGAATTGGTTAGAAGATTTACATGTGAAATTCCATTTAGAAGTGGCAAAATCATTGTACTCTCACCAACATAAGGCTTAATGTCCGTTATCGCATCATGAATATGGTAAGCCTTTGTCGTTAAAATGATAACATCGTAAGGTTCAGGGTTCATGCCTGCACGAATTGTTGTTGGCTTGCACTGGATATCTCCGTGTACACTTTCTATTACTAACCCTTTTTGGTCTAAAATTTCTTTTTTCTTTTCACGAACAAGAAAGGTCACATCTTCGCCCTTTTCTTGTAATCGTGCTCCAAAATAACTTCCGACAGCACCTGCTCCAACGATTAATATTTTCATATATTCACCTCATTTAGCACAAACTTTAGTTTAAAAAAAAGACTCTTTTCGCAGCGTAGTTGCTATTGATAGAAAATGCGACGTAACCTTCCACTCTGATTGAATCGATTGCCGCTGAGTGAGAAAAAATCCAGGTTGAGCGCGCATTCCGTACCGCCGAGTGAGAATAAATCTGGGTTGAGTGCGCATTCAGTAGCGCTGAGTGAGAATTAATCCAGGTTGAGTGCGCATTCAGTAGCGCTGAGTGAGAATAAACTCGGGTTGAGTGCGCATTCCGTACCGCCGGGTGAGAATAAACTCGGGTAGAACGCGCATTTCGTGCCTCCGAGTGAGAAAAAATCCAGGTTGAGTGCGCATTCCGTACCGCCGAGTGAGAATAAATCTGGGTTGATGAGTAACCTTAGTCTCAATCTTAAATCTTGTTTAATCTCTACGCAAATTTAACAAAGGTTGAAGTTCACTGTTATGCTACATTGTCCCAACCTGATACATCGTCTTCAAGAGGAATCTTATTATTCCTTGCTTTTTTCGCAGCGTGGAAAAAGAGTGCAACAAGAATTACAGTTATAATTGACGCGCCTAGATAAGATGTACTTAAAGATAACCTGAAGCCAATTGGTGCATTTAGAATATACGTAGTAGTTGCCATCAACATAAACATCCCTGGGATCAGAGGCACCCAATAATTCTTCTTGGCTATATATAAATACATGGCTCCAACAAATAGTGCGATTACAGCAGTTGACTGGTTTGCCCAGGAGAAATAGCGCCATAATAATGTGAAATCAATTTTTGTTAATGCAAATGACAGTGCAAATAATGGAAGAGAAATCCATAATCGATTTAAAACTTTTTTCTGAGAGAATTTGAAGTAATCAGCTATGATCATGCGAGCACTACGAAAAGCAGTATCACCTGATGTGATTGGTAATATTATTACTCCTAAGATGGCAAGTGTACCACCAATTGCCCCAAGCATTAAGGTAGATGCTTCACTTACAATCGCTGCAGGACCGCCACTTGCAAGTAATTCATTTAGGCCGACTGGTCCGTTAAATAGACTCATTGCAGCTGCAGCCCAAATCATCGCAATAATTCCTTCAGCAATCATCATTCCGTAGAAAATTTTACGACCGTGCTTTTCGCTTTGAGTCGTTCGAGAGATAATTGGTGTTTGTGTTGCGTGAAACCCTGACAAAGCACCACAAGAAATCGTCAAGAATAATAGCGGAAAGATAGGTGCATTATCGGGATGGAAATTTGAGAAAGATACTTCTGGAATCGGTGCTCCTGTAATAACTAAACCAGCTCCAACTCCCAAAGCGCTTATTAATAATAAAGCACCAAAAATAGGGTAAAATCGTCCGATAATCTTATCAATCGGAAGTAGAGTAGCGAGCGTATAGTAAATAAAAATTGCTGCAAGAATGAGCCCCATTGTTACCCAACCGTTCATTAGGCTATGAAGTAATCCAGCAGGAGCTGTCACAAACACGGTACCAACTAGTAAAAGAAGCAGGACAGCAAAAGCATTTACTACATGCTTCATCACTTTTCCTAAAAACTTTCCAGCTAGTTCAGGGAGGTGTGCTCCGCGATTACGGATGGAAATCATCCCTGTTAAATAGTCGTGAACAGCACCTGCAAAGATACAACCAAACACAATCCATAAAAATGCAACCGGACCATAAAGCGCTCCCATAATTGGTCCGAAAATCGGTCCTACTCCAGCAATATTTAGCAACTGGATTAATGAATTTTTAGTCGTATTCATCGGTAAGTAATCAACACCGTCGTCATGTGTAAAAGCAGGAGTTGATCTTTTCTCGTTAACTCCAAACATTTTCTCTACAAACTTTCCATACGTGAAGTAACCAACAATTAATAATACAATGCCAACCAAAAATGTTATCATCTTAATCCTCCTCAAGTACTTTTTTGTAAGCGTGTACATAAATTATATAATCTATTGTGGCGAAAATGTGACTTTTAGATTAACATGTCAATTTTGAGGTGTAAGATGCTTATTTGGATGATTAACATACTTAATTTTGAAAGCATTTACAATATTAACTGTTTCTTTCACATGAAAAATTATAATTCGAGAACTCGTCGCAATGATTTCACATAATTTCTACTGACAGAAAGCTTGTCATTGCTTCCTTTTAATTCTAACTGATAGGCACCATTAAACCATGGACTGAGTTTAGACACATAATCTAAGTTGACTAAATAGCTCTTATGTATCCTGAAAAATGAATAGGAGGAGGTTAAGCGTCTTTCTAATTCTTTTAAAGGGATATGAATATCAAATGTTTTTGTTTTAGTGATGATTTTTGAAACTTTTTCTTCGCGATACATGTACAGAATATCGCTCGGTAGGATGTAGATGATTTCTCCTTCCACTTCAACAGCAAGCTTTGCTAATGGATTAGAAGTGGAAGAGCCCGGTGAAGAAAGGAAACGTTTTTCTAATCGGTCAATTGTCTGTTGAAGCTGTTCTTCATCATAAGGTTTTAATAAGTAATCAATTGCTTGATAACGAAATGCTTCCACAGCAAACTGAGGATATGCGGTAGCGAACACGATTAATGGAGTTTTTTTAAGTTCAAGTAATGATTTGGCGGTCTCCATTCCGTTCATCTTAGGCATTTCGACATCAAGAAAAACGACATCTGGTTGTTTTTTTAATGCGGTTAGGATCGCTTCATCACCTGAGTCGGCTTCACCGATCACTTGGATAGAAGGGAATTCGTTCAATAAATGCTTTAATTCATCACGGGCATACCGCTCGTCATCTACAACTAACGCTCGGATTTCAACCATTTATATCTCCTCCATTTTAGGAATGAGAAAAGTTATCTCTGTCCCTGTTGAGATTTCACTTTTTATTTTTAATTCTGCTTCCTGGCCAAACATGATAGATAATCGACGGTTAACATTATATAATGCTATCCCAGTTCCAGTTTGAGAGTCGATTTGTTTCGACCCTAATTCTGTTAACAAGTGTGGGCTTATTCCAACGCCGTTATCTTCCACCTTAATTTCAACTTTTCCTTGTTTTTCCTGGATAGAAATTTTGATAATACAATCTTGTTCTTTGTCCTTTATGCCATGTTTAACGGCGTTTTCCACCAAGGGCTGTAAGGTGAGCGGAGGAACCATTTTAAATAAAAATTTGTCATCAATATCGTAATGGACAGTTAGTTTATCAACAAAGCGAGCTTCTTCAATTGCCAAATAGGCTTTGACATGATTTAGTTCTTGTTCGAGAGATATCTTTAAGGCCTGTGTCCCTACTAAATTTTGACGTAAGAAATGGGATAATGAAATTAACAGTTTACGGGCTTTTATTGGTTCAATTCTTATCAATGAAACAATCGTATTCAATGAATTAAAGAGAAAATGTGGACTAATTTGCGCTTGTAATCCTTTTATTTCTGCTTCTTTTGCTAATTGATAGGCACGATCAGCCTCGGCAACTTCTAACTGATTGCTTAACAAAACACTCAGTCCTGAGATCACTTCTCTAATCACATTTGAAATTTCCTTTTCTGTTGTAAAATAAAACTTAATGGTTCCGATTGGTTCCCCTCTCTGTTTTAGTGGAGCAATAACTGCTGCTTTTAGAGGGCAGTTTTGATTGATGCAATGGATTGATTCATTATTTGCTACAATCATCTTTCCATGTTTAATAACTTCCCTAGTAATGTTCGTTTGTAATGGGCTATTTGCTTGGTGATGGTTATCAGCAAGTCCAACGTGAGCTAGGATATTCGTTTTATTTGTAATCGCAACAGCGCTCGGTTTTAATTCGCTGAATAAAATATGGCAAACGTTAAGTGCTGATTGATTCGTGATTCCTTGCCGGAGATATGCGAGGGTTTGGTCAGCAATTCGCAACGCTTTTTGTGCTTGAAGTGCGCCGGCTTTTTCTTTTTCATTTAAAACATTTTTAATAATAAGCATAAAAAGTGCTGAACCAATTCCATTTGCGATGATCATTGGCATGCCAATTTCTTCTACAAGTGTCAACGATTGTTCGAAAGGTTTAGACAGGATTAGAATTAACAGCATTTGAATGGCTTCAGCAAGTGCCCCAACAGAAAATGCTAAGAAAAGGTTCATCTGTTTGTTTTTTTTGTGAAAGGCACCGGCCAGGATACCGGTAATTATCGCTGCTAAACCACAAGAAAACCCGGTAAAACCACCAAGAGTAAACCGATGGATACCAGCTATTAAACCGGCCCCAATCCCCATTTTATATCCACCCAAAAGGCCCGCGATTACAACCCCAATCACCCTAGAGTTAGCGATTGCTTCATCAGAGGTTAGATCGGTAACTCCACGGTAAAGGTCTGATGTTTCGGTGTTAAGTGTTAATCCTAAATATGTTCCGATAATACCAAAGACGCCAAAAAATAAAATTGCCCAAAGCTGTTGAGAATGACGTAACTTATCCTGATAAATCATATCTTGGAAAAATCGAAAGCGCGTCAGAACAAATGCAATCGTGACAATAATTCCAAGTCGCTCCAACATAGTCAATAGTAAGTCAAACATGGAAATTCTCCTTTTTGGGTTGTACATTTGGATTAAAGTAAGATTTAATTATTAACAATTAGTTAGTGTTTGTTCTTATTTTGTTCGAAGGTAAGAAAGTATAAAGTTTTGCGTTTCGATGTCTAGCTCCAGCGCCTATCCCGCCTGAGGTCTTAAGTCAATCCTCTTTGTGGCAAAAAGCACCACATAGAGGCTCGACTTATTGCCCTAGGGTGACCAAGGCGCTTGCGCTTTTCTTATTAGTATAATTGATTTACACCCTTTTGTAACTTGATAACATGAAGGTGTCGATAGAGAAATAATAGAATCAAATGTATAATCATAAATAAATAAATGAATGATGTAAAGGCATGATGTCAATTAATCATACCGACAATAAGGAAAGGAAATAACTATGTTAATAGAGGTAATTGTTCAAAATCATGATGAGGCGATTAAAGCAGAGAAACTAGGTGCTGACAGACTTGAGTTAGTGTCAGCAATAACAGAAGGCGGATTAACACCAAGTTACGGCACAATTAAACAAGTTCTGTCTAAAGTAACAATACCAGTTCAAGTAATGATTCGCCCACATAGCTATCATTATCTATATAGTAAAGCTGATTCGGAAATTATTTTAGAAGATATCAAAAAAATCCTGGACCTTGGAGGTAATCGAATTGTTTTTGGAGCACTTAATCAAGACAATACGGTCGATGAAGAGACACTATCTAAACTAGTTAGTCTATCTTCACGTCTTGATATAACCTTCCACCGTGCGTTTGATGAAGTACCGTCACAAACCGATGCTTATGCTACTTTATTGAAATATAAGAAAAACGTAAAACGAGTCTTAACCTCAGGCGGGAAGAGTAATTGCGAAACTGGTAAATATCAGTTAAGCGAATTGGTTAAGCTTGCAGAACAAACAAACGGACCTGAAATTATGCCGGGTTCTGGGTTAACGCCATCCAATTTCGAGTCTGTTCATCAAATAGTAAACGCAAGGCAGTATCATTTTGGGACAGCAATGAGAAAAGAACAGTCATTTGCAAATGAATTTGATGAACAAGCATTTGTAAAGCTAAGACAATTTTAGAGGCAATGGCTGAAGTAATGCGGAAAATGAATGTTTGCTTTCACTTGGAGGTTTTAAAATGGATAAAAAAGTTATTCTCAGGTGCCGAGTTCTTACACCAACAGAAATTACAGCACCATCAAGCATTTGGATAGAACAAGGGAAAATAGTAAAAGTGGAACATGAGAAAAGTAGTAACATTCCTGATGACTACCAGATTATTGATGGTGATGGTCAGCTGTTAATTCCTGGCATGGTTGATGTGCATATCCACGGAGCAGGTGGCTGCGATATGATGGACGGGACCGAGGAAAGTATTTTAGAAGTATCTCGGATATGCGCGATGACGGGATGTACATCATTTCTGGCAACCTCGGTGACTTCTTCCTTAGAGGATTTAACTAAAATGATTAACAATGTAAAAAAGGTAATTGGCAGAGAACCAGGAGCTAAAATAGTAGGCATCCATTTGGAAGGTCCATACTTAAATGTCAAAAGAAAAGGGATGCAAGATGAAAATAATTTACGACATCCCGATCTAGCAGAAATGAAAGAGATTTTAAAGCAAGCTGATGGTTTAATTAAAATGGTAACCATTGCACCTGAATTACCAGGTGGTATCGAAATGGTTCAATTTTTAAAAGAGCAAGGTATTATTGTTTCACTTGCACATTCTGATGCTACATATGAACAGGCGAAACAGGCGTTTGCAATCGGTGCGAGTCACGTAACCCATTGCTTTAATGCGATGCGGCCAATTCATCACAGAGATCCGGGATTAGTTGTGGCAGCTTTTGAAGAACCCCATGTTAGTTTGCAAGCAATTGTTGACAATGTACACCTTCATCCAGCAGTTGTTCGGTTGATGCATCGTATCAAAGGTCCAGCAGGAATTGCTTTAATTACCGACGCACTTCAGGCAATGTATATGGGCGATGGAACGTATGACTTTGGTGGACATCAAGTGACTGTATCAAATGGCGTGGCGCGACTGAATGATGGCACCCTTGCTTCTAGTACGGTTACAATGGATCAAGCTTTGTGTAATACAGTCGAAAGTGGTATTTCACTTGTTGATGCCGTTCATATGGCTTCCACAACGCCTGCAAGTATTTTGGGATTAAAAGATAAAGGGAACATTTTAACCGGAGCAGATGCTGATCTCGTATTGATAGATTCGAATTACACTATTCAATGGACGATGATTAACGGTCAACTAATTAATTAATAGATTTAGTCAATTTCATAAGGTAATTATGAAATTGATTCGATTGTAACAAAATAAGAGAGGATGTTTGTTATCAAATTTTCAGTATGTATTGACGCACTTTACCATCATAAGGATTTTAATGAAAGCGTAATCAATGGTAAAGAATCAGGTTATAGCACCATTGAGTTTTGGAGCTGGTGGGACAAGGATTTGGAGTCGCTTGAGAAAATCCTGAAGGAAGAAGAAGTGGAAGTCTCTATATTTTGTACTAAATTTATTAGTTTGGTTGATTCAACTGCAAGGCAAGACTATCTAAACGGACTCAAAGAGTCGATAGAAGCTGCCAAAAGATTAAATTGCCATAAACTTATTTCTCAAGTAGGACAGGAACTGCCTAATGTGTCCAGACAAGAACAAAAACAATCCGTGATTGATGGACTAAAGGCTTGCGTTCCTATTTTAGAACAAGAAAATATAACCTTAATGGTAGAGCCTTTAAACTTGGAGGTAGACCATCCAGGCTATTTTTTATCAGAATCAGAGGAAGCTTTTGATATTATCAAACAGGTAGGATCCAAGCACATCAAAATTCTTTACGATATTTATCATCAACAAATTACGGAAGGAAATATCATAGCAACGATTGAAAAAAACATCGATTTAATCGGTCATTTTCATGCCGCTGGAACCCCAGGTAGACATGAACTAGATAATGGTGAACTAAATTATAATCAGATATTTCATGCAATTGATCAAACAGGTTATCAAGGTTATGTCGGATTAGAGTATTTCCCAAAGGGTGATCCGGCTGTTGGGTTGAAGCGGTTGTTGGAATTGAAACGTTAAATTTTTATGGAGAAATCTACTAGTTGAAATTGGTTCTATCGGAGATACAAGTTAAAGGCGAACCATCGCCTAATAACTTGTACCTTTTTTGTTGTTAATAGATTTCATTTAAAATTAACACAATTTTAAAAATTTATTGATAATTCAATTAACTAAGAATATAATATACCTATCAGATAGGTGGATAGGTGATAGGTTGGTTTTAAAAGCGACCAATGAAAGGAGTAAGAAATGAAAAGTATTAAGAGGGCTTCCTCTCATGAAATTATTGTTGATGAAGTAAAAAAATATATAAAAATAAATAAAATAAAAAAAGGTGATCGATTACCAAGTGTTGCTGAGTTTACAGATATATTTCAGGTGAGTAAGTCGACTGTCAGGGAAGGATTGAGGTTTCTTGAAGGCCTAAATATAGTCGAGGTCATCAATGGTAAAGGTGTGTTTGTTAAAGATGGAGACGTATTGAGAATAGAAGCCAAAATTGAGGTTGAAAATGAAAAGAAATTCTTGTTACATACAAGTGAACTTCGTAGAGCTCTTGAAGGAAAAGCTGTTGAACTTGCTGTTTTTCGAGCTGATGAAGAGGATATAAAGGAATTAGAAATTCATTTGAATGAGCAAATTAGACTAAAGAAACTAGGTGAGGATTCTTCCAAAGTAGACTTGGCCTTCCATAGAGCTATCTATAAGGCTTCTAAAAATCCTGTTTTAGAAAGTGTAGTTGAATCTGTTCATGATACTTTTAATAAATTCTGGAATCAACCATTTGGAATAGACGATATATTTGATGATTCTATTCCTTTTCATCAAACATTGCTAGAAGCTATTAAAGAGAGAAATCAGGAACAGGCACTGGCAGAATTTAATAAGATTATTGACTCTGTAGAAGAAAATATTAGAAAAGTTGTTCTAATCGAGAGGAGTGAATAAATGTGAGTAAGAAAAAGTTGTCAAATGAGCAAATAGTTACACATCTAGGTGATGATTATCAGAAATTCCATGGTGCTGTTGTTCCTCCTATATATGAAAATTCTCTTTTTATCTATGATACATATGAAAAGTTCCTTGAGGCAATGGAATCTGAACATACCAATTATTTGTATTGGCGTGGTACAAATCCCACCGTTGAAATTGTAGAACAAAAAATTGCTTCTCTTGAAAAAGGAGAGAAGTGTAAGCTGTTTTCTTCAGGAATGGCAGCTATTTCTGCAGCCATTTTATCGTTTGTGAAGACGGGAGAACATGTTTTAAGTATTAGTAACATTTATGGCCCGACAACAAACCTTTTTAATTACTTAGAAAAGTTCGGGATAACACACACAAATGTTACTTCTAAGAACATAGAAGAAATAGAAGCACATATTAAAACAAATACAAAATTAATCTACATAGAAAGTCCTACAACGATGACTTTTCAAATAATCGATCTTCCAGAAGTGACCGCATTGGCAAAACAAAAACAATTAAATACCATTATTGATAATTCCTGGGCCACCCCGATATTTCAGAATCCGATTGAATCAGGAGTGGATGTAGTAGTACACTCAGCTTCAAAATATCTCAGTGGCCATAGTGATCTTGTTGGTGGGGCACTTATTACAAGCGAAGCGTTTATGGAACGAATCTTTTACAATGAATACCAATTATTAGGAGGTATTATGCCTCCATATGAAGCTTGGTTACTAATGCGAGGGATGCGAACTCTACCAATCAGAATGAAAGCGCATCAAGAAAATGCATTAAAGGTAGCTCGTTTTCTAGAAAATCATCAATCTGTGAAAAAAGTAAACTATCCTGGACTTACATCAGCTCCCGATTATGAATTGGGTAAGAAAATGTTAAAAGGTTATTCTGGCTTACTTAGTTTTGAACTTGTTTCTAGTAAATTTGAAGATGTCAAAAAAACAATCAATGCACTAGAGCATTTTAATATAGGCGTCTCCTGGGGCGGGTTTGAAAGTTTAGTATTGTCCCCAAATAATGGTCGGAACTACGAACAACTTAGACAAAGTAACATTGATCCCGGCCTGATAAGAATTTCGGTAGGGCTAGAAGATGAGGAAGAATTGATAGCAGACCTCGATCAAGCCTTACGTAATCTCTGATATAAGAAGGATGTTCTTTTTATATAAATTTATCAGTCATAAAAAGGAGGAAAATTAGAATGAAGGATCAGCTTACAAAAGGTTTGGTGCTATGTTTTTCGATGATTTTGGTTCTTATTATTATTTCTGGGTGTAGTGACGACAGTAGTAGTAATGATAATGCAACAGGTGATGATCAGGATGATACTGAACAGGATAACGGTAGCGATACTGTTACATTAAGAATGGTAGAAAGTTTGACTAGCCCGGCAAGAACAGAATTGCTTAAAGGCATGATTGAAGCTTTTGAGGATGAAAATCCAACGATAAAAGTAGAACTTATTTCGCCACCATTGCAAAGCGCTGATGAAAAAATTTCTCAGATGCTGATGGCAGAAGAAGATATTGATGTGTTGGAAGTACGCGACCAAACAGTTAAACAATTTTCTAATAACAGCTTTATTGAAGATTTATCTGTTTATACAAGTGAGTGGGAGAACTGGGATTCATTGAACGATATTGCAAAACATGGAGCGACATCAATTGATGAGATCCCCTATTTTATTCCTTATGGGATCTATGAAAAAACATTATTTTACCGTAAAGATTGGTTTGAAGAAGCTGGTTTAGACGTTCCAGAGACATGGGAGGACGTATATAATGCAGCTACAACATTAACAGATCCTTCCCAAAATCGCTATGGGTATAGCTTCAGAGGAGGAGCAGGATCATCGGACTATGTTGAATTTATGACATGGTCGTATGTCGGAGAAAATATAGTGCAGGATGATGGTTATTTCATAGAAGATGGTTCACCAATGTTTACTACGGATGAGGCAGTGGACGCACTTGAGATGTTCGTCAAAATCTATGAAGACGCCTCTCCTCCAGACTCAATTAGCTGGAGTTATCCAGAAATGGTTCAAGGTTTTACTTCTGGAACGACTGCTATGCTAATACAAGATCCTGAAGTTATTGTTACTGCAGAGGAAAATATGGAGGAAGGTACATGGGATACTGCTCCACTTCCTAAAGGTACACCATCCGGGGTTGCCCAACAAACAGCAGGAACAGCAGGCTGGGGAATAGGTGCTTTTTCAGAAAATAAAGAAGAGGCGTGGAAATTGATTTCTTTCCTATCTAGTCCAGAACAAAACTTGCATTTTGCTAAAAACAATTCATTAATTCCAGTTCACAAAAGTGCAGGGGATGATTCATTCTTTAAAGAGGGTTATTTCAGTTCTTACATTGAGATGAATGCAAAGCCTGATGAATACTTAATTGCCGATCGTCCAGTTGATTATAAGGGCTGGGGTGAGTATAGAGGTGTAGCTGAAAAGGATATCCAGTCTCTATTACTGGGAGATATAACAATAGAAGATGCTTTACAAAAATGGACAGATTATTGGGTAGATCAAAAGGAACAACAGTAAGAGAAATTTGGGTAGTAATTTTAATTGCTACCCTTTCTTATAAAGGAGGCTATCTACTTGAAACCAGAACCTCAACCAAAGGAAGTTCGAGTTTTACCAACTTTTAAAGTGAATAAGCATGGATTATATATTTTTCTAAGTCTGCTACCAGCGCTTATTCTTGTATCGTTGTTTATCTACTATCCCTTATTAAAGGGAGCAATTATGGCCTTTCAAAGTTACTCCTTGTTTGATTTGACAAACATTCAATTTATCGGATTTGAAAATTTCAAACAAGTACTTGCCGATCCGGGATTCAGAAGGGCGACAATTAATAGCTTTTATTGGATATTTTTTTCATTGATATTTCAATTGTCAATTGGATTTTTTGTGGCCCTTTTACTTAAAAAAAGATTTAGGGGACGCGGTGTTTATCAAGCCCTTGTTTTTTTTCCGTGGGCAATGTCTGGATTTTTAATTGGTATCATTTGGCGTTGGATGTATAACGGACAAAGTGGAGTAATAAACGATTTACTTATAAGAATGAATTTAATAGAAACGCCAATACCATTTTTGTCAGAACCAAATTGGGCAATGGTTTCTGTAATCATTGCAAACATTTGGTATGGTATTACTTTCTTCGCAATTATGATTTTGGCTGCTTTACAATCGGTTCCAGAAGAATTATATGAAGCTGCAAAAATGGATGGGGCAAATAAACTGCAGGAATTAATAAAGATTACTATACCATTTATTTTACCAACCATTATAGTGACTGCTTTACTTAGGGTCATTTGGATTTTGAACTTTCCTGATTTGATTTATGCAATGACAAATGGTGGACCAGCTGGTTCTACTCATATTCTTTCCACTTTTATGCTAGAGAAAATAATCTATGGTCAAGATTACGGACAGGCAGCTGCTACAGGGCTGATTATTATTTTACTTTTAATCGTGTTCTCTATTTTCTACTTAATGGCAACAAAGTTTGATAAAGCAGGTGATTTTTAAATGCGGAAAATTATTAACTGGCCAAGCCTTGCAAAGATTATCTTTTTAGGGGTATTTCTTATTTTTTCGATATTCCCTTTATATTGGATTTTTATTACATCACTCAAACCAAAAGAAGATATGTTTACATTTCCAATTAAGTATTGGCCTGAAACCATTACATTTGAGAACTATGCGAATATATTTCAGATCTCTAACTTCAATGTTTATATAGTAAATAGTTTAATCGTTGCAACAGTAGCGGGTATATTTGCATTAATTATAGCAATGTTAGGTGGATATGTTCTTGCACGATTTCGGTTTATAGGTAAAAATCAGGTCATCTTTGCTTTTTTTATAACACAGATGATTCCGATCTTCATAGCACTTGCACCACTCTATTTATTAATGTCTAATTTGGATTTGTTAAATCGATTACCCTCATTATTTCTTATTTATACTGTAATGATGATTCCATTTTGTACGGTTATCATGAAAAGTTTTTTTGAACGAATTCCGCCCAGCTTAGAAGAGGCGGCTATGATTGATGGCTGTAGCCGAATTGGAGCACTATTTAGAGTTATCTTTCCAGTAATGCTCCCTGGTATTGCGGCAACATTCATTTTTGCATTCGTGCAAAGCTGGAACGAACTATTTTTGGCAATAATGTTTATTGACAAAGAAGAGGCTAAAACAATACCAGTGGCAATGAATTCATTTATTACAAAGTTTGATATTGACTGGGGTGCTATGTCAGCTGCGACGGTAATCTCCGTTATCCCGACATTAATACTATTCGCTATAGGTCAAAAGTATATAGTGGAAGGAATGACGCAAGGATCAATAAAAGGATAATTTATGTTTCCTTGAAAAATCAAAGCATACAATGAGATTTCTCGTTGTATGCTTTGGTTAATTACATTTAAACTATATTGTCCACTGGTCTTTAACGATTGCGACTAATTTCCAAACGCCATCTTGATTTTGTTCGAAGACAAGATTAACACTTGACCAGTCCATTCCTTCATATTCTTCTGAACCAGATTGGTAAAATTCTACTACTTTAGCATCTGGGAAGACCTCTTTTATATTATTGATTGTATTGCCACGTTGTTTTGGTTGATCAACAAGGATTTCATCTGGATCAAGCAATGCTTCAATAGATAAGAATTCTTCAAAATACTCACTAATAGTCATTTCGATTGGCTTCCCACTACCATCAAACTGTCCAAAGAGGTATTCCTGATTATCATCTAGCATTGTCCTGGCGTTGGTTTTCTTAATAACGACTGCATCTTCTTCTACAAATACATAAGGTGAGAAGAGTAGTCCTTTTTCAGAATGGACGTGATTAGCTAGGACCTCGGCATTTCTGTTATTAATAGCTTGCAGAATGGTTTGTGCTTTTTCCTCAATGGAGGTGTCTGGATTGGTTTGTTCTTGTTTCTTTGTTGAAGCATTGGCCCCTAGTTCTTTGGAGTCAATTTCACTAATTATCCAATCTCCATCACTTAATTTAGAGTGGAAAATCATTTCGATATTGCCTAGAAGTTCATTATCACGCTCTTGGATGATTTTATAATGGTCGTTGTTTACTTGTTCGATTGTAAATTCTTTATCCTCAGCCAACCAGGTGGGTCCATCTTTAGCGATAAAATAGATGCCATCACTCTCTTCTTTTAGATAAGAGTCAACCATCCATGAGGCAAGGTCCTCTGACATTACTTCAGTAAAATGGCTCATTATATCACTTGTTGATTCGAAGCCGGTGATTAAACCGTCTTGATTTGCTGCATCAGCTATTGTTACAAAAGATTGTCTGTATTGTTTCATAGCTTTTTTAGCTGTACTTTTAGTAAATTCGGTTGGTTGTTGTTCTTCTTGATTTTCTTGTACGGGAGACTTGTTAGCATTTAGATTTCCTTCTCCAGTATTTTCATTGTTATTTAAAAATGTGTTCGCACCTAACATTATGAACAAAACTAGAGCTGCTACACTTGCAATTGTAGCCATTGTTTTTTTCATAACAGTTCCTCTCCTTTTCGTTTTTTCAACGTTTTGAATAGAAGCCATTACGTTTTGATGAATTTTTTCTTGACTAGATTGACTCAGTTTATGATCTGGGAATTCCCTTAGATCCTGCTCAACATTATTTGGATCAAATTTATTCATTCTGAAATCCTCCCAACTGTTCCTGCTTTAACGCTTTTATCGCGCGACGGTAATTTGTTCTTACCTTCGTTTCTTTCCAGTTTAAAACCTCAGCAGTTTCTCTAACGGAGAGCCCCTTTATTCCTCTTAGAATTAGAACATCACGGTAGCTTTGTTTTGATTTATTAATCGCGTTGTACAGTTGTTTTTTTTGTTCATTTTTAAGAAGGATTTCTTCGGGAGTTACTTGTTTTTCTTGCCCTATTTGTTCATCAAACGACAGGCTATTTTTCCAAATCTTATTTTTCTTTTTTCTAGCTTCATCAATGGCAACATTGCGCGCAATACTAATAATCCATGTTTTTGGACTTGATTTGTTTGCGAAGGAATCCATGCCTTTGCTTGCTTTAATAAAAACCTCTTGAACCAAATCCTCAACATCTGTCGTTCCAGTATAATAGACCAAAAAATTATAAACATCATGACTATATTGATGAAACCAGTCGGATATTGTTGATCTTATGTTAGACATAAATTATTCCTCCGTTTTTGATTTCACCTATTAGACGTGTAAATTATCCTTATGTGTCAAAATATATTAAAATAAAATAAGGTCAATCATAACGCTTTTAAAAAAATATGTGGATATTCAAGTTAACCAAAATAGAATTGAATAAATAGATATGAAAAAAAGGGGTTAATGGATGTGAATAAAATGAACTTTATGTCAGATTTCGAATCGGTAATCAAGTTATCTGATTTCCTTAACACAATTGATTCAATGGGTGTGGGCATGACCATTGTTGATGCGAACTTAGAAGATTTACCACTAATCTATGTCAATAAAGGTTTTGTCGAGATGACCGGTTATAAAAAAGAAGAAGTGTTAATGAAGAATTGTCGCTTTCTTCAAGGCGCGGGAACAGATAAAGAACAAATTAATAAAATTCACCATGCTATTAATGACTATAAACAAGAAACGGTTATCTTAAAAAACTATCGAAAGGATGGAAGTTATTTTTGGAATCAATTTATTCTAAGTCCTATTTTGGGAGAGAGAAATGAAGTTCTCTATTATATAGGTCTACAATTTGACATTACAAAACAGATTGAAGAAGAAAAAGGTGCCAAACAAAAAATAAAAGAACTTTCTAATTTTGACCAAATAACTGGATTAATGAAGTTGGAGTTCTTTAAATCGACCCTACAAACTTATATAAATAAAGGTTCAACCCAAGGTGCTGTTTTCAGAATAAATCTCAATCGATTTAGAAATATAAACAGTAGCTATGGCGAAACCGATAGCAATACGGTACTTGTTGAAGTTGCCGATCGTTTAAGAAAAGTATTCAAAAATGTCCCGATATCACGAAGTTTTGCTGATGATTTTATTGTTCTACATACCCTATCTGATTCTGTGAATTTAGAAGATGTTTTATATGCAGTTGAATCTGTTCTTACAAAACCTTATGTAATTCTTGGGGAAGAAGTAGCTATTGATTTTAGTATTGGAATAAGTAAGTATCCTTTTGACTGTACTGATGCAGAACAATTGCTTTCTTATGCTGCGCTTGCAATGAGAGAAGCTAAGACTAACTCCTTAGTAAACCATTGTTACTTCAATGATCATTTAGCGGATAAATTGAATACGCGCATGAGTATAGAGAAGAATTTTGCTACCGGACTTAAGAATGATGAGTTCTTTATATATTATCAACCTAAAGTTGCAGTAGATACAGCTGAAATTGTAGGGATGGAAGCTCTTGTTCGCTGGCAGGATGCTGATAAAGGCGTCATTAGCCCAGCTGAGTTTATACCGATTGCAGAAGAAACCGGCTTTATTGTTGAACTTGGCGAGTGGGTTTTGAAAAAAGCATGTAAAAGAAATAAGCAATGGCAAGAAAAAGGATTGCGACATATTCCGGTATCTGTGAATGTCTCTGGGGTGCAATTTATGCATCCGCATTTCACACAATCTGTCAAAAAGATTTTGCAGGAAACGGGCCTATCTGCCCAATATTTAGAATTAGAAATTACTGAAACGCTGTTAGTTAACCCGACAGTAATCATTGAAAAGCTTCAAGAACTTAAAAAAATAGGGGTATTAGTTTCTATTGATGATTTTGGAACAGGCTATTCATCGATTAATTATCTGAAGGACCTCCCAATAGACACATTGAAAATTGACCAGGCATTTGTTAAAGAAACTCCTAGCTCAGAGCGAGATAATGCCTTATTGTTATCAATTATTCAATTAGGAAAATCACTTGGTTTATCTGTCTTGGCAGAGGGTGTAGAGTTAGAGGAACAGGTTCATTTCTTAAGGAAAAGTGGCTGTGACTCCATTCAAGGGTATTATTTTAGTCGCCCATTAAATGAACTAGCTATGGAAGAAAAACTGGAAATTTAGTCGATTCATTGTTTGAAAAAGCAAAACAACCAACCATCACCTGGACCTGTGACGGTTGGTTGTATCTTTGTTCTAACCCAATTTACTATCAAGTAGAGTAACTTTATTTAAAAAGTCCTTTGTAAATTGTTTACATGCCTCGATATCTTCTTTGTCAAGATCCATATCAATTTTTAAAGATGGAAGCGGGAGATAAGCACCACACGTATCTAATTGATCCTCAAAAGTATCCAAAGCACCGCAAAAGTATTCATACGATTGCTCTCCGCTGCCAAATAAGGCAAATGCTTTCCCTTTTATATTGTAATCTGATAACTCCTCAAAGAAATCCAACATTTCATCTGGTATGTCTCCGTCACCCCATGTATAGCTACCAATTATTATCGCGTCGTATTCATCTATTTCCTCTGGATAGGAGTCAAAAATATCGATTGTAGTTAAGTTAATACATTCAAATTCTGAGATGTTGAAAACAAGTTGCTTTGCTATTTGCTCTGTATTTCCAGTCATACTCGTATAGACCAAAAGAACATGAAACATGTCATCACTCCTCGTCTAGTTTCACACTCTAATTTTAACAAGAAGCTGCAGTTAAAAAATTGATAAGGATCAAGTTTTGGAAAATTAATTGTCTTGACCGGTAATAGGTATAATGATTGGGGAAAAGATAACAACTCTGAACAACCAGGATAGATTTCGGTGATGCAGAGGATAGTCTGCTATTCGGTATCAATTTGAACAAGTGGTAGCCAAGGATTAGAATAAAATGTTGTGATTTATTCTGAAATTGAGAGAATTACAGAAAAATATTAGCCATTCGAGTAAGAGCAACGCTGAATCTGGTTCCTTTTTAAATTGATTCGCCTCAAAAGTTAGTGGATTCACTCCTGATTTGGTAGTGTCAATAAGTCTGTGTATATGCTACCCACTATGATTAGATAGCGCAGTTTATTCTATCTCCTCTGTAGCAATGTGTTAATTTTTTAATTACAAAGAAGCATAGATTTGAAAATTATGGTAGTATTTGAAAATAAACCGTCCAGGTAGTATAGTAAAATTAATAATTTGGTAAAAGAGGAGATTGGAATGAGCAGAAATTCTAGAAAGATTGAGATTCTTAATGCTGCATCAAAAATAGTTAGTGAAAAGGGTATTTTCAATTTGACGTTGGAGGCTGCAGCAAAGGAAGCGGGAATAAGTAAGGGTGGACTGCTCTATCACTTTCCGTCAAAAGAAGCTTTAGTCGAAGGTATGGTTGAACATTTAGCAGGTAATTACCGAGAAAAAATAGCTACTAACGCTGAAGCTGATCCAATTGATAAAGGGAAATGGGTTCGTGCTTACGTAGATGTCACTTTTAATCAGACGTTTCAAAACAAAGATATGCACTCAGGGTTACTCGCTGCCAAGGCAGTCAATGCGAACTTACTGGATCCTATTCGAGAATTGTACACGGATTGGCAACATGAAATTGAAAATGATGGACTTGACCCAATAAAAGCAACAATCATTCGGTTAGCGACTGACGGAATATGGCTGTCAGAGTTATTTGATATATATCATATCGAAAAAGACACGAAAGATTTGGTATATGAAAAACTGAAAGAATGGGCAAATGAATAATAACTAAGAACCATCAGAAAAAATAGATTCCGATGATGCAAATGTTAGTCTGGAGCTGTTCGGTATCCATTTGAGCTAGCGTAGGCTGAAGATTACCATATAATGTTACGATTTATATTGAAACTGAGGATATTATGATTATATATGTAAAATATAAGATATCTGACTAAGAGCCGCTCTATAATGTGGCTCTTTTTTGCGTTGATTCGCCTCAAACTTTAGCGGATTCACCTCTAATATCAGATTATTCGCCCCAAACTTGCGTTAATTCGCCTCAAAACAGCAAAGATTCGCCCCAAACTCACAACTATTCGCCTTTATCGTTATTTGGATGATGTTTTTTTATTTTTTCGACTTTTTTTGTTTAAAAAGTTATATCCGTTGCTATCAGAGAGTTACAGGTTACTTCAATTTTGAATAAAAAGCCTAAGAAACCGCTCACAAAGGTGGATCTGGTTTGCAAACATTACCGTCTGGATGGTATAGTTTAAAACGTGGTAAAAAAAGACCGTCCGGATGGTACAGTAATTATAGAGCGAATTAATTTAATAGATAGATGAAAGGAAGGAATTTAATGGCAAATAAGGTTTTACTAACGGCAGCAGTTACCGGAGCAGGAGAAACAACAGCAAAAAGTTCTCATGTTCCAGTAACTCCAAAAGAAATTGCAGAGGCAGCAATTGAATCAGCAAAAGCAGGTGCAACGGTAGCTCACGTTCATGCTCGTGATCCTAAAACTGGGGGAATTAGCCACGATGTTAATCACTACCGCGAGATTGTCGACCGGATTCGTGACTTTGAAACTGATGTAATAATCAATATTACAGCTGGAGGTGGCGGTGACTTTATCCCTAGCTTAGCGACACCAGCTGCTGGTGGAAATGGAACCGATATCCAAACGCCCGAAGAACGACATCAGCCGGTAGGGGATCTACTTCCAGAAATGTGTACGTTAGACTGCGGGTCAGTTAATTTTGGCAACATGATATACATAAGCCCCACCGATTGGTTAAGAGAACAAGCGAAGTTAATTCAGGCAAGTGGTGTCAAACCTGAGCTTGAGTGTTTTGATACAGGTCATCTGCGGTTCGCTAAACAATTAATTGCAGAAGGATTAATTGATGATAATCCGATGTTTCAATTTTGTCTAGGTATTCCTTGGGGAGCAGAAGCAGACGTGGAAACCATGATTTATATGAAGGATAGACTTCCTGAGGATGCCCACTGGTCTGCATTTGGTATTGGTAGAATGCAAATGCCAATCGTGGCACAAGCAGCAATGCTAGGTGGAAATGTTCGGGTAGGGTTAGAAGATAATCTCTATTTATCAAAAGGTGTATTTGCTCGAAATGATCAACTCGTTGATAAAGCTGTTGATATGTTAAATGGAAACGGTGTGGAAGTGATGACACCTAAAGAAGCTAGACAACAATATGGCTTAAACATCCCAGGTGGAGGAGATAAGTAATGAATGAAATGAAAAGAGTGGCAGTGATAGGTACAGGTGTTATTGGTAATGGTTGGATTGCCAGGTTCTTGGGACAAGGATATGACGTTATTGCTTTTGATCCAGCTGAAGGAGCAGAAGAAAGAACACGTCAAGTTGTTAAAAATGTTTGGTCATCTATCGAGCAACTAGGTCTTAAAAAGGGTGCATCGCAGAATCGTTTAACGTTTGTTCAAACAATTGAAGAGGCTGTTGCAGATGCTGATTTGATTCAAGAAAATGTACCTGAACGTCTTGATGTTAAAAAAAGCGTGTTAACGAGCATTGACCAATACGCAAAACCTGAAGCAATTATTGGTTCTAGTACATCTGGAATAATGGCTTCTACGTTACAAGAGGGCTTAACGTATCCAGGCCGTGTGATTGTTGCACACCCATTTAATCCAGTTTACATTTTACCGCTTGTTGAACTTGTTGGTGGCAAAGCAACAGATGCTAGTGTGATGGAACGTGCAAAGTCTTATTATCAATCAATTCAAATGAAGCCGCTTGTTATAAATAAGGAAATTGAAGGACATGTTGCCGATCGTTTAATGGAAGCATTGTGGCGTGAAGCACTACATCTTGTTAATGACGGAGTAGCAACAACGGAAGAGATCGACGCAGCAATCATTTATGGTGCTGGATTACGTTGGGCCCAGATGGGACCATTTTTAACCTTCCATTTAGCTGGTGGAGACCAAGGCATGCGTCATATGCTAGAGCAGTTTGGTCCGGCGCTTAAACTTCCATGGACGAAGTTAGAGGCTCCTGAACTAACGGAAGACTTAAAAGAAAAAGTGATCGAAGGCTGTGAAAGTCATGCTGGAGATGCAAGTATTTCTGAGCTTGAAAGTAAACGAAATGAATTTCTGGTAAAACTTCTTGATTTAGTAGAAGACTACTGGCCAGAATCTAACAGTCTAGTAAAAAAATAACCACTTTCAAAAAGGAGGCGTAACTAATGGAGAACAAGCCGTTTCTTTATCAAGACCATGTACAAAGTGATTGGGTTGACTATAACGGGCATATGAATGACGCAGCCTATGCAAAGGTATTTAGTCTAGCGGTAGATTCATTGATCTGTTTCATTGGTTTAGATGCGGAGGCTCGCAATCATTATGCCTATACCATTTACACGTTAGAAACGCACCTAAGTTATTTACAAGAAGCAAACAAGGATGAAGCGCTTGATGTAACTGTGCAACTAATCGATGTTGATCAGAAACGTCTACATGTATTTTTCACGATGAAAAATACTTCGGGTGATGTAATTGCAACGAGTGAGCAGATGTTAATGGGGATGGATACGAAACAGGAAAGACCTGCTGCTTTTCCGGCATCTGTTGCAGAAACAATTGAAACTATCTGGAATGAGGATAAACAATTAGAGTCTCCGAAGCAAGTTGGTAGACGAATTGGAATAAAGAGATAGGAACATCATATCCAATAGTCTTAGATGACGAACTATTGGTTAAAGGGATTTTCAGTAACGAGAGGGGAATGTTGATGAATAAGATTGAAGTGAATAATTTGACGAAGATCTTTGGTTCTCATCCCAAGCAAGGGCTTAAGCGATTGAGAAATGGAGAACAAAAGGACGATATTCTAAACGATACAGGGATGACCGTAGGTGTTAACCAAGCAAGTTTCACTGTTAAAGCTGGCGAAACGTTTGTCATTATGGGTCTATCTGGTAGTGGAAAATCTACATTAATTCGATTAGTTAATCGGTTGATTGAGCCTACCGATGGCGAAGTTTTAATTGATGGAGAAGACATTACAAAGATGGATAAATCGACCCTAATTGAAACAAGACGTAAGAAGTTAGGAATGGTCTTTCAAAAGTTTGGCTTATTGCCCCATAGAACCGTGTTACATAATGTTGCCTATGGTTTAGAAATCCAGGGTGTAAGTAAGGAAGAAAGAGAAGAAAAAGCAATGCAAACGATCGACGATGTTGGTTTGAAAGGCTATGAATCTAGTTATCCAAGCCAATTAAGTGGTGGTATGCAACAACGCGTTGGTATTGCCCGTGCGCTTACCAACGATACCGACATTTTGTTAATGGATGAAGCATTCAGTGCTTTAGACCCGATTATTCGAAAAGAAATGCAGGATGAACTGATAAAGCTACAAGATAGATTAGGGAAAACCGTGTTATTTATTACCCATGATTTAGATGAGGCTTTAAAACTTGGTGACCGGATTGCAATTATGAAGGATGGAAAAATTGTTCAAATTGGAACACCTGAACAAATTTTAGAGAATCCAGCGAATGATTATGTGTCTAATTTCGTTAAGGACGTCGATCGTTCTAAGGTATTAGAAGCACATCACGTGATGAAGAAACCAGAAGTACTATCGACATTTAAGGATGGTCCACGTGTCGCTGTTAGAAAAATGGAAGAAGTAGGCGCATCAAGTATTTTCGTTGTCGATAAAGAAAAGAATTTCAAAGGCTTGTTAACGATTGATGACGCGATTAGAGCTTACAAAGAGAATATCCCAATGGAAGATGTTCTAATTGTTGAGGATATTTATTCAACTACGACAGACACTGCCTTAAATGATTTACTTGGAATTGCTGTTGATGCAAAATATCCAATTACCGTAATAGAAGATGGAAAGTTACTTGGAATAATTTCGCGTGTTTCGATACTTTCAGGATTAGTGCTTGGTAAAGAGAAAGATGAGGTGGTATCGCCATGAATTACTTCCATTTCCCTTTAGAAGAGTGGACAAATAATTTTGTCAATGGTTGGTTACTCCCAGAAATGAGTGGCTTCTTTGATAGCATCAGCGTGGCACTCAGCTCATTCATTGATGGTGTAACGAATTTACTAATTGCCATACCGGCAGAAATTTTTGCTATTATATTAATTTTACTAGCATGGAAGCTTGCTGGTAAAGGTATTGCGCTGTTTACTTTAGTTGGATGTCTTTATATTGGTTCTGTTGAACTTTGGACAGAGACGATGCAAACAGTGGCCATTGTAATTGTTTCAACAATTATTTCGGTCATTATCGGAGTTCCGGTTGGAATTATTAGTGCAAAGAATAAAGTTGTTGATCAAATTGTAAGACCGGTACTCGATTTTATGCAGACATTACCTATTTTTGTTTATTTAATACCAGCAATATTACTTTTTGGTCTTGGCGGTGTACCGGCAGTTATTGCAACCTTTGTATTTGCGACTCCACCGGCAGTACGAATGACAAGGCTTGGAATCAATCAAGTTCCAGAAGAAGTAGTCGAGGCTTCAAGAGCATTTGGATCAACACCATGGCAATTATTATTAAAAGTTCAGCTTCCACTCGCAGTACCTACGATTATGGCTGGGGTGAATCAAACGATCATGCTAGCACTATCTATGGCTGTCGTTGCTTCGATGATTGGAGCGCCAGGACTTGGCTCGGCAGTATTAGCAGGAATATCAACGGTTAACGTTGGTCTTGGGTTAACTGCAGGATTAGCAATCGTTGTCATAGCAATTATATTAGACCGAATCACACAAGGTTTAGGACAAAAATTTTAATAAATATATGAGGAGAGTTATTATGAAAAAACTATTATTTGGTACGATCAGTGCATTATTACTAGCATTAATTGTTGGTTGTTCACAAGATGGAGAAGCATCTAAAGAAGACAGTCAAGAAGAAACGGAACAAACTCAGACAATTACATTGGGAGTAACTCCGTGGACAAGCACTGTACCTCCAACAGAAATTGCAAGTATCGTTCTAGAGGATATGGGTTATGAGGTAGAGCAAACACAAGCTGATGCAGGAAGTGTTTACATTGGTCTTTCACGTGGTGATATTGATGTATTCATGGATGCTTGGCTTCCTGTTCATGACGTATATTTAGAGAAGTATTCTGACTCGATAGCAGATACAGCAATGAGCTATGATAATGCTGATGCGGGTTGGGTAGTTCCAACTTATATGGAAGATATCAATTCCATTGCAGATATTAAAGGTAAAGAAGATCAGTTTGGTAATGAAATGTACGGGATTGAAGAAGGTGCAAGTGTGACAGGGATTATTGACGAACTAATTGAAGGATATGGTTTAGATATGGAGCAGGTCAACTCCTCTGAAGGTGGAATGATTGCTCAAGCTATGCGTAAAATGGAAAACGAAGAGCCGGTCGTTTTTTACGGATGGCGTCCACACACGATGTTCAACAAGTTTGATATTAAAGTAATTGAAGAGGACCAAGGATACTTTGAGACAGCTTCCGTTCATGTTGTTACAAATAATGAATTGGAAGAAAACGCTCCGGATGCCTATGAGTTTTTAAGCAATTGGAATATCTCCATTGATGAAGTGGAAAAAATGATTGTGAAAATTGAAGAAGAAGGTATGGAAAAAGAAGAAGTAGCCCAGGAATGGATAGATAACAATCAAGATAAAATAAATGAAATGCTTGATGAATAATAAGTCTAAATTAGTCTGTGCTGACAAAGATGTCAGCACAGACCTATTTTTATATACTATGTTTTTTGATAATTAGATAAACGAAAGGGAAGATGATGATGACTGATCGTAATCAAATAATGGTTGATAGAGATGTTCCTTGTACGGTTAGGGATGGTGTTACGTTGTATGCCAATATTTACCGTCCGAACACAACTGGTAAATATCCAGTCCTTCTAACACGGTTACCTTATAATAAAAATCTCCCTGATTTCTCTCATCGTTACATAGATCCAATCCGAATGGCTATGGAGGGCTATGTCGTAATCATTCAAGATGTCAGGGGGCGGTTTGCTTCTGAAGGGGGGTTTGAACCGTTTGCCAATGAAGGCAAAGATGGCTATGATTCGGTAGAATGGGCTGCTAACCTATCCTATTCTAATGGAATGGTGGGAATGTTTGGTTTATCCTATTATGCTTTTACACAACTATATGCGATGGTTGAACGTCCACCTTCATTAAAAGCAATCTTTCCAGCGATGACGGGAAATATTTCTAAAGAAGCGTTCGGTAAAAATGGTGTACTTGAATTAGCGGCAGCAGAAACATGGATACTGGATTCAATAGCACCTGATTATTTAAAGCGAAAACAAGGAAGTGAATATGGGGACACTTTAAAAGAAATTACCAACGATTTGAACCAAATTGAAGATTGGCATCGGTTTACACCAATTAATGAATGGCCACCAGTTATGAAACATCCAGAGCTGAAGGAAATATATAGCAACTATATTACTCAACAATATAATAAAAAGGCAATGGCCAATGCTGGTCAGGACAATCGAGCTGGATTAGGTGTTCCTGCTTATCATCTTGCCGGCTGGTATGATAACTTTTTAGGGCAAACACTAACAAATTTTCAAGAGATGAGCCAAGCTAACAAGAAGCAAATGTTAATTATCGGACCATGGGGTCATGGGATGTTTAACTCTGAGCTTGGTGAACGTTCTTTTGGTGTCAACAGCGCTGGGGCTTCGATTGACGGCAAGGATGATATCACATCACTTCACATAAAATGGTTTGATCACTGGTTAAAAACAGATAATGATTCGCTTTTAAACGATGAGGATCCAGTTAAAATCTTTGTAATGGGCGAAAATGTGTGGCGTTCTGAAAGTGCGTGGCCACTTAAACGGACAGTCTATACTCCTTACTATTTTGATAGTGATGGAAAGGCAAACACTGAAATGACTTCGGGAAAATTAACGACCACCTTACCTGAAAAAGATGAACGTGATACCTATATCCATGACCCAGAACACCCTGTGCCAACAAATGGTGGTGGCGTGCTATTTTATAATGGTAAAGGAGCAGGGCCACTAGACCAATCAGAGCTAGAAAAAAGAGATGATGTCGTAGTATATACGTCGGAACCATTAAAAGAGCGGTTAGAGGTAACTGGTTGGGTTAAAGTCGTTCTCTTTGCCTCAACAGATGTGAAAGATACTGATTTCACTGCGAAATTAGTTGATGTTTTACCAGATGGTAGAGCTTATAATCTAACCGATGGGGTAGTTCGTGCGAAGTTTCGTAATGGTAAAGAAGAACAATCAAGCTTAAATGGCGAAGTTGTTAAGTATGAAATTGATTTATGGGCAACAAGTAATGTATTCTTGCCGGGGCACTCAATCAGAATTGAAGTTGCATCAAGCGACTTTCCTAGATATGATGTGAATCCAAATACCGGAAATACAACACTAGATACCGCCTTTTTAGTGAAAGCAAAACAAACGATTTATCACCAAACCGACTATCCATCACATGTAGTTCTACCTGTAATTCCTAGTTAGGGAGATTGTTAAAACCATTTCCACAAAATTAAATCGAAAGTAAAAAGTCCAGTAACCTGCTAATAGGTTACTGGACTTTTGTTTAATGGTAATAAATTATAAAGTTTTGCGCTTCAATGTCTAGCTCCGGGGCCTAGCCGGAAATAAGTGGTTTGCTTATTTCGAATGCCCCCACCTAAGGTCCCTGAGTCAAGCCTCTCTGTGGCAAAGAACGCCACATAGAGGTTCGTCTTATTGCCCTAGGCTAACAAGGCGCCCTGCGCTTTTCTTATTAATTATTATAGAAAATTGGCGATCCTGGTCCAAGGTCAATACCAAGTAGCATCCAAATTATGAGCATGATTGTCCAAGCAATCGTGAAGAAGATCGTATAAGGAAACATAACTGATATTAACGTACCAATACCCATATTCTTATCATACTTTTGTGCAAAGGCAATGATAATCGCAAAATAGGTCATGAGTGGCGAGATGATATTTGTTGTTGAGTCAGCAATTCGATAAGCCATTTGTGTCATTTCTGGTGAGTAACCGAGCTGCATCATAATTGGAACAAATACAGGCGCCATCATCGCCCATTTGGCTGAAGCACTACCAATAAATAGGTTGATAAATCCTGAGATTGCAATGAATAAAAGGATTAGCGGTATCCCTGATAGATTAATGCTTTGAAGGAATTCGGCCCCATAAACTCCGATTAAAAGTCCCATATTTGATTCAGCAAAAAAGGAAACAAATTGACCAGCGGTAAATGCTAAGACAATAAACATTCCCATGGTGGCCATTGTATCTGTCAGGTGATTGGCAACGTCTTTATCATTTTTGATATTCTTTGTTACCATTCCGTAAACTAGTCCTGGGATGAAAAATAGAATCGTAATAATTGGTACGAGTGAATCCATGAATGGTGATTGAATAATTCCGCCATCATCAGCTCTTAGTGGAGCACCTTCTGGAACAATCAATAATGCTGTCACCACTAATCCAAGTAAGATGGCAACGCCAGAATAGATTAGTCCTTTTTTCTCAAGTGGTTCAAGGCCTTTTAAGTCTTCTTTATATTCTCCCTTATAAGCACCCAACCGTGGTTCGATGACTTTTTCTGTTACCCAAGCCCCGATGAAGGTAAGTAAAAATACGGAAACAATTATAAAGTAATAGTTCATCGCGATGTTCATTGTCTCTGCATAGGCAGGATCAACAATTTTTGCTGCTTCAATTGTCATATTGCCCAGCATCGGGTCTGTTGCTGATAAAAGCAGATTGGCACTAAAACCAGCGGAAACACCGGCAAAGGCTGCAGCTAAACCTGCTAACGGATGTCTACCAAGAGCGGCAAAAATAACGGCGCCTAGCGGAGGTAATACTACGTATCCAGCATCAGATGCCACACTCGACATAACACCAGCAAAAACTAAGCCCGCTGTTATTAAGCTTTTTGGAATCGATAATACAAATCCGCGTAAGCATGCACTAATTAAGCCTGTTCGCTCAGCTAGTCCAATTCCAAGCATTGTTGCAAGAACAACGCCAAGAGGTGCGAAATTAATAAAGTTATCAACCATACTGGTGAACATATATTGAATACCTTCTACGCTAAGTAGGTTCATTACCTCGATCATTTCACCGTCTTTACCAGGATGTTCAACGCTAACTCCGGTGGCAGAGATTAAAGCAGAAAGTAAAACAACAGCCAGAGCCAGAATAGCAAACAATGTAACTGGGTGGGGAAGTTTATTCCCTAAAAATTCGATACCATCCAAACCGCGTTGGAGTAGCCCGTTTTGTTTCTTTTTCATTAGATATAGTCTCCTTTCGTCCTAAAGAAAGTATAAGAATAAAAATGTTCTGATAATTTCAGGTTAAAATAGGGTTCTTTTTTTTCAATTAATATAGTATAAAGCGGTTTGACCGAAATTTAAATACATCTATAAAAAGTCCGAAAAGTAAATTAATTTAAATCTGATTTATTAGTTAAAAAATTATGTGGTTTTCGGTCGATTTCATAAAATGAGTGTTTTTTACCTGCATACTTTAGGGTAGTAGTATAAAATACATATAAAACCTGATATTAAATGAACATACCGAGTTTTAAAAATACGTGATTAATTTTTAGATAAAAAGCTAACAGTAAGTTTAAGAAAGGGTTGTTCAAATGGACTTTTACCGTAATAGTACTGAAGATGTTTTAAGGCAGACTGAATCATCAAGAGAGGGGTTAACACCCGAAGAAGTGAAAAGACGTCTCGAACGAGATGGATATAATGAGATAGAGGACAAGGAAAAAGTTCCGGTTTGGAAGCTTTTTTTAGAAACACTGAAAGATTCGATGGTTATTGTCTTATTAGTTGCTGCTGGTGTGCAATTAATTCTCGGGGAAATGGTTGAGTCGATCATTATTTTTATTGTCATTCTCCTCAACTCGGTTATTAGTGTTGTACAGACAAGAAAAGCTGAGAGCTCACTTGATGCACTGCGTGATATGTCAGCACCAGAAGCAAAAGTAATCCGTGGTAAGACGAAACAAACGATTGCTGCAAAAGAACTTGTCGTTGGCGATATTGTTTCACTTGAAGCAGGTGACTTTATCCCGGCTGATGGTCGACTATTTGAGAGTGGATCATTAAAGGTAAACGAAGGAATGCTTACTGGCGAATCAGAAGCAGTTGAAAAGCACACTGAAAAGATTGAACAAGAAGCGGTGCTAGGTGACCGTAGAAATATGGTGTTTAGTAGCTCACTTGTTGTTTATGGTCGAGGAACGTTTGTTGTTACTGGAACAGGTGAAAAGACAGAAGTCGGTAAAATTGCTGATATGCTGTCAACTGCTGAGCAAAAACAAACGCCATTGCAGCGTAAATTAGATGTATTTAGTAAGAAGCTTGGAATTGGAATCCTACTATTATGTATTGTGATTTTTGCGGTCGAAGTAGGAGGTATATGGTTTGGTGAGACGGAAGTTGATACAACTACAGCTATTCTAAATGCATTAATGTTCGCGGTTGCTGTTGCTGTGGCGGCAATACCAGAAGCGTTACAATCAATTGTTACCATCGTCATGTCAGTTGGTACCAATAAAATGGCAAAACAACATGCGATTATTCGAAAACTCCCTGCTGTTGAAACGTTAGGTTCTACTAGTGTGATTTGTACAGATAAAACCGGAACGTTGACGCAAAATAAAATGACTGTTACGAATTACTTTGTCGGGAATGACTCAAGTGAGAGTCTGCCGGATAGTCCGGATGATTGGAGTAAGTCGGAACAGTTGCTCGTTACTATTGCAGTGCTCTGTAATGATTCTTATATTAATAATGAAGGCAAGGAGGTAGGCGATCCTACAGAAATTGCTTTAATTAATTTCTCGAATGAAAATAATCAAGATTATAATGAGACTCGAGAAAAATTTGATCGCGAAGCTGAACTGCCGTTCGACTCAGAACGGAAACTGATGTCGACACTTCATACGATTGATGATCGAAAGCTGTTGCTAACTAAGGGCGGACCAGATGTAATGTTCGAACGCGCTAGCTACGTATTGGTTGATGGCGAAGAACAACCAATGACAGATGAATGGAAGAACCGCTTTAGAAAAGCGAATGAAGATTACTCAAAGCAAGCTTTACGAGTACTAGCATATGGATATAAGCATTTTTCAAAGGATAAAACAACAATTGATCACGAGGATGAAAATGTTCTTGTCTTAGTAGGTCTAACTGCAATGATGGATCCACCACGTGAAGCGGTTTATGGTTCAATTGAACAGGCAAGAAAAGCAGGGATTCGTACCGTTATGATTACAGGTGACCATAAAACGACTGCAGAAGCAATAGGTCATCAAATAGGACTAATGGACGATGATGATATCGCACTAACAGGACAGGAACTTGACGGAATGTCAGACGAAGAACTAGACGAGAAACTAGAACAAATCGCTGTTTACGCACGTGTATCGCCAGAAAACAAAATCAGAATTGTCCGTGCGTGGCAAAAAAATGATCGGATAACAGCGATGACAGGGGACGGTGTCAATGATGCGCCCGCCTTGAAGCAAGCAGATATTGGCATTGCGATGGGTAGTGGAACCGATGTTGCCAAGGATTCATCAGCAATGATTTTAACCGATGATAATTTTGTTTCGATTGTTAATGCTGTCGGTGTTGGCCGAACTGTATTCGACAATATTAAAAAGGCGATTGGTTATTTATTCGCAGGTAACTTGGGTGCGATCATTGGAATTTTGTTTGCAGTAATTGCTGGTTGGACCAGTCCATTTACCGCGCTTCAACTTCTGTTTATCAACCTTGTTAATGATTCCTTACCAGCGATTGCGCTAGGTATGGAAAAAGAAGAACCAGATGTAATGAACCGGAAACCGCGTGATATTGATGAAGGAATTTTCTCTGGGAGAACCCTACAAGCAGTTATTACACGTGGGCTCCTGATCGGTCTTGCCGTTATTGTTTCGCACTTCATTGGGCTGCAGCATTCAGCTGAAATGGGTGTCGCAATGGCGTTTACAACTTTAATCCTGTCACGAACACTCCAAACATTTGCAGCTCGTTCAATTACACAGACTGTATTTGGAGCAGGATTCTTTAGTAATAAGTATGTAATTGGAGCCGTTGCTGTTGGTTTCGCACTCTACACGATAACAATCCTGCCATTCGCTCGTGACGTTTTCTCTATTCCAGAGACATTCGGTTTTAACGAGTGGTTAGTTGCAACAGGAATTGCTCTTGGCTCTGTCGTACTGATGGAAATTGCTAAATTAATCCGAAACCGGGTATAGGGCGAGTGCATCGCCTAAGGCTTTTGCCTTTTGATCCAAAGTAGAAAACCCGTCACCTAGATGATAAAAGGGTGGCGGTTTTCTTTGTTCTTTTTGGCTATTTGTCTTAAAGTGGGACAAGGGGACAGGTTTTCTGTCCACAGCCATAATTAGTAGTAACAGATGTGAGTTAGATTTAATTATTTAGTAGTCATAGGGAGTAGTGAGTTATGAGTGAATTAAAAGGTAAACAGATTGGTATTGCAGCAGATAAACAAGCGGATGCAATCGGGATCATCATTAGTGACAAAGGTGGAAATCCTGTTATCAAATCGATTCAGGGAAAAAGATTATTGAACAAAAAAAGTGCAGAACAAGATGTTAACCATTTAATTGAAAATCGATTTGATTGGGTTATCCTTACAACGGGAATTGGTGCAGAAGCATTGGAGCATGCCGCTAAAAGACTAGGCCGAAAGAATGAGTTTATCGAGGCTTTGAGACAAGCTAACCTAGCTATTCGTGGAAATAAGACAAACAATTGGTTGGAAAAGTGGGGATTAAAACCAACTTTCCTTACTCCAGGTGGAACGATGACTGAGTTATTAGAGTACTTAGATGGTCATGAAATAAGTGGAAATCAGTTCTTCTTTCAGGCATACAATAAAGATGAACAAGACGTGGTCAATCAAATTGCAGCACTACCGGTAACTTTGTATCACTCGATGCCTTATTTCTACCTTCCACCAGATGAGGCAATAGTGGAGGACTTAAGAACACTAGTCACGGATAAAACTTTGGATGCAATTGTTTTTACAAGTAAAACACAAGTGCAAAACCTGTTTTTAAATGAGGCAGAGAAAAGTGATTTAATAGAAGCATTTGGAACAGATGTCCTGGCAGTCGCTATTGGTCAAGTTACAGCAGATGAGCTAAAGAAACACGGTGTCGAACGTGTATTAGAATCAAATAACTCTAAGTTGGGTGCAATGATTATTACTCTTGCAGATTATTACGAACAACAATCAAGTATTTAAATTGAAACGGGTTTTGATATAACATGTAAACAAAAAACCACCTTTTTGCAATAAAATGCAATAAGGTGGTTTTTTAGATTAATATGCAGTATCAACCACGATTCTTAGGTCGAAAACGAGAATTACTGATCATCCATGTTAAACCATAGTGGGTCTTTGTTATCAACATCACCATTATAGTTAATTAATATCTCTTCGCCGGCCTTTATATCTGTGTGAGCAAAGAATTTAAATGTGTGGCTTTCAAAGCTAATATCATAATCAGCATTTGGTTGATAGGAATGGTTAAAGAGCATACCATAACCAAGGACAACCGCAGTATGGTTTTTTCCATATTCATAGACGTAGTCATCAAGTACAGTTTGTTCAATGAATTCATGCTCGTGATTCGGGTAAGGAACTACCGGAGCTTCATGAATAAGTTCTCCTTTTTTAATATCACGTGTAGCAAACACACCTCGATTGAATTCCCCGTCGCTTAGTTTAGAAGTTTTTATCTCAATCATTTTAGTCACCTGCTGATTCTATTATATTTTTATTGTTATCCCCAGTTTGCCAGTTGATAAACTCGAAAGCAACTGGTTAAACTTAACAAGCTAAATAAAAGCGCATTCATGTTTTTAATCCAATTATATTCTCTTAACTATTTTCTGAATGCCAAGCTATTAAATAGGAAACGATACTAGTAAAAATCACAGGAGGAAGATAAATGAGAAATATCCAAGCATATTTTAAAACAGAAAATGATGCAGAATCTGTCAGGGCAAGTCTTGAGTCAATTCACGTCGAGAATGAGTCTGTTGAAAGAATTCCTACTGACCATCATGAGTTAATAGAGATTATCATAGATATATTCAAACCAGAATCCAGAGAAGATGAATTCAGCCCCTATCTAGTTCAATTTGATGTTTCAGAAACTGATTTTGAAGAGGCTAGTAACATTGTGAAAAATAATAGAGGTTATATAGGTGCAAAGTAAAGTACAAAGAGCATGAAGAGAATTAACAATGCTCTTTATTCTTTTTTGAAAAAAATTATTCTTTGAATATTTCCCCTAATAAAAAGTTAATTGGAATTATATGCAATTTTCATTTGAAAATCAATAAAAAAAGGTGCTGGTAAATAATAACCAGATAAAAATTGAGAATATAGTAAATAGGTAGGGCTGTTCAGTTTTTTAAACTTTAATAAGTAGGCATGGACGAATGGTGCTAATTTACTGAATTAGCAAAATATGCAAAAACTTAGTTTATCTGGTAGATAAAGGAAGTTGTGATAGTTATAATGAAAGTGCTTACAAATGAGGTCGGATTCTATACTGTATAGAATCCTTTTAGTTTGTTGGTGACTTTTTTAAAAAAGGAGGTTTGGTTAGAACAGTCATATAACATTACAAAAATAGAAAAGGAGTTTTTAAATGTTGAAAGTTCTACGAAAACCCATTATTTCAGTACTAGCTGCATCCTTAATTTTACCGGCCGGAGCTAATATAGCTTATGCTGAGGAGGTGACTAAACCAGTTAGTGCATTGGAGGTGAATCCGTTAGAAAGTAGATATCAAGATTCTTTCGCAATAGGAGCTGCTGTTGAGCCTTACCAACTGGATGGAATTCAAGGCGAAATGTTAAAACACCATTATAGTAGTATTGTAGCTGAAAATGTAATGAAACCTATTTCAATTCAACCAGAAGAAGGAAAGTTTAACTTTGAAGAAGCTGATAGAATTGTCGAGTTTGCTAAAGAGAATGATATGGAAGTACGTTTTCACAACCTTGTATGGCATAGTCAAGTGCCTGAATGGTTCTTTATCGACAAACAAGGTAATGAAATGATTAATGAAACAAATCCTGGGAAACGTGAAAGGAACAAAAGGATTTTGCTGAATCGCTTAAAAAAGCATATCAAAACAATAGTAAAGCGTTATAGAGATGATATAGATGCTTGGGACGTTGTCAATGAAGCAGTTAATGATAACGGAGAACTACGTAAGAGTAAGTGGTATCAAATTACTGGTACAGAGTACATTAAAACAGCTTTTGAAACAGCTAGAAAATTCGGTGGAGAGGATGCAAAACTTTTCATCAACGATTACAACACTGAGGTGCCAAATAAAAGAGATGCTCTGTATGGCCTTGTTAAGGACATGTTAGAACAAGGCGTACCAATTGATGGAGTCGGACATCAGGGGCATGTTCAAATAGGCTGGCCTTCAATTGAAGACACTAGAGAATCAATTAACATGTTTGCTGACCTTGGGTTAGATAACCAGATTACTGAGTTAGATGTTAGTCTTTATGGCTGGCCGCCAACTGGTGAATATAAATCTTATGATGAAATTCCAAATGAAGTTCTAGAAGAACAGGCGGATCGTTATAACCAGTTATTTGAATTATATGAGGAATTGGATGATAAAATCAGTAGTGTGACATTCTGGGGTATTGCAGACAATCATACGTGGTTAGATGATCGTGCACAAGAGTACAGTGATGATGGATTAGGAATAGACGCTCCATTCGTTTTTGATGAAAACTTTAATGTGAAACCAGCTTATTGGGAAATTATTGATTAATAAATTTCTCGTTAACTAAACAATGGAAACCTAGGGTCAGCTATCCCTAGGTTTCCATTGTTATTTTTGGGCAGGTTCTCTTTACTATTGCTTCTCAATCCTCCAAATTCCTGTAGCATACTCCTGAATCGTTCGATCGCTTGAAAACTTTCCGGAATGGGCAATGTTGATAAGACTTTTCGATAGCCACTTTGATTCATGTTGATAGGCTTGATCGACGAGTTGTTGTGTTTCTACATACCCATCAAAGTCTTCTAGAATAAAGTAAGGATCATTGGTAGACAGAATATGGTAATAAATATCCTTAAACTCTAAGTCTTGTTGACCAAATATTCCATCTCGTAACTGATGTAAAATTCGGCTGATTCTTTCATCATTTTGATAGGTTTCGTTGGCACTATACTCACCATTTTGATAATAGTTGAAGACCTCTTCGGAACGAAGTCCAAAAATAAAGATATTTGGATCACCGACTAAATTTTTAATTTCAATATTGGCTCCATCAAGGGTTCCGATGGTCAAGGCGCCGTTCATCATCATTTTCATATTTCCTGTTCCTGATGCTTCTTTGCCTGCTGTTGATATTTGTTCACTCAAATCAGCTGCGGGTATGATTTTCTCTGCTAAGCTGACGTTATAATTTTCAAGAAAAACGACCTTTAGTTTTCCTTTTATTGAAGGGTCATGATTGACGACTGATGCTACTGTGTTGATTAACTTAATCACTTCTTTAGCAAAATAATAGCTAGGTGCAGCTTTTGCTCCAAAGATAAACGTTCTTGGCACAATGTCTAGTTGCGGGTTTTCCTTTAACTCGTTGTACAAATAAATGACATGAAATATATTAAGTAACTGACGTTTATATTCATGCAATCGTTTAATTTGGACATCGAAAATTGACTGCTCATCGACAACAATTCCAGTTGCTTTATGGATGTACTTCGCTAAATCTTTTTTGTTTTGTTGTTTAATTTGTCCGAGCTTTTCTAAAAATGGACGGTTCTTAGTATAACGTAGTAAATGCGTTAGTTCCCTAGGGTGTTTGATCCATCGCGAGCCAATTGTCTCCGTAATTAAATTTGCTAGACGTGGATTAGCCATCACTAGCCAGCGCCGATGAGTGATTCCGTTTGTTTTGTTGTTAAAACGATTTGGATATAGTTTGTAAAAGTCCTTCATTTCTTGTGTCTTTATAATTTCGGTGTGTAACTTAGCAACTCCGTTAACACTGAAGCTACCTACAATAGCAAGTCTGGCCATATGGATTTGATTGTCAGCGATGACAGCCATGTCCGGAATTTTATCACGCAACTCGGGATGATCGAACCAAATTCCCTGACAAAAGCGCTCATTTATTTCATCAATAATCATGTAAAGTCGTGGTAAAAGAGATTTAATCATCGCAATCGGCCATTTTTCGAGTGCTTCGCTTAAAATTGTATGATTGGTATAGGCGAAAACCTTTGTGGTAATACGCCAAGCAGTATCCCAGCCAAAACCTTCCTCATCCATTAACATTCTCATTAATTCTGGAATTGCTAAACTTGGATGTGTATCATTAATTTGGATGACAACGTAGTCTGGTAGATGAATTAAGGATTTACGCACGTTTGATTTATAGTCTTTAACGATACTTTTCAGACTGGAGATGACGAGGAAATACTGCTGTTTAATCCGCAATCGTTTTCCTTCTTCACTTGAATCATCTGGATAGAGAATTCCAGATATTTGTTCGATTGAATGGTTGTGTTCTAAATGTCGGTAGTAGTCTTCAGTATTTGATTGACTAGAAACAAAAATAGGTTCAGCGCTCCATAAACGTAGTGTGTTGACGACTTGATTTTTATAGCCAACAACTGGTACGTCATAAGGAACAGCAAGAACTTTATCGGTGTTTTCGTACTTACACTCAAGTGATCCATCATTGCGTTTAAGCATATGTACAGTTCCGCCAAACTCGATATATACTGCTTCTTCATCACGTCTTGTTTCCCAAGGATAGGGGTTTTTCAACCAAAAGTCGGGAAGTTCTGTTTGATAACCATTAATAAAACGCTGCTCAAACATCCCGTAGCGATAACGGATTCCGTAACCATGGCCAGGATAATGAAGTGATGCCATCGAATCTAAAAAACATGCTGCTAATCTGCCTAAACCACCATTACCTAAACCGGGATCGCGTTCTTGTCTGTACACTTCAACAGGATCAAATCCTAACTTGACCAGAGCCTGATTACAACTTTCCCACATACCACTATTGAGTAAATTACTTTCTAACAACCCGCCGATTAAGAACTCCATTGATAAATAGTAAACTTGTTTAGGATTGTTTTTTTGATAGCTTTCTTTTGTTTTAGTCCAGCTGCCAGTTATTTCTTGACTGACAATTGCACTGACAGCGTAGTAAACTTCATTTATTGTTGCCTCATCAATTTTCTTTTCGTACTGGGATTCTGTTTTACTAACAATTGCTTGAACAAACTCATCTACATTCCATTTTGTCAAAGCTTATTCTCTCCTTTTTCCTCATTAACGCAGGCTAGCGTAGCTAATAATCAACTTCAAAATTCAATAATTCTACCATCAATGAAGATGTTCATTGATGGTAGAATGGTCTTTTGAAAATGTCTGTTACTCGACCCACCGAAATATTTGTTGCTTATGGCACAAAAATTATAGAATGCGCGCTCACCCTAGTTTCATTCTCACTCAGCGTCCCGGAATGCGCACTCACCCCGGATTTATTCTCACTCGTCGTCCCGGAATGCGCACTCGCCTTGGATTCATTCTCACTCGTCGTCCCGGAATGCGCACTCACCCCGGCTTTATTCTCACTCAGCGTCCCGGAATGCGCACTCACCCTGGTTTTATTCTCACTCAGCGTCCCGGAATGCGCACTCGCCCCGGATTCATTCTGACTCA
>NZ_JAIZAP010000002.1 GCF_020404745.1 Aquibacillus saliphilus
GATCATCAATTGGATGAAGGTATTCTTTAAAAACAGATTTTGTGTTATTATTGTCCATGTGAACTCCTTATAATTAGGATTTGGACAGGACTTAGTACCTTCTGCCACTAATTATAAGGGTTTTTTTTGATTTTATGAATACTATAATCTCCCATAATTTCCATTTAATTGAATTAAATGAACACTTGACATTGTCGTTATCTTTTAATGCAACACTAGTGAGGAAATTATAAAATGGATTGCTCTGTGGATAATGGATTACTAAGTTAACCTCGTCCAGATCCAGCGCCTACCTCCGACAAGCTTTTGTTCTGTTTTAATAAATTAATCATGTATTTGTCACAGAGATAAATTATTAATGTTAATCGTTTATTTTCTGACGAACGATTGCTATAATGATATTGGTGATAAAATGAAAACGATATTTGATGTTCAACAATTATTAAAAAGGTTTGGTTCATTTATTTATACAGGTAATCGACAAGCGGATCTTGAATTGATGGAAGATGAAATTAAGGAATTATATCAATTACAATTTATAGAGATAAAAGAATATCAAATGGCGATAGTACTTCTGAGACAAGAAACAAGGAAGTTACGTGAATCATAGAGGAGCGGGTTGTAATGGAAATGAATTATTTCATTGGTGTTGATATTGGTGGAACAACAATAAAAATTGCAATAGTAAATAATGATGGACAAATTAGCAGTAAATGGGAGATTCCAACAAACAAAGATAACGATGGTGTTTCCATTCCTGAAGATATTTGGGCATCTATACAATCAAAACTAGAAAATTCACATATTGATAAAAGTAGTATTAACGGAATTGGCGCAGGTGCTCCGGGTTTCATTGATTCAGAAACTGGTAATGTTGCGCTTGCAGTAAATATTGGCTGGAAAGATTTTGAGTTAGGATCGAAATTGAAAGCATTATCTGGTCTACCTGTTTTTGTTGATAATGACGCAAACATAGCGGCTTTGGGAGAAAATTGGAAAGGTGCTGGGAACTTAGCGGAATATTTAATAGCTATCACTTTAGGAACAGGTGTCGGCGGTGGAATTATTACTAATGGTAAAGTGATTAGCGGTTTTAATGGAACAGCTGGGGAAATTGGTCATCTTACCGTTAAACCTGGTGGGGCTCCATGTAATTGTGGAAGAAATGGTTGTCTAGAAACAATTGCTTCAGCTACTGGAATAGTACGTCAGGCCATAGACATCATAAATACAGACGTTAATTCACTTTTAAAAGACCACTACCAGGCTCATGGTGATATAACAGCGAAAGATGTTTTTGATAAAGCAAAACTAGGGGACGCTTATGCAATTAAGATTGTTAATAATGTTACAGATGTCCTTGGACTTGCAATTGCCAATGCTGCTACACTAATTAATCCTTCAAAAATTGTCATTGGCGGTGGTGTTTCTAAAGCTGGTGATCAGTTGTTAAAACCTTTAAGGGAGTCATTTACTAATTATGCTCTGCCAAGAATTAGTGAGGAATGTGAATTTGTAAGTGCTCAATTAGGAAATGATGCAGGTGTTATTGGAGGAGCATTTTTAGTTAAGAAACAAGGCAGTTCTTTTCAAAAAAAATAAAAACATTGTTAAATCTACAAAAATCAATTATAATATATCAGCACCCGTATTTATCTATAAAGTATCTTATGCTGGTAAATATTGGAATGAAAATAGTTGTCGCTAGTAAAAAATGATCCCTAATAATAGGGTTTATTTTTTTTCATTCATCTACTAAAATAAAAAAATGTAAATAAAACAGTGCAAAAATGAAACTTTTCATTACGCTATATCGTCATAGTTGTAGTGGTTTATTTTTTGTGTGTGGTGGAATATAATAAATAATGTTAATTTAATGTAAATTTAGGTTATCGTGTTGAGGAGGAAGTAAGTATGTTATTAAGGTCACTAAGTCGAATTCAACTACCATTATATATACTTGCTAGTATTTTATTTGGCATTAAAACGTACGTCGTTTATCGATTTATGTTTAATATTTCAATTGAAAATGTAATGCAAGAACTTATTTTGTTTATAAACCCATTCGCTTCTGCATTTCTATTTTTTGCAATAAGTGTGTGGTTTAAAAATAGAAGGCAAATGAAATTTTTGCGGTACGGTACGTTGATTGGTACGTTAATTTTATATTTTAATCTTGTTTTTTATCGGAACTTTACTGATTTCATAACAATTCCGGTTTTATTTCAAGGAAGTAATGCGGCTGATTTAGGATCGAGTGCTCTTGCTTTGATTCATCTATCAGACTTACTCTTATTCTTGGATGTTGCTATTATCTGGATATTGAGTAAACGATACGATGGTTCTGTATCGGTAAATTATAATAAAAGAAATAGAGCGATTGTTTTAAGTGCCTCAATTCTTTTTCTATTAGGAAACTATGTTTTAGCTGAGATTGAACGACCACAACTATTACAACGTACATTTGATAGAGAATATCTGGTAAAGAACATAGGGCTGTTTAATTATCATATTTATGATGTTGCTCTACACTCAAAGTCTAAAGCACAACGTGTTTTAGCTGATGGGAATGAAATGCCTGATATTCAGAGTTATGTTGATGAGAATGCTACAAGTAAAGAGGAATCTGAGTTATTTGGTATAGCAAAAAATAAAAACGTGATTTTTATTTCACTAGAATCTGTTCAAAGTTTTGTTATAAATAACACTGTTAATGGCGAAGAAGTAACTCCTTTTATGAATGATTTGATTGAGGAAAGTTATTATTTTGAAAACTTTTACCATCAAACGGAGCAGGGTAAGACTTCCGACCATGAATTCTTAATTGATAATTCTATGTACCCACTACCAAGAGGGGCTGTATTTTTTACACATGGCCAAAATGAATTCAATGCAACACCAGAGATTCTAAAAGAACATGGCTATTATTCTTCGGTGTTCCATGCTAACAATAAGAGCTTCTGGAATCGTGATGTAATGTATGAAAATCTTGGTTATGATCAGTTTTATGAAGAAAGTGCTTATGAAATTAATGAAGAAAATTCAATTGGTTGGGGTCTAAAGGATAAATCGTTCTTTGAACAATCCGTTAAGTATCTACAATCTTTACCGGAGCCATACTATTCAAGATTTATCACTTTAACAAACCATTATCCGTTTGAATTAAGTGAAGAGGACGCTTCTATTGATCAATACAATTCTAACTCCAGAACACTAAATCAATACTTCCCGACTGTACGTTACACTGATGAGGCATTAGAGCAGTTCTTTGAACAATTAAAAGAGTCTGGAGAATACGAAAACTCGATATTTGTTATTTTGGGGGATCACTATGGAATAAGTGATTTCCATAATAAAGCAATGAGTATGTACTTGGATAAAGAAAAAATCACCGCATATGATCATGTTCAATTACAACGAGTACCATTCTTTATTCACATACCAGGTCAAGAAGGCAGGGTGATATCTGATGTCGCAGGGCAAATAGATGTGAAGCCTACTTTACTTCGTTTACTTGGTATCGAGAATGAGGATGACATAACGTTTGGTACTGATTTATTTGCTGCTAATAATAAAGACTTTATTGCACTGCGAGACGGTAGTTTTATAAGTGAAGACTATGTTTATTCGAAGGATCAATGTTTTGACCGTGAGTCAGGGGAATTAATTTATGCGAAGACTACTGGTGTTGAAGATGATGCAGAGAATGCATGTCAACCGATAAAGGAAAAAGTTGATAAAGAACTATCTTACTCAGATCAAATCATATATGGTGATCTGTTTAGATTTTATAAATTCAATGCGAATGACTAACAAATAGCTTCAACAGAAATAGAAAAACGAGTATGAAACCAATTGGTTTCATACTCGTTTTTTACTAGTTAGAAGTAATAAAGTTGGGTTCTATAATAAATATGGCGTCCTTTATTAACACGGAAAAAGGATAAGAAAAACCATTATAACTTGTGGTTTTATTACTATTCAATCTAAATAAAAGATCCTTTACTTATGATAGTAAAAGATCTTAGGATTTTAGGTTATTATTAGAACAATGGAGAAAAAATTGTCATGACTGAAAACCAACCAAATACTAGTGTAGAAGCACCGGCAAAAGCGACAGCAAAGAAGTTTTTAGTTTTTAACTCTCTTAAAACTGCAACTGCACATAATATTGCTATAACTAAAAAGATTATTGCCAATTCCATTATTCTCAGACCTCCTTGTGAGTCTCCCGAACCCAAAAATTGATATAGGGACTTATATTTATTATTATGTAGTAGATATGATCTCCTCATACATTCTAAAACAAAATTTTAAATTTGTCGAGTATATCAAAAGATAAAATTCTATTTAAAAAAGAAGGAGAAGTTTTATGAATATAACGAAAATGTCTTTAGGTCCTTTAGGGACTAATTGTTACTTAGTATCCAATGAAACTGACGCTATCATATTTGATCCCGGAGGCGATAGTTATAAGATAATAAACTACCTGGAGAAAGTTAAATTGAACCCAAAAGCAATTTTATTAACTCATGGTCATTTTGATCATATTGGTGCCGTTGACCACGTACGCGAATATTTTAATATTCCAGTCTATATTCATAAGCGGGAAGCAGAGTGGTTAGAAGATCCGAACCTAAATGGATCAGCTCTTTTTCCTGTTGGTCAAATTACCGCGAAAAGTCCTGATTATTTATTAGATGTTGGCAACATGACGATAGGGGACATGCAGTTTGAAATTAGGCATACACCAGGACACTCCCCAGGTGGTGTTGTCTTTATTTTTCATGGAGATGGTCATATTATTGGTGGGGATAGTTTATTTCAATCAGGGATAGGGAGGACTGATTTGCCAGGAGGTAATCATCAACAGTTACTTAATAGTATCAGAAAACAACTATTTACTTTAAAGGATTCTTTTGTTGTTCATCCTGGCCATGGGGAGGATACTACAATTAAAGAAGAACAGGAGCATAATCCTTTTTTAACCTAGTAAAAAATAATCTCTCCCTTTCATAAGGAAGAGATTATTGAGGGGGATGTGCTCTCTTTGTTGGATGGGATAAAGTTAAGTTACTATATTTATATTATATATTAATTCAATTATTGTCAATAGTCAGAATATTATAAGTGAATAATAAAAAGGCTCCAATCACCTAAAAATGATTAGAGCCTTTTTATTAATGTCCAAATCCGGGAACTAGTATGAAGTTTGAATAGTAAGTAAATCCAATAAAAAATATAGTGCAATATGCACCAAATAAGTACATATACATTCTTTCAGACAAATTCAAGAATCCAACTCCTAGAAAGAAAACGGTTTGAGCTAAAAATAGGAAAGCCATGCTTTGCATTTCACCGACAAAAAACATGACAGCGAATATTCCTGTCCAAAAAGAAAGCATTCGAAACGTTCTGTCCATACTTCCCCCTCCTTTACAAAAGGTATGTATCATGGTTATTATATACGAGGAAAAAGAGAATGTAAATTAATCTTCACACAAAAACTTGATTATTTAAAATTAAAACAAATTTAATAGTTATCGGATTTACTGGGCTAGCTGGATTCGAACCAACGAATGACGGAATCAAAATCCGCTGCCTTACCACTTGGCTATAGCCCATTAATTTCTTCATCTACTATCGTTTGCGATTTGCTCGGGCAATATTCATTTTAGTTAACATTTTTTTATTCAAGGTGAATGCTAGAAAATGTGACGTACTTACTTTGTTTGGTTGTAGAGATATCATATTTTGCATAAATATTTTTCTCTGTGTAAGATAATACCGTAATGTCAACTGAGCCGTGCGGAAAGAAAAATGTGTATTGATTTGAGGTATTTAAATTCTCGGGTAAAAGCTCTTGCTTAAATTGCGATTTCCCCATTTGAAATAACGTATCTATTTTTAATTGCTCTTCGTTGAAATTTGTCATTTCAATGTTGTTGCGATATAAGTTTATACTCCCAGTTATTGTTACTAACACTAGAACAACAATAAAAGCTACATAAGGAAATATGAATCCATCCCTATTAGCGAAGAACTCATTAATAAAAGCTAAACGTTTTCTCATAATGTACTCCTTCAATTGTTGTGATTGCAATTTTAATTCCAGTTGTTAAGGGGATAATCAAAAACTCGCTTACGTTGCGTAGTAAGATCTCATGTCCTAAGTTGCCCACTCTTCTCCGAACCAAAGACTGATATTTATCTATCGTTACTGTTTCTCCATTTTCTTGCTGTAGGGTTATTACAGAATCCTCAACTGAATATGATATAGCGATATGAAACTCTTCATTTATGAAATGGAAAAATTGATTCACTGATAAATCCTCGTAATAAGATTCATGTTGGATTGTGTTTATGATGTAAGGAAGGATTGGTAAAGTAATGAAAATTATCGAAGTTGCTAATAATAAAGAAATGAGTGTAAACCCTTTTTCATTCTTGTGGAAATCCATATAAACAAAAATTTTCGAGTATGTCTTTTTCATTGTTCCATTCAGCACATCCTTTAACTAAATTATCTTCTTTTGTAAAGGTGAATGTCACCTGCCTCTTATTTACTTTCATTTCATGATTTACCGGCAACTTGAATGTTTTCCATATATAAAGTTGTAATTCATCGTGTAAAGTAGATTGAATAGATCGACGTTGACTTAATATGTGTTCCTCTAGTTTTATTTGATTTAAAATAGGAATAAATGTAAATGTAATTGTTAAAACAATACTTAGTGAGGCTAGTGCCTCAATCAGGAAATAGCCTCTAGAATTATTTTTCAATTATATAGCCCCTTCCTTTACCGAAAGGGAGGAACACCTGATAATGAGATTCTCCCGTCTTGATGGAGAACATGCCTGGATTTTTAATCGTGCCATTGAAAGTAAAGGAGATTGGCATAGTAAGTGTCATGAGTTGGACATTCCAGTTGGATGGTATATTACGTTTTGTTATTATTTTTCCAGTGCCTCCTTTTCGAATGATATAGTTATGTTGATCTGGATGAATCGTCATATTAAATGTTTCTCTTTTAATCAAAGTGATGTATTGCATGTACAACACATCACTTTGAAAAAGTTGTAAAAATTGATCTTCTTGATAATGCTTTATGACATGTGTCTGGAAAAGAGAGCCAATTGATAAAAGTACAATGGAAGCACTAAGTACGATTAAAACTTCTATTAATGTAAATCCATTAGTATTTTTCATTTGCTCACTTGATTACTTCTACAACTTCGACTGTATTATTTTCTGTTAACTGTACTTTTTGGGTGCCATTTGCACAAGTATCCATTTTTAGATATTTTGAAGTTATTAATGTTTGAATATCCTCTGCTTTTTTTCCCGTATCAATTTCATAGGCTTGGAGCTGGCTTTCGGTCATTTGAGCCAAGGCTTTGCAACCATTATCTTGCACTTGAGTGTTTTTTTCTGCGAGGTTGGGTATTAATAATATGAGCAACGTACTAATAATTGTTAAAACAATTAACATTTCTATTAATGTGAATCCTTTTTGATTTGTCATTTAGATTCCTCAATTCTTATAGGTTGTGTTAATTCTTATATCGACTGTATTAATTGGAACATTGGGAGCATTAAAGACAAGTAAATAAAAATTATTAAACCTGCCATTAATATAAAGAAAATAGGCTGAATTAGCGATAATAGTTTTTTAGCCTTTTCCTGGATTTGATCAATAAGAAATTCTGAATAAATTTGTAAATCTTTTTCTAGTGTATGGTTGTTGATGTTTTCCTGGAAAATGGTTGATAACTCTTCCTCAAATAATAAAAAAGACGGTAGTATCTCAGAGAGTTCAAAGCCTTTCTCAATTTCTTGGATCATTTGGTCAGAGTAGTATGCTATTATAAACTCTTTTGGTTGCTTTTTGAGCGTTTGTAAAGCCTCTCTAAGGGAAGATCCAGCCTTAAGTAGGGAACTTAGATGCAATGAAAAGAGAAATGTTGTATTTAATCTAATAAAGCTTCTAACAATTGGTATTGCGTTATAAATTTGTATTTTAAGTTTAGTTTTAAATTTAGTTTTAAAAAGTTGCCAAGACAAGGTTATGGCTGTGATGAGTACAATGAGAATTAACAATGCATTGAAAAGAACATTAATAACAATAACTGATGTATTTGTTATAGCTGAAGCATTGCTCATTGAGGAGAATAACTGAAGAAACGATGGATAAACGGATGTCTTTACAAAGTATAGCAATACTAAAATTAACAGAAGTAGTATAAATGGATATCTTGATGTCTGTTGGAATTTTTTAATGTTTTCCATTTGTTGTTTTAGCATGACGCAACAATGATTTAAAGTTCCGTTTAAATCACTATTTGAATTCGAAAAATACATAAATGATACTACTTTTTCATTGAAGTTGGCACCTTCTAATGCTTGATCAATAGAAGCGCCTTCTTGTAACTTATCACGTATTCGCTCAGTATAAATAGCCCATCTACTATCCCAGTTTAATATATCTAAGGCATGAAGAAGTGTGTAGCCATTTTGTATCAATTGACTAAGGCGGTATAAAAAGTTGTATTGGTCTTTTAATGATAACTTTTTGTTATTTACCAACCATGTTAAAAACTTCCTTTGTAGAGAAACCATAGGCAAAGGCTTTCCTCCTTAACCGATCAAAGGAATCAAAATATTCATTGATTTCCAGTGATCCTTGATTAATCACTTGGTGCAGGAGTTTTTTGTCTAGCAATTCTAGAATTGCTGCTCGTGATGGGAGAAAATCATTTGTATTAATTGGGAGTAACTGCAATGATGCTACTGCAATTAAACTTTGCTCAAGGTCTGTTTTCTTAATTCCCATTTCCAACAGACGGTGAATTGTTCCGACGGCATCCTTTGCATGTAGTGTACTTAAAACGAGGTGGCCAGTATAAGAGGCGTGAAAAGCAAAATGGGCTGTCTCTTTATCGCGAATTTCACCGACCATTATGATGTCTGGGTCATGACGAAGTGCTGCCTTAAGTCCTGCGTTATAAGTAATGCCAGCTTTTTCGTTCACTTGTACCTGGAGAATGTTACTCATTTCCTTTTCAATTGGATCTTCAAGAGTAATGGTTTGAAAGGATTGTTCTCTTAGCAAAGATTGGAGTAATGCATATAGGGTGGTGGTTTTACCACTTCCAGTCGGACCAGTGAATAGGATAATTCCAGAGCGCTTTGAAATCCAACTTTTTATTGTAGCTAATTGATTTGGAAACAGAAACAATTGTTCTAGTTGGTGTGCATCATTTTGAGGTAGTAGTCTAATTGCAAGGCTTTCCGAGGTATTTACCGGAAGAGTAGATAGACGTAATGAAAACTGTAAATGATGTGTATGAAATGAAATCGTACCGTGTTGAGGTTTTCTTTTTTCTCCAATGTCCATCCCAGAAGTAAACTTATAATATGTTAATAACGTTTCGAATTGCTTTTTAGGGATGGATTGATGAAATATTCTTTTTCCATGAACTCTAAAAAATATTTCAGTTTTATTTGAAGAGGGGCAAAAATGAATATCAGATGCGGTAGCTTGAATAGCGGATAGGAGAAGATTTTTAGAATATACTGCAGCAGGGTTCAACCTTAAATTCACCTCTTTTTCTGTTATAGTTGTACAATATTCGACATAAACTTTAAAAGTCCTTCAAGGAAATTTATTTTTTAAAAAATATTTACTGACTATTAGGTTTGGGTTAGTGTAACTCTTTATGGTTATACTAAGGGTATAAGCTAACTTTCCCCTTGAGGTGATTATATGTCAGGAAATGATTATGTGAAATTTATGACACAAGAGATTGTAAAGTATATGGATACTCCACAAGATGAACGAAAAAAAAGGAAAAATAAACAGCGTATGTCCAAAGAAAACAATATCTCAGGTCGCTGGTTTGGTTTATTGCCATTTGCTTTTAAATTATTAGTTAAGAAAAAAAAGCAATAGCAGGGCTCCATGTTTTAGTGGACCCTGCTATTTTTAATTGCTTAGGAAATTAAAAATGTCGTGTGGATGATTTTTGACAAGGTTAAACCGCGTCCAAGCTCCAGCGCCTGAGGTCTTAAGTCAATCCTCTCTGTGACAAAAATCGATACGCTGAGGCTTGTCTTATTGCTCTTGGGTGAAAGGCGCCCTACACATTTGTTTTGAAAAAGTCAAACTTAATTTTTCCCTGTCAATTTGTTTGAAGATTTTTGAGACAAATAGAAGATACCGCCATTAACTACCTCGATACTTATTTGTGGTTTAAACCGATTTTCAATAGCTACTAATTCTTGTGTCATTTGATTTTTATATTCATCATCTTCGTTCGTGTTTTTATAGAAGTGTTCGAGTAATTTTTGTTCTTCTTCTAAATACCGCCAAGATTCCTCGGCCCAAGAGTGATCGTAATTTTGTAAGTAGCTTTCAATATATTGAATTATTCTCAGGTAGCCACTCTTTGGACGGATAAGCGGTGTGATTGTGTAGCAAAAGTCAGGAATGGATGATTGTAATGTCATTGCATCTAACTCGTCCATAATATGAGTGATCATTGCTCCATTAATTAACTGAAGTCCAATCGACTTAATTTCGTCTTTTTTATGCTTACCTGTATAACTTATTTTACTATTGATAACCAACCAAGGAACAAGCGCTGTTCTTTGTGTGGGTGCTATTTGTTGATAAATTTTTGTGAATTTTCCTTGTGAGATCAACGTGTTGAATATTTGATGTAGTCTTGGACTTCCGAAATGTATCCATTCCCCTTCTTCATCTCTCCGATCTGGATTTGTAATAAAAGTAATTCCCATCGGCTCACCCGGATATCCAAGTGTTTTCACGTATTGCCAATAAAATGGACGATTCATGAGTATTTCATCCATTTCAGCTGTTAATTGAACACTCAATTTACCATTATTATTCTCAGTAATGTCACATTGGTTCGCTGTGAAATAATCTGTTAGGAAATCATGAAGATTCTCGAGTCCCATTGAAGTCCTCCTCTGTTTGATTATCTTGTGCAAATGAAATGACGGAAGAAAGGTTATCTAATTTAATTTTAACTTCGCCGTCAGTTTTTGATTCATTAAAAATTGTTTCTATTTCGCTTTCAACATCATTAATATCTAATTCAGATAAAATTGCATCTAAATTACCAACTACACGCTCGAACAATTTGATTTTTTCATATAATAAATTTAGTACATGTTCTTCCATCGTGTCCCTGATAGCAAAATTGTATATGTTTACATCAGATTCTTGCCCGAATCTATGAATTCTGCCGATTCTTTGTTCAAGACGCATTGGATTCCATGGAAGATCATAATTAATCATGTTATTGCAAAACTGTAAATTAATTCCTTCTCCTCCAGCTTCAGTTGCAATTAAAACTTGAGCATGATTCTCAAATAATTGTCTCATCCAGTCTTTTTTTCCGCGTTTAAAGCCACCTCGAAAAGGTACAGATGAGATGCCGTGTTGTTGCAGATACCATTGTAAATATAATTGGCTTGCGCGATATTCGGTGAAAATGATAAATTTCTCATCTGTGTTCTCGATCAACTCAATAACTTTATGTGCCTTTGCGTGGTGTGGAAGTTGTTCAATTTGTTTCATCAAATTATCATAATCTGCTCGATTAGAAATCTCTCTATCTTGGCTTAGTAATTTTCTTAAAGATAGATAGCATGCTTCTCTGGATGAGCATAATTCTCTTGTATAAGTAATTGACGAAAAATTTGGTGACTCCTTTGAAATTCTACTTAATTCTTGATAGGCGGATTGTTCTTCTGGTGTGAAATCAATCCAAATAGTTTCGACGTTTCGTTTCGTCCAGTCAATCCCGGTGTCTTCTCTACGGTTACGCACCATTACTTTTTGAATAAGTTGTTTAAGATGAGCATCATTAAATAAGTTTTTACGATCCTTCCCGAATAAATCAGTGAAATCTTCATAGTTACCCAGATGGCCTGGCTTTAAAATAGATACAAGGTTAAATATATCAATTAACTTATTTTGGACAGGAGTTGCAGTTAACAATAAACAGTATTTTTTCTTTAATGAACGAACAAACTCGTAATTTTTTGTTTTGTGATTCTTCAGTTTGTGTGCTTCATCTATTAATACAAAATCATATTCTTGTTTTAGAATAATATCCCTGTGCGGTGGGCGTTTTGCTGTGTCGATAGAAGTAACAACTATATTTTGCTGATCCCATACAGGTCTTCTTCTCTGAGAGATTGCCGGAATATAAAATTTTTGACTTAATTCATTTACCCATTGATTAACTAAGGATGCTGGTACAAGAATTAACGCTTTTTTAACGAGTCCTCTAATCATATATTCCTTTAAAACTAAACCAGCTTCTATCGTCTTACCAAGACCAACTTCATCAGCAAGAAGTCCTCTACCGTTCATTTCTTCAACCACTTGCTGTGCACAATCCAATTGATGTTGAAGGAAATTCACATGCGGTAAACGCTTAGGAGCTGATAAACCCTTGAAATCTGGATTTGTAGTAGCCAATGCAGAACGATATGACATTCGAAAAAGATCCCAAGAGCTAAAGGAGCCTTCGTTTTCTAATTTCGTATCAAGTTCATCTATAAATTCTTGGTCACGATTTAGTTGAATGTTCATCATAACTCACCTTTCTAGAATTAATTTTTAACTAGTAAACACAACATTCTTTTACACAGATAAGATACGCTATGATATAATGATTTTGATTTGTTAGATAATTAATTTAAAAATACAATTGATTGCATGTAGTATGCCCATGTTTGGACAATTTAAAATGTAGCGTATGATTTCAAGAGGAGAGACTACTTAGGTAGCGCCGAAGGAGCAAACAAACCCGTGAATCTCTCAGGCAAAAAGACTCTTGGATGACGCAACTCTGGAGAATGTTTACATTTAGTAAACTACCCAAGAAGCATGCTTTGATAAATAAGCTGTACTATTTATCTTGTGCGAAACTTTCTGGTAAAAGGACAGAGAATTCACTTATTATTGGTGGATTCTCTGTTTTTTTCTGCTTACTTTTATTATCAATAAAAATAAATAGGAGTTGATTAAATGTCTGAATTAAAACGAACGCCACTTTATCCAGAATATAAAAAACTAGGTGCTAAAACGATTGATTTTGGTGGATGGGACATGCCAGTACAATTTTCAAGTATTAAACAGGAACATTATGCAACAAGAAAAGCGGCTGGATTATTTGACGTTTCGCATATGGGAGAAATTTTAGTTGAAGGTGAGACAAGTGAAACGTATTTGCAAAACATGCTAACAAACGATGTTTCTAAATTAATTCCTAAAAAAGCCCAGTACACGATGATGTGCTATCCAAATGGGGGAACAGTAGACGATCTTATTGTTTATAAACTCGAAAAAAACAAATACTTGCTCGTAGTTAACGCTTCAAATACAGAAAAAGATTACCAATGGTTAAAAACGCATCAAACAGAAGGTGTTTTAATCACAAATTGTTCGGAATATTTTGTCCAATTAGCTCTGCAAGGACCTAAAGCAAATCAAGTCTTACAGAAAATAACCAAAACAGACTTATCAGAAATCAAATTCTTTGGGTTTGAAAATAAAGTTAGATTTGACGGAATAGATGTAGATGCTATCGTATCTCGTACAGGATATACAGGAGAAGATGGGTTTGAAATCTATCTTCAAGCTGAAGCCGGTCCTTTGCTTTGGAGGAGAATAATGGATGCAGGTGAATCAGAGGGAATTCAGCCAGTCGGACTTGGAGCAAGAGACACGTTGAGGTTTGAAGCAAAGCTCGCGTTGTATGGTCAGGAGTTGACTGAGAATATTTCTCCAATTGAGGCTGGTTTAGGATTTGCTGTTAAAACAGACAAAGACTCTGATTTTATTGGAAAAGAAGTATTAAAAAAACAAAAAGAAAATGGAACTAAACGAAAGCTCGTTGGAATTGAGATGATTGAGAAGGGAATTCCTCGTCATGGCTATCAGGTGTTTTTTGACGAAGAAGAGATTGGCTTTATTACTACTGGTACACAGTCACCAACACTCAATAAGAATATAGGCTTGGCGCTGATTCGTACAGAAAATGCACAATTAGGTAGCGAACTATATGTTCAAGTAAGAAAAAACAGGTTGAAAGCAGTAGTTGTACCGACACCATTTTATAAACGTCCTAACTAATAGATACCAAGGGGGAGAGAATATGGAATTTCGTTACTTACCCATGACTGACGAAGATAAAAAAGCAATGCTAGAAAAGATAGGCATTCGTTCGACGGAACAATTGTTTTCTGATATTCCTGAACAAGTAAGATTGAAAAAGGATTTGAATCTGAAATTTCCGACAAGTGAACCACAGCTTATGAGTGAGTTAACTGCTTTATCCAAGAAAAACGTAAATGTAAAAACTCACACATCGTTCCTAGGTGCCGGAGTGTATGACCATTATATTCCATCTATTGTTGATCATATTATTTCTCGTTCTGAATTTTATACTGCCTATACTCCATACCAACCTGAGATATCTCAAGGTGAATTACAAGCGATTTTTGAATTTCAAACAATGATTTGTGAATTAACTGGCATGGATGTTGCTAATTCATCTATGTATGATGGAGCTACAGCGCTTGCAGAAGCAACAAATTTAAGTGCTGCTCAAACAAAAAGAAACAAAATTTTAGTTTCTAAAGCGGTTCATCCTGAATCAAGGGCGGTCATCAAGTCGTACTCAAGTGGTCAACGAGTAGAAGTCGTAGAGATTGATCATAAGGACGGGGTGACAGATTTAGATGCATTAAAAAAGGAAATCGATGAACATACTGCTAGTGTAGTACTTCAATATCCTAACTTTTTCGGGCAAATTGAACCTTTAAAAGAAGTTGAAGAGCTACTTAAGGAACATGAGAAAACGATGTTAATCGTCTCAAGTAATCCTTTGGCATTAGGTTACCTAACTCCACCCGGAGAATTTGGTGCTGATATTGTCGTAGGAGATACTCAAGTATTCGGGATACCTTCACAATATGGCGGACCACATTGTGGTTATTTTGCTACAACAAAAAAACTAATGCGAAAGGTTCCGGGCAGATTGGTAGGACAAACAGTTGATGAAGATGGAATACGTGGTTTTGTTTTAACTTTGCAGGCTAGAGAGCAACATATTAGAAGAGATAAGGCTACATCAAATATTTGTTCCAATCAAGCGTTAAATGCGCTGGCATCATCAGTAGCGATGAGTTCCCTTGGTAAACAAGGGATTAAAAAAATGGCTTGGTTAAATATGCAAAAAGCTTACTATATGAAAAAGCGATTAAATGATCATCAGATTCCAGTTACATTTAATGGAGCTTTATTTAATGAAATAGTAGTCGATGTAAAGCATTCGGTATCTAAAGTTAATGATCAACTGCTCGGGCTTGGGTTTATCGGTGGTTATGATTTAGAGAAATTTGATTCACAATTTAAAGGGAAAATGTTAATCGCGATCACTGAGATTCGTACGAAGGCTGAGATAGATGCTTTTGTTAAGGAAGTGGGGGATATCCGTGGCTAATCAAGACTTTCCATTAATATTTGAACACAGTAAGGCAGGTAGAACGAGCTACAGTTTACCAGAAATTGATGTGCCAGAAATAGATTTAAATAATGAATTAGCATCTGCTTATATAAGAGAGACTGAACCTGATTTACCAGAAGTAAGTGAGCTAGAGATTGTCAGACACTATACTGGCCTATCGAGACGGAACTATGGTGTTGATTCAGGATTTTATCCACTTGGTTCTTGCACGATGAAGTATAATCCGAAAATGAATGAAGATGTTGCTAGATTGGAAGGGTTTAGTCAAATTCACCCGTATCAAGACACAAAAACAGTTCAAGGTGCGCTTGAAGTCATGTATGACCTGCAAACATCATTAGCTGAAATAACGGGGATGGCCGAAGTATCACTTCAACCAGCTGCGGGAGCTCAAGGTGAGTGGACCGGACTAATGATGATTCGTGCATTACATGAAGCAAACGGCGATAGGAACCGGACGAAGGTAATTATACCTGATTCAGCCCATGGTACAAATCCGGCATCTGCTTCTGTTGCAGGGTTTGAAGCTATTACAGTTAAATCAAATGAACGAGGATTAGTCGATTTAGAGGATTTAAAAAGAGTGGTAGGTAACGATACAGCAGCACTTATGCTAACGAACCCTAATACGTTAGGTTTATTTGAAGAACAAATTGTCGAAATGGCACAGATTGTTCATGATGCAGGAGGCAAACTTTATTATGACGGAGCTAATCTAAATGCAATTATGGGTTATGCTAGGCCAGGAGACATGGGATTTGATGTTGTTCATTTAAACCTTCATAAAACCTTTACAGGACCACATGGTGGGGGCGGACCTGGTTCTGGACCAGTAGGTGTATCAAGTGAATTGGCTAAGTTCCTACCGAAACCAGTACTAGCCAAACGAGAAGATGAGTTTGTTTTTGACTTTGACCGACCTGATTCGATAGGAAGAGTAAAACCATACTATGGTAACTTTGGCATTAATCTGAGAGCATATACCTACATTCGTACAATGGGTGCTGAGGGGCTTAAGAAGGTAAGTGCATATGCAGTTTTAAATGCAAATTATATGATGCGTTGCTTGCAAGAAGAATATGATTTGCCTTATCCACAGCATTGTAAGCATGAATTTGTTTTATCAGGAAAGAGGCAGAAAAAAATAGGTGTGCGCACACTGGATATTGCTAAACGGCTATTAGACTTTGGTTATCATCCACCAACCATCTACTTTCCATTGAATGTCGATGAAGCATTGATGATTGAACCAACGGAGACGGAATCAAAAGAAACGTTAGATGGATTTATTGAAACGATGATACAGATTTCTAGAGAAGCAAAAGAGAGTCCGGAATTAGTTCAAGAAGCACCACATACAACTATTGTTAAACGGATGGATGAGACTAGGGCAGCCAGAAAACCAATTTTACGTTACATTAAAGAATAAACTAAAAAAGACAATCCCTTCAAAAATTGAGGGGATTGTTTTTTTAGTTTAATATTGTGATTTTTTCGGTTTCTTGATTTTGCCGTCCCATTTTTTGAAACCACCTTTTAAGTGGTTTATGTCTTGATAACCTTTCTTGTTCAACAACATCGCAGCTCTCGCTGATCGCGCCCCGCTTTGGCAATATAAATAGATTGGTTGATCTTTACGAAGTTCTTTCATCCGTTGTCTCATCTGTGACAATGGAATATTTCTAGCTCCAAGAATATGGCCGCCATCATATTCCTTTGGTTCTCTTATATCAATAAGCTGAGCCTTACGATAACCCTCGCGGAATTCTTCTTCTGTTAATGTTGTTAGTATTTTTTTCTGTTTGAAGTATCTATATACGCTAAATAGTATAAAAGCTACCGTTGCTGTAATTAGAATTGTTAATTCCATTTGTAATTCCCCCATTTTCTTTAGCTCTCACTAATCTATTATATTGTTGATTATATCATTTTTCAAAGTATTTTTCTTCATCGAATAAGCAGTGCTCAAAAATTAACAATTATTTCTTTTAACAAAAAGCGAATACACTAATTGAAATATAGCTCGGTTATCCTATATAATAACTTAGCGTTGTTATATTTTGTCGTAATGCAGAAGATTTGGTATAACTTTCAACGAAGAAAATGCAAATGACAAAAACTATATTATTCGTTATAAATCTATAAGATACCTTTAAATATCTCTCTATTTCTATGGAATTTATAGATTTTTCTAGTTTGACAAAATAGAAATCATTTGTTCTTTTTTACAATATATAGTATTATTTTAAAAAATAAAGCACAATATATTGTTTTTTCTTTTAGTTGTGTTAAATTAGATAGTAAATATTAATATTTTATCTCATCATCAGATTTACATATAATATTTAGCTAGTTTATTAGAGGAGTGATGTGAAATATGGGAACAATGACAGAGGTTAGAAATGAGATTAATGTCGAAATGTTAAATAAAGACATTAGTTTATTTAAACAGGTGCATCCGGTAACAAGTGATATGAAACTGACTCATAAAGGAGTTTCTAGACTTGTTATGCTAGATCGTTATGCTTTTAAAGATACAGAAAAAACTACTTTATCAGAAGGTGATTTTGTAGTGCTAACTGTAAAAGCAGATCCGAAATTCCCAGCAAGAGGACTTGGTTTCATTAAAACGATTGATTGGAAAAACAAACAGGCAGAAGTCCAAGTGGATAAAGAGTTTGTAACAGTACTAGATAATGAAGAAGAAGCAGCGACTGGTGTTGTAAAAAGATCTCTAGATGTAATTGAGAAGCCATTAGAGGTTTATTATGAGCAAATAGCGATGCGAAATGCAACTGGTCTTGCAAGTGTCGAAACAACTGAAGAGAACAAACAAAAATGGTTTGATAAGTTCTATCAGGAGTTATCTAGCTTAAACTTCATTCCAGCTGGAAGAGTACTTTATGGTGCGGGTGCAAATACGGACGTTACTTATTTTAATTGTTATGTCATGCCTTATATTCAGGATTCACGTGAAGGAATTTCTGATCATAGAAAACAAGTTATGGAAATTATGAGTCGTGGCGGTGGAGTAGGTACTAATGGTTCAACACTAAGGCCAAGAAATACACTGGCGCGTGGTGTTAATGGTAAATCGTCGGGTTCTGTCTCTTGGCTCGATGATATTGCAAAATTGACTCATCTTGTTGAACAAGGTGGTTCAAGACGGGGTAAAAAAGCTGTTTGAGTGCTCCGTCTAAAAAAAACCTCGTGAATTGCTGGAAACTCTTAACCAAACTTGGGTGCTACAACGTAATCGGAAACGATAAACGTGATAGCTTGAAAAATCTCAGTTTGAAGACAATCAGCAGCCAAGCCCCTAAGTTATCAAATATGGGGAAGGTTCAACGACCATCGAAACCACGTCTATTAGGACGGAAGGAAGTAGAGTAGGAACTAAGCAGTTCCGAAGCGCGAGGACACTTAATAGGTGTAAGATATGGTCTGAACTTTATGGTGACATAAAGAATTAGTGTAGCGAACTAATGTAACATAATTAGCTCAAATGATAATGCTAGCGGATTGGCATCCTGACATAATTGAATTTATTATTTCTAAAATGCAGAACCCACGAATCCTAAGGTTTCTTATTGAAAATTCAGAGGATGAGACAATTAGACACTTAGCAAAAGAAAAATTAAATTTTATTCCCTTAACAGATACAGAAATTGATATGTACCAGGGAATTGCTAACTATAAAACAATGCCAGGACTAGGTGGCTTCCCGGAACGCGCAATCAAAGAAGCAGAGGAAAAATTAAAAACTGGCGGCACATATAGTGTTCATAATGCAGAATTCCTTACAGGTGCCAATATTTCTGTCTGCTTAACAAAAGAATTTATGGATGCAGTAGAAAATAATGACGAATATGATCTCAGGTTCCCGCATGTCGAGAGCTATTCAAAAGAGGATATGGAAGTATATAATAAAGAGTGGCATGAAATAGGCGATGTTCGGAAGTGGGAAGAAAAGGGATACGATATTCGTGTGTATCGCCGAATTAAAGCAAAAGAACTTTGGAATTTAATTAATATTTGTGCAACATACTCAGCAGAGCCTGGTATTTTCTTCATCGACAATGCGAACGATATGACAAATGCTAAGGCATATGGTCAACAAGTTGTTGCAACAAATCCATGTGGTAAATAGTTTGCCTCATGTAAAACACTGCGGAATGAAGCGGGGAGGCTGAAACGCTAATCCGAACCGAAGGCTGTACTAAGTACAGTCAGGGGCAACGCATAGCAGGTGAAAAGATATAATCCTGCCACGAGGCCGCAGCATTACAAACATTTGTAATGAAAAGATATGCTGAACTTGCACAAAAAACAAGTGTAAGAATCAAAGGATAAAAAGCCTTTGAGATAACAAATTGGAACAACCTTTAGCACCTTATTCTGTATGTAATTTGGCTGCTGTAAACTTAGCGTCAGTTGCAGATAAGAAGAATAAAAAAGTAGATTTCGAAAAGTTAGCACAAACAGTTAAAACAGGTGTCCGGATGCAAGACAACGTTATTGATGCGACACCATATTTTCTTGAACCAAACAAAAAACAAGCAATGGGTGAACGCCGTGTAGGACTTGGAGTTATGGGGCTTCACGATTTATTAATCTATTGCGAAACAGAATACGGATCTAAAGAAGGAAACCTGTTAGTAGACCAGATTTTTGAGACGATAGCTACTACAGCTTACAGGGAGTCAGTTGAACTTGCTAAGGAGAAAGGAAGCTTTCCATTCTTAGTTGGTCAAACAGAGCAAGAAACAAATGAACTACGGGAAAGATTTATCAACACTGGTTACATGAGTAAAATGCCTGAAGATATCCGTCAAGATATCTTGAAATATGGTATCAGAAACTCCCATTTACTAACTGTTGCTCCTACTGGAAGCACAGGGACAATGGTTGGCGTATCAACGGGGCTTGAGCCTTACTTCTCTTTCTCTTATTATAGAAGCGGAAGATTGGGTAAATTTATTGAAGTGAAGGCCGATATTGTTCAGGAATACCTTGATGAGAATAAAGATCAGGATCCCAATAATCTTCCTAAATGGTTCGTGACTGCGATGAATTTAAAACCAGAAGCACATGCTGATACGCAGTGTGTGATACAAAAATGGGTAGACAGCTCGATCTCTAAAACGGTTAACGCTCCAAGAGGTTACGCTGTTGAACAAGTAGAAGGCGTCTATCGCAGATTATACAATGGTGGAGCAAAAGGCGGAACAGTTTATGTTGATGGAAGTCGTGATTCGCAAGTTCTTACTTTAAAGGCAGAAGACAATAGTTTTGAAGAAGATAACGATCAAAGTAGATTGAGTAATAAACCCCACGTTGTATTAATGGATACGATTCAAGAGCTAGATAAAACAAATGTTACTATCGGATCCGAAGTTGGCGATACTTGTCCTGTATGCCGTAAAGGCACGGTGGAAGATATCGGTGGTTGTAATACATGTACAAATTGTAATGCACAATTAAAATGTGGTTTATAGAGCAAAATCAAAGTGAAAAGGCGACGTAATTGTCGTCTTTTTTTCTTTGATTAGCATTGTAATCTGCTTGTTTCACGTAAAAAACTAGTGTATTCTTTTATTAAGAGATATTTACTTGTTTGCGCAAGAATTGGAGGAGCTATATGCCAACACCCAGTATGGAAGATTACATTGAACAAATATACATGCTAATCGAAGCAAAAGGATATGCAAGAGTCTCAGATATAGCAGAAGCACTTCAAGTTCACCCATCCTCCGTTACCAAAATGGTTCAAAAACTCGATAAAGATGAATATTTGAATTATGAGAAATATAGAGGATTAATTTTAACAACTAAAGGGAAGAAAATAGGTAAGAGATTAGTTTATCGACATGAATTACTTGAACAATTCTTAGAGTTGATTGGTGTTAATAAAGAAAATATATATGAAGATGTAGAAGGAATCGAGCATCATCTAAGTTGGGATTCAATCGATCGTATTGGTGATTTACTTCAATACTTTGAAGAAAATCCAACTAGAATAAGCGAACTTAATCAATTACATAAAAGTAATGAGGAATAAGAGTTTTAATTTGAGAAAGCGTTGAGTATATTAATTCAGCGCTTTTTCTAATTTTTTTAAATTTTCATCATGAAGTACATATTAGGCATATTAGGGAAAACTAATAATTAGATTGTACAAAAAAATCGAGCTTCTTAAAAAGAAGCTCGATTTTTTCTTTTTGGTTTATTACCGTCTATTACCTTTAAGTGAGTAGGTTTAGCTTTTGTTGTGGATTTTCTTTTGTTTATTAATGGCGATGATTTTTTGGTAACCTGTGCATATGTTTTTTGACTGGGTTGATCTTTCTTATATTTCATTTTTGATTGCTTCACTGCTTTTTTATATTTCTTGATGTCATTAGAACTACGTTTTCTTAAGAACGCATAGTAAATGACACCATAAATAATAACACCAAACACGACCATTAGTAGTAAATTCATCAAAAGTGAAGCAGTATTCGTTAATAGTTGAGTAGCGAAGCCTAATACGGCAAGGCCTATAAGCACATAAATGAGTAGGGATAGCTTATTGCGAAACATTTAACAAATCCTCCTTTCCTTATTGGACCTTCTTACTAATACATTTTCTTCCTAATCCTATACCACTAATTATTCTAATTTAAAAATCTGATTTTTGGTGTAGTACGTCCAAGCATTCACCAGACTGGTTTAGTTAGTAATTTTTTGCTCAGTCCCCCTTAGGTCTAATGAGTAGTTAGTAATTGTAGCTACGAGTCCGAATTGATCCTAATTATTATTGAACTGAAATCGTCTATCCTCCCGAATTTTGTAACAGGAATGGACTGTGTTTATCAGAGTGTAAGCTATTTGTAATCAGAATAAATGCAATTAGTCAACTTATTTAACAGGCTTTCTCTGAAAATATCTAGCTATCCTAGATTCTTTCCGATTTTTAAGAAAAATATTCATAGTGTTATTTTTTCCTAATGACTGTTAATAAGAAATTTCTTTCCATCAACGATTTAATGTGTCACGATAACTTAAGTTTAGTCCCTAATTCATATTTACCAACAGAGTATGTTTATCTTGTTCTTTCCTTTTATTTTACTAGAAAATTATTATAATCACTAGCATATATTTTTTTGGATTGAACTATTATCAATTGGTCATTCTAAGTAATGGAGGTGTTTTTTATGGAAAAAGAAAAATTGGAACAAAATAAACACGAGAAACCAATTCCAATTCTTAGTAAATCACTGTTAACTGGTTTTATTGGAGGCGTTCTTTGGAGTTTTTTTGGAGCGTTAGCCTCTTACTTTAATTTCACAACCGTTTCTCCTGCTTCGTTTGTGCTTAGGTCATGGCTTCAAACAGATTGGTCAGATGGTTGGCTGGGAGAGTTAATATCAATAATGGTGATTGGATTATTATCTGTACTCACTGCATTATTATATTACGGCTTGCTTAAAAAAGTAGAAGGTATTTGGCCGAGTGTTTCCTTTGGTATCGCTCTTTGGTTTGTCGTTTTTTATTTATTACAACCAATATTTCCAAATGTGGAACACATGACACATTTAAGCAGTGATACGATTCTGACTACCTTATGTTTATTCGTATTATACGGTACGTTTATAGGATACTCTATTGCTTACGAATATCAGGATGCTAACAATTCTACTAATCAATAAATGATAAACAATATAACAAATGCTTCAGGTAGTACTCTTTTTCAATGTTAGTTCTGTTTTAACATGGATATAAAAGTACAAATAAATTCAATTATGATAAAATAGTAATGGTGCTTATATATTCTGGAATAGGATGGGGAGATTTGTTAATGGAACGGTTGTTATTATTAAATGGACCTAATCTTAATATGTTAGGAAAACGTGAACCAGGTATTTATGGTGTGACTTCACTACAAGACATTGAGAGGAATCTAAGTAAATTAACAAAAACATATAACTATCAACTGGATTCCTTTCAGTCAAATCATGAAGGAGAATTGATTGATAAAATCCAAGAGGCGGATGGAAGTTATCAAGGGATTATTTTTAATCCAGGAGCATTTACTCATACTAGTGTAGCTATAAGAGATGCGATCAGTTCGATTACAGTTCCAGTAATTGAAGTTCATATCTCAAATGTTCATAAACGGGAGTCTTTTCGTCATACTTCTTTACTTGCACCTGTATGCAAAGGCCAAATAGTGGGTCTTGGACCAAAAGGTTATCAGTTAGCCGCTATAGCGCTCCTAGAAGAATAAACAAAGAAAGGAAGAGGAGAATGGATAAATTAACAAAGCTACGTAAATCAATGAACGATCAACAATTGGATGGATTATTAATTACGAGCTCTATTAACAGAAGGTATGTATCTGGATTTGACGGTACTGCTGGACTGATTTTGTTAAGTCAAGAGGCTGCTATGTTAATTACCGATTTCAGATATATTGAACAAGCAACAGAGCAAGCGAAAGGCTTTCAGATTATTGAACATAAGCAACCGATAAGCTTAGAGGTTTCAGAACAAGTGAAACAGCTGAACTTAAAGCGAGTAGGCTTTGAAAAAGATGATCTTACATATGGCATCTATGAACAATACAAGGATGATATTGCAGCTGAACTAGTACCGACACGAGGTTTGGTTGAAAAATTAAGGTTAGTAAAAACTGAAGATGAAATAAAAATTATGAAAAAGGCAGCTGAAATAGCTGATAAAGCATTTGAACACATTCTTACTTTCATAAAACCTGGAGTAAAAGAAATTGACGTTTCTAATGAACTAGAATTCTATATGAGGAAGCTCGGTGCAACATCCTCAAGTTTTGATATTATTGTAGCGTCAGGCTATCGATCAGCGTTACCACATGGTGTTGCTTCTGACAAAAAGATAAAAACTGGAGAACTGGTAACATTAGATTTTGGTGCTCTTTATAACGGCTATTGTTCAGATATTACTAGAACTGTTGCTGTTGGAGAAATAAGTGAAGAGTTAAATACAATCTATCATACTGTTCTCGAAGCTCAGTTAAAAGGTATGAAAGGTATAAAAGCAGGTATTACCGCTAAAGAAGCAGATGCTCTAACAAGAGATCATATTAAAGAAAAGGGTTTTGGTGACTATTTTGGACATTCAACTGGTCATGGACTAGGGTTAGAAGTTCATGAAGGGCCAGGTTTATCTTTCCGGTCTAATCAAGTACTAGAAGAGGGTATGGTAGTAACAGTAGAACCTGGAATTTATATTCAAGGTGTTGGTGGTTGTAGAATTGAAGATGATACAATCGTGACAAAAGAAGGCAATGAGAGGCTAAATTTTGCAACAAAAGAACTAATTAAATTATAATTATAGTAATAGGTACAAGGAGGAAAATAGATGATTTCTGTAAATGATTTTAAAACTGGTTTAACAATAGAGGTAGACAATAGTATTTGGCAAGTGATGGATTTCCAACATGTAAAACCAGGTAAAGGGGCTGCGTTTGTTCGTTCGAAACTTCGCAATCTTAGAAATGGAAATGTTCAAGAGAAAACATTTCGAGCGGGTGAAAAAGTAAGTAAAGCCCATATTGAAAATAGAAAAATGAACTACCTTTACGCTTCAGGTGATGCACATACATTTATGGATAATCTTACTTTTGATCAAATGGAAATACAAACTAACCAGATAGAATATGAATTGAAATTCTTAAAAGAGAATATGGAAGTCACAATTATGACCTATCATGGTGAGACACTCGGAGTTGACCTTCCTAACAATGTTGAATTAAAGGTAACAGAGACGGAACCAGGTATTAAAGGTGATACAGCGAGTGGGGGAACAAAACCAGCAACAGTAGAAACAGGACTAAGCGTACAAGTTCCTTTCTTTATTAATGAAGGTGATGTATTGCTAATAAATACAAGTGATGGGAAATATGTATCACGTGCATAATAATAGCGGTTCACTAGAGTAATCAGAACCGTGTCTTACAGATTTATTTAATTGATTCAAATAGAGATTCATTGTCATTTACTAGTGACAATGGATCTTTTTTTATTGTCAGGAAACTATAAAGTGGTTGCCATGTGGATAACTAATGATAGGATTTTGCCACTTCCTGCTCCAACTCCAGCGCCTTTGTGATCTGTCATTGAAAGCTAAATCATTGTCTATGTCTTTCTTATACGTAATCAGATAGCGAAAAAAACAATCATGAAATCTCGATAACATTACTAAGCTCTTTAATAGTCATAAACAAATCTAGTCAGCATACATTTAGATTAAAGGAATATTAAAAGACTAACGGAAGAAGTGAGTTAGACAATGGAAGAAATTATCCGTCTATTTCCACCAATCTTACAAGATAAGATCTCTACTGCAATCTCCTTAAGATGGACAAGCTTACAGGAGATAAGATTTAGGATAGGAAGACCGATTGAACTTATTTTTGATGGTCATGAACAATGGCTAGATAATGTATGTCCAACTGAACAAGATGGCATGCATGTAATTAACCAATTAAGTCAATTTTCCTTGTATCGAATGGAAGACGAACTTAGAGAAGGATTTATTACAATTGTTGGCGGCCATCGTATTGGAATAGCAGGAAAGGTTAACACAGTAGATGGTGCCGTAAAAGCGTTGAAACATATAGCTTCTTTCAATATTCGAATAGCTAAAGAAAAGATTGGAGTTTCTGCTAGATACATTCCTTACCTATATCAAAAAAACTACTTGAATACCTTAATTATTGGTCCTCCACAAACAGGAAAAACAACATTACTACGAGACATCGCACGTTTAATTTCCACTGGATGGGGTGATGTTCGGGCCAAGAAAACAGGGATTATTGATGAGCGATCTGAGTTAGGGGGGAGTATTAAAGGCGTCCCGCAGCACCAACTGGGTATCAGAACGGATATTATGGATGCTTGCCCAAAAGCTGAAGGAATGATGATGATGATCAGGTCGATGTCACCCGAAGTAATAGTAGTTGATGAAATCGGTGGTAGTAAAGATGTACAAGCTTTAATGGAATCGATTCATGCAGGGGTAACGATTGTTTGTTCGATACATGGTAATTCATTGGATGAAATAAGACAAAGGCCTTCTCTCCAACCACTATTACACCAAAATGCATTCGATAGATACGTAATACTCACGCGGGATACTAAACCAGGAATGGTAGATAGAATACTAACAAAAGAAGGACATAATATTCTTAAGAAACCGAGGTGCACACAAGATGAAATGGATAGGGGCACTTCTCTTGCTCAGCGCCACCACATGGGTGGGGTTTGAACTTGCAAAGAAATTGAACGACCGACCAAAACAAATAATACAATTAAAAAATGCACTGCAGATATTAGAAGCTGAAATATTGTTTGGTCAATCCCCCATTATAGAAGCGTGTGAAAATTTATCAAGACAGCTACCTGAACCAATCTCATTGCTTTTTAAAGGCATAAGCGAAGACTTAAGAAAACACCCCGGTAATTTGTATGATATATGGCGGAAGAATCTGGATAGTTTTTGGCCGATTGTATCATTAGGAGTCAATGAAAAAGAAATCTTACGTCAATTTGGCCGAACGCTCGGTCAACATGATTTTACACAGCAACAAAAACACATTCATTTAGCTTTAACACATTTAGATAGAGAATTACAAGAAGCTCATGATTACCAGTTTCGTTACAGCAAAATGGTCAAAACACTCGGGTTTCTAACTGGGCTATTAGTAGTACTGCTCTTGATCTAAATAAGAAAGGAGTAAGACGAAATGCTAGGTGACGCATCAGTATTATTTCAAATTGCAGGGATTGGCATCATTGTGGCTATGATTCATACGATTTTGAAACAAATGGGAAAAGAGGAGTATGCTCAGTTTGCGAGTTTAGTAGGATTCATTATTGTTTTAATATTCGTAATAAATGGTATTTCGGACTTATTTCAACAGATAAAATCTGTATTCTTATTCCAGGGGTAGCTTATGGAAATCATTCAAATTGTAAGTTTAGGTATTATAACGAGTTTATTAGTTTTAATAATTAAGGAACAGAAACCCTCATTCGCATTCTTTCTAATTTTACTAACAGGAATATTTATTTTCATAACTATTATTGGACATGTCGCTGAGATTCTTAATTTAATATATTACCTCGGAGAAAAGGCGAATGTAAACGGAATGTATATCGAAACTATTTTGCAAATAATAGGAATAGCTTATTTAGCAGAATTCGGTGCTTCTATTACGAGAGATGCTGGTTTAAGTTCAGTTGCATCAAAAATAGAGCTGGCAGGAAAGGTACTTATTCTTGTTCTGGCAGTACCTATTTTAACTGCCGTAATTGAAACGATTATAGGGTTTATCCCTGCTTAAGTCTTGGAAGGGGGCGGGATTTATTGAATGAAGCGATTAGTGATCTTAACTATATCTGGTCTAGTAATTCTGATTCTAAGTAGTTTCTATCCTCTCCAGGCTGATGCAGCACCTCAAGTAGATAGTGAAGAAAAGTCTCAAGTGTTAGATGTAAACTCGATTAATTTTGACGAAGTAAAAGGCTATTGGGATAAAGTGGTTAATGAATATGGCGGGTATCTACCCGAAATTCAGAAAACAAGCTTTCTTGAATTTATTCAAAATCAACATTCTTTGTCTCTAAAAGAATGGATAGTAGGAATTACAAAGTTTTTCTTTCATGAGTTAGTAATCAACGGAAAATTATTAGGAACACTGATTATGCTTACACTATTTTGTGTGATTCTACAAAGTCTGCAAACAGCGTTTGAAAGTAAGACAGTTAGTAAAGTAGCATATGCCGTTATTTACCTTGTGCTAATTGTACTTGCGTTAAACAGCTTTAAGTTAGCGGCATCCTATGTAAACGACACGATCAACTTGATGAGTGATTTTATGATTGCGTTATTACCACTGATGTTGGGATTGATGGCAACATTTGGAAACGTTGTTGCTGTTTCTTTCTTTCATCCGATTATTATTTTTTTAATTCATACGAGTGTACTGTTAATTTCAAATGTTGTTATACCTTTATTTTTCTTATCTGCGCTATTAAATATTGTCAGTACTCTAAGTGAAGAGTATAAAGTAACACAGTTAGCTGATTTACTTAAAAACATTGGGCTTGGTTTGCTAGGAGCTTTTTTAACCATCTTTTTGGGTGTGATTTCTGTACAAGGAGCAACTAGTGCAGTCCAAGATGGTGTAGCGATGAAAACGGCAAAGTTTGTGACAGGGAACTTCATACCAGTCGTTGGAAGAATGTTTACCGACGCTACCGATACGATACTAACAGCATCTTTGTTGTTGAAAAATGCAGTTGGTTTAGTTGGGGTGATCATATTACTTGGGTTAGTTCTATTCCCAGCAATACAGATATTTGTTATCTCTCTAATCTATAAATTAACTTCTGCCTTACTTCAACCTATCGGGGATGGGCCGGTTATAACTTCTATGAACACAATAAGTAAGCATATTTTATATATTTTCGCAGCTTTACTTGTAGTATCTTTTATGTTTTTTCTAGCAATTGTAATTTTGGTTGCATCCAGTAATCTTACCCTAATGCTGCGGTAAGGAGGGGGTTATCGGGTTGGATTTTATTACTGATTGGATAACGCAAATTATATTATTTATCTTATTAGCTATGGTTGTTGAATTAATTTTGCCGAATTCAACTATGAAAAAATATATTAATATGGTTGTTGGTCTGTTGTTGATTTTAATTTTTCTTCAGCCGCTTTTTCAACTATTTCAAGTCGATGTAGAGGATGTGTTCACTAGTGGAATCCCTACTCTGGATACATCTGGAGAAGAAGAAATGATGAAAAATTCAATAGAATTAAAAAAAAGGGAAATACAAGCCTCACAAGATGCATATGTTTTAGAAGAGATGGCTGTCCAAATGATAAATAAAGTGGAAGAGGGGTTGGTTGAAGAGTATGGAGTAGAGATTGTAGATATTAACTATCAGTTTAAAGATGATCAACTAGATATGGAAAAATTGAAAAATACTAATGTAATGCTAAGAAAAAATGATGAAAAAAAGTCAAGCGATGGCGTTGTTAATGAAGTCGTCATTGATACTAACAGGTACAAGAAACCAGAACAACCAACACCGGAGAGTGAAGAAATAAACTCTTACTTATCTGATCAATGGCAGCTTGATCAAGAATTAATAACTATTCTATGGGAGGGGGGGATATAGTGGGTAATCCATTTGAGAAGTTATTCTCTCATTATAAATTAAAAACTGAAGATGGGAAAAAACCAACTAAGTTAGGTTATATACTTATCATTGCTTTGATAGGGCTACTAATCCTAATAGTAAGTAACCTGTTTCAATCTTCATCTAAAGATGAACCTGATCTATCCCTATCTAGCCAGGATGAAGGATTATCAAGTGAGGAACAAGCGGCGTTTTTGAATAAAGAAGATAATAAAACTAGCTTGGTGGAAGAAATAGAGACGGGTTATGAAACTGATTTGATAAACCTGCTAGAAAAGGTCCAAGGAATTTCTGACGTAGATGTGATGGTAAATCTAGATTCTACTAATCAACAAGTCTATGAAAAGAATCTAATTATCGGAACCCAAACAACAGAAGAAACAGACCAAAATGGTGGAGAAAGATATGTGGAGGATGCAACAAAAGAACAGCAAGTTGTCATTGTAAGGCAAGGCGATAAAGAGGTCCCATTAGTAGTTCAAACAAAAAAGCCCGAGGTTAGAGGTGTGTTCGTAGTGGCTAAGGGCGTTGATCATATTGAATTGGAACAAGGGGTAGTTGAAGCTGTATCACGAGTGCTAAATGTCCCGTCTCATAAAATATCTGTGATGCCTAAAAATAAAGGGGAGGAATAAAAATGTTAAAAAAACAAACTGTCTGGTTGCTAACCATGTTAAGTCTAATGATCGTTCTTAGTGTTTACTACATGAGTTCACCAAATGGAGGAGAAATTGCATACTTAGATCAAGAAACTGAGGGAGACGATCAAACGGCGGCTACTGATTTAGTTGAAGAAGGAGAAAATCTTGATGCAACAGAGGAAACAGAAGAAACACTAGAAATGGATAGTGAAGAAGGAACGGTAACATCATCAATTTCAACAGATGAATTATTTACGTCAACAAGGATGAAAATTGAGGATGAAAGAAGCAGAAGAATTGAACAATTAGATGATATTGTTGCTTCAAGCGTAGCATCTACCGAAGAGGTAAATGCAGCATATGATGAAATAAAGGAACTGGATAGTCTGTCAACAAAGGAATTAATTTTAGAAGATGATATTAAGGCAGAAAAGGGTTATCCGGATGTTCTCGTCCGTACAAAAGATAATGAGGTTGTTGTAACAGTAAAATCAGATGAACTATCTGATACAGATGCAAACCACATTATGCAAATGGCTAAAGACGAATTTGGAGAAATTTATGTGGAAGTTAAATTTCAACCTGTAAGTTAAGTACACTTTTATATAAGTTTTAAATTGTAAAAGCTGACTCTGGTGTTAGAATGCGCCGGAGTCAGCTTTTTAACCGATTAAAGAGATATTGTCGTTGATTAATTGGTTCAATTTTTTAGTAATTAATAAATGTGTTATTATATATACTAAGGCTTGGTGATAAAATAAGAAATAGTAATACCTATCTACTTACAATAGTAAAGAAGATCGGTAATAAATACTCTACTTTTTATATTATGGTTGCAGTTTTTAGCTCCTTTTCGTAAAATGTTAAGAGGAGTTATTAGTACCTGTTATTAAATGCCGAAATTAAAGGGGTGCATAGGATGTTAAAAATGCAAGAAATTCATGACTTAATAAAACTAATTGATGAATCATCAATTGATGAATTTGCTTATGAAACGAATGGAACTAAGGTTTCACTAAAAAAACATAAAGGTGAGGTTATTTCTACAGAACCAATTAATCCTCCAATACCACAAGTGGAGCTACCTAAGAAGGCTGAAACAAAGACGGAAGAAAACGAATCGCCAGTAAACCAAGAGGACGGGCAGAGTGATTTTGATTACGAAATTGTCTCTCCAATGGTTGGTACCTTTTATGCAGCCCCTTCACCAGACAAAGATAATTATGTTCAACTAGGTGATAAGGTAAAACCCGATACAGTGGTAAGTATAATCGAAGCGATGAAATTATTTAACGAAATTGAAGCAGAAGTCTCTGGAGAAATTGTCGAAATATTGGCTGAGGATGGCGAGCTAGTAGAATATGGACAACCATTATACAGAGTAAAAGCATAGTAAGGGGATGACAGTGTGATTAAAAAGCTCTTAATAGCTAACAGGGGTGAAATAGCTGTACGTATTATACGAGCTTGTAAAGAGTTAGGGATAGAAACTGTAGCTGTTTATTCAGAAGCTGATAGAGATTCTCTTCATGTACAACTCGCAGATCAAGCATATTGTATTGGCCCGATACATAGTAAAGATAGCTACTTAAATTTCACGAATATTATGAGTGTGGCTACGTTAACAGAAGTGGACGCTATTCACCCAGGATATGGTTTCTTGGCTGAAAATGCTGACTTTGCTGAAATTTGCAAAGCTTGTAACATTATATTTGTTGGACCTAGTCCATATGCAATTCAGAAAATGGGTACTAAAGATGTAGCAAGAGAAACAATGCGACAAGCTGGAGTTCCAATTGTTCCGGGATCAGATGGAATTATTAAAGATGAAGACGAAGGTATAAAAGTAGCAGAACAAATAGGTTATCCAGTCATCATTAAGGCAACTGCTGGTGGCGGTGGTAAAGGTATTAGAGTAGCAAGAACAAAAGAAGAGTTTGTTAAGGGTCTTCAGATGACACAGAATGAAGCTAAGACAGCCTTTGGTAATCCTGGAGTTTATTTAGAAAAATATATAGAGGACTTCCGTCATGTTGAAATTCAAGTTTTAGCTGACAATCATGGAAATGTCGTACATCTCGGTGAGAGAGATTGCACCATCCAAAGGCGGTTACAAAAATTAATTGAAGAATCGCCATCACCTGCTATAACACCTCATCTAAGAGAACAGATGGGTAATGCTTCGGTTAAAGCAGCCAAGGCCGTAGAGTATTCAGGAGCTGGAACGATTGAGTTTATTTTTGATAAAAATGAAGAATCATTTTACTTTATGGAAATGAATACAAGAATTCAGGTGGAACATCCCGTTACAGAAATGGTAACTGGAATTGATTTAATAAAGGAACAAATTAATATTGCTAATAATGAGAAGCTCTCTTTTAAACAAGAGGATGTTACCTTTACAGGATGGGCAATCGAATGCCGGATAAATGCGGAAAATCCATTTAAACAATTCATGCCCTCTCCAGGTGAAATACAAATGTATCTGCCGCCTGGTGGTTTCGGAGTAAGAGTTGACTCAGCTGCATATCCTGGTTATAAAATTCCACCATACTACGATTCAATGATAGCTAAATTAATAACTTATGGTAAGACTAGACAAGAAGCGATTGACCGAATGAAACGCTCTTTAGACGAATTTGTTGTTGAAGGAATTTCAACAACAATTCCATTTCACAGTAGAATGATGGAACATCCCGTCTTTGTAAAAGGAGATTTTAACACGAAATTTCTTGAGAATTATACTATAATGGAAAGTGATAGTACTACTTAGAAGGAGTGAACAAAATGAGTGAAAACTCTTTGTTGAAGGTTAGTGAAGATTCTAATTTAGGTAGAGTAGAAATAGCTCCTGAAGTAATTGAAGTAATAGCTGGGATTGCAACAACAGAAATAACCGGTGTATCGGCAATGCGTGGCAATTTTGCTAGTGGTGTAGTAGAACGGTTAGGTAAAAAATCACATGGAAAAGGGATAAAAGTCGAATTAACAGAAACTGGAGTTTTGATTGATGTTTTTGTTGTATTAGATTATGGTATCACAATTCCAGAAATAGCTCAGAAAATTCAAACCAATATTAGGCAGGCTTTAATGAATATGACAGCACTCGAGATTGATGAGATAAATATTCATGTAGTTGGAGTGCATATGGAGCAAAGAGTAGAGACGAACGAAACCCAAGAATGAGGTAAAACTTCAAGTTGGTGAATACTTTCACTGATTGTTAAAAGAGCCACTCAGGCCTTTAATGGTAGTTCCTCCACTTATTTTTCATGTTTATCAGAAATAAATAAGTGGGGCTCACTGCTTTTTTAAGGTGCGGTGGAATCCAAAAGGGCCTACGGGAGACAAAATATTCTCCCTATGCGCCCTTTCTTTTTTTTCACTATAGGAGAGCCTTTATAATCTTTAAATCTAATCATTCGAACAAATACGATTACTTAAATGGATAAAAAGTAAAAGTGATGTATATGGCGTTGAATTGTGGAAAATGTTATCATTTGTAAAGATAAGTTATGAAGGAGAATGTAAAGAATGAAACGAAGAATAGCTAGAGAAAAGGCTTTTCAGATCCTTTTTCAAATGGATATAAACGATATCGAACCAAAAGATGCGATCGACTATGTACTTGAAGATCAAAAAGAACAGGAAATAGACGCTTTTTTGAATCAAATGGTTAATGGTGTTACCGATAATAAACAAGAAATTGATTCAAGAATTACCGATAACTTAGAAAATTGGACACTCTCGCGTCTTGCGTCTGTTGAAAAAACGTTATTAAGGATCGCTGCATTTGAAATGTTTTACGGTGTAGAAACTCCACAAGGTGTAGCTATTAATGAAGCAGTAGAGTTGGCTAATACCTATGGGGATGAAAAATCCGGTAAATTTATAAATGGTGTCCTTTCAAAAATGATCAAATAGGGGTGAAGTAGATGACAGCAGAAGTAATCTATGGTAGTGAGTTAGCAGCAAATTTACGTAGTGAGATGAAGATCGAAGTTGATGCATTAAGAGAAAAAGGAATTATTCCAACGTTAACCGTGGTAATAATTGGTGATGACCCAGCTTCGAAATCCTATGTACGTGGTAAGCAAAAGGCATCGAAAGAAGTGGGAGTCGAGTCAAATTTAATTGAGCTTCCATCGACAACATCTCAACAGGAGCTATTAAATCTAATTGATCAGTTAAATGAGGATAAGGTGAATCACGGAATCCTAGTTCAATTACCTTTGCCAAAGCATATAGATGAACAAATCATCATCGAGGCAATCTCACCATCAAAAGATGTCGATGGTTTTCATCCAATCAATATAGGCAGAATGATTTCGGGAAAAGATACGTTCTTTCCGTGTACACCATTCGGTATTATTACAATGCTGAAATCTAAGAACATCGAAATAGAAGGAAAAAAAGCTGTGGTTGTCGGTAGAAGTAACATAGTTGGCAAACCAGTCGGGCAGTTATTATTAAACGAAAATGCAACAGTAACTTATTGTCATTCTAAAACCAAGAATATGAGAGAATTTACTGAAGATGCAGATATATTAATTGTAGCTGTCGGTAAAGAACATTTTCTAACAGGTGATGATATAAAAACAGGCGCAGTTGTAGTTGACGTGGGCGTTAATCGTATGGCTAATGGAAAACTAACAGGTGATGTAGAGTTTGAATCAGCTAAAGAGAAGGCTTCATATATAACTCCAGTTCCAAAAGGTGTCGGACCAATGACAATCACTATGCTGTTACATAATACAATCAAGTCCGCACGTCAATTTAATAATCTCTAAAGCTAAAGTGAAAATTTAATCTAGAGGCCCCATTATGAAAAGTGAAAGCTAGCAATCCTAGTTTTGAAAATACAAAAAAAGTAGACGAAGGTGTCTAAAATGGATCAAAAATATTTAACTGTTAGTGCACTTACAAAATATTTAAAAAGAAAGTTTGAGTTGGATAAACATTTAAAGGAAATATGGTTAAAAGGCGAAATTTCTAATTTTAAACACCATAGCCGTGGCCACATGTATTTAACGCTGAAAGATGATAAGTCAAGAATACAAGCGGTAATGTTTGCCGGTAATAATCGATATATGAAATTCAGACCAGAAAATGGTATGAACGTTCTTATTAAAGGTGAAATAAATATATATGAACCACAAGGGCAGTACCAGCTATATATTCAACAAATGGAACCAGATGGTATTGGATCTCTTTATCTTGCCTTCGAACAATTAAAGGAAAAATTGGCCAAGGAAGGATTATTTGATGAATCAACGAAACTCCCTATTCCAAAGTTTCCTAAGCATATCGGTATAATAACTTCCCCTACAGGTGCTGCGATTCGTGATATTATCACAACCATAAGAAGAAGATATCCAATCATCAAAATATCGATTATACCGGCCTTAGTGCAGGGTGAACAATCGGCTGCATCTGTTGTAAAAGCAATTGAGCTCGCCAATAATTTAAACGAGTTTGATGTATTGATTGTCGGTCGCGGTGGCGGGTCGATAGAGGAATTATGGAGTTTCAATGAAGAAAAAGTGGCTCGCGCAATCGCGACTTCAAAAGTTCCAATTATCTCTGCGGTTGGCCATGAAACGGATTTTACTATTAGTGACTTTGTTGCAGACCTAAGAGCGGCAACCCCAACTGGTGCAGCGGAACTAGCAGTGCCATCTCAGCAAGAATTAAAAGAAAAGCTAAATGCACATAAGCGAGCACTAAATCGAGCGACTATTTCGAGATTAGCGACAGCCAAAGAAAAATTAGATCAGATGACAAGGTCATACGCTTTCCGTTACCCCGCACAATTAATACAACAAAAAGAACAACAGCTTGACAAGCAAGTGGATCAACTTACAAAATCAATGACTGTATTAAACAGTACAAATAATAAACAGTGGCAACATCTGCAAAAACGGTTAGTCCAACAACATCCAAAGAAGCAACTAATCCAGCTTAAGAATGAAATTAATCAATTAACCCTGAGGACTCAACATGCATTTAAGAGCGAATACCAATCTTTAAACCAAAGGTTTGATTCTACGCTTGAAAAATTGGCAATCCTTAACCCGCTTACAACTATGAAAAGAGGGTATTCCGTATCTTATTCTGAAAAAGGCGATGTTATCCGTTCAAGTAAACAAGTAGAGCCAGGGGAACAAATTACTGTAAAACTTTATCAAGGTTCTTTGGATTGCCAAGTATGGGGCATTGAGGAGGAAAAAGAAAATGACTAAACAAGAGTTAACTTTTGAGGAAGCAATGAAAGAATTAGAAGAAATTGTTGAGAAGCTTGAAGAGGGAGATGTACCTCTAGAAAAAGCAATTAATTATTATCAGGATGGCATGAAGTTGTCTAAGCTATGCAGTGATAAGCTTACTAGCGTAGAAAAGCAAATGGAGCAAATCATCAACGAGCAAGGTGAATTTGAACCATTCACGATTCAGGAGGAAGAGAAGTGAGAGAAACTCTAGCTAATTATATTTCTGATAGGCAAGAGGCATTCAATACTGAAATCGTTATTCAGATTGAAGCGCTAAATATTCCAGATCGATTAAAACAATCGATGCTTTATTCAATCGAAGCAGGTGGAAAAAGACTTCGACCTATTTTAATGATGGCAAGTGTTGAGGCGTATGGTGGTAGTTATCAGGACGTCTTACCGATAGCTGTTGCTCTCGAAATGGTTCATACATATTCATTGATACATGATGATCTTCCGGCAATGGATGATGATAATTACCGTAGAGGTCAACCAACCAATCATAAAAAGTTTGATGAAGCAACAGCGATTCTCGCTGGAGATGGTTTACTAACATATAGCTTTGAATTGATAACAAACCAAACAAACATCACCGATAAACAAAAGGTATTTCTTGTTAATCAACTGGCAAAGGCTGGTGGTCCAAGAGGTATGGTAGCAGGTCAAATTCTTGACATGCAAGCGGAGAAAAAGAATGTTGATTTAGAAAAATTAGAAGAAATTCACACAGCAAAAACGGGGCAATTAATTAAGTATGCTATTGTCAGTGGTGCATTTATGAAAAATGTATCAAAGGAACAAATGGCAGCATTAAATTTATTTGCTTATTATTTGGGACTGATTTTTCAAGTACAAGATGACATTTTAGATGTTACGGGTGATCCTTCTCTTCTAGGAAAACCAGTAGGAAGCGATGAAAGCAATGACAAGAGTACGTACCCGAAATTATTGGGATTAAATGGTGCGATAGCGCAAAAAGAGTTTTATGTAGAACAGGCGAAAAATTCACTTAAAGAAGCAGGAGTTAAGGAGACAATACTTGAGCAGTTAACCGACTACTTAAGTGACAGAAAATACTAATTTGCATGATTTAATAAATAATTGAGCAATTATCTATAATATGTTATATTGTAAATAATATAGGAATGGTGCAGTATTCTAGTCAGTCTTCCGTTTCTGAAGGCGGGCCTAAAAATCCGCCAAAGGGCACATCGATGAAGTTCCTTGTGCCGGCTTGAGGCGCCCAGCCTTGGGTTGGTGCTGGGAGTTAAGGTTGCAGGGCGATCCACAAAGGCATGTGGGCGAGGACCCTGCTTCCGCGGAGGCCCATCTCTGTGGTGACTTCTTAGCAGGAGTTGCTATGGACTGGGGTATGAACCTACGTAATTGGGATGGGGAATCCTTGTTCGTAGCGTAGCCTGCCTTGAGTGGTGTCTGAGGGGATTATGTTATAAGTACGAAGAGATTGTGGCCACTTTCAATTCGTATGTACAGCATATGAAATCAGTTCTGCAAAAGAGGCTAGGAGACGGTTAAAAAGGCTGCTGAGGAAATCTCCTAGACTGTTCCAAATGGACATTTAAAAGGGATTATAGTGCGGACTAAGTGGTAATTCAGTCTAGCTGTTGGTAACAACGCTAAGATGGGTTTAAAGGGGAACCGCCAGAATGGCAACATTCGGTACCTGTTTGGGAAAACCTACTGGACCTAAGCCGCAGTTTTTACCTTTTGAGTGACCATTCCTACTTACATAATACTTAAACTTAAAAATTACTGAGGTTATTCATAATGTCAAAGTCACAGTTGCAAAAGTCGATTAGATTCAGTTTATCTATTGCCGTTATCACGTTTGTGTTAGCGGCTATTTTTTCAGTCATCTCTTCATCAGTCTTAAATGGCGTTATATGGATTTTTGGTTTAATAATTGTTCTAACAATTGTATTAATCGGAGTTTTCTTTGATATGCTTGGAATAGCAGCTACTGCTGCTGATGAAGTTCCTTTTCATGCAATGGCAGCCGAGAAGGTAAATGGATCCAAGCAAGCGATTACAATTGTGAGAAATGCAGATAAATTCGCAAGCTTTTGTAATGATGTTATCGGTGATATATCAGGGATTGTTAGTGGAACAGCTTCTGCAATTGTTGTTATACAATTTTCAAACGGATTTGGACAAGCGGATGGATCTAGTTTCCATATAATTGTTTCTGTTATTTTAACTAGTTTGGTTGCTGCGATAACGGTTGGTGGAAAAGCAATAGGGAAATTTTTGGCTATCCATAGCTCTACTAACATTATTTTTTTTGTTGGGAAAACCATTGCATTTATTGAAGATAAATTTAAAATAAAAATAATGCCAAGTGAAAAGAAAGAGACTAGAAATAAAACATGAAGGGGAGGCATCCCATATGGATCTTACAAAAATTAAAGATCCTTCGTTTCTAAAAAAATTATCAAACGAAGAATTAGACAGTTTAGCACTTGAGGTTCGGAAATTTTTAATCGAAAAGTTGTCAGTAACAGGAGGACACTTAGGTGCTAATCTTGGTGTGGTAGAATTAACTTTAGCTTTGCATAAACACTTTAACAGTCCAGAGGACAAACTGATTTTTGATGTAGGGCACCAGTCGTATATTCATAAGATGTTAACTGGACGCACTTCGCAATTTGATACTTTACGTAAGTATAAGGGGTTATGTGGTTTTCCAAAAAGAAGTGAAAGCGAACATGATGTGTGGGAAGCAGGTCATAGTTCTACATCACTGTCTGCGGCAATGGGTATGACAATTGCTCGTGATATTAAGGGAGATAATAATTATGTTCTTCCAATAATAGGTGATGGAGCGTTGACCGGAGGAATGGCTCTTGAAGCCTTAAATCATATCGGTCATGAGAAAAAGAACATGATAGTCATTTTAAATGATAATGAAATGTCTATTGCTAATAATGTCGGAGCTCTTCATAATGCACTTGGTCGTATGCGAAGTGCAGGGAAGTATAATAGGGTAAAAGACGAATTAGAATGGTTAATGAAGAAGATTCCAGCAGTGGGTGGTCGAATTGCTCAAACAGCAGAACGTGTGAAAGACAGCATGAAATACTTTATGGTTCCAGGCATGCTATTTGAAGAGTTTGGGTTTACTTATTATGGCCCTGTAGATGGACATGATTTTAATAATCTTCAAGAGAATATACAATACGCAAAAAAAACTGATGGTCCAGTACTAATTCATGTTATTACTCAAAAGGGAAAGGGATATAACCCAGCTGAGTCGGACACGAAAGACAAATGGCACGGGGTTGGACCTTATAAGATTGATTCTGGTGAAAAAATAACACCTGTTAATGCTCCACCTGCATGGAGTGGGGTTGTAAGTGGTGCGCTACAAAAAATAGCTAGAACAAACAGCCGTCTGACAGTGATTACACCGGCAATGATTCTTGGTTCAAAACTGGACAAATTTCAGGCGGAGTTCCCAGACCGGCTTTTTGATGTTGGTATTGCTGAACAGCATGCGACTACAATGGCAGCTGGAATGGCAACACAGGGGATGAAACCTTTCTTGGCTATTTATTCCACGTTTCTGCAGAGAGCTTATGACCAATTACTTCACGATGTGTGTAGGCAAAATTTAAATGTTGCCTTTGGAATTGATCGATCAGGACTAGTTGGTGCAGATGGAGAGACTCACCAAGGCGTATTTGATATAGCCTTTTTAAGACATTTACCGAACATGGTACTAATGATGCCAAAAGATGAAAATGAATGTCAAGATATGGTGCATACTGCAATCGAGTATCAAGATGGTCCTATTGCGATGCGTTTTCCAAGAGGTAATGCATCCGGGGTTCCAAACGATGAACCCTTTAAAGAGATTCCAATCGGTAGCTGGGAAGTATTAGAAGAAGGTAATGATGCGACAATTCTAACATTCGGTACTACGATTGAAATGGCACTTGAAGCTAGAGCTGAATTATACAAACAAGGTTACTCTGTTAAAGTGGTCAATGCACGTTTTATTAAACCACTCGACGAAGTGATGCTTCATGAATTAATGGTTGAAAATAAACCTATCCTAACGATAGAGGAAGCAATTCTTCAGGGTGGTTTTGGCAGCGCAGTTTTAGAGTTTAATGAAGTAAATAATTATAAAAATATAGATATTCAACGAATGGGAATTCCGGATAAGTTTATTGAGCATGGAGATGTTAAGAAGCTGTTAAACGAAATTGGTCTAACCAAAGATGAAGTTGTCAAGAATTTGAGGCAAATGTTGCCTAGTAAAAGGCAGAGGGCTTGATTACATTATGAGTAAGAAAACAAGACTAGATATCTTATTAGTTGAACGTGGCTTAATTGAAACAAGAGAAAAGGCAAAGCGGACCATCATGGCGGGTTTAGTATTTTCGGAGCATGTTCGTTTAGATAAACCCGGTGTGAAGGTTGATATAGAATTGCCTCTTACTGTCAAAGGAAAGTTGATTCCATATGTAGGAAGAGGTGGTTTGAAGTTAGAAAAAGCTTTAGATGCTTTTAATCTTGATGTCACAGGAAGAAAAATGATTGATGTTGGATCATCTACTGGAGGATTTACGGACTGCGCTCTACAAAATGGAGTGGAGTTGAGCTACGCGGTCGATGTTGGCTATAATCAATTGGACTGGAAGCTACGTAATGACGAACGTGTAGTCGTTATGGAACGAACAAACTTCAGGTATGTAACACCTGATCAGCTCACTCATGGTATTCCGGATTTCGCAACAATCGATGTTTCATTTATTTCATTAAAATTAATTCTGCCTGTACTATCTAAGTTACTTGCTAGTGGTAGTGATGTAGTTGCTCTTGTTAAACCACAATTTGAAGCTGGTAGAAGTCAGGTAGGCAAAAAAGGAATTGTACGCGACCCTCTAATTCACAAACAAGTTTTAACCAATATAATAACGTTTGCTGAACAAGAGGGATATCAAGTTAAATCGTTGACCTTCTCTCCAATCACTGGCGGCGATGGAAATATAGAGTTTTTAGTGAATTTATTTTGGGATAAACAACAAAAAGAAGGAAATGGAATGAATAATGTCGAAATTGACAGAGTAGTCGATAAAGCACATCAAACACACAGTCATACATGATACTGTTGGGCTACATATGTTTATGTAGTCCAGTTTATGTTGGTTGTATTAGTTTATTTAAGTTGTACAACAGTAGATAGTTTAACTTAAGAGTCTGACTAGATTTCGTTTAGACAGTTAAAATTTTTCTTCTTTAACAACAATAAATAATAGGTGCACTTGAATGGAGGGTGACTATGAATAAGGGACAACGGCATATCAGAATTAGAGAACTTATCACAGATAACGATATTGAAACACAGGATGATTTAGTCAATCGCCTACGAAACCTAGAATACAACGTAACTCAAGCTACTGTATCAAGAGATATAAAGGAGCTTCACCTAGTAAAAGTTCCCATGATAGATGGTAGGTATAAGTATAGCCTTCCAGCTGATCAGCGTTTTAATCCACTGGAAAAATTAAGAAGATTAATTATGGACGCTTTTGTCCGGATTGATGAGGCAGGTTACTTCATTGTTATGAAGACATTGCCTGGTAATGCGAACGCGGTTGGTGCGTTAATAGATCATTTAGATTGGCATGAAATTCTAGGTACAATCTGTGGCGATGATACAATATTAATCATATGTAGAACTGAAGAAGATACCAAAGATATTAAAAATCGATTATTAGAAATGCTCTAAATTCAATATTTGTTAATTATTTTAAACACCATAAATTGAGGTGAGAAATGTGTTAACTGAACTCTCGATAAAAGATTTCGCAATTATTGATGAAATAACCGTTACTTTTAAAGAAGGATTAACGGTTCTAACTGGAGAAACGGGCGCAGGTAAGTCAATCATAATTGATGCTGTCGAATTACTAGCTGGTGGTAGAGGTTCTGTAGAATTTGTTCGTTATGGTACTTCAAAGGCTAACCTAGAAGGTCTTTTTATTATTGAAGATTCTAAACACCTTGTTTATGCGAAGGGTAAGGAGTATGGTATTACTATTGAGGGCGATGGGATGGTTGTGCTTAATCGTACAATCACTTCTAGTGGTAAGAGCATTTGCCGAGTTAACGGAAAACTTGTAACACTTGGTATATTGAAGGAATTCGGAAAAACTTTAATCGACATTCATAGTCAACATGAAACACAATCATTAATGGATGTAGATCGACATATTGAGCTACTTGATTTGTATAAAAGGGACAAAATAGACCCTATTAAACAAGAGTACACTCATTTATATAAAAAACTTTCCGCGTTAAGAAAAAGGTATAAAACCCTTAATGAAAATGAACAGGAAATGGCACAACGGTTAGATTTATTAGAATTTCAATTTAATGAATTACAAGAAGCGGAATTAATGCCTGATGAAGATGAACAAATGTCTACCGAGCGTGAAAAATTAGTTAATTATGAGAAAATTTACAATGGAGTGAATGACGCATATCAAGCCCTTTATGGCGACCAAAAGGGACTTGACTGGTTATCCTTAGCCTTAAATGGCCTCGAAGCAGCAGGTGAGTATGAAAAGGAACTAGAAATAAAAAAAGAAGAGTTTTCTAATCACTATTTCTTAATCGAAGAGATGTCCTATGATCTTCGGAATTTTCTTGATCAACTAGAGTTTAATCCAGAAAGATTGAACGAAATAGAAAGCAGATTCAGTGAATTAAATCGTTTAAAAAAGAAATACGGACCTACGGTCAATGACATGTTAGAATATTTAGCGAAAATTGAAGAGGAAATTGATGAAATAAAAAATAGAGATTCACACCTACTTAAGCTTTCAGATGAACTGTCAAGTCTAACCGAAGATACTTTTTTGGAAGCAAAACACTTGCATGACATAAGAAAAAAAGCAGCAAAATCCTTAATTTTAGATATCCATAAGGAATTAAAAGATTTATATTTAGAAAAGGCTTCTTTTGACGTTAGTATCACTGCTAAAAAAGGTCAAAATAAAGATTTTCTGTACGAAGAAAAACCAACTCAACTTTCTACAAATGGTTTTGATTTAGTTAAATTTTTAATCACTACAAACCCAGGGGAACCGTTAAAAGAAATTAATAAAGTTGCGTCTGGTGGTGAACTATCAAGGATTATGTTGGCACTAAAACGAACATTTTCGAAGCATCAGGGAGTAACTAGTGTAATCTTTGATGAGGTAGATACTGGAGTAAGTGGAAGAGTTGCCCAATCGATAGCAGAGAAGATCCATGGTATCTCTAGTGGATCACAGGTGTTATGCATCTCTCATTTACCTCAAGTTGCATCAATGGCCGATACACACCTATTAATTGAAAAGAACGTAACAAACAAAAGAACAAGCACCACTGTAAATGAGTTAACTGAGGAGAAAAGTGTTGAAGAGGTTAGCCGGATGATAACAGGTTCAGAGTTAACAGAAACATCTATAAAACATGCTAGAGAATTGATTGAGCTTGCTAATAAATTTAAAAACGATACGAATAAATAAAAATCCTTGCCGTCTGTTGATGATGGTGAGGTTTTTTTATTTTTTTCTTTTTCATGTTTTTATCTATTCTATGCATGATTTTAATAAAAATTCAAAGACAATAGAGGAAAAGATAACCCTTTTTTCTCATCTTTTCAGGGTTTAAAAAATCAATTCTAAGGTCAAATTAGAAGTACACAGAAATTAAAAATGTGGGTTAGGAACGAGGAGAGTGAATTTACTTGAGATTCAACAACTTTAGAAATGGGATAGGCATCTTGCTCCTTGTTGCTTTCCTGTGTATTCCATTTGTTACGCCGATACAGACTTATCTTTCAATACCAGACAAAATAACTACTTTTCATAAACAAGACTCAATAAGTGTCCCAGCCATGGGACAAGGTGTCAATGTGAAGAACTCAGAATCAGACCGAGTGATCGAGGCTTTAAATTCAACAGAGTTTAAGACGCTGGCAACAGGTGAAAGCAGTATCGTATATGAATTGGCTGGACTCCCGATCAAGAAAGTAAATGTAGACGTTCTGGACGACCTCAAAATTATCCCTGGTGGGCAATCAATTGGAGTGAACCTTCAGACATTAGGAGTGTTAGTTGTAGGACATCACTTAATTAAGACAGATGAAAGTGAAGTTTCTCCAGGTGAGGAAGCTGACATCCAAATTGGTGATACACTTCTTGAAATAAATGGGACAGAAATTAATAATATGCAAGAAGTTGCTCCATTTGTAGAAGAAGCAGGGAAAAGTGATAAATCATTAGATGTAAAAATAAAGAGAGGAAAAGAAACTTTCAACACTGAATTAAAACCATATCTTGATTCAAAGGAGGACGAGTACCGAATTGGTTTATATATTAGAGATTCCGCAGCAGGCATTGGTACGATGACCTTCTATGAACCCAAGTCGAAGAAATATGGTGCTTTGGGTCATGTTATTTCTGATATGGATACGAGAAAACCGATAGAAATCCATAACGGTACAATCGTAAAATCAAATATAAAATCAATTGAAAAAGGCAGCAACGGGACACCTGGTGAAAAGCAAGCAGAATTTTTAGGTGGTAATGATGCAATCGGTGATATTACGAAAAACAGTCCATTTGGGGTATTTGGAAAACTAAATCAGAGTATTTCCAATGGAAAAATGGATGAGCCAATGCCAATTGCGTTATCTAATCAAGTGGAACAAGGACCTGCCAAAATTTTGACAGTAGTGAATGGTGAAGAAGTTCAAGAATTTGATGTCGAAATTGTAAATAGTGTTCCACAAAAATTCCCTGCAACAAAAGGGATGATTGTTAAAATAACCGATCAAGATTTATTAGATAAAACTGGTGGAATTGTACAAGGAATGAGTGGGAGCCCGATTATTCAGAATGGCAAAATAATCGGCGCTGTAACACATGTGTTTGTTAATGATCCAACGTCTGGTTATGGTGTGCATATTGAATGGATGTTAGATGAAGCAGGAATAGACATTTATAAAAAACAAAAACAAGAAGCAAGTTAATATAAGTGGATTAAAGAGAGTTCTTATCAACATTGGTAAGAACTCTCTCCTTTTGAAGATTATATGTTAAAATAAAGATTATTCGACAGGCCGTGGTCGTGATTTGTCATAATGAATCGAAAAACTAAGAAAACTAAAGAAAACTAAAGTAAATGGAAAAAAACATAATGTTTTTTGATTAAAAGAAGGATTTTTCGAACTTGTGTCGAAACTGTTACTTGAAGATTAGCGCAATACGTTAAGGAGGAACTGAATGTGGAGAAAATTAAAGTATGTTTAGTCGATGACAACCGTGAGTTAATTCAATTAATGGAGGATTATTTTGAGGGTCAAGCAGATATTGATGTTATCGGCACTGCCTATAATGGAAAGGATTGCTTAGAACTATTAGAAGAGATTGAACCAGATGTTTTGGTTCTTGACATTATTATGCCTCATGTAGATGGTCTGGCAGTTCTTGGTAAGATTAGAGGTCTTGAAAGGAAAAAATATCCAAACGTAATTATGTTAACTGCTTTTGGGCAAGAAGAAGTGACAAAAAAGGCAGTTGATTTAGGAGCTTCTTATTTTATTTTAAAGCCATTTGATTTGGAAAGTTTAGGTGACCAGATTAGACAAGTGTATGGTATTACTCCAGCGTTAGAAAAAAAGGGGGTAAAACAAAGAGGGAATAGAGATAAAAAAATAGACCTTGAGGCTAACATCACACATATTATTCATGAAATTGGTGTGCCTGCTCACATTAAAGGGTACATGTACTTAAGAGAAGCAATTACAATGGTTTATAATGATATTGAATTATTAGGATCGATTACTAAAGTTCTTTATCCGGATATCGGGAAGAAGTATAATACAACGGCTTCAAGAGTAGAAAGGGCAATACGGCATGCAATTGAGGTAGCTTGGAGTCGAGGTAACATGGATTCCATTTCGTCATTATTTGGTTATACTGTTAGTCTTACTAAAGCAAAACCAACCAATTCCGAATTTATTGCAATGGTAGCGGACAGGTTGCGTTTAGATCACCGTGCTAGCTAATTTTCAGGTTGAAATAACGAATGAATACTTACTTTGATGTATAGCCTCACCTAACTACTGGTGGGGTTACTTTTCTTTTTTATATATTCATTAATTAGTTTATCTAATTCCTGTGATATCTTTAATACTTCACCACTGTGGGGGTTCAAATTGTAAGCCTCGTACATTTCCAATCTTAGATTAACGATCTTTGCTTCTAGTTTTGACATATTTGATTTCTCCATATTCGTATTTATACTTTTTATACCCATAAATCCATAAATATAATCCTGTTATTTTTAAAAAATAACAATTATGTAAATAGCTTCGTTTTCTCGACTTTTAATGAATAAAATTAACCAATTTGAGGGAATTTATCATTAAAAGGAGGCTCACATATGAAGAACATAGTAGTATTTCTAGCATTATTTTTATTCATATTAACACCACTTTCTGCTTTGGCAGCAGAAACTTATACAGTTCAACCTGGTGATAGTATGTGGAAAATTGCAGTTAAGTACAAAAGAGGAGTAACAGAGATCATTGAAGCTAATCCACAGGTAGACAATCCTGATCTAATTTACCCTAACCAAAAATTGAATATACCCACCATTGATACTATTAAGCACACTGAGCATCAAGTTATTCAATTAACGAATCAAGAACGTGCCAAGCAGGGTTTATCTGCATTGAAGCCTGCTTGGCAAATGTCAAGAGTTGCTAGATATAAGTCAGAAGATATGCGTGATAATAATTATTTTTCACATACGAGTCCGACCTATGGATCTCCGTTCACAATGATGAAAGACTTTGGGATAAGTTATCGGAGTGCTGCAGAGAATATTGCTAAAGGGCAACGGACACCACAAGAGGTAGTTAGAGCTTGGATGAATAGTCCTGGCCATCGAAAAAATATCCTGAATGGTAATTTTACACATATAGGAGTTGGCTATACTAAAGATGGTTATTATTGGACACAAATGTTTATAAAAAAATAGTTTATAAATGAGGACGATTTGCAACCTAAATGACCAAAAGGTGTTTTAGTGTAAATTATTTTTAGATAAAGGCCTTGATATTATTTCAAGGTCTTTTAGTTAGTAAATAGTGTCAAATATCAGTAAAATCTAACAAATTAACCATGTTAAAGGTTAAAAACGGAGCAATTCTCCATCATAGACTGCTTTATACTACTGTTTTTGGATAACAATTATTCCTGAAGTATGTTAATATTTTGAATTGTACACAAAAACAATAAACGGTATAAATGGAGAGGTTAATTATGAAGGTAGCAAAATTTGGAGGAAGTTCTGTAGCTAGTGCAGAACAATTAAAAAAAGTTGCTAATATAATTATGGATGATTCAGATCGTAGAGCAATTGTTGTATCAGCGCCTGGTAAAAGGTTCAAAGAAGATACAAAAGTTACTGACTTGCTAATTGACCTCGGTCAAGCGTATTTCAATGAGGATTCTTATGATTACCAACTAGAACAAGTTATGGTTCGTTTTAAAGAGATAACGGAGCAATTACAATTGCCAGAAAATGTTTTGAAGGAAATTAAGCAGGATTTAGAGAAAGTGCTAGCATCTGAATATAGTGATGAATTAAAAGTTGACGCAATAAAAGCAATCGGGGAGGATTCATCGGCTAAAGTACTTAGTGCATACTTACAATCGTTAGGGTTAGAGGCAACTTATTTAAGTCCTCAAGAAGCTGGTATCATTGTAAGTGATGAACCAGGAAGTGCACAAATATTAGACGAAAGTTTCGATGAAATTTATAAATTAAGAGAGCGCAAAGAAATTGTTGTTATTCCTGGTTTTTTTGGTTATACAAAGGAAGGTAAATTAGTCACTTTTTCACGAGGTGGTTCGGACATAACGGGATCTATCGTTGCTGCTGGAATTAAGGCGGATCTATATGAGAACTTTACGGACGTTGATTCTGTTTATTGTGTAAACCCAACTATTGTTGATAATCCAAAAGAAATTACTGCTTTAACATATAAAGAGATGAGAGAATTATCTTATGCAGGATTTTCAGTGTTCCATGATGAAGCATTAATTCCTGCATTTAAAGCAAGTATTCCAGTATGTATTAAAAATACAAACAATCCAAATGGCCTAGGGACGATTATTGTATCTCAAAAAGAAACAGGTGATAATCCAGTAGTAGGCATAGCTAGTGATACAGGGTTTCTTAGTTTGTATGTGAGTAAATACTTAATGAATAGAGAATTAGGTTTTGGTCGTCGTCTTTTACACATTTTAGAAGATGAATGTATTTCATTTGAACATACGCCATCAGGGATTGATGATTTGTCTGTGATTATAAGAGAAAGTCAACTGTCGGTCGAGAAGGAACAGAAGGTAATCGAGAGAATTAAGGCAGAGCTTGACCCTGATATGGTTCATGTCGAACGCAATCTTGCTCTAATAATGATTGTCGGAGAAGGTATGAATAGCACAATTGGAATAGCTGGTAAAGCAACAGCAGCGTTTACAGAGGCAAATGTTAACTTGGAAATGATTAATCAAGGTTCTTCAGAGGTATCATTAATGTTTGGAATTAAAGCTTCTGGAGTTAATAATGCAGTTAAAGCCTTATATAAATCATTTTTTGAATGATACCTTTTAAGTCTGTCTGGAGTTATAAGTTCAAATAAAACATCGTGGCTGGTCAATTATGACCAGTCACGATGTTTTATTACTGGACTGCGATTAAACTTGAAAGGCTGTAAGGCGTCGTTTAAATCCTGATAGGTTCGAATATTTCGGTTAATTGCTTGTTCTAAAAGAATTTCGAATAATTCTGCAGTCATGATGGCATCGTTTAAGGCATGGTGTCTTTCTAATTGCTCAATATTATAATGGCGAATTAGCGAATCTAACTGATAATTTTCTTCAGGTAATACCCATCTAGCAATTAGCTGAGAATCGATTACATACGGCTGATAAACGGGCAGTTTCCATCTCTTTAGCATCGTTTGCAAGAATCTCATATCAAATTTAGCTGGGTGTGCAACTAGAATTGAGTCTTTACTGAATGCTAAAAAATCCTTGAAAACCTCAATAAATGGCCTAGCGTTCTTAATATCTTTATAATCAATCCCAGTTAATTCGGAAGATTTTTTCGATATTGGTCGAATGGGTTTTACTATTTCATGAAATCTTTCAATTCTACAATGTTTTAATCCGTTTATTTGAACTGCGCCAATCGAAATAACTTCGTGACCAACCTCCGGGATCAAACCTGTAGTTTCTAAATCGAAAATTGTAAAAGGTGTTTCATCAAGGTTACTGAATTCTAAAGCTTCTTTTCGTTGAAACTGATTGAGTGCATTCGTTAATTCTTCGTATGTTTCTAGTTTAAAATAGGGTTTAATTTTATAATGATAAATCGGCTTCTCAAAAAAGAAATATTTTAATATTTGTAAATCGATTGGTAACATTATACCACCCGATTCCGGTTGAAACTTAATTCAATCACTTGTTGTAGTCGTTTAGCTATTGATAGTGCTTCTCTTAATTTTCTTTTTTCATCTTTAGATAGTTTTTGAACATCAATCTCATTTGTTAATGATTCTTCCTTATCTAATTGAATTAAATTTTGAGTTAATCTAAACGTCAGTAATCTGTGCAAAGCAAGCTTTGCATTTTCTGCATCTCTTGGGTGAAATCTCTCTTCTTTAGCTAATTGATCAAGCCGATTAATTGTATTGGGATCATCAATGCCATTTTTTGCCGAATAAATTCGGATGACATTTACAATTTGCATGGTGGCCGATTTTTTTAAATTTAAATTTCTGTTCTTTCCTATTCGAATCATCCTGCCAAATGGTTGGATGGGAACCTTAAATCTTAAAGTGTCTTTCATAAGTAATTGGTGAAGGTTCAATGATTTTTTAATTTTTATTGTAAGCTCATCTCTCAATTTATATGCTAAAGAATAATCACCATAGATGGGGCGGAAGTCGGTGAAAATCGTAAAATCTCTGATTTCAGCCGCATCTATTTTCACTACCCAATCAGTTAAATCATTGGACCACTGCGAGTACGTTTTTCTCCATTTATCTTCTTTAGCCATTATCCCACCTGTACATAAGGGGAATCCACATTTTTCTAACATGAAATTAATTTTTTCACTTATCTTCTTAAAGTATAAATCAATCCTTTCAGAATCTTGAAAGTGTTTATAGTCGGACAAGATTAATCCGTTATCTTGATCGGTACTAAATCCTTGTTCCTTACGACCTTCACTTCCCATTACAATGAAGCAATAGTTAATTTGAGGGGGGCCATAACCTTCCTTAATCATTTCATCCTCAGCTATGTGAATCACCTGTTTATGGATACGATCATTTAAACTTGAAATTAATTCGCAAATGTCATATCCCAGTGTGCCTTCATCAATCAATTGTTTAACAAATAGTTGAAACTGTTTGTTATTTAAAGGAGAAAGATTTTTCAACTCTTCAATTGAATTGGCATTTGATATTCGATAGCTAGTGTCGAAGTAAACAGAATCTTTAATATCAAAAAAAGATGATTGCCTTAAGAACCCTACAACTTTTGTCTTGTGAAAGACAGGAATTATTACTGTTGGATGATGCTTCAAATAGGTTAGAGCCTCGTAGATAAAATCTTGATCAGTTACCGAATACATATCCTCTTTCATATAGTTTCTTACCGAGCTTTTATGATTATTTTGAAGATAAGCTTTTAAAATTTCCGTGTAGCCTATCATTCCGCTCATTTCAGCATTACCGTTACTTACAATCAAACCTTCCAATTCCTTTTGTTGGAGGTACCTTGCAGCTTCTTCAATTGATTGGTTTGGATCAATGAAGACGGGTAATTCCATAAAAGTATCAACGCGTTTTTTATATAACTCTTTTTCATTCTGATTATCGGTATCAGAACTTTTGTATTTTACTTCTTGATATAAGCTTTTCATTAAATTACTAATACCGTCTAGCACTACTTTCGAAAAGTTTGTATTGTTTGTCATTACTTCCATAAAGTTAGCTTTGTTTAAGCGGACTGTTTTAGAGTTTTCTAGTGCTTGAACAGAAAATCTCATTTCTCCACTAGAAAGCATAATCATCATTCCAATTAGGTCACCAGGATAGTAAAAGCGAATGGACACTTGTTTCCCATTTGAACGATGCATGATATTTTTTGCTAGCCCTGATATAAAAAAATGTATCTCAACTGATTCTTCATTATCTTCTTCGTGTATAATAAATTCGTTCTCTCTAAATTCTCTTACCTGTGCGCCGTCGGTTATTTGAATGAATTCTTGGTCGGTTAATAAATTAAAGGGATACTGGTTTTTAAACATATCAAAGTATTTGTCCATTACATACACCACCTACCTTTATTTTTTATTATTCTCATTATTCTTAAATCGACCTTTGGTAAGATTTCTTTTTCTATCCCTATGTAAAATAAAACCTCCAATAAAAGCAATACCGCCTAAAAAAAACAGAAGTCCCACTACAAATTGAATGGCTGAGTGAAATAATATCGGATAGAAAAGACCAAAAACTGCGTCACGCATCAGCTTTATTCCAAGCGTAGCAACAAGCCCTGGGATTACTAATATTACTAAAGCAACAAGTCTCACATTGCATCACCTTTCCTCTCATCCTTTTTAGTATAGCAAAGCCTTGGAAGTATGAAAACTGATGACTTCTTGCCAAATTATGCAGTTCGGTATAAGATGAATACATGCAAAAAAATGCAGGATGTGATAAATGAATGAAGCAAGTATTAATTATTGGTGCTGGTAAGGGCGGAACGGCTCTACTTAAGCTGCTCAAAGATGTAGAACGAATGAAAATTATGGCAATTGTTGATATTGATGCAAATGCACCTGGTTTACGACTAGCAAAAAGAAATGATATTAAAACTAGTGATGACTGGCGTCAATGGATTAATGAAGATATCGATATAATCATTGAAACAACAGGATCGCAAGAAATTTTGAATGAAATTGTTAAAAAAAGAAATCACAATACAGTTGTTATACCCGGATCGGTAGCTTACATAACAGCTGAATTAATGGAAGATAAAGAAACACTTTTACAACAATTGAAATTACAAACAGATAATCAGGAATTGATTCTTAATAACATTAATGAAGGTATGATTGTCATTGATCTTAATGAGAGAGTTACGTTTGTAAATCAAAGAGCTGAAGAAATTGTAGGTATTAATAGAGCGGATTTTATTTCTAATCCAATCCGACAATTGATAGAAAAATCAAGACTTCCACAAATTTTAAAAACAAGAAAACAAGAAGTCAATCAAAAGCTTGTATTAGAAAATGGCAAAAAAATAATCACAACAAGAATTCCGATTATTGATTCTAGACAAAATTTAAAGGGAGCTTTTGCTGTATTCAGAGATATAACAGAGATTGTTGAGTTAGCAGAAGAAGTAACGGGTTTAAAAGAAGTCAAGAAAATGTTGGAAGCAATATTTCATTCATCAGACGAAGCGATTAGCGTGGTAGATGAAGATGGAAATGGTATTATGGTAAATCCGGCTTACACGAAGATAACTGGTTTAACAGAAGAGGATATTGTTGGACAACCTGCTTCAGTGGATATTTCTGAAGGCGAAAGCATGCATATGAAGGTATTGAAGACAAGGAGACCGGTAAGAGGTGTTCGGTTAAAAGTAGGTCCTTCTAATAGGGATGTCTTAGTAAATGTAGCGCCAATTATCGTAGATGGAAAACTTAAAGGTAGTGTAGGGGTTTTGCATGATGTATCTGAGATTCAATCACTTACAAGTGAATTGAAAAGAGCTAGACAAATCATTCGAAACTTAGAAGCTAAATATACGTTTGATGATATCATCGGTACTTCTAATGAAATGAAGTTGGCTGTTGAACAAGCTAAAGTCGGGGCAAAAACCCCTGCGATCGTGCTTTTAAGAGGAGATTCTGGAACAGGTAAGGAATTGTTTGCTCATGCTATTCATAATGAAAGCGATCGTAGGCATAATAAATTCATTCGTGTAAACTGCGCTGCAATTGCTGAGTCTATATTGGAAAGTGAGCTATTCGGTTATGAAGAGGGTGCTTTTTCGGGAGCTAAACGAGGTGGTAAAAAAGGCTACTTTGAAGAAGCGAATAATGGAAGTATCTTCTTGGATGAGATTGGTGAACTTTCCCTTCAAATGCAGGCGAAATTATTACGTGTTCTGCAGGAAAATGAAATTGTTAGAGTCGGTGGTACAAACCCGGTCGTTATTGATGTAAGAATTATTACCGCAACGAACGTTAATTTAGAAAAAGCAATTATGACAGGGGAGTTCAGGGAAGACTTATACTATCGCTTGAATAGGTTACCAATTTATATACCTTCTCTGAGAGAAAGAATCTCTGACCTAGAAGATTTGGTGTATAATTCCATTTATAAAATTAATGAAGATTACGGCAGAAATGTCAATTCGATAGAGGGTAAAGCGATTGATTATTTAAAACAATACCATTGGCCAGGTAATATAAGAGAACTTGAGAATGTCGTAAGTCGAGCAATGATCTATATGGAGGTTAATGAAGAAGTGATTCAACTAGAGCATATTCCGGAATTAATTCCTGCAAAAAAAATAAAACAACCAGAGGAGAGCGGAATTAAGTGGAACCTGGAAACATTACAGCATTCCGTTGAGGCCCACGAACATCGAATTATTAAGCAAGCTTTTATCGCGAATAATTTCAATAAGACGAAAACTGCAATTGCTCTAGGTATCTCGATTAGAAATCTTTATTACAAAATGGAAAAATATAAAATTGAAAAAGATGACATGCAAAATATTTCAAAATGAATGATTTTGCATAGTCTAATAAATGATAACTAGTTTATTATACATCTAAATTAAAAGTTTAAAAAAATACAAAACAGTGCAAAAAAGGGTTTTATTTGATTCAAAATAGAAAAATTATAAAATGAATGGCTAAAAAAACAAGTGTTGGCATGTTAATTGCATGATATATTACTATATCATGTTTCCTGGAGGTAAATGATGAAGAACTTGGAAGAACTTTTGGGACGAATTGCTATCAAGAATAAGAAAACGGTTGCTGTTGCACAAGCAACAGATCTTGAAGTATTACATACCGTTAAATCAGCAATTAAACAAGAATTATGTAATTTCTTATTGTTCGGTGATAAGCAGAATATTGAACGCTTAGCAGCAGAAATAGACTTACACTTGATAACTGAATTTGTTTCTGTAGTCCATGTGGATTCAAATGAAGATGCTGCAGTACAGGCTGTCAAAGCTGTTGACAATAAGGTTGCACAAGTTTTAATGAAAGGCAATTTACCTACTAAGCTGTTGTTAAAAGCAGTGCTAAATAGGGAATTTGGTTTAAGGACAAGTAATATACTTTCACATGTGTCCTTGTTTGAAATACCTAATCACGAAAAATTGATCTTTTTGTCAGATGCAGCAATGAATATCGCTCCTACTCTTAACGAAAAAGTGCAAATCTTAAATAACGTTGTTGAGGTAGCCAGGAGCTTAGATATAGATCATCCTAAAGTTGCTGTTTTAGCAGCTGTGGAAACTGTCAATCCTGCTATGATAGCAACAACTGATGGAGCAAAGTTAAAACAAATGCAACAGCTTGGAGAAATTAAAGATTGTTTAGTTGATGGGCCATTAGCCTTTGATGTAGCAGTCTCAGCTAAAGCGGCTAAGCAAAAAAAAGTTGATTCTGAAGTGGCAGGTCAAGCGGATGTAGTATTAGTTCCAACAATTGAAGTCGGGAATGCCTTATATAAGTCTTTTATTTATTTTTCCAAAGCAAAAGTGGCTGGAGTGATATGCGGTGCTAAAGCTCCAATTGTATTAACTTCTAGGTCAGATACATCTGATAGTAAGTTATATTCTTTATCACTTGCCCTCTTGTCGCCTTAACTAGCAGTAGTAAATAGAAATAAGAGTTTTCGCTTTTTTAAAACAACGTAGAGAAGATTTAGGAGGAATAATTATGGAAATTTTTAAATATATGGAAAGCTACGATTATGAGGAATTGGTTTTTTGTCAAGATAAACATTCTGGTTTGAAAGCTATTATTGCTATTCATGATACAACACTCGGACCGGCATTAGGTGGAACTAGAATGTGGACTTACGCATCTGAAGAAGAAGCTATTGTTGATGCGTTAAGGTTATCAAAAGGAATGACTTATAAAAACGCAGCCGCAGGGTTAAACCTAGGTGGCGGTAAAACAGTTATTATTGGTGATCCGAAAGTAGATAAAAATGAAGCGATGTTTAGAGCTTTTGGTCGATTTATTCAAGGGTTAAATGGACGCTATATAACAGCCGAAGATGTTGGAACAACTGTATATGATATGGATCTTATTCACGAAGAAACAGACTTTGTTACAGGGATTTCTCCAGCATTTGGATCGTCCGGTAATCCGTCACCAGTAACCGCATATGGTGTATATAAAGGAATAAAAGCAGCTGCTAAGGAAGCTTTTGGGTCTGACATGTTAGAAGGTAAAACAGTTGCGGTCCAAGGTGTTGGTAATGTCGCTTATACATTGTGTGAATATCTCCATGGTGAAGGAGCAAATCTAATTGTCACCGACATTAACAAACAAGCTGTAAATAAAGCAGTTGAAGCCTTTGGTGCTAAAGCAGTAGATCCAAGTGATATCTACGCAGTTGACTGTGACATCTATGCACCTTGTGCGCTTGGTGCCACAATTAATGATGATACCATCTCAAAGCTTAAAGCTAAGGTAGTCGCAGGAGCAGCTAATAATCAGCTTCAAGAAACAAAACATGGTGATATCCTGCATGAAAAAGGAATTGTCTACGCCCCAGATTTTGTTATTAACGCCGGTGGTGTAATAAATATTGCCGACGAACTAAGTGGTTACAACAAAGAAAGAGCATTTAAAAGTGTTGAAAAGATTTATGATAACTTATCAAGAGTATTTGAGATTTCTAGAAGAGACGGTATCCCTACCTATGTTGCAGCTGACCGATTGGCAGAAGAGCGGATTTTAACCATGAAACAATCTAGAAGTCAATTCTTAATGAACGAGCACCATATTTTGAGTAGAAGATAGTAGGTGGAGGGGATCGTTTTGCAACACAAAAATCGAATTTTGGTGATTAACCCTGGATCGACTTCTACCAAGATAGGTGTCTTTGATAATGAAACGTGTATTTTCGAAAAAGTAATTAGACATAACGTGGAAGAAATTAACTTATATAATCGAGTCAACGATCAATATGAATTCAGAAAAAAGATTATCTTAGATGAATTAGATTATGAAGGAATTAATATCTCAAAACTAAGTGCCGTTTGTGGACGGGGAGGGCTATTACGTCCGATAGAAGGCGGAACCTATGAAGTTAACGGGGAAATGCTTGAAGATTTACGAATTGGCTATAGCGGAGAGCATGCTTCAAACCTTGGCGGTATTCTTGCCTTTGAAATTGCAAGTGGATTGAATATTCCATCCTATATAGTCGATCCAGTCGTGGTTGATGAACTAGACGAGATTGCAAGAGTTTCAGGTGTTCCAGAAATCCCAAGAATAAGTATATTCCATGCATTAAACCAAAAATCAGTTGGAAGGCAAGCTGCGACTGATATTGGCAGTTCTTATCATGAAGTGAACTTAATTGTCGTACACATGGGTGGAGGTATTACGGTCGGTGCTCACAGAAATGGAAAGGTCATCGATGTTAATAACGGATTGCATGGGGATGGTCCTTTCTCACCTGAAAGAGCAGGGACCGTACCAGCTGGAGAATTGATATCAATGTGTTTTTCTGGAGAATATTATCGTGAGGAAATGATGAAGAAGATTGTTGGTCACGGTGGGTTAATGGGTCACTTACTAACAAATGATGCACTCGAAGTGGAAAAAAGGATTAAAAATGGTGACCAAAAAGCAGACCAGATTTATCAAGCAATGGCTTATCAAGTCGCTAAAGAAATCGGTTCGATGAGTGCAGTATTAGCGGGTAAGGTTGATGCAATAGCTCTTACTGGCGGTCTTGCTTATGCAAAAGAGTTTATCTCATTAATTTCTAAGCGTGTTGATTGGATTGCGGATATACTCGTTTATCCTGGTGAAAATGAATTGCAAGCTTTGGCTAAAGGTACATTACGTGTACTTAAAGAGGAGGAAGCTCCTAAGAAGTATCCTAATTAGGTAGAGAGGAGTATTCACTATGGCTTATGAATATGATTTAGTTGTAGTCGGTGGAGGTACTGGTGGATATGTCGCTGCTATCCGTGCATCACAGCTAGGGTTAAAGACTGCGATTGTTGAAAGTAATAAGCTTGGAGGAACGTGCTTACACAAAGGCTGTATTCCATCAAAAGCATTACTCCGAAGCGCAGAAGTGTACAAACAGACAAAACTAGCAGATGAATTCGGAGTTGAATTAAGTCAACCGACGATTAACTTTGAAAAAGTGCAATTACGAAAAAATAACATAGTAGAAAAATTACATAATGGTGTACAAGGTCTAATGAAAAAGGGGAAAATAGATATTTATCACGGGTTCGGGAGGATTTTGGGTCCATCAATATTTTCCCCAAGCGCTGGTACAATTTCTGTTGAAATGAATAACGGGGAAGAAAACGAAATGCTTATCCCGAAAAATGTTTTAATTGCAACAGGGTCCCGGCCAAAAGAACTGCCTGGTTTAGAGTCAGATGGTGAATTTGTTTTAAATTCAGACCATGCACTCGAATTGGATCAGCTACCGAAGTCAATCATTATTGTTGGTGGTGGCGTGATTGGTATTGAATGGGCATCAATGCTATCTGATTTTGATGTCGATGTTACAGTTTTAGAATATGCCGATCGAATCCTGCCTAATGAAGACGAAGAAATATCGAAAGAAACTCAAAGGTTATTAAAGAAAAAAGGAATTGCTATAGTTACCAATGCAAAAGTGCTTCCGGAAACGTTAAAAAAGGAAGATGGAATAGAAATTCAAGCAGAACATAAAGACAATAATAAGAGCTTTCAAGCTGAAAAACTATTAGTTTCGATTGGTAGAGAACCTAATGTTCAAAACATTGGTTTAGAAAATACAGACATTTTAAAAACGGATAACGGGTATATAGAAACAAACGAGTTCTATCAAACAAAAGAGTCTCACATCTATGCCATTGGTGACGTTATCGGCGGTATGCAATTAGCACATGTTGCCTCACATGAAGGATTGGTTGCTGTTGAACATATGGCAGATCAATCACCGATACAGGTGAACTATCAAAATGTTCCAATTTGTGTTTATTCCAATCCTGAAATAGCGAGAATTGGATTAACGGAAAATCAAGCAATCGAACAAGGCTACGATATAAAAACAGCTAAGACATCATTTAAAGCAATAGGAAAGGCACTTGTTTATGGGGAATCAGATGGCTTTGTCAAAATGATTGTCGATAATAAAACAAGTGATTTGTTAGGAGTCCATATGATTGGACCGCATGTTACAGACTTGATTTCAGAAGCTTCTTTAGCAAAATTATTGGATGCAACGCCTTTGGAAATAGCTGAGAGTATTCACCCGCATCCAACCTTGTCAGAATCAATTAGTGAAGTGGCGATGGCAATAGAGGGGAGAAAAATACATGGCTAATTCAGTTAGGAGGGCTAGCGTGACAAAGAACAGGCATAAAGAGTTAGGGTTATCAGATGATCAAGTAATGGATATATACCGAACAATGCTTTTAGCTCGAAAATTCGATGAAAGATTATGGTTACTAAATCGATCAGGGAAAATTCCTTTTGTGATTTCCTGCCAAGGGCAAGAAGCTGCTCAAGTTGGTGCAGCCTTCGCATTAAATCGAGAAAAAGATTATGTTCTTCCATATTATCGTGACTTGGGTGTCGTTTTAGCGTTTGGGATGACACCACAGGAATTGATGCTTTCTAACTTTGCCAAGGCTGAAGACCCTAATTCAGGCGGTCGGCAAATGCCAGGACATTTTGGGCAAAAGAAAAACCGTATCGTAACAGGTTCTTCACCGGTGACAACACAAGTGCCACACGCAGTAGGTATTGCGTTAGCAGGAAAAATGGAGAAGAAAGACTTTGTAAGTCTAGTTACGTTCGGTGAAGGTTCCTCCAATCAAGGGGATTTTCATGAAGGTGCTAACTTTGCAGGTGTACAAAAACTTCCGGTCATATTCATGGTTGAAAATAATCAATATGCGATATCTGTGCCAGTAAGTAAACAACTTGCTTGCGAAAAGGTGTCAGATCGAGCACAGGGTTATGGTATGCCTGGTGTTACTGTAGATGGAAATGATCCTCTTGCTGTTTATCAAGCGGTTAAACAAGCAGCGGACCGGGCCAGAAATGGCGATGGACCATCATTAGTAGAGACTGTATCATACCGGTTAACACCACATTCCAGTGATGATGATGATCGCAGTTATCGTACAAAAGAAGAGGTTGAAACAGCTAAAGAGAAAGATTCATTAAAATCATTTTCAACCTATTTAAGAGAATTAAATTTATTAACAGAAGAAATAGAAGGAAAGTATAAAGAAGAGATTATGAAAGTCATAAACGATGCAACCGATTATGCGGAAAAAGCAGCATATGCTGACCCAAAAACGTTATTTGACCACGTTTACGCTGAGTGAGGAGGGGGATTATCAATGCCAGTAATGAGTTATATACAGGCTGTCACACGCGCATTAAAAGAAGAAATGGAACGAGATGAAAAAGTGTTTGTCCTTGGTGAAGATGTTGGTGTGCGTGGCGGAGTGTTTCGTGCAACCGATGGGTTATACGATCAATTTGGAGAAGCCAGGGTATTAGATACGCCGCTTGCGGAGTCGGCGATTGCAGGTGTTGGAATTGGTGCTGCGATGTACGGAATGAGACCTGTGGCAGAAATGCAGTTTGTTGACTTTATTTTACCTGCTGTTAATCAAATATTATCCGAAGCAGCTAAAATTAGATATCGTTCAAATAATGACTGGACATGTCCAATTACAATCCGAGCACCATATGGTGGCGGAGTCCATGGAGCACTTTACCATTCACAGTCACTTGAATCAATTTTTGCTAACCAACCTGGATTAAAGATTGTGATGCCATCTACCCCATATGATGTAAAAGGACTGTTAAAGTCTGCCATTAGGGATGAAGATCCTGTTCTTTTCTTTGAACATAAGCGAGCATACCGTCTAATAAAAGGTGAAGTCCCAACAGATGACTATACCCTTCCAATTGGGAAAGCGGATGTAAAGCGTGAAGGAACAGATATAACCGTCATTACATATGGATTATGTGTTCATTTTGCATTACAAGCAGCTGAAAAACTTGAGGCAGAAGGTATTAGTACCCATGTGTTGGATCTCCGTACTGTTTATCCATTAGATCAGCAAGGAATTATCGAAGCAGCTTCTAAAACTGGTAAAGTATTACTAATTACTGAAGATAATAAAGAGGGAAGTATCATTGGACAAGTATCAGCGATCATAGCTGAAAACTGTTTATTTGATTTAGATGCACCAATTAAACGATTAGCAGGACCTGAGGTACCATCAATGCCTTATGCTCCGACGCTTGAAAAAGAATTCATGTTAAACCCGGACAAAGTAGAACGAGCAATACGTGAACTTGCTGAATTTTAACAAATAAGGAGGGATATGAACTTGAGTTCAGAAAAAATTAACATGCCCCAGCTTGGTGAAAGTGTGACAGAAGGAACCATTAGTACATGGCTTGTCAAAGAGGGAGATCATGTCAATAAATATGATCCATTAGCTGAAGTGATGACAGATAAAGTTAATGCGGAAGTTCCATCCTCTTTTACAGGAACAATTAAGGAAATAGTAGTCTCTGAAGGTGACACTATTTCTGTTGGAGAACTGATGTGTTACATGGAAGTTGCTAATGAAGAAACCACTGGACAAGCAAATAAACCTGAGGAAAAACAGACCGCAGATGAAGCAATCGAAGAAACATTTACTACCGATGATCGATCAATGAAAACGCGTTATTCTCCTGCTGTTCTGCGTCTAGCACAGGAAAATGATATTGATTTGACCAAGGTTAACGGGTCTGGAAAAAGTGGACGAATTACAAGAAAAGATGTTGAGAAAATTATCAACTCAGGTGTTATCCCATCGGCGAGCGATAAAGCCGTTTCTTCAACTGAAGGTGAAAGAGAGCCTGTTGAAAATAAACAAGCTACACAAACGAACTATGCTCAGTCAGCCGATGGAGACACTGAAATTCCGGTAACTGGTGTTCGTAAAGCCATTGCCCAAAATATGGTCCGTTCGTCAACGGAAATCCCACATGCATGGATGATGGTTGAAGTTGATGTGACGAACTTAGTTAAATACCGAAGTAGTGTTAAAGATAAGTTTAAAAATGAGGAAGGGTATAACCTAACTTTCTTTGCGTTCTTTGTAAAAGCAATCGCAAAGGCCATAAAAGAATTTCCGCAAGTCAACAGTTCGTGGGCAGGGGATAAGATTATCCAGCGTAAGGATATTAACATATCAATCGCAGTTGCAAAAGGCCAAGAATTATTTGTACCAGTAATTAAGTACGCAGATGAAAAAAGTATTAAAGGAATTGCTAAAGATATCGCTGCACTAGCAGGTAAAGCGCGCAACGGTAAATTAACTTCAGAAGATATGAGCGATGGGACCTTCACGGTAAATAACACTGGTTCGTTCGGTTCAGTTCAATCAATGGGAGTAATCAACTATCCACAAGCAGCAATATTACAAGTGGAATCTATCGTGAAAAGACCAGTAATCATCGATGATATGTTTGCCGCAAGAGATATGGTTAACCTATGTTTATCATTAGATCACCGAGTATTGGATGGTTTAGTATGCGGCCAGTTCCTTGCTAGAGTTAAAGAATTATTAGAAAACACGACAAGTGAAAATACACCAATATATTAAGTTGTAAAATCCGGGATGAATCCAACTCCTGGATTTTTTTTTGTGGTTTTTGCTGATTTGAAATGGAATAAAGTAGTCAAATTTATGTCCCAAGGATAACTACCCATGAATACTATATGTAGGAATTCTAAATAAGGGGAGATTAATTTGTCACACAATCAGGGAACGTTAATAAATATCCTATTGAATTGACTGTAGTTATTGGGATGGTACTTTTATGGATAAATCAAGTAGGTCCAGTGTTTTAAGAAGCTGATAGGTATTGACTGTCTAACTAAGAATTTAACTGAATGAATCTAATTTAATCTTATGATGTTTTATATGAAAACTGATGGAATCTTTCCGTTATAATAATAGTAGTACATGTAGAAGTTATCGTTGACTTTAGCAAGGCAATTCTAGGAGTGAATTATTATATGTATCAATTTTTTAGTAATATTAGTAACTTTCTTAGTTCTCCTTTTCTAAGTTTAGCTAACCAATGGGAAGCAGTTCCTATCTTATCAGCATTGTTACTTGGAATTGTAGGGGCTGTTGCCCCGTGTCAATTCACCGGGAATTTAGGTGCAATTACTATCTTTGGTAATCGTTCGTTACAGAAAAATATACCATGGGTATATATCTGCTTTTTTATACTTGGTAAAATTCTTGTTTTTTCAGGATTGGGACTTATTGTTTGGCTTCTAGGAATGGAGTTTCAGTCAAGTTTTACAGCAATTATCCCAGTTATTAGAAAAGCAATAGGACCGGTTTTGATTCTTATAGGAATTTTCTTGGCCGGTTTTTTAAAGTTTCATTGGAGTATTCATCTAGGAAAAATTCCAGAGAGATATATAAAGGACAGTAAACTAGGAAGCTTTTTAATGGGAGTTAGCTTCACATTGGCGTTTTGTCCCACTATGTTTATCTTATTTTTTATTACTCTTATGCCGATTGTTCTATCTACAACTTATGGCGCAATTTTACCAACTGTCTTTGCTCTTGGTACCTCAGTGCCACTATTAATTGCGATATTCTTAATTTGGTATTTTGAACTAGGTGGTACTTTTATGAAAAAAGGAAGAAGAATAGGTAAAATGGTACAAATTGCTGCCGGATGGGTATTAATTTTCTTAGGAGTCTTAGACACGTTAACTTATTGGTAAAAGTGGATCTTTTAAGATTAAATTTGAACAGTAATTTTTTTGTAGGTACACAGAAGTCGCTACTTTACGCAGCAATTTCTGTGTGCTTTTTAGATTTCAAAATAATTTCAATTTGTTAACAAAAGTAACATCTATATGACGTTTTTAAAAAATACACCTAGTCTGTACATATTTAAATTATACTATTGTTAGGAATCAACTGACTTCTTAGAAAGGTGTTCAACATGAATAAGTGTATAACTATTATTGTATTAATTATTTTAATAAATCAGCTATCTATAGCAGAAGCAGATGCTCATCAAAGTTCGAAGACACCAAATATAGTAAGTGAATCAGCGCTTTTAATAGATGAAAAAACTGGACAAGTTTTATATGAAAAATACCCAGATAATGAAATGTACCCTGCTAGTTTGACCAAAATTGCAACGGCAATTTATGCAATCGAAACAGGGGACCTAGATGATATTGTTACAGTTAGTAGAAAGGCAAGGTCAACAGGTGGTTCAAGTGTTTTTTTAGATGAAGGAGAACAACTATCATTAAGAAGATTAGTAGAAGGATTAATTATTAATTCGGGCAATGATACAGGCGTGGCTATTGCCGAACACCTTGAAGGTTCGGTTATGAATTTTTCGGATAGTCTAAATAAGTATCTGAAAAATACCATAGGTGTTAACAATACGAATTTTGAAAATCCACATGGCTTATTTGATCCAGCCCATGTAACTACTGCAACTGATCTCGCAAAGATAACTCAATATGCAATGAAAAATAAAGTCTTCAGAGATATAATTGGTACAAAACAATTAAATTGGAATGGTGAGTCATGGGATACGACACTTTATACACATCATAAATTAATGAGAGAACAACCATATGAAGGAATAACGGGAGGTAAAACAGGATATGTAACGGAATCTGGATTTACTTTAATAACAACTGCACAACGTAATAATATTAGTCTAATAGCCGTTGTTCTAAAAGCTCCGCAAGTAGATGCCTACAATGATACAACAAAATTATTGGACTATGGTTTTGATAATTTTAAGACCAATAAAATCGAACAAGGAAAAGAATATACCGATGAAGAAGGAATAGTATATGAAATTCAAGATGATCTTTACTTCACACAGTCTGTAGGCGAACAGGTTAAACCTAAGCTATCAAGTGATGGGAAGTTAACCATAAATCAAAAATCGGATGATCTTAATGTGACTTTTAAGCTATCAAAGAAAGTTGAAGATGAGGAAAAAGATAAGCAGACAAACAAAGTAGATCAGAAAATTGTGGAAGAATCCGAACAAGAGAGTGGTACCTTTCTAATTGTTTTCGTTATAGTAATCGTTGCCGTCTTTTTTTCCTTAAGGATAAGAAAAAAGATACTATTAAATAGATGATTTTATTTTTTGGATAGTGAGTCAATTTTATAATTACCAATATCAAGCTATATCCCAATTATATGTTGTATCCTGATGGCGGTTATTATGATATTGATTATTTATCATCTTCAAGTTAGATGACACTAACAATACAGATTAGTATAAGAAGCCACTTACCTATTTGATAGGTGAGTGGTTTTGTTTGCATTTAATACTAAAAAAGAGAGAAATTGGATTCTTTAGCATCCAATGGTTGCTTATTTCAAAAAGAATGTCTGCTTAAACTGTATCTACTTTACATTATGAAGAACAATAAACAATAACCATAAATGAAGTGTGTAATTTCATATGTTTTTCTCATACATATAGGGGGTATTTGTCTATTATAACTCTAAATTCATAATTAATAGTACTGACAATAAGGAGGATTAATATGGATGAAAAGTATGAAAAGGATAGAAAAAACAATACAAAACATGATAATCATAAACATGTAGATAACAACCAACACCATGAGGATAATATCAATTATGATCATCACAAAGATCATGAACATGGTGATCAAGGCCATGATCATGATAACCATGGACATGGTGGGCACGATCATAGCCACATGCTTGATGATTTTAAAAAAAGATTTTACATTTCATTAATAGTTACTATTCCTATTTTGATTTTTTCACCGATGATTCAATCATTTTTGGGATATGAATTTAGCTTTCCTGGTGTTATGTATGTTTTATTTGCTTTAGCAACTTTCATCTTTTTTTATGGTGGAAAACCATTCTTAACCGGTTCCTATGATGAACTCAAACAAAAGAATCCAGGAATGATGACACTTATAGCACTAGCGATCGTGGTTGCCTATGTATATAGTTCCTTGACCGTATTTGGGCTTTCAGGGAGTAATTTCTTCTGGGAACTAGCTACTCTTATAGTTATCATGCTGCTAGGTCACTGGATCGAAATGCGATCAGTAATGGGTGCATCTAATGCACTTGAAGAATTAGTAAAAATGATCCCCTCAGAAGCTCATCTAATCGGTGAAAATGGTGACATGAAAGATGTTAAGGTGGATCAATTAGTGCAAGGAAATAAGGTGCTTGTCAAACCCGGGGAGAAAGTCCCTGTTGATGGATTAATTGAAAAAGGACAATCAGATGTAAATGAATCGATGCTAACGGGTGAATCAGTACCAGTTGAAAAAACTACAGATGATCAAGTTATAGCAGGATCGATAAATGGGGAAGGCTCTTTGACGCTCCAAGTTGAAAAGACTGGAGAAGACAGCTACCTATCTCAAGTAGTCAAAATGGTAAAAGAAGCACAGGAGTCTCGTTCTAAAACACAAGACTTATCTAATCGTGCAGCTAAATGGCTATTTTATCTAGCGCTATTTGCTGGTTTCACTACACTAATTGTTTGGTTAGTGATAGGCTTTCCGTTTGATTATGCGTTAGAACGGATGGTAACAGTCATGGTCATTGCTTGTCCCCATGCACTGGGTCTGGCAGCGCCATTAGTAGTTGCGAGATCAACTGCATTAGCGGCAAAGCGAGGACTATTAATTAGAAATCGAGCAAACTTTGAGGAAGCAAGAAATATACAATCGATTGTATTTGATAAAACAGGTACATTAACTGAAGGTGAATTTGGTATAACAGAAATTGTTACTGAAGAAGGGTATCAGAAAAACGATTTGTTACAAATTGCTGCCTCACTTGAAGCGCAATCAGAACATCCAATTGCAAAAGGCATAGTAGAAGAGGCTAAAAGCCAAAAACTTACTTTAACTGAGCCTGAAAAATTCGAATCAATGACAGGAAAAGGGTTAAAAGGAGTTATAGCCGGAAAAGAAATATTAATTGTAAGTCCAGGATATGTGGAAGAAAAACAAATAAGCTATCAAGCGCAAAAGTTTGAGGAATTCTCCGAAGAAGGTAAAACAGTTGTATTCGTATTAATAAGTAATGAATTGGCAGGGATGATTGCCCTAGCAGATAAAGTAAGGGAAAGTGCAGAGCGAGCAGTCTCTCGTTTGAAGGATTTACATGTGCAATCGATCATGTTGACTGGAGACAATTCTAAAGTTGCCCAGTGGGTAGCTAATCAATTGAAATTAGACGAAGTCATCGCAGAAGTGTTACCACATGAAAAGGCCGAGAAAATAAAAGCATTAAAAAGTCAAGGATTAAAAATTGCGATGACAGGTGATGGTGTTAATGATGCACCTGCTTTGGCAAATGCGGACCTTGGTATAGCCGTAGGAGCTGGTACAGATGTAGCGATGGAAACAGCTGATGTGATTTTAGTGAAAAGTAATCCCGAAGATGTTGTTTCGATTCTTGAGCTATCAAAATCAACGTATAAAAAGATGATTCAAAACCTTTGGTGGGCCGCTGGATATAATATAGTAACCATCCCACTTGCAGCTGGTATTCTTTATCCGTTAGGAATTGTATTAAGTCCTGCTGTTGGTGCTGTATTAATGTCATTAAGTACGGTTGTAGTTGCAATTAATGCTCGGTTGTTTAAAGGATAAAAACTAAATTTACAACTTGGCTCCTTGGTAACCCGTAGAGCCAAGTTGTTTTATTATTTTCTATAGAATGTCAAATATCTACGTGAGTGCCGTTACCAGACTTGAGTGCTTTTTTATATAATAAATCAGCCACGATGATATCAGCCACAGCTAATCCAACCGACTCAAACAAGGTAATCTCTTGGTCATTAATACGGCCAGTTAGTTTACCATCGATTAGTGTACCTAACTCACCGTCCAAGTCACTAGCTTGAAATACACCTTCTTTTATTGGTATTTGTAAGTCTCCCGTTTCCTCTAAGGCAGCACTTATTGATTCCACAAAAATTTTATCAGCGGTGGCGACTATTTGTGAGGGTATTTCTTGCATAGTAGGTTGGAATGCTCCTACCGCATTAATATGGGTGCCTTGCTTAACGCTGTCAGCGGAGAAAACTGGTGTAGTTGAACCGGTAGATGTAACGATAATATCAGCCTTGGCGACCGCTTCATCGGCATCACTTAGTACAGTAATAGTTAAGTCATCAGTACTGTATTGTCTCAGTAATTCCTCTCGAAACTCTTCTGCCTTTGACCGGGTACGATTCACCAAGAATATTTCCTTAATTGATCGAACAGTCATGATAGCCTCAACTAGTCCTGGTGCCTGTTCTCCAGTACCAATCACAGACAAGGAACTCGAGTCTTCACGGGACAACAATTTCGTAGCAAGCCCGGATACAGCTCCAGTTTTGATAACAGTTAAATAAGATCCTTCTAGCAATGCTAAAGGTTCACCTGTTTCGATGTCGGAAAGGAAGACAACACCATGAATGCTTTTTTTTCCTACTTTTATATTATTTGGAAAGGAATTAACCTGCTTTAGGCCCATTACCCCAGCATCTGGAGCAACTGATGGCATCGTTAATGACTTTCCTTGAAACTTTTCAACAGGAAGGGTACTTCTAATCGGTGTTTCTGTTCGCCCAGCAGAGTATTCTTGTAAGGCGGTTGCACAAGCATCAATTACTTCTTTCATATTCATAACACTTTTTTGTTGATTAGCATTAATAACTAACATTAGATATCTCCTTCTTATTGTACTAACAGGTTCTAATTTTATTTATATGAACACCATATTAATGGGAAAATTTAATTATATTCTAATTTCACCTTCTTTTTCCCTGATAAATAAACACCTGCTAAAATAAATAATAACCCAAATAGTAAATTGGTTGATAACGGCTCGTCCAAAAGCAAAGCACCCCATAACATTGCGGTAACCGGTACTAGATAGTAAACGGATGTTGCGAATTCTGCACTCTTTTCTTTAACCATATAAAAGAATAATATATTAGATATGCCAGATCCAAAAATACCGAGACCAATTATTGCAACAATCGGAGTTAACGATGAAAATGCACTTGACGGAAAGGAGGATGTTAAGGTCATACCGAGAAAACTGAAGACTGTACCTACTGTTAGTGTCGCTATGGAGACTACAAGGACAGAATCTTGATTCAAATGTTTTTTGGCATACTGTGAGGCAATCCCGTAACAAATAGTAGCTAAAAGCATTGTGCCAATTCCAATGAAATCATCACCAAATAGCTGAATAACGTTAAATTCGAGCAAAATCAAGATACCAACAAATCCGATGATAATGCCAATCCACTGTTTATTCGATAATAATATAGAAAAAAATAAAAATCCAATCAAGCTAGTTAAGATTGGTGTCGTTGCATTAAGGATAGCAGCAGTACTACTCATAATTTTCATTTCACTCAGACTGATTAGCATCCAAGGTACGGTTACGTTTAGCATTCCCACAATAAGTAGGGCTTTCCAAGGTTGTTTTTTCGATAACTCATCTCTTCTTTTTAAAAACAAAATAGCGTATAAAGGTAATACACCAAACAGACATCGTAAAAAGACTATTGCCCATGGTCCTGCGTAGGGAAGAAGTAATTTAATAAATAAAAAAGACATCCCCCAAATAAAACTAAGTGTTAGTAACGCGCCGTATGGTTTCAAATAAATCCCTCACTCTTAGTATTCATATTGTCGCAATCATGTAATTAAACATATATGGATTAGTTTCAATCATCATATTTTGTACATGAATGTACTATATTAAGCTTGCCAGTTGATACAAGTTAAAGCAACTAGTTAAACTTAGGACAGGTAACAAATAGTCGAGTGGATGTATGATCCACTCGACTAGATTAATTTTAAATTTATGCGGCCACATCTCGTTTGGCAAATACACCAAATGCAAATAAATGGAAAATAAAGAAGTAAACTAGCAGCATAAAAATTGAAAATGAAAGTGTCATTCCATCTATTGGTGGGACACCGTCAAAATAAACGCTTAAGTCTGTGTTGGCAAATAAAATATATTTTGCCCACTCAAATCTACTTGCAAGTAACATCGTTGCTGTACCGCCCATAAATAAGAGGAACAAGGAAATTCCAACCGCAAACGAGCTGTTTCGAAACACCGAAGAAATCATAAAGGCCATTGTGGCAATCATTAATAAATCAATTGAACTTAAGAAATATTCACCTACTAGATTGATAGCAACATTTCGTTCAACAACTTCACCATTACTGTAGGCTAGGTGTGAGACATCGCTTGAGGGAAGTCCAAATAGGATTAACCCAACAATAGAAGAAAAGAGATAAATAATTGCTAACATAGAAACCCCAAATAGGAGAACAGTAAGGTATTTAGAAAGCAATATCTTCATTCGATTAATTGGTCTGATCAATAGTAATTTGATTGTTCCAGATGAAAATTCAGATGCAACAATACCGGCCGCAACAATAATAGTAAATAAACCTGCCAGACTAATCAGTGGCTGAGCATCACCGACAAATGACCAGATATGTTGTTCGGATTCAGGAGCGATATCATGTTGTAAACGGTATTGATTCAGAGCAATTTGTCTTTCATAATGCATTTTTAATTGGGTATTATTTCCACCGATACTGGTTAAGTTTTCTTGATCAGATGTAATTTGAGCTTCTATATCTTGTTCCCAGTTTGGATTATCTTGCATGGGATTAGTTTCCTCTTGATATTTAAACAATGCACCTATTCCAATCACTGAAAGTAGCAGCATCCCAATCATTGCACTTGTACTGATTTTGCGGAATATTTTAATCCACTCGTTGATAATTAGTTTTCCCATTACTCAATTTCTCCTTTCTGTGCTGTTACTTCAAGGAAGCGGTCTTCTAACGTTTTTACAATTTGATTTGCACTATAAACAGCAATATCCGAATCAATCAGACGTTTCAAAAGAGTAGGGATATCTTCTTTTTTGGCTTTAATCGTAAATCCTTGTGCTGTGATGACGGCATTCCAATCTGTTTGTAACCAATCCATCGCGTCATTTAGTGAACCTGTTTCAATGAAATAATCGAGTAGGTCGTCATTGACGAAACCTCTAACCTGTTGAACATCTGTTAGTGAACCTTGTTGGATGATGGCAATACGGTCGCACATCATTTCCATCTCAGATAGCAAATGGCTAGAAACAATCACGCTCATCTGTTTCTCTTTCGTGAGCATGCGTAAGTGATCTCTTATTTCTCTTATTCCTGCTGGGTCAAGTCCATTAGTTGGTTCATCCAAGATTAATAGTTTTGGATCGTGCAACAAACATTGAGCAAGACCTAGACGCTGTCTCATTCCTAACGAATACGTTCTAACTTTTTCATCTATTCGTTCGCTTAATTGAACTAACTTTATGACCTCGTTAATCTTTTGTTTCGTTATCCCTTTATGCATTCTGGCATATTGTCTAAGATTTTGGTATCCGGTAAGATGCTTATACATTTCTGGATTTTCGACAATTGCACCGATGTGCTGCACGGCACCTTCAAAATCTTTGTTTACACTTTTGCCACTTACGATAATATCTCCCTTGGTGATTCCCATTAATCCAACGATCATTCGAATTGTTGTTGTTTTACCAGCTCCATTTGGACCAAGTAATCCAAAAATTTCACCTTCGTTTACGGAAAGGCTTAGATCATTTATTATTTTTTTTCCTTTGATTGTTTTCGATACATTTTCTAATGTAAGTACTGCACTCATTTAGTTATCCTCCTCGATTGTTCCAATTATTTGCTTGAACCACTGTAGCACAGAAAGTCCCTTTTGTTCTCGTAAATCTTCTACTTTTTCTTGTCCAATAACTTCTCCGTAGTAGAGGGCGATTGCTTCATCTAAAAGTGGTTCTATTTCATTAATTTCATGGGTAGCAATTAGCAAAATTTGATTGTCAAAATCAATGTATTGGAGCAAACTTTTTACGATTTGGTCTCTTACCATTGGATCTAAACCAGAAAACGGTTCATCTAGTAAAATTACATCGGCGTCCCTAGCTAGTGTTGTCACAAGCTTAAGCCTTGCTCTGTTCCCTTTTGATAGTGATTTAATTTTTTTGTTATTCTCTAATTTCATTTCTTTTACTAGTAACTCAGCCTTGTTACGATTAAAGTCAGAAAATTGGCTGGCAATATAGTTGATTGTTTCTTGAACGCTAAACGAATCATAAAACATATCGAGCTCTGTTAAATAAGCGATATCTACACTGGTTTTCCTTGTCACCGTATGTCCATGAAGGGTGACATTTCCGCTGTCTGGGAAAATTAAACCGGTTATTAGCTTTAGTGTGGTAGATTTTCCGCTACCATTGGGGCCGATAAGTCCATAAATTTTCCCTTTTTGAAAGGTTAAATTAACATTTTTTAAGGCATAATCATTTCCATACTTCTTTCTTACATCTTGCATGAGAATTGACATTTTAGTCCTCCTCCTTAAGATAATGCTGTAGCTCTGAAATCATTTGTTGTTTGGTAATACCAATTTCTTTCATTTTTTTTACATATTCATTAATTACCTCTGTTTGCATCGACAATCTTAACTCATCAAGAAGGTGACTATTCTCTATTACAAACGTACCCTGTCCCCGTCTTGTTTCCACAACACTCATCCTTTCCAGTTCGGAATAGGCTCTTTGAATAGTATTAGGATTAACACCTATTTGGACTGCCTTTTCACGAACAGATGGTAATTTATCACCAAGTATTTGTTTTTCTTGTAGGATATCAATAATAATTCTATCAACAATTTGCATATAAATAGGCTTTGATGATTGAAATTCGGTTGTCATCACCTACACCTCCACTTTTCGTTCGAGGAATCTCGAGGTTGCGAAAAAAAGAAGGAAAGCAAGTAGCGTATAATAGATAATCGGTGTAATAGGAATGGTTGCTGTATCAAAAAGGACATTCCACTCATCATCGACATAATTTAGGGAAGTGTTAGATACGATATTTAATTGGTAAAGAGAAACAAAGTTTTTTACGATTTCTAACCTTATTAGAAAAGCTTCAAATAGGTTATAGGCGAAAAAAAGAACAATAATAACTAGCCAACGAAAGGGGCGGATTTTTGGATATTTCTTTAATGAGTGGTATATACTCCAATAAAAGATTAACCAGCAAGTGAAGTAGATACCCGTAAGTAGGAGCGCAATGTTAATAACTGCGATCAGTTCGATAAACATCCCAGTACTTAACTGTTGGTAGACTGACTTTCCGAACCAATACATACTTATTGCACCATAGATGGTTAAAAGAATTTGAATAATAAATTGATATGTGAGAATAACAGCAAACTTAGAAAGTAAAAGAGTGTAGCTTGACCTTGGACTATACAACCAGAGCTGATTTTTTCCTTCAATAGTTAATAAGGAGAGCATCATAATTGGTGCAATTCCCACTATAGATATCCCAACTAATATAAAAATAAAAAATGTTCCAGCTGGTTGATTGGTATATGCTGAAAAAACGACGCCAAAACTAAGTAATACTATAATTGCAACTACCCATGTTAAAAAGTGAAACCTAGAAATACGATAGTCTTTTATTAACAAGCCTTTAATTGGATTCATCATCTGAACTCCTCCGTATTAGTGTACTAGTAGAATAGTACACTAATATGAAAAGGGTGTCAATTGAAAGTTTATCAAAAACGGTGTAAAACCCCTGACTTTAAGTTTGGGTATCTACTTGGTTCGGGCATATACGAGGAGATTTTTACTCGTTTTAGTTATTACGGGTGGAACAATTTCTGAGCCAAATTATCGAAGCATAGGTGATAGAAGATTAAGCGGGGGAATGGCAACAAACATTAAATGGAAAGATTGAAAAAAGAAGTTCAATTTTATTCGAATTTTTATCAAGGATTACCATTAGTAGTTTTTTAAGAGGTATTCGAAAGCAGTTGAATCATAAAAAATATTTTCAAATTCACTCAACATTAGTTGATTCAATCATCAAAACGGCTGAAGGGGCTAGTAAAAGGAAATTGGCTTTTAGCCGAATAAGAGAGGGCTTAGATAGTTTTGGACTTGATCAAGAAGAAGACTAGTTTAGAAGATTTATTTAAGAAAAATTCGTTGATAAAGGCAAAAGACAGACGCTCATGATTATGAGCGTCTGTTAGGTCATGGTTGATTATAACAACAAGAATCCAATTATTCCAGCCAACGAGGCATAGAAAATCATTGGTACTAAAGTCATTCGAATAATCGTGCCTTCCTTACCTACTAGATCGACAACAGATGCAGCAGCAACAACATTTAAAACACAAATCATGTTTCCAGCGTTAGAACCAAGAACTTGTAGGGCAAGAATTGTTCGAGGATTCACACCAATTTGATCTGAGATACTAAATTGGAACAAAGAAAACATCATATTACTAAAGGTAGCGCTACCAGATATGAAAGAGCCAAGGGAACCAATTAATGGTGCAACAAGAGGCCAATTTGTTCCGACAACTTGTGAAACATATGTAGCAAGTTCCATCGGCATACTGAGTAGACCCGAATCATTTAAACCAGAATTAATAAAAATTCTTACCATAGGTACAGCAGTTCCAAGAGCAATAACGCTTCCTACCATAGTTTTGGAACTCTTTGTAAACGACTCTTTTACGTTAGAAACACTCATGTTATGAATGAAAATAGTGATGAGAATGACAACAACAAAGATAGATCCAGGTAAGTAAAGAGGTTCAAAGTATGTGCTAATCTCTGTTCCAAGTATTGATCCCCATCCAACTTTCACAGCTTGTAACCGTTCTTTTAAAGGTAGGATCTCTAGTCGTGTTAACACCAATAAGGCTGCGACAAGCAAATAGGGTAACCATGCTTTCCATAATGGCATTACTTTTTCTAAATTAAGTTTTGGTTCTACTGTTTCTTTTTCTACTTGCTTAAAATCCCATGCTTCTTTTGGTAGAAGGAATCCTCTTTTTGCTGCGGGTACAACAATCACAAGCCCAACTAGACCACCAATAATGGACGGGAATTCTGGACCTAGAAAAGTTGCAACTACAAATGCAGGAATAGTAAAACTTAAACCAGCGAAAACTGCAAATGGGAAAACTTCGAATCCTTCTTTCCATGAACGATTTTCACCAAAGAATCGAGTCAGCATACAAACCAAAATAACTGGAATAAATGTTCCGATAAATAAATCAATAAAAACGGCTGTGCTTGCAACTTCTTGGATAAAGTCATTAATGGATTGGTCACCCAAACCTGTCCTTACTACATCAGCCAAAGTAGAGCCTTCATTAAGCCCTTGCTTTACCCCAACAATCATAGGTGTTCCAACTGCACCGAAGGATACAGCTGAGCTGTCAGCTATTAAAGCTAACGAAACAGCAGCAAGGGGCGGAAAGCCTAGTGCTACAAGTAGAGGTGCACCGATTGCTGCTGGTGTACCAAATCCAGCAGCCCCTTCAATAAAAGAACCAAATAACCATGCAATAATGATTAGTTGAACTCTTCGATCTGTTGAGATTCCAGAGAACCCATTACGAATAGAGTCTAAGGCGCCGCTTTTCGTAAGCGTGTTTAATAACAAAATCGCACCAAAAACAATCCATAGTATAGAAATTGCGATGATAATTCCTTCAATTGAAGCGGCAGCAATTTGTATGATTGGAATCTTCCATACAAAGAAAGCTAGTAGTGCTGTTACCACTAGACTTATAGGCATTGCCTTTGTGGCCGGCATGCGTAAGACCACTAGAAATATAAATACAGATAATATAGGTGTTAAGGCAGTGATAAATTCAATAAAAGTCATACTTTTCATCCTATTTTAAATTGTTTGAATAATTGTTAATTATATTAAATATATCACAACTTACGCTAACATCGCAGAAATTTTTTTTCAATAAGGAATTCTTTCAATTAAGGATTTAAACACTGTTCTTCGCAAATAAAGTAAAAGAATTTTGTAAGTTATTCTAGTTGTTTCCTTTTGCTTCTTTTGAGAGTTTTTTGCGGTCTGCAGCTGTCGGTGGTTCCTCCAACATACCAAGATCAATCAACAAATTCATTCCTTCATTTGCATATTTTCCAATATCCATTGTTAATGTGGCAAATTGACCATGTAAATCATGTCTCATAATTTTAGAAACAGCTGTTCCATAATTTGAAATACCAATACCATTAGCAAGTGTTGTATGATAAAGCATTAATTTATCCGAATAGGGAGGGGTAGTAGAGTCAGTGATATGAGCGTCCATTATGCTTGGGGTAGGTAAATTATCACTGATGAGGAAAGCGCCTAGCTGCTTAATTTGTGTATTTGCCACTTTAGCACCGTCCTGGAAATACCTTCGTAATTTATCTGATGCTGCCACTTGACTAAAGCCTAGCATCAATGACTTACCTAATGTGTTCGTATTGATATTTATTTGTATATGTTTAATCTCTAATCCAGTTAATGGTCGAAGCTTACCTGCTATTGCTGAGATAAAGGTTTTCTTCTCAACAAAATCAATCTTCTTAGGATAAGGAATGGTAGGAGGGAATACATTCATACCTTTAGACAGTAATAAATGTAGTCCTTTTTCAAAGGTGACAATTGTATCGTTTATACACATTTTAAAGTAATCAACAATGTCTTGTCTCAGTGAACTTGATAGCGCACTTCCATAAGTCATCAGACCTGCTCTAGACATTTCAGTAGTATAAAAAACCATAAACATATCACTGAAAAGTCGTGGTGCATCTTTTCTAACATCTTGCTCTCCAAAACCAACAGGTACAGGAATATTTTCTTTTTGATAAATTTCTTTAATCATACGAGTGTGTTTTTTCGAAGTTGCTAGTGCAAATTCAAGAAATTCTTTAATTTCATCATCTTGAACAACTTGAAGGTGATGTTCAAAGACACAAGTAAATAAAGTATCACCAAGATAATTCGCAAATAAATCCCCTAATTCAGAGGATGCTAATTTTTTGTTTTGCTGATGCTCTTTGACATTCTTAAGTACTTCTTCATTTTCATGAGACGATGTATTTGGGTTCATTTTTTGTACCTCCTTGATTAGCCTTTAGGAGGTAGTATGTCTAATAGGTCTAAAAGTATTTGTTTAGTTCGTAAAAAAAGTGAATGGAGGATATGAAAGTAGATACTCATTTTGTTTTCTCGCTAACTCTGCAGGTTTTTAATAATAATTTTAACAATTGCAATCCAGAGGAATTAATAAGAATGTTGTTAGTGATAATGGTGAAATTCTATAAGAAAACAAAGATTTATTTATATGAGAGGAGTAGGTCATAATTAGTCTTTCCTCTCCCCAACGATTCCATAAAATAATAGCTTTGTAATATCTTCAGAAAGCGGCAAAATCTTTTCGTAAATATCTTCTTGTTGCATATATCCTTTTAACATTTCAATATAAAATAAAATCGCTTCATTCGATAAATCCACATCAATATAGCCTTTTTCTTTTCCCTCATTAAAAAGATTTATCATCCTTGGGAGTGATTTTTCTGTATAAAATTCTTCAATATAATTGCTCCCTGAACCGTATTCTCTCATAAAATAGCTATAGAAATCTGGATGAATTTGATTTGCAGTTTCTTTTTTATTGAAAATAAGTTTTTTTATTTTATCTGGGAAAGGAATATCGCTATCAAGAAGTTGTTCCGCCTCCGACCACATCGTATCTACATAATAAATAATAACTCTATCAATTAATTTATTTTTACTATCGAAGTGATTATAGATTGTTACTTGGGAGACATTTGCTTTTTTAGCAATTTGTGCAATCGATACTTTTTGGACACCATGTAACATAAATAAATCTAAAGCGGCATCTAATATATTTGTTTTTTTAAATTCTTTTCTTCGTTCGAATCCGTCCACTATTATCACCCCTTTTTAGTGTAATGAAAGTTTTGAAATAAAACAACGAATTAATTTCAAAAATAGTTATTGCAATTGGATGTTCACTCCTATATTGTGAACTATATAAGTATAAATATTTCATAATTTAATTGTTTTCCTAAAAAAAGGAGGATGAATAATGACAATTTTAAAAACTAACAATCTATCAAAAACTTTTGGAAAATTTACAGCGTTAGCTGGGGTCAATCTAGAGGTAGAAAAGGGTGAAGTGGTTGGTTTCATCGGTCCTAATGGAGCTGGAAAGTCAACAGCAATTCGAGTGTTATTAGGCATTTTAAAAGCAACAGAAGGTGATGTTTCCATTTTTGGAATGGATGCTTGGAATGATGCAGTGGAAATTCATAAACGGGTTGCTTATGTACCAGGTGATGTAAATCTATGGCCGAATTTAACAGGCGGTGAAGTAATTGATTTATTTGTTAAATTGCGTGGCTCAACTAATCAAACTAGGCGAGAAGAGTTAATTAAAAAATTCAATTTAGATCCAACAAAAAAATGTAGAACATATTCAAAGGGAAATAGGCAGAAGGTCGCTTTAATCGCAGCTTTTTCATCTGATGCCGATCTTTATATTTTAGATGAACCGACGTCTGGACTTGATCCATTAATGGAAATTGTCTTTCAGGAATGTATTATGGAAGTGAAAAGTGAGGGGAAAAGTGTCCTACTTTCAAGCCATATATTATCTGAAGTCGAAAAGTTATGTGACCGCGTCAGTATTATTCGCCAAGGTAAAATCATAGAATCAGGTTCATTAAACGAACTTCGTCATTTAACACGAACTCAAATTCTTGTGAAAACCAAGCAACCGATTACAGGCTTGCATCAGTTAAAAGGGCTTCATGACATAGAAGAAAACGAACAAGGTTTGTTTTTTCAAGTAGACACCGATGAGCTGGATAATGTTATTAAATTTATTTCTCCGTTTGGTATTGTTAAGTTTGAAAGTTCGCCGCCGACATTGGAAGAATTATTTATGAGTCATTATGAAGGGATAAAACAGCAGATCAAGGAGTGGGAGGAGTAAACTGATGACAAATAATCTAAGTGCTCATACTGGTCAACTTTCTAAATTTATCCTCCGACTCGATCGAATAAGAATTTTGTTTTGGATAATTGGAGTAAGTTTTTTTACCTTAATTGTACCGACCGCTTTTATTGATCTTTACGGGTCACAGCAGGAAAGAGATGTAATGGCTGAGACAATGGCGAATCCGGCCATGATTGCAATGGTAGGACCTGGTGATCTTGCGAACTATACCGTTGGTGTGATGACTGCCCATCAAATGTTATTAATGACTGCTGCTGTTGTTGGTTTGATGAGCATCTTATTGGTGACTCGGCATACGAGAGCAGATGAAGAAGATGGTCGTATTGAAATGATTCGGTCATTACCAGCAGGGCGATTGTCGTATCTAAATGCAACACTACTCGTGATAAGTGGCACCAATATAGCTTTAGCATTGATAACAGGGTTTGGTTTATATGCTTTAGGGATTGAAACGATCAATCTAGAAGGATCTTTGATTTATGGTGCTACTTTAGGCGGAACAGGTCTGTTCTTTGCAGGTGTTACGGCTGTTTTTGCTCAGCTTACTGAAACCTCACGTGGTACGATTGGATTTTCAATTGCTTTTTTACTCATGGCTTACATCGTTCGCGGTATTACCGATGTAAGTAATCAAGCACTGTCATGGATTTCTCCTTTAGGTTGGGTGTCGAAAACGGAAGCATATTCCACCAATAATTGGTGGGCGGTGTTATTGATGGTCGCTGTTTCCGGTATTCTTTTTATTTTGGCAGGTTATTTAAATGCTATTCGCGACTTAGGGAGTGGGTTTTTACCAGCGAAACCGGGTAATAGATACGCCTCTCGCTTTTTACAAAGTCCAATGGGTCTTGCACTTAGGCTGCAGCGAACAGGAATGATTGCCTGGGCTATAGGTATGTTCGTACTTGGAGTCTCTTATGGATCGGTATTGGGTGATTTGGAATCGTTCCTCGGTAGCAATGAGATGATTGAACAAATGTTAAAACCGGCAAAGGGTGTCTCGTTAACAGAGCAATTTATTCCAATGTTAATGATCGTAATCACACTTCTTGCAACAATACCTCCAATAATGGCTATCAATAAACTATATGGAGAAGAGAAGAAAGATCGAATTGAACATATACTAGGAAGAGCTGTCTCACGAACGAGGTTAATAGCAGGATATTTAATCGTGTCGGTGGTTAATGCATTCATTATGATTTCACTTGCTGCGATTGGTCTATGGTCTGCTGGAACAGCAACTATGGAAGAAAGCCTGGGATTTGGTACACTCTATAGTGGAGCGTTGGCATATTATCCGGCTATGCTTGTCATGATCAGTATTGCGGTATTTTTAATTGGTAATCTTCCGAGATTGACTAGTTTTATTTGGTTCTATGTTTTTTATTCCTTTATTGTTCTTTATTTGGGTGGTATTTTCCAATTTTTAGATTGGGTAGGAAAACTATCTCCTTTTGGGCACGTTCCGCAGTATCCCATTGAGCAGATAGAATTCTTGCCGCTTTTCATTTTGACTATTATTGCGGTAATTCTGACTGTTCTGGGCTTTATTGGATATAATAAGAGGGATATTGCAGGCAAGTAACTTAGAATAATAGACCTGTGCCATAGTTTAATTTGGAGGATCGTAACTATTAAGGTCCTCTTTTTAATTTTGGCGGATTTCTAAAAGATTTTGACACAAAAATTATAGAATGCATTTTAACTACTGAGTTGATTTTCGCTTCAGACAGTCCCTTTTTGCGGGAAGAGCTTTTCGGAAGAAAACCGCTTCCTTGAAAAGGAAAACACTTCCTCCGTAAGATGAAAAACCACTGAAGTTTTCCATGTCCTGCGGTTACAGCGTGTTGCTTTTCCCGTAGGACATGGAATACCTCAAAAGCACTACATGGCACGAAGAAAATCGCTTTGTATTTTCGAGAAGCTGACTCCCCTCCGCTCCAATCCATCAGTATAGGAGATTTATAGATGAAAGTCTTTTTTTTACTATACCAGCGAAGTGTATTACCGTAGTGCCGATTTATCACTCCATAAAAAACGTTCCCTATTAAGGAAGTGTACACGCTACTTTAAGAGCGTTTCTTCAAAATCTTAAAATGTATGTTCAATTTCAGGAACATTTTTGTTGTTAAATCTAATTTAATATTGTGCCAAGCACCATTCTTTGGTTTCTTGGTCGGCAAAGGATGCTTCTACACTATTTAAATAAATTTGCCGGTAATCTTCTTCGCTTAGATCAAATTCTTTGTTAACTAATTGGATTTCTTTTGCCATTGTAGTATCAGATACCGTTCTGTTATCCGTATTAATTGTCACTTTTATACCATCTTTATGAAACTTGTAAATCGGATGTTCACCATAATGATGAACAGCTTTTGTTTGGACATTACTTGTTGGACACATTTCAAGCACTATCTGTCTTTCTTTCACGATTTTATAAGCGTCAGCACATTCATTAATAAATAGTCCGTGTCCTACTCTTTCAGCACCTAACAGTTCCACAGCTTCTAGAACGTTTTTACCAATTCCCGTTTCACCGGCATGAATAGTGACTCTGTAGCCATATTCTTTGGCTAATGCGATTGGATCTACGAATTTTTCACAAAAACCTTCTTTTTCTGATGCGCATAGGTCAATTGCCACTACGCCTGTTCCAAGGAATTTTTTTCCTTTTTCAACCACCTCGAATGCGCTTTCTACAGACATTGTCCTCATGCAAGACAGAATAATATTTCCCTTGATTTCGTAACATTTTTCAGCTTCCCGCATGCCATCTATTACAGATTGAATAACTTCTTCAACTTCAAGACCTCTTAATGTGTGAAGTAATGGGGCAAATCTGACTTCTAAATATTTTACATTTTCCCTTGTTGCATTCTCAAATAGCTCAAAAGTAATTTTTCTTAAGCTTTCCTTGGATTGCATGACTAAATTTGGAAGAGAAAATCTTTTTAAATATTCATCAAGGGATTCACACTCTAAAGGAGCAACCAGCTCTTTTTGAAGCTCATCCTTATCAAAAGAGGGTAATTGAATTCCTTCTTTCTGGGCAATATCGATAATACTTTCTACCCTAAGGCTTCCATCTAAATGACAGTGAAGTTCAACTTTAGGCAATAATAAAAAGTTCATTTTTGACCTCCTGAAAAAAATTTTTAGGTTAAAATACAAAAAAATTCCTGACTGCGAAGAAAATACAAATCTTGTACATTCTTCGTAATCAGGAATTTCGGTTCCTGGTAGAGACCTCCAAACCATATTATTGGAGTTATACGAAATTTTATTAAATTCATTTACTTTTTTAAAGGATAATAAAAAAAGTTTGGATTGTCAACATGGTGCCTAGCTCCGATATACCATTTCGTTTATAGTAAAACCATAATCTAGACTAAAAATTATCATTTTCCTTTATCAACAAGCTTGTCATTTATAATGTCAATTCATGTGTAAAAACCAATAAATGTTGTTATATCAGTAAAATAGAAGCACAAAACGTTATGCTATGTTGTAATAATGTGTAATTTATTGTTTTCTCCCTAAAATGTAATCCGTTAACTTTAAAAAGAGTTTTATTTTTAATATTTTAATTTATTTTCTACTTTAATAATGTAACATAATCTAAGTAACTTCGTTTTATAGGAGAAGGGGGGGTGGGAGTGATTTTTAAAAAATATATATTCGCAGAGTTATTTGAGCAGTACCGGCTCCCACTCTACCGTTATTTGTTCCAGATGAGTCGAAATCGTGAACTTGCTGAGGAGCTTGTTCAAGAAACATTTTATCGGGCAATGATTTCATTAAAAGTAAAAAATGCGGTTCAAGCTAAAGCGTGGCTTTTTAAGGTAGCTCGTAATCTTTATATCGATTGGACTAGAAAATCAAAGTCTGAACAAAGAATGGTGGAGCGAATCCAAATCGAATATGATTCTACTAGTAACCTAGGCGATCCGCAAGAACAGTTAGCTAGTAAAAATCGACAGACAGAGTTAGAGGAAATCATGGAATTGTTACCTGAACGGATGCGCACAATTATCTATTTACGAGAAATTCTGAACTTTACATATAAAGAGCTTACAGTTGCAATGAATTTAACAGAAAGCCAAGTGAAAGTAACGCTTCATCGTGCTAGAGAGAAGTTTCGACATTATGATCGGTTGAAGAAGGGAGAAATGAATGATGAAGAAAGATGATGTACTTTCAGAATGGAATCAATCAGACGAACAAGTGGATAAGAAAAGTGCAAAAAAGCTAGTATGGCGAACGAGGCTTTCCATTAGCTTCACTGTGTTACGAACACTTCTTTTCATTTTCTTAATATATTGTTTGTATATGATTCCAGTGAGTGTTTATTATGACATGTCAGGGAAAGCTGCGGAGTTTGATCGCCTAGTATCGACATTAGTGGAAACAAGAAATCCAGGCATTGCTGTTGATAAGTATGGAATGAGACATAGTGCAGAAATTAATCCATTGTTAACACAGAGTACAAAAGCAACCTTATATCGCAATGTCGGGGACTATGAAGTTGTTGTTGGGGAGGTTACAGCGAAAAAGTGGCTGTTTGGCTCCATCCGTTACAAACTTGATTTAAATAATAAATATTTAAATGAAGACTCTTCTTCCTATATTATTGCACCTGATTTGTTGGGGAAGCCGATTTCAAACGACAAATCAGAATCAGAATTAATGATAGCGAACCAGCTTGAAAAAATTGAAGATGGTTATGTTGCACAGGCGCGCTTTTCTACCAGAAAAGGAATGTCACCACAAAAACTTAATGAGCTAATTTCAGAGTATGATGTAACGGTTCACCAGATGCCTGTATTTGGAGGTGAAACCACTGAAGTAGAAGTGTCTTATGGAAGAGCAGGTCAATTTACATTTGCACAAACTTTAATGTTAAGACCATTCATGGAGTATGATAATAAAAATAGACCTTCCGCTTCGTATCACTCTTTAACAGGGGAAGAGGCAATAGAGTCTTCTGTTAAGCAATTTTATAAAGATATCGAATGGCTGATTGAAAACGGAAATTACCAAGAGCAAGACATTGATAAGCAGCGTTTAGCATATATCAAAGCGAATGATTTTCAGGTGTTCGGAGCTATGGTAACTGGACCAATTAGGGAAATTGAGCGACTTCTGGAAGAAGAGATGTTTCATAATTTTCAGTTAGGTGGAATTGAAGTGTGGAATTGGACAGAAAAGTAGTTTTTTAACTGGGGACACATATTAATAGAAGAGACAGGTTTATTGCAATAAGTTAATGTCTTACCATGAGGAATAAAGGAGAGAATTATGAGCGCTTTATTCGTTAAGGATGGAAGTGAACCATTCGTTTTATTTTCAATCACCCACTTGTTAACTTTAGTCATTATTCTTGCTCTTTCATTTGGGATTTATTTTTTCAGAAAACAATTAAGGTATGGGTTAACCAACAAAGTGTTTAGATATTCATTAGCATCAGTTTTATTTCTTTCTGAAGTAAGCTTGATTTGGTGGCAGAATTATATCGGAACTTGGTCAATTAGGTATTCTTTGCCGCTTCACTTAAGTAGTATTTCGTTGTTATTGTCAGGTCTTTTATTAATAACAAAAAACTATCGACTGTTCGAATTTACTTATTTTGCTGGAATAGGAAGTGCTATTCAAGCAATGGTTACACCAGATATTCACGCCTATACGTTCCCTCATTTTCGATATGTTCACTTCTTTATTTCTCATGGGGGAATTGTGATCGCTAATATGTTCATGATATTTGTTACAGGCTATCGACCTACTTTTAAGTCTATTTTCAAGGCGATATTATACCTGAATGGTTATGCATTACTGATATTTATTGTAAACAGCGCTATAAATGGAAACTACATGTATATTATGAAAAAACCTATTAATCCATCTGTCTTTGATTATTTAGGATCATGGCCATTTTATATTATTTCTTTAGAAATTATCGCGCTAATTACATTTTCTTTACTATACTTACCGTTCTATCTTGTGAAAATAAAAAAGTAAGCCTAATTTCTTTTTCAACAATGAGAAATTAGGCTTACTTAGAAAAATTAAAATACTTTCGTTGTCCAATCTTCACAGTTCCAGACGTCTGTGACAATTCCTTGGTAGAAGTCTGGTTCGTGGGAGATAAGGAGAACGCTACCTTTATAATCTATTAACGCGCGTTTTAGTTCTTTTTTCGCATCAATGTCCAGGTGGTTGGTTGGTTCGTCAAGTACGAGTAAATTAGTCTCTTTATTAATTAATTTACATAATCGTACTTTTGCTTTTTCACCACCACTTAGCACTTGAACCTTACTTTCAATATGTTTTCTGGTAAGGCCACATTTTGCCAATGAGGAACGAACTTCCTGTTGGGTGAGGTGACGGAATTCATCCCATATTTCTTCGATACATGTGTTTTGACTAGTTTCCTTTAGTTCTTGTTCGAAGTAGCCAATATGCAGGTGTTCACCTAATTCAACAGAACCTGAGACGGCATTTATTTCTCCAAGAATACTTCGAAGTAGAGTGGTTTTACCAATCCCGTTGGCTCCAGATAGGGCGATTTTTTGTCCGCGTTCCATCGCTAAATCAAGGGACCTTGATAGTGGTTCATCATATCCAATTACAAGATCCTTCGTTTCAAACAAGTACTTGCCAGGTGTTCGTGCTTGTTTGAAGCGAAATTGAGGTTTTGGCTTTTCTGCATCTAATTCAATTACATCCATTTTGTCTAACTTTTTCTGACGAGATGATGCTTGCTTACTTGTTGCAGCATTTGCTTTGTTTCTAGCGACAAAGTCTTTTAGGTTGGAGATTTCCTTTTGTTGTTTCTTATGAGCTGATGCCAGTTGTTGCTTTTTCATTTCATAGATACGCAAGAATTCATCGTAACCACCAGGATAACGAGTTAGTTCTTGGTTTTCCATGTGATAAATTATATTAGCAACACTACTTAAAAATGGCACATCGTGAGAAACTAGTATAAACGCATGGTCGTATGCAATTAGATAATTTCTCAACCATTCAATATGCTCAACATCAAGATAGTTTGTCGGCTCATCAAGTACTAAAATATCAGGTTTTTCTAATAGCAACTTGGCAAGCAATACTTTCGTTCGTTGGCCACCACTTAAATCGTTGACATCACGGTCTAATCCAAATTCATTCAACCCAAGCCCGTTGGCAACTTCTTCGACTTTTGCATCGATCATATAGAAGTCGTTGTTCGTGAGGGAATCTTGCATTCGACCAGTTTCTTCAAGAAGCTGTTCAAGTTCTTCTGGGCCAACTTCCCCCATCTTACCAAATAGACCATTCATCTCTTTTTCCATATCGAAAAGATACTGATAAGCAGTTCTTAAGACGTCTCTAATCGTCATGCCTTCCTTCAAAACAGTGTGTTGGTCTAAGTAGCCAACTCTAATATGTTTTGACCATTCAACTTTTCCAGCATCAGGCTCTAATTTGCCTGTAATAATATTCATAAAAGTAGATTTACCTTCACCGTTGGCTCCAACAAGCCCAATATGTTCCCCTGCTAACAAACGAAAAGAAACATCATCAAAGATAGCACGATCTCCGAATCCGTGACTTAAATTACTAACTGTTAGTAAACTCATAGTTAAACACCTTTTCCTTTAAAAAGTTCAGACTTGTACTATTATAAAGGTGTTTGATTAAAAGTGATAGTGGTTAATACTGTTTATAACGTTAAATCTAGATAAAATGGATTTTGATAGGTTGATAAATTAAACTCAGGTTAACAAAATATTACTCGAATATTGCAATCTGTTGAGACATCCTATCTATTTCATCAAGGTCATCTTTTGATAATGTGAATTGTAGTGTGCCAACATTTTCTTGCACATGATGAATTTTTGATGCACCTGGAATTGCTACCACGGTTTCACCATGAAAGTGAATTAACCAATTAAGAGCTATTTGTGTTTGGCTGACTTTGTATTTTCTAGCCTTTTCTGCCAATAAATCAACTAAAGGCTGAGTCTTTTTCAAGCCTGAAGCTTTAAAAAAGGATGTATATTTGCGAGGACCTTGAATTTTTTTGACCAATTCAGGGTTGTTATGAAATTTGCCAGATAATATCCCTTGTTCAAGTGGTGAATAGGCAATGATAGTAATTCCTAGTTCTTTAGCAACGTCCAAGGTCCCATTTTTTTCAATTCTGCGGTCTAACAGACTATATTTCACTTGATTTGAAGCTAGGAAATAGCCGGCGTCTTTTAAAACTTGATGAGCTTGCTTCATTTTAGTTGGATTAAAATTACTCACCCCAACATGTTTGATTTTATCTTTTTGAAGCAGTTCAATCATAGCTTTCATTTCATGCTCCACATTTGAAAAGGAAAAGGGCTGATGAATTTGGTATAAATCAATCTGTCTTCCATTTAGTGCACCCAACCGATTATCAATTGTTTTGGTTATAGATGATGCAGTACGAAAAGCAGGCCACCATTTGGTTGCAATGAACGGTTCATCTCCAGGTTGCTCGATGTGATCAAGTGCTTCAGACAATGCTTTTTCTGATTCGCCTTTTCCATATACTTCAGCTGTATCAAACCAGTTTATTCCACCTTCTAGACTCATTCTAACAATCTCATTAATATCTTTTTGCTCCATTGCGGCCCAAAAACGTCCAACCATACCGCGCCCTTTGCTAAATTGCCAACAGCCTAACCCCAAGGCAGAGATTTTTGTTGATGATTGTCCTAAATGACGTAATGAACTACTTGTAGATACATTCATCTTATAACACTCCTCTTTCTAGTAGATAATTTTTTTATAGTCGTAACTACAGTTTAAAACTCCTAACCAACATTGTAAAAGTTAAAGAGCCAAACTGCCGAGAAAGTGTGGTATCTTTTTAAGGATGAAATTTGAATACAGGTATTTTTATTTTGTTAAGGAATTATATAATAGAGTTTAGGATTAATAGAGAAAAAATTTAGATTTTAAAAAACCTTAAGAAATTCTTAAGAATTATAGTAACTAAATGTTAAGAATTATTGTTTACTATTAGGTTAGTGATACAGATGCATGAAAGTAGGGTGAAAATGGACAATTATTACGTTTTAGTTGTGGATGATGAGAAGGAAATACGAGATGGTATTGAAATCTACTTGAAAAATGAAGGCATAACCGTTTTAAAAGCAAAAGATGGAATTGAGGCATTGGAACTATTAAGTGAACATCAAGTCCATCTGATTATTTTAGATATCATGATGCCCAAGCTTGATGGGATTTCTGCTACATATAAAATTCGGGAAAAGAAAAACATACCGATTATTATTTTAAGCGCAAAAAGTGAGGATACCGATAAGATACTAGGACTTCAGGTGGGTGCAGATGACTATATTACCAAACCATTCAATCCAATGGAACTCGTTGCTCGTGTCAAATCACAATTAAGAAGATATGTAACATTTGGGACGTTTGAAGGAATAAACAAAGTAATTAATCTTAATGGTTTGACATTAGAACAATCTGCAAAAGAAGTAGCGGTTGACGGGGAAGTAGTTAAATTTACACCAATTGAATACAAAATTGTTGAACTTCTTATGACAAATGCTGGTCGGGTGTTCTCGATTAATGAAATCTATGAGCGAGTATGGAAAGAACCGTGTTATAACGCAGAAAATACGGTTGCGGTACATATTCGCAAGATTCGTGAAAAAATTGAAATTGATGCAAAAAATCCAAGATATCTAAAGGTGGTGTGGGGAATTGGCTACAAAATGGAAAAGTAAAGTTGCTATTATTCTAACGGCTTTCCTGTTTACCTTTGGCTTAAGTGGATTCTTTTTTCTTTCGAATAACGGTTATTATTACGCTCAAGAAAATTACTTTGAAACATCTGAATTTCGAGCTGACATTGATGAATTTACAAGGTATTTAACTATCTATGAACTAAATAATATCCCGTTAGAGGAAGCAAAGAAATCAATAACAGTATCAGATGAAGAAATTAATGAACATCGTTACCGATATGGTGATCTCCCGCAACAAATTGATGAGATAAATCTTCAATATCAAAACTTAATTCAAGGGGCTCTTGATACTGATAATCAGCAGGTAGCGGACGCTTACATAGCTGAAAGAGATGAAAAAATTAATGACATTACTAAGAATTTTGAGAGTGATGAGCATGTCGAAGCAAAGGTTGTTGCTGAAAAAGAGCAACAATTAAAGGAGTATTACGAGGAACGTGAAAATCAACGAGAGGAATTCACAAGCTACAAAAAAACCTTTCAGTACTACTTTGAAAATAGCTCAAGTGGGGAAGTATATACCAATTTGAATGAAGTGGAAGGGGAACCGTCGTTAGCTGATATAAATAAAACAAACATGATATATCTAACCGGTTATCAGATGAGCGAAGAATATAGAGCGCACTTAAACAATAGCAGAGGCTATCCAGACTTTGTACTCTCATTAAATCCTAAAACTGGAACATTTGAAGGAAAGATAGGGATTCCTAACTCACTAACATCTGCGAACCAATATATGATGAAATATGAAAACTATAAAGTAGAGCAAATTATATTTTGGACAGTTGTAGCAACAAGTATTGTCGCGCTGTTTCTATCCTTTTATTTAATGAAAACTAGGAAGGGAATGCGCGAAGAGATTCGTAAATGGAGGTCATATTACAACAAGATTCCCATCGACGTGCGAGCAGTTGTTTTTGGACTAACAACTATTGTGACTATTATTGCCATGTTTTTAATAGCAGATCAATCCTATAATATATTCGACTATCCACTGAGTTATGGAGTGCCTTTAGCTGTTGGAATGATGATTGCATCAATTGGTTGGGCACTAACATTTATTCAAGCGAAATTTCTAATTGAACAAGTAAAAGATTGGAAGAATCTAAAAAACGAATGGGAGAAAAGCTTCCTATTTGAAGCAACGCAGTTTTTAAAACTGTTTTTTAATAAAGTCATCCGAGGCTTAAGTGAAGCATTTTTACACCAGAGTACCGGAACACAAGTGTTTATCGTATTAGGAATTGTATTTGGCTTGGGATTAGCATCAATTATGACTTTTGTACATCCGGTTTTTGTTATTTTCTATATCATCTTGCTTGGGGCTGTTGGACTACCACTAGCGATTGTTTTGATTAATCGTATTGGCTATTTTAATCGGATCATCGAAAAGACGAATGAATTGGCTGTTGGTAATTTAGGTCAAGACCTACAAATAACAGGAAAATCTGCACTTGCAACGCTCGCTAGTAATGTTAATGTGCTAAAACATGGGGTGAAAGTATCACAAAATGAACAAGCAAAAAGTGAACGATTGAAAACAGAGTTGATAACTAATGTAAGTCATGATCTCAGAACACCACTTACATCGATTATTACTTATACCGAGCTATTAAAAACAGTTGAAATAACAAATGAGGACAGTAAAGCATACCTTGAGATCATAGATCGTAAATCAAAGCGTTTGAAGGTGTTAATTGAGGATTTATTTGAAGTATCAAAAATGGCTAGCGGTAATATCGAATTGAAAAAGGAAAAGGTGGATCTTGTTCAGTTGCTACAACAAGCGTTAGCAGAATATGATGACACGATAATTGACTCTAATCTTAAGTTCAGAGTAACCAATTCTAAAAGACAAGTGTACTCACAAGTTGATGGACAAAAGCTATGGCGTGTATTCGATAATTTAATAGGAAATATCCTTAAATATTCGTTGGAAAACTCACGCGTCTATATTAATCTTTCAACACTTGATAATCAGGCCGTTCTTACCTTTAAGAATATCTCGAAATATGAACTTGCAGAGGATAATAATGAACTATTTGAACGATTCAAACGAGGGGATACATCTCGACACACTGAAGGTTCAGGGCTTGGACTTGCGATTGCGCAATCGATCGTCGACCTTCATGGAGGCAGTCTTGAGATGGAGACTGATGGTGATTTGTTTAAGGTAAGTATCTTTTTGAATTTACAGGAATAAGATAATTAATTTTTTCGTTAGATTGGGGGAGCGAGATTTGTGAGCACGTTTGATTTTACAGACTTATATCATTTGCATTATAAGAAGTTGTTTCATTTGAGTTACTCGATTATTAGAGACCGACAGCTTGCAGAGGATGTTGTTCAAGAAACCTTTATCAAAGCGATGCAGCATGTTAAATCAATTGAAGAAGAAAACAAAATTGGTGCTTGGTTATCTGTGATAGCAACAAGAACTGCGATTGATTTTATTCGCAAGGAGAGGAAAAAACAGGGGATACCTATGGACCAGGAGATGCTTGAATTCTTAGGGAAAGAAATGAAGCAAAATGTGGAGGAAGAAGTTGAAGTCGCTGTATTCATTGACCAAGTTAAAAGCATCATCAAAAACTTGACGGTCGACTATCAAGATGTGCTCAGCCTTCGGTTATGGAAAGGGCTAAAGGAACAAGAGATTGCGCGTATCCTAGACCTTAAACCATGTACCGTAAAAACAAGGATTTACAGAGCGAGGAAACAATTAAAAGTGCTATTTCTAGAACGGATGAGTGCTTAACTTGTCAGCAAGAACAGGCGGAAAGATCCACCTGTTCTTTTAGTCTATTAGTTCAGGGAGAAAGCCTTAGCCTCTGTCACTGCAATTATATCTTTTGTTGAATTCATTCCATAATAACTAATATGATAGACAATGTTGTTATTTCTGGCAATCAAACCAATCATAGTATCCTCTTCTTTAATCCACAATTCATCAAATGGACTATCTACTAGTTGATAGTTCTCATTGAAATAGGTGTTTTCTTGCTTTAAATTTTGCAGGAAATGTTTGGCTAGCCAGACACTTCTAACCTGATAGCCATATGACCTAATCGATGGTTGATATGTACCACTATCGTCCTCCCACAATACACCGGGAACTTCTACCTTTTGCTGTAATTCATATTGTTTAGGTACTAGAATGCTGGAATTCTCTGCATAATAATTATCAATGCTTCCACGGAATTCGTCATTATCCGGAATTTCTTTGTAATTGGTTTCACCGAGGATGTCAGAGATCTCGACAACAGGAAGTTGATAATTTGGTATATCCTGGTATGAGTTGTCTGAAAGGTTAATAGTTTTAAGAATGTTAAATACTAAGAATGCAGATAGAAAGATAATTAAACTCATTCCAAGCCACTTATTTCGATTCCTTTTTTTATTATGGTTCGCCCCGTGTTTAAGTAAGGTTCCAGATTCTAACTGTTTCATCAATTTTGACATATGGATCATACCAGTAACCATAGTATAACTTATAAAGACATGGGATATTATTATTATAAATGGTGATAGAAAGTCATCTTCTAGATAATTTCTAACCGGACTAATTTGCAGCATTAACATTGCTAATACAATTATGATAGTTGATAATAGTAAAGCAAGTACTGCCCTAGTAGTAAGATCTTTTTTTAAGAGTTTAAGTGTTTCCGCCTGTTCAAATGGATCAGTATGAAGTTCATTACTATACTCCCGGTTCAATTGTCTAAACACCTGGATATATCCTCTAGAAGCTACATGTTTCCAGTCTGATTGTCTGTAGATTTCAATTCTCTCATCTTCATATGTATAAGGAATTTTAAATACATCACAGCGGTACTTCACTTTTTGTGGTTCTGTTTGTTCAAATGTTGCAATCCATTTGCCGATATCAATCAGTTTCCATCCACTTAATTCCATATGAGAAAACCAGTCTGCTTGTTCTTCGATATCCCATAGATCAAGCCACATTACTTTTCTTTTTAGCTTATTCCCCACTAGATTATTCCTCCTTAAATAAGAGCTTTCCATCCAAGACCATCTGTTTAAGTCTAAGATATTCATTTAACCAAGCTTGTCGGCCAAGCTCAGAAATTTGATAGATCTTTCTTCTTCCATCTGCTTCCTCTAGGACAATCAGTTTCTCTTTTTGCAGTCGTTTCAATATACCATAAAGTGTTCCAGGGCCCATATCTACTCTATTATTTGACACCTGTTTAACGGCATCCATGACTGCATAACCATGAAGTGGTTTACTTAAAGCTAAAAGAACATAATACATAGCTTCTGTCATTGGTGTCGGTTGGCTACCTGGCATTTCATCACCTTCTACTATTCGCATTATTATGTATCGCGATATATCGCATGACATAATAGTAACGTTCCTCATGTCACCTGTCAATACTGTATCAGGTCAGTAATTGATTAGTTAAGTTAGTACAATCCAACATCAGAGGAGTCAGGTTTAGTTTATTTTGGAAGCTTATTCACTTTTAATTCAAAAAAGTAGCGCTTGGTATTAATACTTACTGATATTTACAGTATAATTTAAGGAAACAATAAAGGGAGCGGGGGATATGATGGATAGAAAGAAAATAGCATTTGTAACGGACAGTACCGTCTATTTAACAGAATCCTTACGTAGGCATCCTGATGTCTATGTTGTACCTATTATTGTTATTTCCGAAGGCTGTCAATATGAAGATGGAGTTAATTTATCTTCTGAAAAATTATATGACATCATTCGAAGTAACAATGAAATTCCAAAGACTTCTCAACCGTCTATAGGCACGTTTGAAAAGTTATATGAGCAACTGAAAAAGGATTATGATCATGCGATAGCTATTCATATTTCAAGTAAGTTAAGTGGTACCTTAGCTAGCTCTACCGCTGGAAAAAATCATGTTGGTTTTCATGTAGAAGTGGTTGATTCATTATCCCTATCCTATGCGATTACAACACTTATTGATAAAGGGCTAGAATTAGTAAATCAAGATGTTGAAGTAAAGGAAATCGCTAATCAACTAAGAGAAGAAGCAAGCCGGTCAAGAAACCTAATTTTGTTAGATAGCTTAGAGCAATTGTATAAAGGTGGAAGAATGTCTGGAATTCAGTTTTTGCTAGGCAATTTCCTGAAAATTAAACCAATTCTCAGCGTTAATTCAGAAGGGAATCTAGGACTGTTTGAGCGGGTCCGCTCAGAAAAGAAAGCGGTAAATAGAATAGTAGGCTTATTGAAGCAATCATCCGAAGAAAACATTGTTAAACAAGTTCAAATTATGCACGGGAATGTCTTAGATAAAGCAGAGTCATTAAAACAAAGAATTAAAAAAGTAATACCCGAGATTGATGTTGTAATTGGTGAAGTTAATTCTTCATTAGCTGTTCATGCAGGTGAAGGTACCCTTGCAATTTTATGGCATTTAAAAGAGAAGAGAGTCCAAAAATTTTAGCGGAACAGCCTTAAATGTTACATGTATAAAAAAGCGTACAACCATAATGGCTGTACGCTTAATTTTAAACTTCTGCAGTTTTTCTAACCTCTTTATTCGTTTTCTTAGCAAGTAACGTTTTAAGGTAAGGCATTGCATATCTATCTAAACCGTATTTTCCAGCATTTGCTCCAGCAACTAGTAAGAAGATTGTTAGTAAAATCATTTGTCCGTTTGTGCTAACTGTTCCACTGAACAAGAATGCAAAATTCATTGTAATCCCCATTAATGCAGCGAAGTTAGTAAATAGACCAAGAACTAGCGCGATACCCACAAGTACTTCACCCCACATAACAAGGAAAGAAAATAGTCCTGCATTTGGTAAAGCGACGTTTTCTAAAAATGCTGCCCACCAACCTTGAACGGCTGGGTGATCTCCAGTAGATTGTGCGATGGCGCCGTGTAGGAATCCACTTGCATCAAAACCGCCACCAGTTATTTTACCCCAACCACCTGTAATCCAAGAATACCCAAGATAGATACGAATAATTGCTAATACTCCAGCTACAATAGTATTTCTTCTTAAAAATTCAAACATGTTCATCCACTCCCAATTTATAATTTATTTGTTCATCATTTCACATATAAAACTTCAAGAATTCTTGTTTGTTGTCTTTCTATATTTATATATTAACATGTATAAAAAGTATATAAAATAAGTTTGTTCATAATTTCACAATTAGGCAATAAATTTATGACAAGTTAGTGAAGATTAAAAAATATTCTTGACAAGTTAAAAAACATAGGTTTTAAGTGAAATTAGTTGTGTTAAAATCAAATGTTGTCTATAGATGGAAACAACTTGTTTAGTGACGATTGGTAAGGGGGAAATATAGTAGACGCTACTTGAATTAGCGTTCAGTATAGGCTAAGATACTATTCTATTCGATCGTTATATGAAGTTTTTGAAAAGGTTGATAAAATTAATGAAACAACTACATATGAAGTATCACTGGCTTGGCAGACTTGTTGCGTCTGATCCAGGTAGAAAAAGGTTTCAACAAGCAGGAAAAGCAACGATGAGTTTGATATCATCAGTTTTTTCCATGCTGTTTATTTTGACTATTTCAGGGTTTGAATTATTTACTCCTGCAATAGTGGCCGGAATGATCGGTTTGTTTGGAATTATGGCTGTTACTGATGAAAGAAAAAAAGAAAAAAAAGGAACTACTTTATTATTAGGTATTTCAGCGGCGATTGGACTTACGCTAGGCTCCATGTTAGCAGAAAACCCTTATTATATTGGAACATTAATGGTTCTTATTATGTTTAGTGCCTTTTATTTTTCACGATTTGGATCTCGTTACTTCACTCTTGGTATGATTAGCTTTATGATGGCTTATATTGCTTCAGTTTTAAAGCTTTCACCAGATCAGTTTTTATGGTTTTATTTAGGTATTGCACTTGGTGTGTTTTTTGCTTATTTGTATAATTTTATCATTTTTAAAGACTCTGCTCACATGCTAAGAAGAAGTATGCAGTCCTATCACATCCAAGCCAATCTTACGCTTAACATATTGATTGAAATGATCCAAGATCCAGCAAGGAGTCAGAAACGAAAAACTAACCTTGAAAAAAATGTTCACAAATTAAATGAATATGCGAGAAATGTTTCAAACGATCTAACGGAACAAGATGTGCAATTGATTTGGCCAGGTCTTGGCGTCTCACAGTTACGACTGTATCTTTTTGATACAGCGATGCTTATCGAGACACTGACAAATTCGTTTGAAAAATTAAAAACAGCAGATGCACTAGAAACGAAGGAATTGAGACGCTTACTGGCATGGGTAGTTAAAACAGTTCGCGATGCTGAGGTGCTTGCCTCAAGCTATAAAAAACAGAATTTAAAAGATGCTGAAACAGCAGTACAAGGACTCCGCCTTGTCTTAACAGAACTTCAAGCAGATACAAGTAAAACAAGAAATTGGCTATATTTAATTCGACGAATAGAATCTATTGCCAATCATGTTATTAAAAGTGCGGTAAGTATTCAACAGTCCCTTAGTGTAGGCGAAATGGTTGAATCAAATATGGAGGAACTTGGAGGAAATGAGGTTTCTGAGGAAAATGATAAAGGCTTGAAGCCGACAACAAGAAAGGCATATCAAGCTTTAGTTGCCGGTTCGTTATCCATTTTTGTTGGCTATATTATTTCACCTATTCAGCCATACTGGGTTATTCTAACTGCTTTTATTGTTTTACTAGGAACAGAATCCGTTGGTCGAACTTATATTAAGGGTTTTCAACGATCACTAGGAACGATATTTGGTGCGATTTTAGGATTTTTACTTGCAAAGATTATATCCGGCCACACGGAAATACAAATAACATTATTATTTGCAGTTGTGTTTTTAGCGTTTTACTTTTTAACAGTATCCTACACGATAATGAGTTTATTTATAACAATTTTGATTGCGTTTATGTATGATATTTTACTTGGCGGAATTAGTTATCAACTATTAGCTGCTCGTGTGATTGACACGATTGTTGGTGCTGGAATTGCTCTTGGTGCTTCTGCACTTGTTTTTCCGAAAAAGACAACGGAGAAGGTTTCTGACAATTTTATTGATTATTTAACTAAACTGAATCCGTATGTTCACGACTACTTAAGAAGTTTTAGAGAAGATGTGGATGTAAAGCGTCTTTCAGGAAATGCCTTTGATTTGGATCAAAAACTTTATTTAATAAAGGATGCAGCTCAATCTCTTCTTAGGAGGCCAGGTGCTCTTAGTTATTCTGAGCTTGCCCATTGGATAACAATATTTACTGCAATTAATTATTATGCAAAGCATTTAGTTGCTTCCTCCTATCAAAAAGAATTTGAATATCCAGAGGAGTTAGAAGGGGATTTTAGAAAGATAGAAAAACAATTGAATCACAACATTAATTTGTTAAGCAAATTGATTACTAGCACGGAAAGTTATGGTATTGTCTATAGTTTAACAGCACAAAGAGAACGAATTGAACGCCTTGCCCCTCGTGGACAAGAGTCTCAGCCTGATTTAATTCACCATCTTTATTATGTTTGGAAATTGAACAAATCAATCGTCATGTTAGCTGTTGAGATGGGGGCTAAAGTGAAGTAATAAATGAAACTCATGAAAGGCAGTGGAATCAAAGTTTGATTCCACTGCCTTTCACTGTAAACATTATTTTTTTGATTATGAGATTAATTTGAGACCTACAGCAGAGGAGAGTATCATTGCAATAAACAAAAGTCTTTTCCACTCTCTAGGTTCTCCGTACAATAACATGCCCAAAACCGTCGACCCGACAGTACCAATACCCGTCCAGATACCGTAAACAGTACCCATTGGTAATGTTTGCATGGCATAAGATAAAAGAAAGAGACTCCCACCAAAAGTAGTAACGAGGTAAAAGGCAGCATTCTTTTTTTTCATTGCTAAACGCTTTATATTTATAACTCCAATGACCTCAAAAATACCTGCTACAATAATTGCAAACCAATCCATTTAGGCACCACCTTTACTTTTCTCAGGCTCACCGGATACTAATTTCAAACCAATTACCCCGATTAATAGGATTCCAATTAATAGAACTTTTAACAGATTGAAAGGCTCTCCATATACAATAATTTCCATTAATACAGTTCCGGCGGTCCCAAGTCCTGCAAAAACTGCATAAACAGTTCCTATCGGTAAGTATTTAGCGGTAACTGGAAGAATAGTAAATGTGGTAATGATTGCTAGAATAGTCAATCCCCATTCCAATCCACTTGTTGAATGTTTAAGGCCAGCAACCCAAAATATTTCAAATAACGCAGCTATTACAACATATATCCAATATCTATTCATTATACTGCTCCTTGCTAATGTTTTAATTAGATGAGTAACATCCCATTATCCTTATTAAATATTATTTGTCAATCGATTGAAATTTGACTGACTTTTTAGTTAACTTTCTTTTCTAATTCTAAATGAATACTGATTAATTGTTTTTCTCATGCTCAGGAGAGGTAGCAGATATCTTGTAGTAATATGTTGAAGTTGATAGGATTATTTGAGGTGAAATACATAGATATAGAGTTTAACTGGGGTAAAGATATTGTTTTCAAGAGGAGTGAAAAAAATGTCGAAACGAAATATTAGTCTTAGTATCGTATTTGCGACTCTAATTATTATTAGCCTTGTAAGCTACATCAAAATAAGTAATCTAGAAAATCGAATGCATACGATCGATAATATGCAACATGAAATCCAAAATGTGAATAGTTCTGTTCAAAGTATATCCCGAGAAGTACATATGCAAATGGACGAATTTTTACAAGAACAACTCTGGATATCAGAAAAAGAATATCAAATAACAGCAGTTGATATAGAGAAAAATACAATTGACGTAACCCTGGAATGGAGTTTACGGGATTTACTTGATCAAGAGGAAATATCATTTTTGTATCGTGAAGATAGTACGAATGAATGGACGGAGCTTGACGTCAAAAATAATAATGGACTAAACTATTCAACCAGCCGGACATTCCCTTTGGAGGGAAACTATCAAACACAAGTAATAGCAACTTCTGACGACGGAAAGAGAAGTGAGGATTTACTAGAGTTAAAATTTAAGGAGCAGTTGGATAATCGAATCATTACAGACGCTTTTTTACATCCAAGTGGTCATGAACAGTTTACATTGGATATAAACATACATAATCGTTTAGACCATGAATTTATGCTTGCTCAAAATAGTGATGATTTTAAAATAAAAAGTGCGAAAGCCTTTCTTTATGCAAAGGGAGAGCTATTAAAAGAATTAGATTTATTAAAAGAAAATCGAAATTTCCATTCCAATTCAAAAGGTGAGAACATTACCTACCATCAATCCCTAAGCCTTGGAAAAGAGATAGGAGAACATGGGGACAATGTTGAACTTCGTGTCATTATAGAAGATGGATTAGGTTTGAAGTACGAAACAAAAGTGAATTCTATCAATTAAAAGTCAGCCTAGTATGTGTGAATTAGTGATGGTGATTTCACTACTGAATGTATTGCTAGTCATATATTTGCAGAAACAAGGAGCTTGTAATTACAAGCTCCTTGTTTCATGTTTTAGTGTTTTTAAGAAGCGAAAATGGGCCATTTGTTTCTATCGGCAATGACTTTCATTTCGTGGTCTGGATTAACAACAATCGGATAATTCACGTAATTCAGTAATGGAATATCACTTTCGCTATCTGCATAAGCCCAGATTTCCATAGGTTGATCTGAAAGGGATTTTTCCTGTTCAACCCATTGTTGAACTTTGGTTACTTTTTCCTCACCATTAATAATCACACCAATTTCCCCAGTGCAAAGTGAATCTTGATCAAATAATAATTCGGTACTAATGACATGCACGTCTAATTGAAGTTCTTTTGTGAAGGCTTCTAAAAATGGATGCAGAGCACCTGATACCATAATAACTGTATCCCCATTTTCTTGATGTTTCTGGATTTGGAGTAAGAGATCTTGGTGGACGTCCTTTTTTCCGATATTGACTAGATCTTGGAAAAATACGTCTAATTCTGTACTTGTTTTCCCTTTGAATGTCTTAGCAAAGGCCTTGAAAAACTGGTGTTTGAAAGCATTTTTTCCTTTTACAAGACCTAAACCTAAAGATTTAATCAGTCCTACGAAAAGAACTCCCCACTCTTTCATGGTAAATCTCTTCTTACCAATTTGAAACATGACCTTAAAGGAATTACCCTGATAGAGTGTGCCATCAAAATCTACTGTAACTACCGCCAATCATATCACCTCAGTTTTCTAGTAAGTATAAATTAAATTGTAATAATTGTAAATAAATTGAAGTTTATTAGGCTCGTTCTATGTTGTTTTTAGCACCTGATATTAATACTTGGTATTATTCATTATCCGCTGTATAATAAAAAGTAATCGGATTCATTTCAGGAGGAGGAAAAAACATGGCAGAGAAAAGAGTTGCTTTTGTTACAGATAGTACAGCTTATTTAACTGAAGAATTGCTTGCGCATCCTGACGTTTATGTGGTGCCAATTGTGGTTATTTCAGAGGAACGGGAATATGAAGATGGAATTGATCTATCCTCTGAACAGTTATATGACCTGATTCGTAACAATAAAGATGTTCCCAAAACCTCTCAACCATCAGTTGGTAAGTTTCAAGAGCTATATGAAAAGCTGAAAATAGACTATGATCATGCGATAGCCATTCATGTTTCTAATAAATTAAGTGGGACAGTTGCAAGTTCTGGTGCTGGAAAAGATCATGCTGGCTTTAATGTGGAAATTATAGATTCCTTATCGATATCGCACGGGATTACCTCACTTCTCGATAAAGGGATTTTACTGGCAGAACAAGACGTTGATATAAAGGAAATAGCCAATCAACTTAGAGATGAAGTAACTAAATCTAAGAATTTGGTTTTGTTAGGTAGCTTAGAGCAATTATATAGAGGTGGTAGAATGTCAGGCGCCCAGTTCTTACTCGGTAATGTTCTACAAATTAAGCCAATTCTTAGTATTAATTCTGAAGGGGAGCTTGGTATGTTTGAGCGGGTCCGTTCAGAGAAGAAAGCGACCAATAAGATAATAGATTTATTCAAAAAATCATGCGAAGAATCCAATGTGAAACAAGTAGGGATTATGCATGGTAATGTGTTAGAAAAAGCAACTGAATTGAAGAAAAGGATTGAGCGAGAGATTCCAGGCGTTGATATTGTCTTTGGAGAAATCAGTTCTTCTATAGCTGTTCATGCAGGAGAAGGAACGCTTGCATTGTTTTGGAAAACAGAAAAATAAAATAAAAGACCTGACCATGTAACAATTATTTGTTCGGGGTCAGGTCTTTTTACGCCCTCGTAAGTGAGATTATAAACATAGAAAAATAGAGGGAAAGAGCAAGTAGATCTAAAGTAACCCTTTATTACAAAATAGAAAAGGTGTATCATTTAATGTATATTCTTTCATGTACTTGATGAGGAGGGTGGCAAAATTGGAAAAAAGCTTTAATAACAGCTTGAAAACTGTAGAAAAAGAAGAATTATATCGTCAAGTAGTTGAATATTCATTTGAGACAACAATTATTCACTGTAATCAAAAAGTATTATACATAAATGAAGCTGGTGCTAATTTCCTAAGAGCAAGCAAAAATGAATTAATTGGAGCTAATGTAGTTGATGTATTTACAGAGCAATATCGCGAATTTATTGTGGGAAGAATACGCAAAGGATCAAAAGATAGATCAGTTGGCGAGCTAATCGAAACATCTATCTACCGAACTGATGGAACTATCGTTGACGTAGAGCTTTATTGTCATCCAGTTATATATGGTGAAACAAAAGCTATTCAATCTATTATTCGGGATATAACACCTAGAAGAGAAGCTGAATCAAAGCTTGAGCAAGTAATGAGTGAGGTAGCGACACCTATTGTTCCTGTATATGACGGGATTGCTGTTATCCCACTTATTGGGGACCTTAACGAATGTAGAACAAGAGAGCTTTTAGAAATCATTCCTCGAAAATTACAAGATTACAATCTGGATTATATAATAATAGATGTTTCAGGAATTTATAATATAGATGAAATTGTTGTCAATTTCATCTATAAGATCGACTCAATTATAAAATTATTAGGGATTTCTCTAGTATATACGGGATTAAGACCTGAACTTGCTAGGAAATCAGTAGAAGCTCGTCTCGATGTAACTTCTTTAGATACGATGTCTAATGTAAAACAAGCTTTAAGTCGCTTGGTTAACTAGTGATAATCAACATTACAATCATAATCAAGCTGTGGACAATTGCATGAGTGAAATTTGATTTGTTTGATAGTATATCCCTTAGAAAATACTATCAGGAGTAGCATTTACTTAATTTTAATGAGGTGGACGTATGAATCGAAAAGAGCATAAGAAAAAGGAAAAAAAGAAAAAAAGTTGGTGGAAAATAACATTATTGATTGTTGCATTTTTTATATTAGGGGGAGGAGCTTATCTTTATTCTATCTATCATAATGTGAAAAGCACAGTTGATAACGATGTACATGAATCAGTAACTTCTATCGATAATGATTTGACAAAGGAAAAAGCAGACAGAAAAGAACCCCTAAACATACTATTGTTGGGTGTGGATGAACGAGAAAATGACAAAGGTCGTTCGGACACGATGATTGTTATGACATTAGATCCGCAAAATGATCGTATGCAAATGGTAAGTATTCCGAGGGATACGCGAACTGAGATTATCGGTCACGGGACCGTAGATAAAATTAATCATTCATATGCTTTCGGTGGCAGTAATATGTCGGTTGATACAGTTGAAAATTTTCTTGACATCGAAATTGACTACTTTGCAAGAGTGAACATGGAAGGACTTCAACAACTAGTAGATGCAGTGGATGGTGTTACAGTAAATAATAATCTTGCTTTTACAAATGGTAGTTTCGAATTTCCAAAGGGTGAACTAGAACTTGATGGAAGAGAAGCATTGGCCTTTGTTAGAATGAGAAAAGAAGATCCTCAAGGGGATATTGGACGTAATGAAAGGCAACGCCAAGTAATTGAGGGTGTCATCAGTAGAGGTGCTAGTTTTAGTGGAGTAAGTAAAATCAATGAAATAATGAATGTGTTAGGCGATAATGTCAGCACAAACATGGACTTTTCCGATATGAGTACATTAGTAACTGACTATCGTGGTGCCAGAGAAAATACCGATACTTATCAGTTGAATGGTGATGGTGCGTACATCGGTGGTATATGGTATCTAATTGTACCTGATGAGGAAGTACAAAAAGCGCATGAAATGATTATAGATTTTTCTAGAAATTCATAGAAAGCAATCAGGGTGAGTTACCTATCTATCTATGTACAAACGTCTATAGATAGGTAACTGGCACTTTGTATTTTAGACGTTCATTCGTTTAACAACGTATTCTTTTTGGAACTCTTTTGGGGTAATTCCCACTGTTTTTTTAAAAACTTTAATAAAATACTTATCGTTTAGATAGCCAACGGAGCTTGCAATTTCATATACTTTTAAATAAGGATTCTCCAACAGCTCCTTAGCTTTCTCAATCCTTAATGCTGTGACATAGTCTGTAATAGTTTTATTGAATTGTTGTTTGAATTTTCTTGAAATATACTCTCGACTTAAATAAAATTGTTCAGAAATATCACTTAGTGTTATATCCTTTTGATAATTGTTTCTCAGATACTCTTCAATTAGCAGAACGCTGTTTTTTTCTTTCTTGAAATTAACCTGAAATATCATTTCCAATAATCCATTAAATTCTTTTCTTTTCTCTTCTTGGAATCGAGTGAAATCAAAACATCCATGATCATCCCAGTAATCATTACCTTTGTATAAATCGCTGTGCTTATTTATTTCATACTCTTTCAGCCAGTGTTTTTTCAGTATATCAAATTGTGATTCCCATAATTCTAGCTGTTCCATAGTGAAAATTTCATTCTTTTCAGAAGAGACATAAATTTGCTTCAAAACCTTATCTAGTTGTTCCATACTGCCACTTTGAATAGCCCACTTAATTTCTTCAGAGTAGTCGAGGAGATGTTTTATATGCTTTTGGTCATTTTTTGGAATTGTTGATAAAATAGTTTGTGAATTCATTTCTATTAAATTGTGTTTATCATATATTTGTCGTGCTGATTGATAGGCGTCAACGAGCTGCAAAAATTGCTGACCTAAAGCTATCGTACAATGTAGGTTTGTTGCCTGTTTTATTTGTGAAATAATTTGATTTATAACATAATGTTCGTCGTTCAGCTTCCATAAAAGTAAAACAATTTCATCCTCTTTATTCATGTTCCGAAAAGCAATCCCCTTTTTATACCTACTTATTGCTTCGTTACATATAGATAGAATGGAAGAAAAAACTACCCCCATATTCTCTTGGTCTTTTTTGGTGCGGTGCATTCTAATAGATAGTAAGGCAACTGTAAACGGTTCATGGGAGACATCCAGGTGATATTCTTTTTCAATATCTTCTATTATTGGAATAGTAAGCTTTGGTTTGTCTAATACATCAGAAAGAAGATGATCCCAAACTACTTGATCGTTTGATTTATTGAACAATCGAAGGCTATTTTTCTTTTTCCATTCTTCTACAGCCTTCATTAAGGTTTCGTTCAGGTCATTTTTATGAATGGGTTTTAATAAATAATCAAAAACGCCATACATAATAGCATTTTTCATATACTTAAAATCATCGTATCCACTTACAGCAATTGTTTTTGAATTAATATTTTCTGTACGAATCCATTTGATTAGTTCGATTCCATCGCATTTGGGCATGTTCATGTCGGTGAATATAATCTCTGGCTCGTGCTCTCGAATCAGCTTTATCGCTTCCAGGCCATCTGCTGCCTCTAAAATAGTGGTAATTCCAAAATTTTCCCATTCAGCTAATAGAATTAATCCTTCTCTTACATGTATTTCATCATCAATAATGATTGCCTTCATATATTCCATCCTCCATCCCTAGTGGAAGCCTCATTGATACTTGCAGGCCGCCCTCAGATCGATTTTCAAGTTCTAGAGTAGCTTGATCAGAATAATAGAGTTTTAGCCGTCTATGGACATTTCTTAATCCAATATGGTGGTTGTTAGTGTTGCTATTTTTATCTGAATATAAATCTTGGCGAATGTCATTCAATCTTGCTTCTGTCATACCAACACCATTATCATAGATATTTATATACAAATAATCATTACTTTTCTTGCACTCTAAATTTATTTTTCCGATAGAATCTCTAGCATGGAAGCCGTGCTTAAAATAGTTCTCAATAATTGGTTGTAAAATCATTTTCGGCACGTTCACGTCAAGGGTTTCCTCATTAACATTTAATTCGTAGAATAAATCGTCCCCAAAACGTTGCTTTAGTAGTAGCATGTAAGATTTTGTATAATTAATTTCTTTTACTAAAGGAACAATATTTTCCTCCATATTCATGTTATATCTCATTATTTGTGATAGGTGGGTCAATGAAGAATATATGTCAGGTGCATTACTTTTAAGTGCCATTGTACCGATAGATTGTAAGGTATTGTATAAGAAGTGAGGATTCACCTGTGATTGTAATACCTTTAATTGGTTTGTTTTATTTTCTAATTCAAGTTTGTATTCCCTATTAATGTAATCATTAAGTCTTTCTACCATCATTTTAAATCTGTGACCTAAAATACCTATCTCATCGTTGCCTAGAGATGAAAATTGGACTTTCATATTTCCTTTCTCAATTTGTTTAATGTTTTGAACGAGTACCCTAATTGGCTTAGATATTTTGAATGAAACTAAAATAGATGCAAAAATAACAAGAGATAAACCAAGAATACCAAAAACAATATTTATCGTAGCAACCCTGTAGGCGCTCTCGTATAAGGTGGTAAAAGGTAGCCGTTTTACTATTACCCACCCACCTTGAGCCTGAGAAATCTTGTCAAAGACCATCACACCTTGAAAAGAGGAATCATTCCACTCCAGTTGACCGTTTTCTTCAGTTGCGTTAATTAATTCCTCTTTCCAAGGAACTTCCATACTAGAAGGACTAAATGGTTCAGAACTAAATACGAACTGCCCTTCCGGTGTGAGTATATAAAATTCTTCTGTCCCGTGAATATAGAGGTTTTGACTTAGTTGATTTATCTTTTCTAGTTTAATTTCCATGGAAAAATAGGCGAGAACTTCGTCTGAGGGTACGTTTTTATATGCACGATGCAGTATAAATTTATTTTCACTAGGTAATAATTCCAAGTGAAGGTTATAGTCACTTTCTCTTGCAACCTTATAATTATCGGTATTGATATTACCAGCATGCTCAGAGTAAATAATGGTGGACTGTTTAGATGTGGTTACTAATCTATTATTACCCACAATGGACATGGAGACTTTCTGTACACTGTCATTTCCATATAAAGTAGATTGTAAAACTTGGTTTACAGATTTCATTGATGAAGAGTTGTTTGTGGAATTAGCTGTTCGTAAGTAGTGTATGTATTCTTGATTGTTATAATTGGATAGGACAAGGTTATTCAATTCTTTAAGATAAGTTTCTACATTAATCTTACCTTGATATAGAAGGTTAATATTTTCTTGGACAGATTGCTCCTTTAATGATTCTTTCGTGTAAAGGAATGTAACAAAAATGGAGGTTCCAAAAGGGATAACCGTAATTAATAATAGTATGACGATCAATTTATTTCGAATGCTATTTTTAAACAATTGAAGATCGCCTCCGGTATTATTTATAAGGCACTAACAGCAGTAAAAATCCGATTTTTCATCTGCAAAGTAGTGGGAAGAGAAGAGAACGCTACCAATTTGAATTTTCATTTATATGCTCAGTATAAGATAGAAAGCATGCTCCTGTATAGAGCATGCTTCCTAGTATATTGATATTCAAAAATAAGCTGTAATACTTGGAAGATTATAGTTGTGAGTATCTTCGTATATTTTTATTTTAAGTTATCCCAAGTAGATTGAAACTTTTCAAGTAACTGGTCATAATCAATTTGTCCTGCTACGTACTCTTGAATAAAGGCAGCAAATTCTTGGTTCGCACCGTCTGGCCATCTAAACCATGTCCAAGGTATGGTTTTATCCTCAACGGAGTACTCGAGAATTGATTCACCCAATGCCCCTAAACCTGAAGGCTCGATGTTATCAAATGCTGGAATGAATGCAAACTCTTCTGTCATGTAACGTTTACCAGTTTCAGAGGATACCATCCAGTCAAGAAGTAACTTTGCTTCCTCAAGATTCTCAGAGTTTTTATGAAGAGCCCAGTTATTTGGGACACCTACTGGTAAACGGTCTGCATTGGCGTCATCATTTAATGGAATTGGTAAGAACGCCATATCAATGTCTGGATTGACTTCATAGATCATATTTTCTGTCCAGTTACCTTGTTGAAGCATCGCTGTTTGACCAGACGCAAATTGAGTTACTTGTGTATTGTAGTCTGTTGTTAATGGATTATCATTTCCAAATTCGATTTCCATGTCAATGACCTTTTTGAATTCTTCAAATTTTGGATTACTAATAAAGGACTCTGATCCCTCAGATAAACCTTCAATAAATGCGACAGCGTCATCCTGTTGAGCATAAGGAATATTTAATAAATGTTGTCCGATAACCCACCATTCTGCATATCCAGCCGAGAATGCTGTAATTCCAGCTTCTTCAAGTTTCTTAGCAGCAGCAAGGAGGTCTGTAAATGTTACTGGTGGTTCTGTGATTCCGGCTTCTGCGAATAATTCCTTGTTATAAATAAAACCGTAACCTTCAAGGTTAACTGGCATTCCATAAAGTTTTCCATCTTCACCAGTCATTGGTACCTTACCAATTGGAAGTAAATTGTCAACCCATTGCTCATCCGAAAGGTCAGCTAAATGCTCTAACCATAAGTCCAATTCATTAAATCCACCGTTGTTAAAGATGTCAGGCTTTTCCCCAGAAGCAAATTTCGCTTTTAGTGCAGCTCCATAATCAGCTCCACCACCTACTGTTTCGAGATTTACTGTAATATGTGGGTACTCTGATTCAAATTCATCTAACATAGCTCGTAATTGATCAGCGATTTCCACTTTAAATTGGAAGAAATCTAGGGTTACTTCCTCCTTCTCGGCGTCGGTGCTGTCTGTATCTTCGCTGGAATCAGTCTTTTCAGTTTCAGTATCTGTATTTTCAGTTGTACTATCTACATCGTCAGCTGAACATCCTACAAAAATACCTAAAACCAACAACATTGCAATAATCATGAATATTTTTTTCATACATAATGACCTCCCTATTCCTATATTGTTATCTTACTCTATTTCATTTTTGCAGCATAAGGCTACAAAAGATTGAAACCAATAAAGTTACTTAATAGAACCTGAAGCAATACCCTTAATAATATGTTTTTGCAGAAATAAGAAAAAGATAATAATTGGGGTTATACCCATTACTAATGCTGCTAGGCCCATATCCCACTGTTTTGTGTACTGAGCAAAAAATGAACTTGTGGCTAATGGAATCGTTCTTAAAGATGCATCTTGTAAGACAAGTAAAGGTAACAAGTAATCATTCCAGATCCATAACGTATTTAAAATAATAACTGTTACAGTTATTGGTTTTAGTAATGGGAAAACAATTTTCCAAAAAACACGAAACTGAGAACATCCATCTATTTTTGCCGCTTCCTCGATTTCAATAGGTACTGATTTCACGAAACCGTGATACAAAAATAAAGAGAGCGGTACTCCAAAGCCAAAGTACATGACGATAATTCCTGGAATACTATTCATAATTCCAAGTAGTCCTCCGAGTTTAACAAGGGGAATCATCACTGTTTGAAAGGGTATAACCATAGCTGATACAAAAAAGACAAATAGTATTTTGCTGAAATTTCCTGGCGAACGAACCATTTTCCAAGCAGCCATGGAACTAATAATTACAATGCCAATATTGCTGAAAACAGTAATAACAATTGAATTAACAAATACCCTAGGGAAATTAAGTATATCCCATACCTCTCGGTAGTTAGAGAACAGTAGTTTACTAGGTAAAGCGGCAGCATCCACTAGAATTTCAGGAAAGCTTTTTAATGAGTTAACAATGACAAAGTAAAACGGTACTAGGAAGACTAACGCCAGTAAAATAGCAAAGATTTCAAGGGCGAATGTCTTTTTAGTATATTTTCCTCTCATTATGCTTCTACCTCCTTTTTCTTCGTTAACATAACTTGAACAGTTGTAAAGACTGCTACAATAACAAAGAATATAATAGCTTTTGTGGATCCAACGCCATAGTTATTAAGAGTAAAGGCTTCCTGATAGATATTGATGGCAACAGATTGAGTCGAGTTGAATGGACCACCGCCAGTTAGAGATAAGTTTAAATCAAATATTTTAAATGCCATTGAAATTGTTAAGAAAAAACATATCGTAAAGGCAGGTAATATTAAGGGGACAATGATTTTAGTTAACATTTGGTATAAGTTCGCACCATCAATTTTTGCGGCTTCAATTAGAGAAGTGTCGATTCCTTGTAAGGCAGCAATATAAATCACCATCATATATCCACTGATTTGCCATGCAAATACGATAACAATTCCCCAAAATGCAGTTGTTGCATCTCCAAGCCAAGGTAATTGGAAGAAACCAATGTTTGTAATTTCTCCAACTGCTGCAAACCCCCGGACAAAAATGAATTGCCAGATAAAACCTAATAGTAGACCTCCAATAACGTTAGGGAGAAAAAATACAGTTCTTAGTACATTTTTTGTTTTCAGAGCTGCATCCAAGATTAAAGCGAAGGAGAAGCCAATTATGTTGCTAATGACAACTGCAGCAAACATAAATTTCGTTGTAAAAATAAAGGAATCATAATAGCGTTCATCATTAGTAAATATCTGTTTGTAATTATCAAAACCTACCCATTCAACAGCAGAACTAACTCCATTCCAAGAAGTAAAGGAATAGTAAACCCCCATGAAGAAAGGAATAATTTGAATGATAATGAAAAATAATAGTGCTGGTCCAACAAAAGCAGCATAAGACAGGATTTTCCTCATCCTTTTTTGGGTCTTCGTTATTGATTTCATTTTTGTCTTTATAACCGTTTCAGAATTAGTGCTCTTGTCAAAAGTTGTTTTCATTATCTTTACACCACCTTTTTGTAATCGCTTTCATTATTTTATTATAAAGATTTAAACAGCTAATGAATAGCAACTAGATTGACTAAAAAGGTACACTATTTTGACATTGAAAAAGAAGAGGGAGACTAAAGATTTAGTTATTCTTCTTTAATTTCCTTGTTTTAGTATATATTTTTACAAATCTGTATAGAGTCAATAGATAAGAATTCAAGGTGGGGAAACCTTGAATAAACAATGCTCTATTTTAATACCGAGCTACAATCTTCCTAATTCTCCATTTAACAGACACCAAATCATCCCTTCTCATCGATTATAGACATGAAAAGGAGGTGAGGTAAGATGGCAGTAGCACAGTTAATAGATTCTCGTCTACAATTAGGATTTGAAGATGGCGTTACAAATACAGGTAGAGTGATTGTTAAGCACAAAAGCTTTAACAATATAAAAACTTCAGCAACTCCAGATCAACTACTAGCAATTACCGTTGCATTAGTAGCATTACAACAAAAGACACTTTACTCAATTAAACGGAACGATACCGAACTAGTTACAGAAGAATAATTCAGTTTAAATTATAAAGAAAGGAGGGAAATGTTGTGAAAACATTAGAACTTAAATTCATAAATGAAACAGACAAATTAGTGACAATCACATTAGATAGTCCGATTGAACCTGCTGATCCAGTAGCAGTCGAACAAGCGATGGATGAAATCATTGCTCAAAATGCTTTCTACTCATCTGGTGGTGATTTAGTTAGCAAAAAGAGTGCCCGAATCGTTGAACGTAATGTTTTTGATATCGAGGTGTAATTTGAGGGAGCGCATAGTCGCTCCCTTTTCCAAATCATAAAAAGAAAGGAGGACATAAGTTGGAGGAAACATGGGTGGCATTAATCACTGACGTCGGATTCCCTGTTGCGGTAACCTTTTATTTGTTACACCGAGTGGAAGGAAAACTAAACACGTTGATAGAGTCCATTCTTTCCTTGCCAGAAAAGCTGAAATAATTTTAATTGGTTGTAATAATAAGATCAGGCTAACCCCTTACAAAGGGATTAGCCTGATCTTATTATTTTCTGGAAGGAATGCTTAAACTAGTAGCTTGGTAATATTAGTCTTAACAACTACCACCTATTCCTGGTAAGGCCTTAATTTCTATTCCATGTGGTGCATCTCCAACTTTTATTCTCTCAACTAATTCTTCTGTTTCCATATCAATAACTGCTACTTCATTGGTACCACTTAATGTTACGTAGGCCTTTGTTTCTTTACGGTTAAAAGATAGGTGCTTAGCACCAGCCAAGTCTGGGATGGTCTTTATTACTTCACTAGTCTGTAAATCAACAATTTCCACTTGATTAGTTTCAAGCTCAGAGACAACGGCTATGCTCTCATCTTCAGAAATTACAACATCAGTCGCATTCCCGTTAAGCTTAATAATTGAAAGCTGCTCATAGGACAATGCATCATATACTTCCACTTGGTTAGACTGACTTGCTGCGACATAAAGTTTGGTACCATCAGTATTTGACCTGAGAACACGTGGTGTTTGACCAGTTTCTATCGTATCAATAACTGATTGACTTTCGGTATCGATGACATAAACTCTATCATTTTCATGGTCAGTGATATAAAGTTTATCTCCGGATAGCAAGGGATAATTTGATCTTGCATTTTCACCAAGGTCAATCCTATTAACAACTTCTTGTTTTTCAGTGTCAATCACATCGATAAACTGATCTCCAACTGTTGCTACATAAAGGGTTTTATTATCGTTACTTAATACTAAACCATGTGGTAGAGGTCCAACTTCAATTTCAGATTCTTGTTCTAACGTTTGGCTATTAATAACACCAATGGTTCCGCTGTTCTGATTTGCTACATAAGCGGTTCTCATCGTGCTATCAAATACTAGATTTGTTGGTTTCTCACCTGTGTCAATTGTCCCTACTGGTTGGCTTTGTTGAATATCAATAATACTTATTTTATCTTCATTCTCACTTGGAACATAAAATTGCACTTTAGTTAATTGGCCAGCATCTTCCCTCATTTGAGCTTCTTCCTTTGAAATCATTGCACATCCTGATAGTAATAGGATAATCATGATGATGATCACGGTGTAAAGTTTATTCATAAATTATGACCTCCGGATGTTCTTTTAAACCCTTGTAATCTTATCGGATTAAATGTATTATTATTATACATCAAAACTATAATACATCTCGAGGAGGAAGTAAAGTTGAAAAAAAGTGGTTTATTTTTAATAGCTATTATCCTAACACTATTTTTAGCGGGCTGTGGTCAGGACCAAACTGAAACGGCTGAAGATACGACAGGAGAAAACGAAGCATCAGCAGATAGTTATCCAAATGCTGATTTATTAGTTGATACAGAGTGGGTAGCCAATCATTTGGATGACGAGAATGTCCAGTTCATTGATTTACGTCGTGAAGGCTATGAAGGTGGTCATATTCCTGGGGCAATACAGTTTTCTTCCTCTGAAATTGTTGACCCTGACAGCGCATTTGACGGGGTATTATTACCTGCTGATCCGTTTGCAACTAAGATGCAGGAAATTGGAATTAATCAGGATGAAACGGTTGTCTTATATGATGACGGTTCAAGTTTAACTGCGGCCCGTTTATTTTATGCACTAGAATATTATGGTCATCAAAATTTAAAAATAATCAATGGTGGTTTTACAGCCTGGCTAAATTCAGGGAAAGATGTATCCACAGAAGTACCTGAAACGGTCGAAGGTGATTTTGTTGCTACTATTAATGAGGATTTAGTCTGTGATTTAGAAACCTTACAAGCTTCAACAGATAATGAGAATACAATTATTTTAGATACTAGATCAGAAGATGAATATTCTGGAGAAGATGTGCGTGCAGAACGTGGCGGTCATATTCCAAATGCTGTCCACATTGAGTGGAGCGAAGCTATTACAGAAGTAGATGGTGTACCATCATTTAAATCACTCGAAGATTTAACAGCATTATATGAAGATAAAGGTGTAACGAAAGATATGACGATTATTCCTTATTGTCAAACAAACGTACGTGGTGCACATACGTATTTCACACTTAGATTATTAGGCTATGATTCTATTAAACCGTATGAAGGTTCATGGGCTGAGTATGGAAACACACCAACGACAAATATAGAAAACTAGGTGATTATTATGGCATTTGAAATTGAAGGCATTACTCAAATTGATGTTAAAGAGCTAAAAGAAACGTTGAAAGACAATGAAACAATTGTAATTGATATCAGGGAACATGAGGAGTATGTGGCAGCTCACATTCCAGGATTACCACTCATTCCAATGAGTGAAATTATTGACGTAATTGATGAATTTGAGAAAGACCGCGCATATGTACTTGTTTGTCGTAGTGGCAGACGGAGTCAGGAAACATCGAAATTTTTCAAGATGAACGAAATTGACAATGTGAAAAACTTCAGTGGCGGCATGCTTGAATGGGATGAGGTTATTGAAGTCGGCGAAGAAAATATTGTGAAGGATGTAAAAGATATTTATTAGAATCAATTTCATAATTACCATATGTAGCAATTGTCATCCGCATATAGTTTGAGGATTATGAAATTGACTAATTAAGGAGGATTTTTAAAATGACTTTAAGTAATGAGGAATTAGCAATACTAAAACCAGATCATATCGTGGACGGAATCGGAGAAGTTTGTCCACACACGTTAAATATTGCGTTAAAAGCTTTAAAAAAGGCAAAAACAGGTGAAATCGTTATGGAAGAAACAGATCATTCAATCGCAACAAAGACAATACCAGCAGCTGTGAAGATGAATAAAATTGCCGAAGTATTAGGTGTCTTATCACAAAGTGGCGAGTATAAAATCTTCTTGAAAAAGTTGTAAAGACGAAGGGTTAGATTAACATGGGTTTTATATTAGATATGTTTATACTTGCTGGAATTTTTGGCTTTCTCTACGGCTTTCTTTTACAAAAAGCTGATTTTTGCTTCACAGCATCCATTCGTGATTGGATTAGTGTTCGTGATAGTCGAATTGGTAAAGGGGTTCTTGTGTTAATCGCGACAGCAATGATTGGCTGGGGACTTGTGCTAACCCTTGGACTCCAGACAGTAGGTGAAGTTTGGACAGTTCCAATCGGTTTTTCCAATCTGATTGGCGGAGTTATATTTGGAATTGGTATGACAATCGCAGGAAGTTGTGCATCTGGTGCCCTTTATCGTGCTGGTATGGGGTATATCCAGTTTTGGATTGTTATTGCTTCGATGATGGTCGGAAATATACTGTTTGCACTTGTTTATGATCCTTGGGTGGAAGGTTATTTTTTTGAACCTCTGCTACTTACAGAACAAGGTTTTAGCCTGTACCAATTAAACCTGCCATTTTTATTAATTCCTATATTGGTTGTTGGATTAATGCTACTAATAGCTGTCCGTCAATTTGGTTGGAAGGAATTAGGGCAGGGAGTAAAGGAGTCCTTTAAAGATTTTAGAGGAAATCCGCTTACCAAAAGCCACTGGGATATTCGCATGGTTGCTGTATTAATAGGGATTATCGCAACAATACAATTTGTTGTTATTTCTTCCATTAGTATTACAGGTCCTGAAACAAGAATTGCTAGTGTACTGTTATCTTTTGTTTTTGGTGATGATTTTATCTACCAAAACGCTTATTTAAACAGTATGTTTGCTGACTTCCCTTCAATTGGGCTAGGACCAGAAGAAACGCTTATTATTTTTATGATATTTGGTGCTTTTGTATCAGCACTATTAAGTAAAAGCTTTAAAATTAGAAAGCCAAAGCTTGTAAGATTGCCATATGCTATTGGTGGAGGATTGCTGATGGGGATCGCATCACGAATGGCACCTGGATGCAATATTGCCAATGTAATTCCAGGAATCGGTGGTCTATCAATTAGTAGTTTTATTGTGATTATTGGGATGGCGTTAGGTGTATTTATTGCAACCGCATATGTATTTAAAATGCCGTTACTTCTGTTTCATAAAATGGATTTAGATGGATAAATCATAGTATGTTCTTAAAAATAACCTGAGTCCGAGAAAATCAATGGCTCAGGTTATTCATGTGTAAAGGCAGATGTTTGAATCAATTTCATAATTACCTTATGCGGATGACAACTTTCAAAAATTAGTATTATTGTATGAAATTGATTGGTTAAAGGTTAAATTTATTAACAATTCACCTAACATCGTACATTTCAGTTATAATGAACTTACTTCAGATTTTGCATACGATAATTCTCATAAGATAATCCTATACATAAATCAGATAATACAAAAAGCGAGGTTAGTACATGAGGGAAATAAGTTTTAACGATTATAATTTGAGTGATGAAATTACAAGAGCACTTGCTGTGTTAAAATACGAAACGCCAACAGAAGTTCAACACGAAGTAATTCCAAGAGCAATGAAAAAACAAGACCTTGTAGTAAAATCACAAACAGGCAGTGGTAAGACTGCATCCTTTGGTATCCCTATCTGCGAAATGATGGAATGGGAGGAAAAGAAGCCGCAGACATTAATTCTGACCCCAACAAGAGAGCTAGCTGTTCAGGTTCGAGAAGATATTACGAATATAGGAAGATTTAAACGAATCAAAGCGATGGCGGTTTATGGAAAAGAGCCTTTTACTAAACAAAAAGAAGAATTGAAGCAAAAAACACATGTAGTTGTTGGCACACCTGGACGAGTAATGGACCATATTGAAAGAGAAACATTAAATTTAGACAAAATAAAGTATCTAGTTATTGATGAAGCGGATGAAATGCTTAACATGGGTTTCATCAAAAAGGTAGAAGCAATCATCAAACAACTTCCTTCAAATAGAATAACGATGGTATTTTCGGCAACTTTGCCTAAAGATGTTGAAAGTCTTTGTCATAGGTACATGGAGAGTCCGACCAATATCGAAATTGCTGAAACAGGGATTACAACGAATACAACTGAACATCGCCTAATCGAAGTGAAAGAACAAGAAAAAATCACTTTGCTTAAGGACGTAACAGTTGTTGAAAACCCTGACAGCTGCATGATCTTTTGCCGAACGAAAGAACACGTTGATACAATTTTTGCCGAATTAGAAGAAGCGAATTATTCTTGTGAGAGGCTCCATGGTGGATTAGAGCAGGAAGATCGATTTGCAGTTATGGATGGATTCAAAACGGGGAATTTCCGTTACCTTGTAGCAACTGATGTTGCAGCGCGAGGGATTGATATTGATAATGTAACACTAGTTATTAACTACGATGTACCGATGGAAAAAGAGAGCTATGTCCACCGAACAGGAAGAACCGGTCGTGCTGGTAATAAAGGAAAGGCAATTACATTTGCGACACCTAACGAAGGAAAATACCGAAGAGCGATTGAAAGATACATTGGCTTCGAGATACCTACAAAGGAAGCTCCAAGTAAGCAAGAGGTCGCTAGTGGACAATATGCCTTTGATGAGAAAATTAGTGGTCGCCGAGTAGTGAAAAATAATAAAACAGCACGAATAAACCAAGATATAACGAAACTTCATTTCAGTGGTGGAAAAAAGAAAAAAATCAGGGCTCTAGATTTCGTTGGAACAATTACAAACATTCCTGGGGTTACAGCTGATGATATTGGAATCATCACGATTCAAGATAATTTTTCATATGTTGACATTCTTAATGGTAAAGGATCGTTAGTCCTACAAGCAATGGAGAAGACGCCAATTAAGGGCAAGAAGCTTAAAGTTAGTACCGCAATTAAATAATCTATTACAAAGAAGGACAATTACGGAAGAAGGTAATTGTTCCTTTTTTTGTGCTGTTTTTATTTAGAATAAAAAACGTACAGCTTAAGATAAGCTGTACGTTTTAGCTAATTGTTAAACTTCAACAGGTTTCTGAAATTCTTTGTTTGTTCTTTTTGCAAATAAAGTCTTTAGGTATGGCATTGCATATCTATCTAAACCATATTTCCCTGCATTAGCTCCAGCTACGAGAACCAAGATTCCTAGTAAAATCATTTGACCGTTTGTGCTAACTGTTCCACTGAACACGAAAGAGAAGTTCATTACTAAGCCCATCAAGACAGCAAAGTTAGTGAATAGACCAACGATTAACGCAATACCAACAAGTACCTCACCCCACATAACTAAGAAAGAGAAAAGACTAGCGTTCGGTAGTGCAACGTTTTCTAAAAATGCTGCCCACCAACCTTGAACGGCTGGGTGATCTCCAGTTGAATTAGCGATTGCACCATTTAAAAATCCACTTGCGTCAAAACCGCCACCAGTTATTTTACCCCAACCACCTGTGATCCAAGAATACCCAAGATAGATACGAATAATTGCTAATACTCCAGCTACAATATTATTTTTTCTTAAAAGTTCAAACATGTTCATCCACTCCCAATTTATATTTTGTTTTGTTCATCATTTCACATTCAAGAATTCTTGTTTGTTGTCTTTCTATATTTATATAATAACACGTTTAATAAGTATGAAAAGTATATTGTTCAATACTTCACATTTAGGATGAAAAGTTATGACGAAATTGTGAATTATAACAATTGTCGTTGACAATTAAAACAAAGCATCTCTCACTGATAAGAGATACTTTGTTTTTGTCTTCTAAAGAATAAGTGTTTTTCTTATTTCGAAGGCGAATGCTCTTTTGTTTTGTTAAATTCTTATTTTTTGATTTTACCTACTGTTTCTAGTTTATTTTTCTTCTTGATCCCGGGTCTATGATAGTCTTTTAGCATTAGTAATAAATCATCTCGATTTATTAGTTTAACTTTATTTGTGTTTGCTTGGACAATTGCATCACTACGATAATATCTATTGGTTACTATCCACTTTTTGTTAGCCTTGTAGAACCCAGTAGCACCGACTACTTCTTTAATTGTTGAAGCATCAATATTTTCTGATTTTCGCATGGTATAAACTACTATTACGTTATTTCCCTTTCGTAATAATAAATCTGCTCCACCAGATTTAGGTGTGAGGTTGACATGGTACCCTTGTTGAGCAAACAAATGATACAATAGCTCTTTGAATTCATCCTTTGTCATTTGATCAATTTCGTTCATAAGAAATTTCTTTTTCTCTTGATAATATTGTATAAAAAAGACTTTAAATACTTTTGAAATCATTATCTTACTAACGATATAAATGAAAAAGGACAATGAAGTTAAAAAGAAAATCGCAAAAACCGTGTCAAACAATTTACTTGAGGGGATAGACATTGCTATGGCAATGATAATTACATTAGTTACCGCCATGAATTTTGCTTTGTCGATAAGTTGCCAAGAGTTAAATTTATTTATATCCTTAAATTGTTTTATGTAGTATTTGAAAATTTTAAACACCCACTCTCTTAAGGTGTTTTTAATATTTCCTTATTTAGTAAAAATATACAAAAATAAAAAGCAGGGATTAGTTCTCTTTTATAGAAACTATTTAAGGAATCGTTGTTATATTAATTTGAAGAGGATGATAAACAATGTATGAACATATGGTGTTTTTTAAATTTAACGGCAGCTTAACCCAAATGAAAGAAGAAGAATTGTTAAGAAAACTTAAAGCTCTAAAGGGAGAAATACCTGGAATTATTGAGTTGACAGCAGGTAGAAATGTTACCAAGGAAAAGCAAAGAGGACAAGGATATACATTGGGATTACGAGTGACTTTTGAAGATAAAAAAGCTTTAGATAAGTATGGTCCTCATCCAGCTCACCAAAATTTTGTTAAATCATTGGATGGAGTCATTGACGACATCATTGTAGTTGATTTTCCAATCCAGTAATTTTATTAGGCACATTCCATAATAAGGAGTTCGTCTAAAATTTAACAAAGACCCAATTGAAATGGCAATAACGTAAAAGACACGAAACAATTAGTATAATTGTACTAGTTGTTTCGTGTCTTGTGGGTAATTATTCAGATCAGGAAGATGTTATAAATTTTTCTCTCTAAGGCTATAAGTCTTTAATTCTTTAATTAATTCTTGACTCGACTCTTCATCTATAAGCAAGTCAATCCCATAGAAATAGTTAAGTTTTTTCTTTTTCCAGACAATTTCCCCAACTATGGATTTATTAGAAACTAATAAAAAACTAATTTCAACCTCAATCTTATTTTCAGAGCTATGTAAGTCAAATTCTGTGGAGATCTTTAAACCACCTGGACTTATATCATGAATTAATGCTTTTCCCTGCTTACTATTATATTGTTTGTCATTTACTCTAGTAATTTTAAATTCACATTCTACTGGTGTTCCGAATTCAAACCTTAATGATTCTTGTCGTTTATATCTCATACAATACTCTCCTAATTTAATTTAGTGAGTTAAATAAACATGTTGTTCAATTTAGTATTTTAAGACTAACGGCCAGCACATCTAAAGAATATCATTAAACAAAAGCGAAGAGAGATTAGAACTTTTTCAAAGAATTGATTATGTTTGAACAAGACGTTAGAAATGTGAAAATTAATCATATAATTCCCAGGCTAGTTTCAAAGAATTGATGATAGAGTCAGCAATTTCCTCCTCGGATTGGTTATCAGTCATTAACTTGGAGTTATGCTTCGAATAGGTAGCCTTACGACTTTCAAATAAAGATTCAATTTCCTGAATCGTTTTTCCTTGTAGAACTGGACGGCTATCCACTAATATGCTTAGTCGTTCTTTCCAAGAATCCCAGGAAATATCTAAATGGAAGACGATGCAATTATTTATGCAGGCGTCACGTACTTCTTCTTGCAAAAATGCGCCGCCACCCACGGAAATAACTTTAAGCTTCTGGTTTACGTAATTATTAATTATGTTCTTTTCTTTTTCTCTGAATGCTTTCTCCCCAATTTGTTTGAAAATTTCAGTGGTAGGTAACTCATACTCCTTTTCAATTTCACGATCAATGTCAACAAAAGAACGATAAAGCTTATTCGCTACTAACTTGCCTACGGTAGTTTTACCTACACCCATAAAACCAACAAAGACAATACTTCTTTCTCTAAATGAACCGTTCATCCCAAAGCACCCTTTTAACAGTAATAAAAAATATTGTTTAGATGATTATAATACATATTATTAATATGTACAAAACTTCACTATTTTTGGAATTGTAGATTACAAGATACCACTCGGGGGTCCATTTATAATTTTATAGACTATAAAAAAGCGTACAACCATAATGGCTGTACGCTTAATTTTAAACTTCTGCAGTTTTTCTAACCTCTTTATTCGTTTTCTTAGCAAGTAACGTTTTAAGATAAGGCATTGCATATCTATCTAAACCATATTTTCCAGCGTTTGCTCCAGCAACTAGTAAGAAGATTGTTAGTAAAATCATTTGTCCGTTTGTGCTAACTGTTCCACTGAACAAGAATGCAAAATTCATTGTAATCCCCATTAATGCAGCGAAGTTAGTAAATAGACCAAGAACTAGCGCGATACCAACAAGTACTTCACCCCACATAACAAGGAAAGAAAATAGTCCTGCATTTGGTAAAGCGACGTTTTCTAAAAATGCTGCCCACCAACCTTGAACGGCGGGGTGATCTCCAGTAGATTGTGCGATGGCGCCGTGTAGGAATCCACTTGCGTCAAAACCGCCACCAGTTATTTTACCCCAACCACCTGTGATCCAAGAATACCCAAGATAGATACGAATAATTGCTAATACTCCAGCTACAATAGTATTTCTTCTTAAAAATTCAAACATGTTCATCCACTCCCAATTTATAATTTATTTGTTCATCATTTCACATATAAAACTTCAAGAATTCTTGTTTGTTGTCTTTCTATATTTATATATTAACATGTATAAAAAGTATATAAAATAAGTTTGTTCATAATTTCACAATTAAGAAATAAATTTATGACAAGTTAGTGAAGATTAGTAATTAGTGTTGACAGTTAAAAGAACAAGTGAGTTTTGTGTAGCTTTTTTAATGGTCAAATCTGTGATGTGAAATCAATTAATGAAAATTAGTGGATTTTTCAGTCTTATAATCAATTAGCAAAAGGGCATACTAGGATTATTATTCAAAGCTGGGAGGATGTAAATAATGAGTAATAATGAAGGTGCTTTGTCTATTTACGCTTTAGGTGGACTAAGTGAAATCGGTAAAAACATGTATGCAATCGAATATGCGGAAAATATTATAATCATCGATTGTGGTAACAAGTTTCCGGATGAGAGTTTATTAGGAATTGATTTAATCATTCCTGATATTAAGTACTTAGTAGAAAATAAAGAAAAAGTTCGAGCTTTAATTGTCACTCATGGACATGAAGACCACATAGGTGGGATTCCGTTTTTCTTGAAAAAATTAAATGTCCCTGTTTATGCTACCCGTTTTACATTAGGCTTAATTGAACTAAAATTAAAAGAGCATAAAATCCTGCGGGAAACTGAGCTAATAGAAATTGATGCAGACAAGGAGGTAACCTTAAATCAAATAAGTGTTAGCTTTTTCAGAGTGAATCACAGTATTCCGGATTGTCTGGGAATTGTTTTCCACACACCAGAGGGAACTATCGTACATACTGGCGACTTCAAGTTTGACTTGACACCTGCGACTAATGAGCACTCCGATATTCATAAAATGGCTGAAATAGGTAGAGAAGGTGTTTTGCTTTTATTGTCAGAGAGTACTAACGCAGAACGTCCAGGTGCGACGCCTTCAGAGAAAATGGTAGGGGAGCATGTGACAGAGGCATTCATGAATGCTAAGCGCAAAGTGTTTCTTTCCACTTTTGCTTCCAATATTAGTCGCGTTCAGCAAGTTGTAGAAGCTGCGATAAAAACAGATCGTAAGCTAGTCTTACTTGGAAGAAGTATGATTAATGTTGTTGGCGTTGCGATGGAACGAGGTTATTTGACTGTTCCTGATGGTATGCTAATTGATCAAAATCAAATCAACAACCTGGACCCAGAAAAAGTAGCTATTTTGTGCACTGGAAGTCAAGGCGAAGTAATGGCTGCTCTTTCACGTCTTTCGACAGGTAACTTTCGCGGTGTTGATGTTTTACCTGAAGATACAGTCATCTTAGCGGCGGGACCAATACCCGGCAATGAAAAAAATGTCTCGCGAATCATTGACAACTTATTTACACTTGGTGCCAACGTGATTTATGGCTCGGGAAGCAGTTCAGGAATGCATGTTTCTGGTCATGGTTATCAGGAAGATTTGAAGCTAATGCTTACATTAATGAAGCCAAAATACTTCATTCCGATTCACGGTGAGTTTCGAATGTTATATCGACATCGTATATTAGCAGAATCTGTTGGAATAGAAAAAGAAAACACGTTTATTATCAATAATGGTGATGTTGTCGATATTGAAAAGCACATTGCTCGTCAGACCCGGAAGATTCCAACAGGAAATACCTATGTAGATGGGATTGGTATCGGTGATGTTGGAGAAATTGTGTTACGAGATCGTAAACAGCTTTCTGAAGACGGAATGCTAGTGATTGTATTAACGATGAGTAAATCAGAGAAAAAACTGGTTTCAGAACCTGATACAATATCGCGAGGGTTCGTCTATGTTAGAGATTCAGAAGAACTCCTAAAAGACATTAATCGCATTATTACAAGAACTGTTAGCGATGTGCCGGATAGTAATAAAAGTCAGTGGAGTGCTATTAAACAAGATGTAAGAAAATCAGTAGGTCAATATATATTTAAACAAACAAAGAAAAAGCCAATGATTCTTCCTATTATAATTGAAGTTTAGTGGGGATTAGTTCGTAGAAAGAAGTGCCAGGAACTCTCCAAAAAATGGGTGGTTGGTACTTTTTTCATATGGTTTTAATTATGTCTATTAACTTTGGGTTAGCATCCGAGTCACTAGGTGTTGATATTACACAAAATGTTTTGGAGAATCCTTATTGTGGTGCTAACTACATATTCTCAAAACAAATAATTGAATAAACAAAAACAGTAGTCGCTAATGGAGCTAATGGCGACCACTTTTTTTTGTTATAATAAACAATTTGATCCATTTATTCAATTTTTAAAATCTTAGGTCGATATATTACGCTGTTATGATAAATACCGGCTATATCTTCACTAGGTAAGGGTTTACTCCAATAATATCCTTGGCCCTCATGACAATCCAATCCTTTTAGATACTGTAGTTGTTCTTTTTTTTCAATTCCTTCTGCGATAATAGTAAAATTTAAGTTTCTACCCATATTAACAATTGTGTTTACAATAATTTTTCCATCGACATCGAGTTCATCGATAAATGATTTGTCAATCTTCAATGAATCTATTGGCAATTGCTTTAAATAGCTTAAAGAGGAATATCCAGTTCCAAAGTCATCGATGGAAATTCTCACCCCTAAATTTTTTAGCTCTTTTAAAGTTCTAGTTGATTCGGTGATATTGAGAAGTGTGCCTTCAGTAATTTCTAATTCTAAAAAGCTAGGTTCAATCTGCGCTTCTTCTAGAATTTGTTTTAAGTCTTCTGCAAACATGTGATCCCTAAATTGAATCGGTGATATGTTGATAGCAATTTTTTCTAATAAAACGCCATTGTTTCTCCAAATCCGAAGCTGGTTACAAACAGTTTTTAGAATCCATTTGCTGACAGGAATAATTAATCCGAATTCTTCTAATAATGGAATGAATTCTAGTGGTGACACTTTACCTAGTCTCGGATTATTCCAACGTAGTAAAGCTTCTACCCCGATAACTTCTGTACTGTTCAAATTAATTAAAGGCTGATAAACAATCGATAATTGTTCCTGACCTAATGCCTTCTTTATTTCCTGTTCGATTTGGTAATAGCGTTCCAATTGGTGATTTTGATAAGGTGTATTAAAACAATGGGTATTACCACCTTGTTTTTTTGCATGGTACATCGCATTATCAGCATGCTTAATTAATGTTTCGATAAAATCGGAACAAATGCATGAGTCGTCTCTGATTGTTCCCATACTAATACCAATACTTGTAGATGTTATCACATTATTATTATTGATACGATAAGGTAACGCAAGCTGATTTGAAATTTTAGTAGCGACTGAAATACTATCTTGTTTACTATACATGTCATCAAGAATGATGATAAACTCATCACCGCCTTGACGTGAGATGAAGTCTGATTTTCGTAAACAGTTTCGTAAACGCCTCGCAACTTCTTTTAAAACTAAATCGCCAGTATCATGCCCAAAGTTATCATTGATTGACTTAAACCGGTCTAAATCAAGAAAAAGAACGCTTATAATATCTTCTTTCTTTAACGGTCGTTCCATTACCCATTTATTTAACAGATTACGATTAGGAAGGGAAGTAAGTGAATCATAGTAAGCCATTAATTCTATTTGTTCCTCATATTGTTTCCGTTTTGTAATGTCGTGTCTTATGGCAATGTACTGGTAAGGTTCTCCTTTTCCCGCTAGATAGGGGACGATTGTTGTGTGAACCCAATAATAACTTCCATCCTTGGCTTTGTTTTTAATTTCCCCTCGCCATACGATTCCATTACTAATGGTTCGCCACATTTCCTTAAAGAAGTTTAAGTCGTGATGACCTGAATTAATGATGTTGTGTTTACTGCCAATTATTTCTTTTTGACTATATTTTGAAATTTTACAGAATTTATCATTTGCAAATTGAATTGTTCCTTTATTATCAGTAATCACAACAATAGAGGATTCGTTTAAAGCTAGTTCAATGTCTCTTAGCCTTTTCTCTGACTCAGTTAATGCTAATTGATAATTCATTTCTTTTCCTCATTTCATAGAAAAAGTCCATGTTTATATTATCAACAATTGTATAGATGTACTATGACAAATATCACTCGTTTAACAGAATTTACGACAAATAAAACGGATAATCAAAATAAATTCAGACAAAATAATTTATATGGAGGTGTTTTTTTTGGGGAAAAAGGAGAAGAATCAATTAAATAATGGACCGAGCGATGAGCAAGCAATTAGAGCTGAATTGTCAAAGAAGTTTGATCACGAATTTGCTAATGAACCATTAACAACAAATGAAAAGGTAAATAACAAAAAAACAAAGAAACGAAAGTAACTGAATCAATTTCGTGATTCCTTATGCAACTATTGTCATCCATATATAGTTTGTGGACGGTAATTAGTAGTATTGAAGTAATCCGGAAACAAACAATAAGAAATAATGAAAGGCAACAACATGAGGACAGGGAAGTATAGATACCTGTCCTCATGTTTAATGTTGAGGCGCGAAAGTTAAAAGTTCTCTCTTCAATCAGGTTCAGTAATTTGTTTAATAAGAATTTTACTTTGCCGATAACGGGATTCACTATACTATTGGTATTTTCTATTGTTTTAGGATTTTCTTTTAGTATATTCCTATTTTTCCATGCTGCAGTACATCCCAGTAATTGAGATGACTGACGATACTTAGGAACTGTAACATAGCATTCAATAATCTTTTTTAAATTAATTAAGTAAGGTCTGAACAATTGGGGATTCATGCTAAAATAAAGTTATCTATAAGTCTGATTTTTTTAATGCCATTACAGGAGGAAAAGATGAGAATATTCGGAGCAATACTTTAATCCTAATATTGTAGCATTTATTGAGTGGATGAAGTCGGAACAGGGACAACAAATTGTTGATGAGACAGGATATGTACCTGTTTGATAAAAAACTACCATTGAATCCTCAGTACGTGTAATTGATGAAAAGGGGCTATACACGGTGAAAATACTAGAATCGATGTCATACCACTGGGTCCATTAACCATTCTTTATATAAAAGAAAAGAATGATATAATGAAGCTAGTAATCTCATCTAGTGGAACGCCGTTTAGGAAGTCCGGATTATATGAGTTCTGTCGTTATGTTTGGCGCGGCATCACTGAACACGGTCATCTTGCTCCTTCTACCCATTTAGAAGGACTAAAGAGTTATCCATTCGATGGTGTACTCACACCTTTAAATTTCTGTATTGACATAAGAAGAAGACAGTGGGGAACTAGTTACTCTGCTGCTTTCCTGCGCTAATCTAAGTTTTATTTTATGATTATTAAGTTATTTGTAGATAGAAAGGGGTTTATTTTATGAGACAACCGCCAAGCGAAAGAATTGCTGTAGATGCGATTAAGGCATGGAGGTTAGCTGCCTGTTTATGGAGTGTTATTCCGATACTAGTAACGATTGCTTTGTTTGTTCTTGCTTATTTATTTGATTTTTCTTATTGGTTTGGTGCTATTTTTATAGCTATTAGTTTAATCGAAATCATTATTTCGGTAATTATGATTCCTAGCCTACGTTGGAAACGTTGGCGTTACCAGGTGTTTGACCAAGAAATTTATATTCAGCACGGAATATTGATTGTATCACGTACATTAGTACCGATGATTCGCGTCCAGCATGTTGATACGAAACAAGGTCCAATATTAAAAAAATATGGACTCGCAAGCTTAACCATTTCAACTGCTGCAACAACACATGAAATTCCGGCTCTATTAAATGAAGAAGCTTCAGCACTTAGAGATCAGATTTCTGAACTTGCAAGGGTGGAACAAGATGATGTCTAGTCCAAAACGGTTACATCCAGCTGCGATGATTTTCACGGTGATTACATCAATTAAACAGCTTGTTTATGCACTCATACCGATAATTATATTATTCTCTAATGATGGTTTTTTTAATTATGTAATTCTGGGCATCATTGGTATTGCTATCTTATTAATAGGTCATAGCATTTTATCATGGTTAAGGTACACATACATAGTAGAAGGAGATCAGTTGCGAATTGAACAAGGGGTTATTATTAGAACGAATCGGACAATATCTAAAAATCGAATCCAATCAATTGATTTAACTCAAGGTATTATTCATCGTTTGTTTGGATTAACAAAGGTACAAATTGAAACGGCAGGAAGCGATCGGAGTGTAGATGCGGCACTTAGTGCTGTAACATTTGAGGAAGGTCAATACCTTCACAATGAATTAAAACACAAAAATGAAACAAGTGCTGTAGGCGAGGATAGTGGCGAAAAACCAGGTCTCGCCACAAAGGCTATTTCTAATAAACGATTACTAATAGCAGGTTCGACGTCGGGAAGTTTTGGTGTGATTCTAAGTTTAGTTGCTTTAGCATTTTCAGAACTTGAAAGCTTTATTCCAGAAACAGTTTATACTTCTACGACTAGATGGTTATCATCACAAGCGATGGAATTCTTGATTGTAGTAGCTTTTGTTCTGTTTATTCTATTATGGGGCTTAGGCATCCTAGGGATTGTTATTAAATATGGTAAGTTCACAATAACTAGATACGAAAACGAATTATTTATCACACGTGGATTACTTGAAAAGAAACAAATGACCATCCCTATTAAGCGAATTCAGGCAGTATCAATTAAAGAAACATTGATTCGTCAGCCACTTGGTTTTGCTACACTCTCTGTTGAAATTGCGGGCGGTGAACAAGAAAATAAAAAGGTCACCGAAACATTACTATTTCCATTACTAAAAAAGAGTGATGTTCCTGCATTTTTAAGTGAAATATTGCCTGAATATCAAAACATGCCAGATAGTTATAGTCAGGTGCCTAAACGAGGTTTGATTTATTATTTACTAAGGACAACGATAATTCCTATCCTTGCGCTTATCGGTGTAGCAATCGCCTTACCTGAATGGATCATCTTACCAATTATCGTAGTATTAGTATCGATTGCATTAGGAATAGCACAGTATCGAACAGCTAGCTATCATTTGACAGAAAGTCAGTTGACACTTCGATTACGTTTGCTTAGTAAAGAGACAGTCATGCTTAAAACGAAGCGTATTCAAGCAGTTGAAAAAAGCCAGCACATTTTGCATCGTAAACAAGACCTAGCCAACATGAAGTTTTCTGTTTTGAATAACTTTGGCGGGAAGCATTATCTAGTTAATGAATTAGCGTTAGCTGATTCAGACAAAATAGTTGATTGGTACTCTTATCGAAAGAAAGAATTCTAAGGATATCGTTATCGATGTCACATAAGGTTTGGAACAGTAGTTCATATACATATTTGAACATTGATCAAGTGTTTATTTGTGAGCGGTTGTGTAAGCTAAATGATGACGTCTTTTATTTCCTCCGCTGGTATAGTACTAAATAACAACCATCATTTATAAAACTCTTATACTGATGGTTTGGAGTGGAGGGCAGTCCACTCCTGCGGGAAAAGCAACTGCCCGGAGCGGAAATTAACTCTGTAGTTACTTCGGAGTTTATAGGTTTTATGTCAACAACAGCCAATGATAAAAAGAACACGGGGCCTCAAGTTTTATTGAGGTCCCGTGTTCTGTATAAGTTATTTTTCTGCTACAGTTTCCAATTTTATCAGCTTGTTGGCAATGGCATCTGTTAATTCTGTTGTGGTTTTAGGAACGAACGATTTTAAAATAGGATTAAGCATTGGCCCTAACATTCCCGCAGCTTTAATGTCGAGATTACTTGTCATTTTGGTTTTTGTATTAGATAGTGCTTCTGCTTCGAAGTATCCAGACCCTGCAAAATTTTCATTTAATCCTTTTAAGTCAAAGGTGACTTTTGTTGGTTTTTGCCAATTTGTAATATCAATTTGCATGCTAACCTTCTTTTGCACGATGCCGACTTCACCTTTAAACATCCATGTGGATTGTTTTTCGTTAAGTATTTCATGATCAATATAGCCTGGTACTAATGGAGCCCATTTGTTCATATCACTTACTAGCTCCCAAATTGTATCAATTGGAATATATAACTCTACCTTGTGAGTTCCACTTGGCATAATGTTCCCCCCTATTAATGTACACGTCACTTATTATAAGTTTATTAAGTAATCGGTTGTAATATTACGGCAGGTACCATTTTATTTGGGAAGAATTATCCTTAATAGGATAATGTGTTGGGTAAAAAATTAATAGTTTTGGCAGGGCAATGTTTAGTTTTAGAACTAGTTATAATAATAATGTATTCAGCAGAAATATAATTCATGTAACCACGTAACAAATTAATAAGTATCTGTTGCAATCTCTATTGTATAGGTACCTCTATCAGTGATTAGCGAGAACTGTGATTCGTTATATTGGTATAATGTCGAGTCTTCAAGTGGTATTTCATAAAAAGATGCTGGAAGCGGCTCGAATTCATTTTCGGCGTTTTGAGTTTCACCAGGACCGTTCAATTTTAACGAGTGCATCGATTGATATCCATCAATTCTTCTGGTGTCTTTTGAATAGGAGATTGAATTCAGCTCCATCAACGTATTATCATAATCCTTAAGCTCATGTTTAGAAATTTTAATTTTTTTCCCGTTCCACTTCTGCAATAATTGATTGAATTCTTCAACAGATAAGTATTGTTGTGTCATCATAATCCCTCCTACCTTTTATACTTCCCAAGAAAAACTCAGGTGATACGAATATTTTAACTGGTTTCTCTGAGAGAAAGTTGGGAAACAAAAGCTATAACCGTTTAAAAATACAAGGTGCATACCATACACATGAATATAATCAACTTATTATGAAAAACATAGCGTTTGCGGTAAGATGAAGAGAAATTGCTATGGAGGTGCTTACCAAATGGATACGAAATCCAAATTAGATCAGGTAGAAGAAGTCTATAATAAAAGGCTGCGAGGTGGTTTTTTTATCTCCACAAAGGACGATAAACGAACTCATTTCCATAATGGTTGCTGGGTAACACAATGTTCGCATGAACCACCGCAAATGCTTGTTTGTTTCCCTAAAGAGATGGAGGGAGCAGACATTGTTAAGCGCAGCGGAAAATTTGCGCTTAGTATGACAGCAGAGGATCAAGAGTCGTTAATGGACCGTTTTTTTGCCGGAGAACAGGATATTGAGTCAATGGGCACAGAAGAATTTATCTATAAAGAAACTGGATGTCCAATTTTGAAAAATTCACAAGCCTATTTTGATTGTGAGGTCGCACAAATCATGGATAATCGAGATTTCCTGATTGTAATTGGCAACGTCATATCTGCTGAGGTTCTTCATCCAGAAAAACAAAGTCTTACCGTTAATCATCTTATGGAACGTAAAGGCGGTGTTCCGGAGGATGCAGTTGTTCCTTTAGTTGGATTTGATCATCATTAAAATCGTAAATAGTAAAAAGATTTAGTGCTCCTTTGGACAACTGTTCTTAACTTTCACCTAGTTTTTGTTGCTTTCATTTGCTTTTTGACTTAGTAAATCATTTAAAAATGATTTATTATTATAGCTTTGAAAAACAGGCTTAGTTGTTTGAACAACGAATGAATTAATCTTACGTGGATAAACTACTGAAAAAGAAAAGGTAGGAGGGTATCGTTTGGATTCCCAGCAGCGTGAGTATTTTCAAGAAATAATTTCAATTCAAGAAAAATTCACAAAAGAAAGTGAGCAATACTGGCAACTCTACTCAAACCTTGGAACTTGGCAATTTTGGGTAATACTCCTTATGCTACTAGTTCCATTAATTATCTTATATTTTGTGATTGATCGAGAAAAAATATTTTTAATTGGTTTTTTTGGTTTTGCAGTTCATGTGTTATTTTTCTATACAGATGCGATTGGTATTCGCTACGGGCTATGGGGGTATCCGTATCAGATGGTGCCATTTCTTCCGAGCTTTTCAATTGATGCATCAATTGTCCCAATTTCGATCATGTTAGTTTATCAATGGACATTAAAACATAACAAGAACTTTTTCGTCTATTTATTGATAACTTCTCTTGTTTTTGGTTTTGCTTTCAAACCACTTTTAACAAGCCTTGGATTATTTGAAAGTTATAAGTGGATTAATTTTTTTCTAATATTTTTGATCTATGTTGTGTTGTTTTTGCTAGCATACTTAATAACAAAAATATTCGTAGTAATGCACAAAAGGCATAACGATTGAATTGAGTAGTGACATTAAAAGCTAATTCTTTATAAGTGAATATTGTACAAAAAAGGAACATTACTTTAACAATGGTAATGTTCCTTTTTGTTATATAATGTTTTAATGGAATAAAAAAACTATTTACTGGAGTTTGGCAAAGATTGATACTCGGTATTTGTGTCTTTATACGAAAAATCATATAAGGGGGGAGAAGTTTGGAGATTAGGCATATTCAAGCTTGCGATGCTGAAAAGTTTGCTAGTTTAATTAAACAAGTTGAAAGCGAATCAAAGTATCTGCTTTTTGAACCAGGAGAAAGAAGCATTACCATAGCGAAGCAATCTAAAATGATTAGAGTTATCTCGCAGGAAGATAATTCCACGATATTTATCGCAGAAAATAATAGTGCATTTGTCGGTTATTTAATCGTTTTTGGTGGTAATGCCAAAAGAAATAGACATTCAGCTTATTTGGTGATCGGTATTTTAGAATCATTCAGAGGTATAGGGGTGGGCACAAAGCTATTTATAGAGTTAGAAAAGTGGGCAATTGAGCAAAACCTACATAGGTTGGAGCTATCGGTCGTAAATCAAAATGAGGAAGGATTAGGATTATACAAAAAAATGGGATTTGAAATGGAGGGAATCAAACGACACTCCTTACTTATTGATGGTCAATTTTACGATGAATATTTTATGTCTAAACTCTTGTAAAGCTCTGGTAGACTTTTGCTTAATTAAAATTAGTTAATTCAATTATCAATCGTTGATATAATCATAGTATTAGGGGTTTATTTTTATTGTCAAACTAACGCAAAATGTAGAAGAGGCGATTAATTATTCATTACATCAACATATTGAAAGGGGAATGAGCTTGTGGTCAAGATAATAGGAGACAAGATTGAACTAAAAGAGTTTACTCAAGAAGATATCGATGAACTATATTATTGGAAATTTGAAGAAAGGCAACAAGAGGCTAAAAAATGGAATGGTCCATACATACCTGAGGTTAAACAAACTAAGGAAGAATATCGAAAGGCTTTTGAAAAAGAAGAAAAAATTCCCCTGAATGTTCCAGGCTCACTAAGCATAACTGCGAGCGGAAAGTTGATTGGTTATGTAGGTGCATACTGGGTGGATAAAAACACTAATTGGCTTGAGACAGGTATTGTTATTTACGATAAAAATTATTGGAATGGTGGATATGGAACACAAGCATATCAACTGTGGATTGATTTTCTATTCCGTAGCACAGAGTTGCATCGTTTGGGGATGTCAACTTGGTCAGGCAATATCAGAATGATGAAAGTAGCAGCGAAAATTGGGATGAAGGAAGAAGCAAGAATAAGAAATGCGAGAATAGTAGATAATGAATATTTTGATGCAATTAAAATGGGGATTTTAAGAGAAGAATGGGATAGCAAAAACCTAGATGGCTAAAAGAACAATCAATTCTAGTAACATCTCTTTGTTCCTGTCAATAGTTAGTTTTCTGTCTATTAGTTTGAATTTACTTGGTAATTGTTAATCGAGACCGTAAGCAGTACTTTTATTTAAATAGTAGTGTACTAGTATTTATAGAATTATGGTAAAATTGAAAACATTCAAGTTTATTGGAGGGGTATTCATATATGGAAAATCGCTTTTTTTTAACTAAACCAACAGTAAATCTAAAAGAGGAATATCTCTCATTTTATCAGGAATGGGTAGATAGTGGAGAGACTATGATCCCTTGGGTTATCGAAAAAGATCCAACCAACTTTGAGGAAATGGTTCAATTTTTGACTGATAATCACAATGGTACTAATCTCCCTGAAGGTTGGGTACCTGATTCAACTTACTGGCTAATAAACGAAAACAGACAAATCATCGGAGTTGTAAATATACGGCATCAATTAACAGAGTTTTTATTATACCAGGGTGGACACATTGGTTATGGCATTCGTCCTTTACAAAGAAGAAAAGGGTATGCGACTAAGCTCTTATCATTATCGTTAGAAAAAGCTCAGGACTTAGGGTTAACAAAACTTCTGATTGTGTGTGATGAAAATAACACGGGTTCAGTAAAAACTATTATTAATAATAATGGAGTTATAGATAAGGACTTTATCGAGGAAGACGGTAATATTGTAAAAAGGTACTGGATCGAGTTATAACATTTTGTCCGGTGTGTATCTTACATTTACTTTCACTTTGGAAGCTCCCTATTTTACTGGTGAGAGGATGTCACATATTATCCAGATGTAGAAGAGGCTTGGAATAGGAGTGCTAACTATCTCAAGAAACTATTATTAAAAGTAGTCATACACCATTTCTACTAACATTATTTATTGATAAAGTGCTTATCTGAAGTAAGGTATTGCATCACTTATCTTATTAACCGAGGGGAAACACCATATGTCAGAACATAAAAGTGATTCATTTCGTGATATGAATATAAAAGAAAAGATGGCAACAATTGTCGGAATAACACTTCTCATTATCCTAGTGGTGGGCTTTGTATTGGGATTTTATTTCTTTGGTCTGGTAGGGGTTTTTCAACTGCTCGGCGTTCAGTATAAGTCTATCTGGTCATTGATTGTTTTTGTTGTCAGTTTTTTTATTCTAGGCGTCATTGTCGAATTGTTTTCAAAGGCAATTTTTAAAGTGTCTGTCCGAAATATAACCGGAAAAATAAAGGTGTTTATTATCCAATTCTTTTTTGAAGGAATGTCGAATTGGTTAGTCCTATTTACAGTGGATGAGTTTATGAAAAGTATTGCACTTTCCTTGAAAACAGAGATTATTATTGCTTTGCTGCTTGCCGTATTAGAAATTGTTTTTGATGATAAAAAGGATAAAGCTGCTAATATTGATTGACTACGGAGTTTTTTAAACAGAATAAAAATTTCAGTGTATTGAACTAGGATACAACCGGGTTCAATGTAAGTTGAAATTCTCGTTTTTATTGAATAGCAACGTCAGATATAAAACAATAATGGAGTGCAAAAAGTAACTAAACACCTAAAAAAGGATGCTAAGAGCATCCTTTTTTAGGTGTTTAGTTATTTATATAGATTGTTGTGAAATATTGTTCTTAAACCCGTTTAAGAAGGTTTTTGTCATATAATTAAAGTAAGTAAAATTTGCAACCTATTTATGGGGGAGTGGATGAATATTATAAAAGCTGTTGTATTTGACCTAGATGGAACTTTGTTAAATCGAGATGCATCAGTAAAGATTTTTATTGAAAGGCAATACCAACGATTAAATAAATGGCTAAATCATATATCAAAGGATAAATACATAACAAGGTTTATTGAACTTGATAATAGAGGTTATGTTTGGAAGGATAAAGTATATCAACAGTTAGTTGATGAATTTGACATTACAGGTTTGACATGGAATGAATTACTTCAAGACTATATCATTAAATTTAAAGATAGTTGTGTTCCTTTCTCTAACCTCATTAGTACGTTAGAAGAATTAAATAATAATAATATTATGCTTGGAATGATTACTAATGGAAAAGGGCAGTTCCAAATGGATAATATTAAAGCTTTAGGGATTGAAAAATATTTTAATCCAATTCTCATTTCCGAATGGGAAGGTACGAAAAAACCTGAACCTCAAATATTCCAAAAAGTCCTAGACAAACTTAATGTTTTACCGTCTGAAAGTATATTTGTAGGTGACCATCCAGAAAATGATGTGAAGGCTGCTCAAAATGTAGGTATGAAAGGTGTATGGAAAAGAGATTATCAATGGGATAACGTTAAAGCAGATTTCATAATGGATGGTTTGGAGGAAGTACCTTTAATTTTAGATGAGTTAAACCATGATAATATGAAATCTTGTTAAGATAAATAGGATACTTTAATAAGCACACATATTTTTGAACATTATCGAATAGAATTCGAAACTAATGTGGAGTTAGAATTCAAGCTGTTTTTTGCCATTCGGATTAGTGAGAAAGCATCCTACCTCACACCTGAAATTGCACTTTCTTAAATTGCTTGTTAAGTATAGTGCCAATCAGCTATATTCCTCATTTTCAAACTAAAACCAGAGGTTCAAATCCTACACGGATTACACCTCTGGTTTTTAGTTTACGACTCAAAATCACAGCATTTATGACCATTTAAACGTTAGTAGCCTTAGTATAGACTTGAGGCTTGTTTATGACTGAATTGGAATTCTTCCATAATCCTATCAATAATTTCTTTTACTGGTAATATTTGATCAATTTCATGGACTCTTGCTCCCGAAAAAACTAGCCCGTCTTCCACATCTCCATTCATCGATTTGAATAATAAATCTAATGTACAAAACTGAAAAGAGCAGTTCTTCAGGCATCTATAGCATTTATCTATTCTTATTTTACCGCCGCTAATTCGATCTGTTAATCGGTTTTTGATTGCTCTACCCTGTAAACCGACCGTTGTTTTTACCAAAATTGCATCATCTTTTTTCGCTTCTATATACTTTTGTTTAAATGCCATTGGGGCATCACACTCGTTACTGGCAACAAAACGTGTACCCATTTGAACCCCCGAGGCTCCAAGCTTTAGAGCCTTGGCGATATCTTCACCCGTTAGAATTCCTCCAGCTGCTACAACTGGTATGTTAACGGCTTCGATTACTTCGGGGAGGATATCAAATAAAGGACGTTCTGTTCCAAGATGTCCTCCTGCTTCATGTCCTTCAACAACTACAGCAGAGGCACCTAACCGTTCAGAAATCCTTGCCAATCGCGCCGATGAAACAATCGAAATGACAGGTATTCCGTACTCTCTACCCCATGCGTACATATCTCTAGATACTCCTGCACCTGAAATGATGAAATCTACCTTCTCTTCCATCGCTGTTTTCATTTTCTCTGCAAAATCATTCATGGCGAATAACACATTAACACCAATATAACCTTGACCATTTGTTAGTTCTCGAGCTTTCCTAATATGTGTTCTAAGTTCTTCTATTGTAATTCCTGTTCCCGATATTGTACCAATTCCGCCGGCGTTTGCCACTGCAGCAGCAAGTTTACTTAACGAAATACCGACACCCATGCCACCTTGTAGGATTGGAACCTCTGGTTTTAAATGACCGATTTGTAATGTGTGATTCATCAACTTATTACCCCATTTTCACTTAAGTTGATTAGGATGTTCCGTCTGCTCGTACGGGGAGTTAAACTATCTCAATCATATTAAACGTAAACAATCAAAAGAAGTGATAAATGTCAATTTTCCCATATAACAAATGTCATATATCAAGCATTTGAGTTTGATTCGACTATTTTACTTGATACTATAAATAGAAGCCTCATTAAAGAAAGGAAAATTTTAAATGACAAATATAAATATACCCGTATCCGTCTTAAACCTAGCACCTATTCGGGAGGGGCAGGGAGCTAAACAAGCCATCGATTCAATGGTTGACCTCGCACAAGCAACTGAGAAAATGGGTTATACAAGATATTGGATTGCCGAGCATCATAATGCACCAACATTGGTCAGTTCGGCGACGTCGATGTTAATCAAACATACATTAGACCATACTGAAGAGATACATGTAGGATCCGGCGGAATTATGCTACCTAACCATGCACCATTGGTAGTAGCAGAACAATTTGGAACAATGGCGACCATTTATCCTAATCGACTGGACCTTGGTCTTGGCAGAGCACCTGGGACAGATATGTTGACGGCCGATGCACTACGACGGTCTAACAATGATTCTGTTTATACATTTCCTAAGGATGTTCAATCCTTGCTTACTTATTTTGGACCAGAAGAGAATCAAGGCCGAGTGAAAGCTTATCCTGGTGTTGGGACGAATATTCCAATTTATATCCTTGGTTCATCGACGGATTCAGCGGTTTTAGCTGCAAAACTTGGCTTGCCGTATGTGTTTGCTTCTCACTTTGCACCAAAATACATGGAGGAGGCCATTTCTATTTATCGCGAACGGTTCCAGCCTTCAGAATACTTGGACTCCCCATATATGATGGTTTGCGTTAATGTAATCGCAGCTGAAAGTGATGAAGAGGCCAAAGTCGAATCAACAACAATGCAACAATTTTTCCTTAATGTAGTTCGCGGTACCAAGAATCCGTTAAGTCCTCCAGTTGAAAACATGGATAAGATTTGGAATCAGCAAGAGAAAGAAGTGGCTTCATCAATGTCCAGTATGACTTTACTTGGAAGTAAAGATTCGATACGAGAACAACTGTCTAGGTTTCAGGAGAAATATAATGTCGACGAAATCATGGCAATCTCTTATATTTATGATACTGATAAACAAAAACGTTCCTATCAGATTCTAAAAGAAGTGGTTGATGGCAAGTAAAGCGTCAATTAAAATAAACAAATCCTATCTACTTGGTGGGGTTTGTTTTTTATTTTGCACAAAAATTGGTTTGATTTTCTGGAAATTAAAAAACATCTCGTCAATTCTAACAAACAGCCATTATTTAGGGAGTTGTAAAGATGAGGTAAATAATTGCTCTAGGTTGTGGTGGCTTTTTCGGAACCAGAAAACACTCTGTTAGATCAATACATTCTCAATCGAACAGACAATTAGAAGGCGATACTCCTAAGGTGGGGAGTATCGCCTTCTATACGATAAAGTAACTATTTAATTTTTAATTCCTCGATTTCTTAATAATAGGGAGAAATCATTAAGTAGACAATTACGCCTGTTAAGCTGATATATAGCCAAATAGGCATTGTCCATCTAGCAATTTTGCGGTGTTTATCGACCTTCATTGCAAGGCCACGGAACAAGGTAAGTAATGCCAATGGTACGATAGCAGCCGCAAGGACAATATGAGTAATAAGAATGAAATAGTAGACCGTTTGCCAAATTCCTTCTCCTCCATATGAAGTAGAGGAGGACATGGTATGATAGGTCAAATAAGAAATAAGAAACAAAGCCGTCGTAGTGAATGCTGCAAAAATGAATCGCTTATGCCAGGTGATATTTTTACGCAAAATCATAAATAATGCTGCTAGCAAAAAAACGAATGTGAACGAGTTAAATATTGCATTAAGAAGTGGCAATAACTTGATATCAAAGCTTGAGCCACTATTTATTTCTGGAACAAATAACAGTGCTACTATGATGACATTAATCGCGATTGATAGCCCCAAAACCCATGGTACATAGTTGTAATCCTTTTTGATTTGCAAAGTAATTCCCCTTCTCATATGTATAAATGATTCAAGATGATTATATCAAAAATAAATGGCAAGTCCATTAGTAAATAGTTTTGGAGTTAATTATTTCCTGCTAAACATAAAGGTGAATATAGAAATAGTGAATAAACAATTGTTTAAGGTAAAATCTATATATAACGATTCACTAAAAGGAGATTGCATCATGAAGTCCTATCAGATTTATAATATGATTATTGATGATGGTTTTCGTAACGAAGAAACTGTAACAGCTGATTTTACTCACAATAATAAAAATTTCAGCATTACATTCAATAAAGCAGACCTCGAAATAATTAATAGCTGGGTTTTTGAGAATAACAGTTCTCTTCCTGCAAATTTATCAGATCAAATGATTGAGTTAATCAGAAAAGAGGTTGAGGATCGAATATAGTGGGTGTAATAATTTTTATTGATGCAAATTAAGCCTGTTTTAATAGGCTTTTTTCTGTTTTGTCAGGAAGGTTATTCTGGAAGGCAATTTAGAATGATTTTCGAAAGAATAAGTGTCTTTCTTATTTTGAATGCGCCTGTGCCTTTGTTCTTCTGATATGTGCTTCAACCAGAGTGTAATTTACATAGTTTTTACACATTTATTGAAATTAAAGGACTTAGTTTTAAAGTATGCTTGTCATGACAATGGATGAGCGATTTATTTGAAGGTATCTTTATGCTTAACTCTGTGTTGGGCTTGGATGAACAACAAATAAATCTATGTTAGAATTACCATCACGTTGAATTAGAAAGGGGAATTAGATTGATTAAAAAATGGTTATTACTTTTATCCTTTGCTGCACTAGCATTCGTAATGGTTGCATGCAGTGATTCGGATGAATCGGCAAAAGAAACTAATGAAGAAACAAAAACGCAGGAGGAAGAGCCTGCTGGAGATAGCGAAGCAGCTTCTGAAGACGGAGAAAGTGCACAACCGGAAATGCCGGAGCCTGACTTAGAAGGCATTCCTGATGTTGTGGCAGAAGTAAATGGAGAAGAAATACCAAAAGAAGAATTTGAAGCTAGTTACACGGGGCAATTTCAGAAAGCTGCCATGCAATCTCAAATGTCTGGACAAGAAGTTGACCAGGAAAAATTAAAACAGCAGATTGCAGATAGCATGATTGGTCTTGAACTTCTAAAACAAGAGGCCAATAGCAGTGATTTTAAGGCTTCAGAAGAAGAGGTTAATGAAACACTAGATGGATTAGTAGAACAATATGGTTTAAAATCACAGGATGAGTTCTTGACTACACTCGAAGATCAAGGTATGGCTAAGGAAGAAATAATGTCTCAGCTTGAAACGCAAGTGAAAATAGATAAGCTTATCGCTAATGAGTCTGGCGACATCGAGATCACAGACGATGAGTTACAAGAACTTTATGAACAGTATAAAGCGCAACAAGAGCAAATGGGTGGAAAAGATGGCGAAGAAGTAAAAATCCAATCTTTTGAAGAAATGAAGCCAACTCTTGAAACTCAAATAAAGAGTCAAAAAGAAGGACAAGTATATCAGAAGCTTGTTGAAAGACTTCGTGAAGATGCAGACGTCACTAACCACTTATAAGATTTGATTAAAACCAGGTTCTCGTAACCTGGTTTTTTATGGTCACGTTCGGTTTCGGCGCATATCCCGCCTTAGGTCTTAAGTCAAGCCTCTCTCTGTCCACAAAGAACTCAGGCGCCGAGGCTTGGCTTAAGCTTGTCGGGGCTAACAAGGCGTTTGCGCTTTCTTAAAAGGAAAGACTACATTTTTTTGTTTATAGCTTGATTAAATTTATGTAATAGATGTCCGAAACTTTCTCGTTCATCATCTGACCATTCATTTAGTAATTTTGAAAACTTGTCAAGTCTTGCTTGTTTGTACATCATCCATTCATTTGTTCCAAGTTCTGTGATTTGGTAGAAATAGGCTCTTTTATCTTGTGTATTAGGTGTCTTTTTCACATATCCTTTTCCCTCTAGAGCTGCGGCTTGTCTACTTGCGGTAGAAATATCAAGTTGTAATTCAGAAGCTAAAGTCTTTACACCAGCAGTACCGTTATCTGATAGTTGTTGTAAGAGGAGGTATGCAGCCCGGTCCAACTTTGCATTTCTTTTACCAGCAGTAATGGTTGTGATGCGACGTACGAGAACCGCCATTTCAAGTTCTATCATTTCTAGAGATTTTTCATTCATATTTTTCCCTACCTTTACTATTTTTCGTGTCTAAACATTCCTAACATATTAAAAGATTGACAGTGGATATAGTTGTATAATACAATTACTCAATTGTGTAAAACAACTATAATAAAAATTATATGCTTAAATTAGTTGCTATGATTGTTGTAGAATGTGACAGACTAGAAAAAAATGAACTACGTTAGTTTGCCGATGTTTTATCAAATTTAGTGAGATCACAGATTTAAATTTTAGAAAGAAGGAAGAGTATGGTTGAAAGTCAGAATCATCCACAGTCAGAGCAAAAATTTAATAAAATACCACTTATGATTGTATTAATATCAGGAGCATTTGCCGCTATTTTAAATCAGACACTATTAGCAACTGCGTTACCTCATATTATGAGAGATTTAAATTTAGATGCAAACGTTGCTCAATGGTTACAGTCAATTTTTATGCTTGTAAATGGTATCATGATACCGATAACCGCTTTTTTGATTGAACGATTTACTACACGAAGGTTGTTTCTTACCGCGATGGGATTGTTTGGGATAGGTACACTGGTTTGTGCTGTTTCACCGAACTTTGCGATGCTAATGGTAGGAAGAATACTTCAGGCTTCGGGTGCTGGTATTATCATGCCGTTAATGCAAACAATATTGTTTCTTATTTTTCCGGTAGAAAGACGTGGAACGGCGATGGGGATGTTTGGTTTAGTAATTGCATTCGCCCCAGCGATCGGTCCAACTTTATCTGGTTATCTAGTCGAGCACTTTCCATGGAGAAGTTTATTTTACGTGATCTTACCAATCATTGTTATCGATATTATTGTTGCCTATTTTATTCTTAAAAATGTTACCGAACAAAAAAATCCAAAACTCGATATTCCATCGATTATTTTATCCACATTAGGGTTCGGTGGCTTGTTATACGGATTCAGCTCTGCAGGTGGTAGTGGCTGGGGTAGTGCAGAAGTGATTATATCTATGATTGTTGGTGCGATTAGTCTATTCTTGTTTATAACCCGTCAATCGAAGCTTGAACAGCCAATTCTTAACTTTGGGGTATTTAAAAATAAAGTTTTCACTATCACAACGATTCTTGGCATGATTGTATTTATAGCGATGATCGGTGCGGCTGTCGTTTTACCATTGTTGATGCAAAATATGCTAGGTTATACTGCATTAGAGTCAGGGTTAATGTTAATGCCAGGTGCAATAATAATGGGATTAATGAACCCTATAACAGGAAGATTGTTTGATAAATTTGGTGCTAGGTGGCTTTCGATTATTGGTTTATCGATTTTAGTTATCTCAACGTTCATGTTCACCAACCTAACAGAAGAAACGACGTTTACTTACTTGGCGGTCGTGAATGCATTTAGAATGCTTTCCGTTGCGATGGTGATGATGCCAGCTACAACAGCTGGTTTAAACCAGCTACCAGTTCATTTAATTCCGCACGGGACAGCAATGAACAATACCATGCGCCAAGTAGCTGGTGCAGTTGGTACAGCTTTACTTGTAACGGTTATGACAAATAATGAATTACCCAACCAAGGTGTAAATGGTCTGATACACGGTGTCAATGTATCGTTTATTGTTGCAGGCGTAATTGCAATCATCGGGCTAGTGTTAGCATTTTTTATTAAAAATCCTTCAAAAAAAGAAGAAGATTCTGATCAAAAGAAATCAAGCGGTAATCACGAAGTAACTGAAAGTTAAGCTTCATGTGAATAACAATAGATTTTACGAACCCCCAGCATGGATCCCTTGTCCGTGCTGGGGGTTCTTTTGTTGTTTAAGAAACGTTAAAATTTCGCGCTTCGTAGCTCCAGCGCTTAGCCCGACTGAGGTTTTAAGTCAAGCACAATAAAAAGCCTTTCGCTTTTCATATAGATAAAACATATTGACATGTGACACCTTGTCATTTAAAATCAAACTATGGATGACATCGTGTCACTTTTGTCGTTAATCCAATTTTATTTTGCTAAGGAGAGCATTATAATGAAGGTGAATTTGCCGGAGGATAGGAAACAAGCAAAGGAAGTAAAAATAGAATTAATGCGATTTATGATGGCTTATAAATTTGCGTTAGAAGAAGTAAATACAAAAATCAATATATTACAACAAGAGTTCCAGTATATCCACGATTATAATCCGATTGAACATGTGAAATCTCGGATTAAATCTCCTGAGAGTATTTTTAAAAAGACTAAAAAGAAAGGCCATGATTTTTCTTTGGTGGCCATTCGTGAAAATATTCGAGACATTGCAGGAATCAGAATAAGTTGTTCATTTATATCAGATATTTACAAAATTAGTGAAATGCTACAAAACCAAAAAGATATCACTGTAATTGAAAGTAAAGATTATATTAAAAACGCGAAACCTAATGGCTATCGAAGTCTACATTTAATAATTGAAATTCCAATTTTTATGTCTGATAGAGAAGAGCGAGTTTATGTAGAAATCCAAATTCGTACGATTGCGATGGATTTCTGGGCGAGTTTAGAGCATAAAATATACTACAAATACAAAAAGGAAGTTCCTAAACGGTTGAAAAATGAATTGAAGGATGCGGCCACATCAGCAATGGAGTTAGATAAGAAGATGGAAAATATTCATTTGGAGATGAACCAACTAAAGGAAAATGTCGAGTTGGAAGAAGATATACAAGAAATAACGATTGATAAGGAAAGATTTTTTCTTCCTTATGACTTTTTGACAGGTGTAAGTGAAAAAAAAGGTTAGTAAGGCGAGGTGAAAACAATGAAATTTGCAATGAATGATATGCCACATTTTATCAAAGTTGAAATTGAGAAGTTAGAAGGGGACTTAGAACCTTTGACTAAAAAAGCTGCTAGATATTCTTTTTGGTCGCTTCCATTAATTATTATTTCTTTTTTTAACTTGTTCTTCTTATTATTCGTCATGCCAGGTGGTCCGATATCATCAGCAATATTATATGCCCTATTAGGTGCTATCGGCTTGGCATTGTCCAAAGAAGCTAACTATCACCAGAAAGAGATAATGAAATGCAGTATTGCTTTGATGGTTGACAGAATTAATAAAAGTGATGACGTTAAATCTCATGTCAAAGAAAAGTACACAACCCTTGTTCAAAACCAATCGATGAAGGCGATCAGTTACTTTGTTGAATTCTTGGAAGAAGAAAATAGAGCTAAGAAACTATCTTATTTTTAAAAAAATAAATAACAAGATAATAGATAAAAGTAATAATCCATTCCATTAATCAATGGGGATTGTCAGTAGAAGGGTGGTATAAGGATTGCCTAAAATTACTTTTCATAATTTATCGGAAGAGAAAAGACGATTATTATTAGATGCAGTACAGAAAGAATTTTCGAGAGTTCCATTATTTCAAGCTTCCATCGCTAATATTATTAAAACGGCTAAAATACCGCGCGGAAGCTTCTATCAATACTTCGAGGATAAAGAGGATGCGTATTTCTATCTACTTAACAAACTCACCCTCCAAACTAATAATAAGTTTTTATGGATATTAAAAAAGAATGATGGCAATTTATTTGAAGCAATGCCAGAGTTTTTCCAAACTATGATCGAAGAAGATGACAATTTTAACTTTTTGAAAAATGCATTCTTAAATATGAATCACAAAATCGAAAATTCCCTTTCTGAAATGTTTACAAAAGAAGAGAATGAAGATAAATTTGATGTGTTTCGTGAACAAATTAAAAGGAGCAATTTAAATGTGACATCAGACGAAGAGTTATTACATCTGATGAAAATCATCTCTGCTGTTACCTTTCACAATTTTATTGATAAATTTTCAAAGGAATTGTCCAATGAGAAGGCATTGAATAATTACAAGATACAAATGAGTTTGTTGAAAAATGGATTAATTCGAAACTAAGCTAACTTATAGAAAACAAAACCGACGTTATCCTTAATAAGGTAACGTCGGTTTTGTTCATGGACGAGTATAGAGGAGTATCGGTTATCGGCAAATGCCCTGTGGATAGGCATTCCTACGACACAATTTAGCAATAAATCAATAATGACATTAGTTTTAAAGGTAAAGCTTGTGGAATTATAGTATTTCCGATACAATTTTGATACGAGATTAGTAGAATTTCATTTGGACTAATTATAGTGTAACTCAAGTCTATTTACTTGCGGTTGTTTGAAAGGGGTTTCATAATTTTGAGAAAACTGCTTTTCATCTATTTAATATTAATCGGACTATTTGTCTTATATGTATATAATTATCAAATAGAAACGGAGAATGCGACAACACGGGAATGGTCTGAAAATGAATTAAAGGGAAATATGGATGAAACCTATGTAATGGTTACCTTTCAGGTAGGTATTGATTATTGGAAACCAGCATTAAAAGGATTTGAGGATGCCGCAGAAGCGTTGAATGTTTCGGTTGAATACCGCGGTGCGACCCAATATGACTTAAATGAAGAAATAACGGTATTAGAACAGGTGATTGCTAAAAACCCCGCGGGAATTGCAGTATCAACAATGGATCCTGAGGCTTTAAATCCGGTAATCGATAAAGCGGTAGACGCTGGGATTCCCATCGTTATGTTTGATGCAGATGCACCAGAAAGTAAAGCATATTCCTTTTTAGGAACCGATAACTATTACGCCGGGGTAGAAGCTGCACATAAGATGGCGGAGTTATTAGATAAAGATGGCGAAGTTGGTGTGATTACGCAGCCAAATCAATTAAATCATCAGGAACGTACACAAGGATTTCAAGATACTATTTTCATGGAATATTCTGATATGGAGGTCGTAACGATCAAAGATGGTCGAGGCGATCAAATGTTGTCAAGACAAGTTACAGAGGAAATTATGACGGATTTTCCAGATGTAGATGGAATTTTTGCGACAGAGGCAAATGGCGGCGTGGGGGTTGGTCAAGCGATAGTTGACAACAATCTCCAGGAGTCAATTGAAATTATTAGTTTTGATACTGATAAAGGAACGCTTGATATGATTGAAGACGGCACAATTTCTGCAACGCTAGCACAGGGAACATGGGAAATGGGGTATTGGTCGCTACAATTTTTATTCCATCTTCAACATGATATTGTTGAACAAGAAGATGAAAACACACCATTACCGCGTTACATGGATACTGGTGTTACGATTGTTACTCAAGAAAATGTGGATTCTTATTATCCGCATTAAACCTCTCTAGAATGGATTGATCTTATTGAAGCGTTGGATCCAAATTAATAATTTACCCATTCGATATAAGTTAATCTCTCACTTTTTAATTATTAGTATTATTCCAATAATTTGTCTGGGATTGTTAATCAATTGGACAGTTGAACGAGTACTTGAGCAACAAGCGAATGAAAATACCTTACAACTGATAAGCAAGGTCAACGAAACCTTTGAATTCTATATTGATAACATGCAAAGTATTACCTATTATATAGCTTTCAATGAAAATGTGCAGGATTTTTTTGGTCAAGATGAGGAAGAACAACAAAGTTCTGCAGACAATATTGAATATGATATCCAACGGTATCTTCGCAATTTTACAACTCTATCACCTGAGGTGGCTGGTTTATTAGTTGTAAATAACGAGGGAGACTATGTAAGTAATGAATTTCATGCATCTGCTAATCAAGATTTAACAAAAGAATCATGGTATCAAGAAGCAGTTGACAATAAAGGGATTTTTAAAATAATTGGACAACCTGAAGGTCGAAATATATCTTCAATAGTGAATTACAAAAACGATGAAGTGGTTTCGGTTGTTCGAGCAGTAGTGGACCCATATACACAAGAGGTACAGGGTGTTATTTTAATCGATTTAAAGTTAAGAGTAATTGCTGAAACAGTAGGAGATGTACGATTAGGAAAAACGGGCTATCTTATGGTTGTCGATGACCAAAATCAAAATATCTATCAACCAGATGATCCTTTAATTGAAACAATTCCAAATGAATGGATAGAAGGAGAAAATTCAGGTAACTTTTCAAAAAAAATTAATTCACAAGAATTGCAATTTATCTTTCAAGAATCTACGTTTGCTAATTGGACGACGATTGGTGTATTCCCTGCAGAGGAAACGACTTTCGAAATGCGAGAGATTCAGTTTTATTTAGTTGTTTTTGTTTTTATTCTTATGTTATTTGGCATTCCGTTATCGTATTTTCTATCGAATTCGATATCCAATCCAATCTCACAATTAATGACCTTCATGCGGAAAGCAGAAGGGGGAAATCTTGATGTTCGTTACAAGGAAAAGCGGGATGATGAGATTGGTTTACTTGGACGTAGTTTTAACAAAATGCTGGTGCAAATTAATCAATTACTAAGCTTAACAGAGCGGCATGAAAGACAAAAACGAGAAGCAGAATTTAGAAGTCTACAAGCAAATATTAACCCGCATTTTCTCTATAATACACTCGATACGATTCAATGGATGGCAAGAAAGCAGAAGGCTGATGATGTAGCTGAAGTAGTCGAGTCTTTGGCGAAATTGTTCAGAATTGGTTTAAGTAAGGGAAGAGATACAATTACACTGCTTGAGGAGATAGAGCATATTGAAAGCTATCTGATGATCCAAAAAACGAGGTATCGTAATAAATTAAACTACCGGATTGATGTGCACGAAAGTCTTCATTCTTTATATGTATTAAAATTTATTTTACAGCCGATTATCGAAAATGCCATCTATCATGGTATCAAGGAACGACGAGGCGCTGGTCATATTGTTGTGACGGCAGAGGAAAAAGAGCAAAAACTATCAGTTGTTATTGAGGACGATGGAATTGGCATGTCAGAATCTCAACTTCAAGAAATGCAAAAGGCGTTAAGCGAGGCTATTAAACGAACAGAGAATCAAGGAGAAACAAGGTCTAAAAAAGGCTATGGGATGTTGAATGTTCAAGCCAGGATTTTATTAGCATTTGGAGAAGGTTACGGTATCCATGTTGGTAGTAACGATAACGGTGGTACAACCATCGAAATCTTATTACCAATTCTATTTGATGATAGGATGGTAAAAGGGGATTTATATAATGCGTAAATGGAAAGTATTAATTGCAGATGATGAATTTATTATTCGTGATGGTATCCGATCGTCCGTTGAATGGGAAAAGCATGGTATGGAAGTAGTTGGTGAAGCGGAGGATGGAGAAGAAGCAGTTGAACTAGCTCTTGAGCATCAAATTGATATTCTTTTGATTGATCTAAATATGCCATTGATGAATGGCATTAATGCAATGAAAAAGTTAAAGGAGCAATTGCCAGATTGCAAAATGCTTGTTATAACGGGTTATGATGAATTTCACTATGCACAAGAAGCAATTCGATTACAGGTAGAGGATTATTTGTTGAAACCTGTAAATCCGGAAAAACTGCAAGATTTGTTACTAGAGCTAAAGCAAAAACTAGATATAGAAGTGGATCAGAAGGCATACTTGAAACAAGCGGCAAATCAATTAAAGAAGAATTATGCACAACTACAGGAAAGATTTTTTCAAGAGTGGATAGAAGGACAACTAGCAAAGGAAGAAATTATAGAGCAATTGCAATTCTTAAGTTATCCAGCAACTTCACCTGAGCAATATATCGTAATTAGGTGGCCAGAATACCATCGAAGTCAATCATTTATGCAAGAAAATGATCGGCAAGTTTTATTATTTGCGATTGAGAATATTGTGAAAGAAATACTAGGGTCAGAGAAGGCTGCTGTATTTCGTGATCGCGCCCATTTACTTAATGTTTGTTTGTGGCAACAAGTCTCAAATGAGCAAATTGAAAAAATAGAAGAGTCAGTCCAAAAATATCTTAATATAGCTGTCTATTGGTATAAAGCAGAAGTGAATGAAGATTTAACAGATATATATAAAGTTTATGATTGGTGCAAAATGGAAATAGAGAAGCAAATTCGAATTTCGCCAATTGCTAAACAGGCAAAAACTTTTGTGGAACAAAATTACCAGGATTCTTCGCTTACGTTAGACAGGGTTGCTGACGCATTACATGTCTCGACGGTTTACCTAAGCCGTATGATGAAACAAGAGTTAGGAATTTCTTATGTGGGTCTTTTAACACAACTGCGTATAAATAAAGCAGCAGATTTATTGAAAACAACTGATATGACAATGCGGGATATTGCAGAGGAAATTGGTTTTGAATCACAGCATTACTTCAGTACAACTTTTAAGAAGAAGGTTGGCATCTCGCCGATGCAATTTAAAAAATAAGTTGTAACTAGAAACACTTTCCAATCCTAATGGAAAGTGTTTTTCTATGTGTTCTAGTAAAAGTACCGAATATCCGACTCGGATTCTAAATGAAATTTTACGAATAGATTACAATTAGATTAAATATTTATAAAAACGGTTTAAAATAATGTAAAGCCTTACATTGAGAGTGGTGTTATTCTAGTAACGAAAGATATTAAAAGGAATGAAAGGGGTTTCATTAATGAAAAAACTAGGTTTATTCGCACTATTATTTAGTCTTATGTTGTTTTTAGCAGCCTGTGGCGGAGATGACGACGCTTCCGGGGGATCAGACGATGGAGGAGAAGTAGAGGCAAAGGATGCTTCAATTGGTATTGCAATGCCAACAAAGTCATCAGCAAGATGGGTTGATGATGGAGATAACATGGTCAAGCAATTAGAAGAGCTTGGTTATGAAACTGATTTACAGTATGCAGAGGATGACGTTGATAAGCAAATTGAGCAAATTGAAAATATGATTGTAAAAGGCGCGAATGTTCTTGTTGTTGCATCAATCGACGGTACAGCACTAACAAATGTATTAGCGAAAGCTGCTGAGCAAGATATTGAAGTAATTGCCTATGACCGACTAATTATGGGAACACCAGACGTTAGTTATTATGCTACATTTGATAATTTCCAAGTAGGTGTATTACAAGCTTCATATATTGAAGAAGCGTTGAACCTAAAAGAAGAGGACGGACCATTTAACATTGAAGTATTTGGTGGCTCGCCAGATGACAATAACGCATATTTCTTCTGGGATGGTGCAATGTCTGTTCTACAACCACACATTGATAGTGGAAAAGTAGTAGTCCAAAGTGAACAAACAGATTTTGAACAAGCGGCAACAATGCGTTGGGATGGAAACCTAGCAAAATCACGTATGGAAAACATTCTAAGTAAAGCGTATTCAGGTGGTGAAACCGTTGATGCAGTTTTGTCACCTTATGATGGCATCAGTCGTGGTGTAATCCAGGCATTAAAAGGTGTAGGTTATGGTTCTGGTGATTTACCGATGCCTGTTATTTCAGGGCAAGATGCTGAACTAGCTTCGATAAAATCGATTATTGCTGGAGAACAAACACAAACAGTTTTTAAAGATACACGTGACCTAGCTGCTGTTGTGGTAAATATGATTGAAGCAATCCTAACAGGTGAAGAAGCAGAGGTAAATGATACAGAAACTTATGACAATGATGTAGAAGTTATTCCTTCTTACCTAGTTGAACCTGTCTCTGTAGATATAAACAATTACCAAGAAATAGTAATTGATAGCGGATATTACGATGAATCAGAACTAGAATAAGCAATTCTGATTCAGTGGTGATCTAAGGGTCGCCACTGAATCATTTCCAATACGTTATTTACTTGGAAGGTGGTGAGGGTATGTCAGATTATATTTTAGAGATGCGTAACATAACGAAAACATTCCCTGGTGTTAAAGCTTTAGATAATGTTAATTTAAAGGTTGAAAAAGGAAAGATCCATGCACTAGTTGGTGAAAACGGTGCGGGTAAATCTACATTAATGAAGGTTTTAAGTGGTGTCTATCCTAGTGGGACTTATGATGGTGGTATTTACTTTGAGGAAAATGAATGTCACTTTAAAGATATTAACCAAAGTGAAGATGTTGGAATCGTTATTATTCACCAAGAGCTAGCATTAAGTCCATTCTTATCGATAGCTGAAAATATTTTCTTAGGTAATGAAAGACAATCTAAGCAGATAATGAATTGGAAGGAAACGTTTTCGGAATCGAAAAAATTGTTAGACCAAGTTGGCCTGAAAGATTCACCCGAAACAGCCGTGATGAATATTGGTGTTGGTAAACAACAACTGGTGGAAATTGCAAAAGCCCTATCTAAAAATGTTAAATTGTTGATTCTTGATGAACCAACGGCAGCGTTAAATGAAACAGATAGTGAAAATTTATTGAAGCTGCTAAATGAACTTAAAAAACAAGGAATTACTTCTATTCTTATTTCTCATAAATTAAATGAAGTTTCTAGTATTTCGGATTCAATTACCATTTTGCGTGATGGTCAAACCGTTGAAACGATTAAAACGAATGAAGAAAAGGTATCAGAGGATCGTATAATTAAAGGAATGGTAGGACGAGAGCTGACAAGTCGTTTCCCACAACGTGTATCTGAAATAGGGGAAACTATTTTTGAAGTGAAAGATTGGAATGTCTATCATCCCGCGCAGCGTGATCGTAAAGTGATAGATAATGTCAATATGCATATTCGCCGCGGTGAAGTTGTGGGAATAGCCGGTTTGATGGGTGCAGGTAGAACCGAGCTAGCGATGAGTATTTTTGGGAAAGCTTATGGAAAGAAAATAACTGGGTCATTATACAAGAATGGTAAGGAAGTTACTGCTAATACAGTAAGTGAAGCAATAACAAATGGTATTGCCTACGTTTCAGAGGATCGTAAAACATACGGATTAAATTTAATTGATGATATTAAACGAAATATTACCTTGGCTAACCTTAAGCGGATTTCTAGTAATTCTATCATTGATGAACGTAAGGAAATTACAGAGGCACAATTCTTAAGAGAAAAATTAAACATTAAAACACCAACACTTGAACAAGTTGCAGGCAACTTAAGTGGTGGGAATCAACAAAAAATTGTATTAAGTAAATGGATTTTTACTGAGCCTGATATTTTAATTTTGGATGAGCCTACACGTGGAATTGATGTGGGAGCCAAGTTCGAAATCTATTCTCAGATTAATGAATTAGCGGCTGAGGGAATGGGAGTATTAGTTATTTCATCAGAACTTCCTGAGGTACTTGGACTCTCAGACCGTATTTATGTAATGAATGAAGGACGTATAACTGGTGAGCTTGATCGTGGAGAAGCGGACCAAGAAAGTGTTATGCGTTATATGGCTGGAGCTGGAGGTGCTAATAATGGAAACATTAATTAATTTATTCCGCAATAATATACGTCAATACGGGATGATCATTGCACTTGTGTTAATTACCGGGTTGTTCTGGATATTAACAGAGGGGATCATTTTTAACCCATTGAATTTAACTAACCTAATCCTGCAAAATGGCTTTATTTTAGTATTAGCTGTCGGTATGGTTTTGGTTATTATAACTGGAAATATTGATTTATCAGTAGGTTCCGTAGTTGCTTTTGTCGGTGCAATTTCTGGGGTACTCATGATCAATAATAATGTACCAGTAGTGTTAGCAATTATTTTATCCCTTCTTGTAGGTGCTCTAATCGGGGTATGGCAGGGATTTTGGATTGCCTATATAGGGATTCCATCCTTTATTGTAACCTTAGCAGGGATGTTAATTTTCCGAGGTTTGACCTTATATTTGTTAGATGGTCAGTCACTCGCGCCATTTCCTGATTCCTTTGGAATATTAAGTGGAGGCTTTTTACCAGATTTATTTGGCTCGGACGGATTGCATATTCTAACAATCATTTTATCTGGTATTCTATCACTTGTTTTGATTTATATGGAATTTAAAAACCGTAAATCACAAGTGCAGTATAATTTTGAAGTTATACCTTTATGGATAACCGTTACTAAACTAGCATTACTAATTTATGTGATTAACTGGTTTGCCTACCAATTGGCGTTAAATAAAGGGATTCCGATGGTGTTGGTAATCGTTTTTGTACTTATCATCATTTATACCTTTATTATGAACAATACAGTTATGGGACGCCATATTTATGCAACAGGTGGCAACAAAAAAGCAGCTGATTTATCCGGAATTAAGACGAAGCGTGTGGTATTCTGGGTATTTGTAAACAATGGTGTAATTGCAGCATTAGCTGGTTTAATGTTTGCTTCTCGTTTAGATTCTGCAACACCTGCAGCTGGTAATATGCTAGAGTTAGACGCAATTGCTGCTGTATTTATCGGTGGTGCATCGATGGCTGGTGGTGTTGGTACCGTCATTGGAGCGATTGTCGGTGGTCTTGTAATGGGTATCATGAACAATGGTATGTCGTTGATCGGTATCGGTATCGATTGGCAACAGGCTATTAAAGGAATGGTACTATTACTTGCAGTTGGATTCGATGTTTATAATAAAAATAAAGCTGGAAATAGTTAGACAAAACATCACGGGCCATGGCTCGTGATGTTTTTGTTTGTTTTAAATAATTGAAACGAGAACGCACTATTAAAATGTGTGCACTAAAATTATGGAAAAAGACACAAGTAAAACAAGAAAAGCTTTATTTCATGGGCTTGTCAAATAAAGTGTGTAAGTTAAAAACTTATTCAACGTATTTTAAATCCCTCTCTTTTAAATTTTCATGGATATTATTTTACGTTTAAACCATTCCTACCCTTTGCCTGATATTTTTGGTAATTGCAATCAAAAAAGCACCGCATATATTGCGGTGCAATTAAGACAAACTATTATGTTTATTTTTTAAAACTGTAAATTCCAGTATTAAGTTAGCAACCGGTTATTTATAAAACACCTTGCTCGATCATTACATCAGCTACTTTTACAAATCCGGCAATATTAGCACCAACGACGAGGTTACCTGGAGAGCCATATTCTTCTGATGCCTTCATACTATCTTGATAAATATTCTTCATTATTTCGTGTAGTTTTGCATCGACTTCTTCTTTAGTCCAAGATTGTCTAGCACTGTTTTGTGCCATTTCTAATGCTGATACGGAAACGCCGCCTGCATTTGCTGCTTTGGCAGGAGCAAATAACACCTCTTTATTTAAGAAGATTTCAATAGCATCAAGTGTTGATGGCATGTTAGCACCTTCTCCAACTGCTTTTACCCCATTAGAAACTAATGTTAGAGCAGAATCTTTGTCGATCTCGTTTTGAGTCGCACATGGTAGAGCGATATCGCAAGGGATAGACCAAATTCCAGTATATCCATCTACATAGATTGCATCTGGATGTTCGTTTACGTATTCATAAATTCGTTTATTTTCTACTTCCTTTAGTTGCTTTATAGTGGCAAGATCAATGCCGTTTTCATCATAGATATAGCCATTTGAATCACTACATGCTACAACTTTTGCACCTAGTTCCAATGCTTTTTCCATTGCATAGATAGAAACATTTCCTGAACCAGAGACAACAACTGTACTTCCTTTAAAGGACAATCCCTTATCCTTTAACATTTCTTCAACGAAATATACTGTACCATAACCGGTTGCTTCGGTACGACCTAGGCTTCCGCCGTAACCTAATCCTTTTCCTGTCAGGACACCAGCTTCATATGCACCACGTAGTTTTTTGTATTGGCCAAACATATAACCGATTTCTCTAGCTCCAACACCGATATCACCAGCTGGAACATCTGTATCTGGTCCGATGTGGTTACTAAGCTCTGTCATGAAGCTTTGGCAAAAACGCATAATCTCTAAATCCGATTTACCCTTAGGATCAAAATCTGCGCCGCCTTTTCCGCCGCCGATTGGTTGACCAGTTAATGAGTTTTTAAATATCTGCTCAAATCCTAAAAATTTAATAATACTAGCATTTACAGAAGGATGAAATCTTAATCCACCCTTATATGGTCCAATAGCACTGTTGAATTGTGCGCGAAATCCACGGTTAACTTTTACACTTCCATTGTCATCAATCCATGGTACTCTAAAAGAAATAACTCTTTCAGGTTCTACGATTCTTTCTAGAATTGCTTGTTTGATGTATTTTGGATTTTTAACAAGTACAGGTATTAAAGAATCAAACACCTCTTTGACAGCTTGATGAAACTCAACTTCATTTGGGTTACGCTTTTTAACTGTTTTGAATACATGATTAACATAATCTTTCACGTTTTGTGTCTGTGTTTCTTTAAGTGTATGCTCCTGTTTAACTTCTTCAAGTACTTTCATATATATCAACTCCGATTATATTATTTTAAACAAAACACTTTTTTTTATCGTATTTTAATTCTATAATTTAATGAATGATAGCAGCAATATTAAATTACGATGAAGTTAATGCGTTTTGCGCATGATTTGTGGGAGGGATGCAAATAGTGGAAATTAGACAGATACAATATTTTATGGAGGTAGCTAGAAGAGAACACGTTACTGAAGCAGCAGATGTGTTACATGTTGCTCAGTCTTCAGTTAGTAGGCAGATATCTAATTTAGAAGGTGAATTAGGGATAGATCTGTTTATCCGTGAAGGAAGAAGAGTGAAATTAACTCCAATTGGAAAGATATTTTTAGATCGGATGAAACAAGCGATGAACCTGATGGATGAAGCAGAAAGAGAAGTGAAAGAATATTTGGATCCTGAAAAAGGAACGGTTCGAATTGCCTTTCCAATAAGCATGGCAGCACATACATTACCAACTATTATCTATGCTTTTCGCATGCGTTATCCAGAAGCTAAATTCCAAATGAAGAGTGCTCTTTATGGTGAACTAATCGAGGGGGTTGTAAGAGGTGATTTCAATCTTGCTATGATTGCTCCTTTGCCAAATGAAGAAAAGGGAAATAAAATTAATGGTAAAATATTATTTGCTGAAAAGATTGTCGCTCTCTTACCAATCCGTCATCCACTTGCAGATAGAAAGTCTATTTTGCTACAAGAACTTAAAGACGATCCATTTTGCGTACTACCTGAAGGGTATGTTTTCCGTGACCTTGTTGTGAATGCCAGTAATAAACATGGTTTTACACCGCGAATTGCTTTTGAAGGGGATGACATTGATGCTTTGAAAGGATTAGTGTCCGCTGGGTTAGGAGTAGCGTTAATGCCAGAGATGACATTAGTTGATAACGTACCACGATCGACAGTGGCGATTCCATTAGTTGATCCCAATGTGACGCGGACAGTCGGGGTGATTTTCCCAACAAATCGTAAATTGCTCCCAACTGAAGTTTTGTTTTATAATTTTCTTATTGAATTTTGTGAAAGATTAAATGATTTTAGTAATTAAGGATGTGTACGGATGAATTATGATGTGATAATTATTGGGGCAGGTTCTATGGGGATGGCGGCAGGATACTATTTAACCAATAAAGGAAAACAAGTTTTATTGTTAGATGCCTATGATCCGCCACATGCTGAAGGGTCTCATCACGGAGAAACAAGAATTATTCGTCATGCCTACGGAGAAGGAGATAGTTACGTTCCAATGGCATTGAGAGCCCAGTCGCTATGGCTAGATTTGCAAACGCTAATAGATAGAGAATTATTTATTCAAACTGGGGTTTTAAATGTCGGAAAACCTGAATCCGAGTTTATTCGAAATATAAAAAAGAGCGCTAATACATATGCTTTGTCAGTGGAAGAATTAACAACACTTGAAATAAATGATCGTTGGAAAGGTTTTAATGTGCCAAAAGGTTTAATAGGTTATTACGAGAAAAACTCAGGTATATTGCTAAGTGAGGATTGTATCAGGGCATATCGGGATCTGGCGGTTATGGGAGGCGCTACTTTGAAAACGCATTCTCCAGTACGAGAAATCACACATGACAATAATCGTGTGATCGTAAAAACAAAATCTGAAGTGTTTACAGGTGATTCATTAATTGTTACAGCTGGTAGTGGGACACCTAAGATCCTCTCATTAATAGGGCTAGAATCCCCGCTACAAGTAGTAAGGAAAACCTTTTCGTGGTTTGATTCAGATGAGAGTATCTATAGCGCGGAAAACTTCCCGGCATTTGCTTTTGATTTACCAACAGAAACATACTACGGATTTCCAGGTGCTAACGGCTCAGGTGTTAAAATAGGACGAAATGATGGAGGGTATCCAATAAGTGATCCCAATAAACTAAAAGAATTTGGCAACTACCAAGAAGATAAACAGGATGTTATTGATTTTTCATCCAAATATTTATCAGATGTAAAGGACCACAGCATTGGAAAGACGTGTACATACACAAATACTCCTGACGGTAACTTTATTATTGATAAACATCCTAACCATAATAACGTGCTGATTGCATGTGGTTTTTCTGGACATGGATTTAAATTTAGTAGCGTAATAGGTGAAATTTTAAGTCAATTGAATACTGAAGGTAAAAGTGATTTTGACTTACGTCAGTTCTCTATGGATAGATTTTAAGGATAGAAAATCGAACGGGAGTTTAATCAATTTCATGATACCTATTTACCGCCATATCTCAAGTAACATATACCGGAAAAGGATTAATCCCACTATATGTTACTTGAGATATGGCTTAATTGTAATTATGAAATTGACTCCGTTGTCACTCTAAGGATGTACCGAATGCCAAAGCGTGGATAGTTACCCATGGGTTGGCGATAGGACTTTTTTTTAGAGGGAAGATTTAGCTTAATCTGAGTTGCAATCGCGTGTAACAATTCTGTGAAACATGTCTTTTTTGGTTGAGGCATAAAAACTTTATGATACAATAGTAATAAATAAAAAACTATGGTAACAACAATAAAAATTGATGAGAAAAGTAATTTAGTATAAATATACCTATTTCACCTCATGATTTTAAGGGAGGAAAAAGCGTTGAGTGAAGCAAAGAAGTTGCAAAAAGAGGCAATGCAGGTACTTAAGGATACAAGTAGAACATTTTACATACCAATCAGCCTCTTGGAGCCTACACTTAAGAAGACAGTAGCTTCTGCGTATTTATGTATGCGAGCGATTGATGAAATCGAAGACCATGAACAACTTAAACCTGAAACAAAACAAAATTTGTTGAATGCCATTAGTACACTTTTGAAAGATAATTTTGATGCAACTAAATACCGCGGATTGTTGGAACAACACGAAGCTATTTTACCAGAGGTTACTCTGCGCCTTGGTGACTGGATTACTGTTTGTCCTAACGGTATAGTCGAAAAAGTAAAAGAGTCTACAAGTGTCATGGCATCTGGGATGGCTGATTGGGCTCGTAAAGATTGGTGTATAAAAAGTAAGGAAGAATTAGACGATTATACGTATTATGTTGCGGGACTAGTTGGTGTGATGCTTTCTGATATATGGAAATGGTATGATAATACCGAAACAGATAAAGAGTTGGCTATCGCTTTTGGACGAGGTTTGCAATCTGTTAATATTTTACGTAATCAACAAGAGGATCAAGTGCGTGGTGTCAGTTTTATGCCTGATGACTGGAACCGGGATGATATGTTTCATTATGCAACAACCAATCTAAGTTTAGCAGATGAATATATGAAGGATATCAAGAATCGAAATATTCTTTTGTTCTGTAAAATTCCCTTAGCACTTGCAAATAAAACCCTTAAGGCATTAAAAAATGGCAGGGAAAAGATTTCTAGAAATGAAGTAGAAGCAATTGTTGAACAGGCTACTAAATAATTGTTGAGCCTACCTTATTATCTTCATACGAAACAACAGCTCTGGTGTCAAGTATTACTCATGGATAAAAGTCCACAGAGGTACTGGCACCTTTTCTACTATGTTAAAAGAAAGGTGATGTAAATGGGGAAATGTATGATTGATCACTCACATGAAGATGTTCTAAATAAGTTTCAAAAACAGGAGGAATTTTTACCGGCAAATTTGAAAGGTGAAATTAGTCAATTTTTAACGAAGCAAGCTTCACAGGAGTTATTAAATGATTTGTTTCATTTGCTGAAAAAATATGATCTTGCTTCTGAAACTGAACGGCAAGAAAGAAACAAGAAGCTAACAACACTTATCAACGGTTAGTTTATTTGCATTTGATTGACACACAAGCTTCTGATTTTTAAGTTGAGTATAAATACCAGGTACCATTCGTGGACAACTGTCCATTGATGGTACCTGGATTTTTTAAAAAAAGTTAGTAAAATAAGGACTAAATCCGCCCGTTTTATAGGCGGATTTTGATTCAAATTAACAAAGGTTTCCGTTCTAACAAACAATCAAGAAAGTTTGTTACCATCTATAAGCGCCTTCGCATGTATCAGCCTGCGGTTCATAATAACAATGTTGTTTATATTGTCCTGTAAGTGGTTGACCGTACCATGTCGGTGGACATTCAGCATACGGATTAAAATACCAAAGTGCATATTTGGAAGGATGTTCTCTCCAATAGTCTAAGGCTTGTTTCGCTAACTTTTTTTCTACACCCCTTGCTCTGTTATAAAAGACATTACCCTTTTGTACAGCTTCAAAAGAATAATTTCCTCCTTGCACTTGATAAATCACGTTCTCTATAGACCTTAAGTCTTTAAAATCTAAACAATTTGCTTTTAGTCGGTTTACAATTACATTACCAACCATAAGCATCCCTTGTCGACCTTCACCCTCGGCTTCTGCCCTCATCATTCTTGCCATTAAATCAATGTCATTATCGGTATATTTTACTCTTGCCATTTTTTATCACCTCTAGAAGAATTGTATTAAAAAAAAAACACAAAAATGTGGGCTTTTTTAAAAATTTATTAATTGGGCATGTACCACTTTTTATAAAGGTTTGTTTCTTAAGGCAAGTTCATTGAACAATTACAGCAATTTACTACCGTTTTGGTGGATAGGTATAATTTTAAAAAAATTTCAGTAAAATATTAAAATAAACAGTGTTTTCAATGAAAATAGAGGTGCGAAATCCAATATGGATTGCACCTCTATATATTTACTTTTTTAAGTTTGCGACTCCAAATGGAACCCGTTAAAATACATAGGGTTTATTTACGATTATTTTTCTTGTTATTTTCATTATTTGTGGCATTTTTAACAGCATCAGCGGTTGCATCTACAGCACCCATTGCAGCATCCTCGGTTGTTTCTAATGCGCTATGGGCAGTGTGGAATGCTGCTCCTGCGGTATCTTTAATGTTTTCTGCAGTTTTGTTTTTCTTGTTGTTTGGCATTATGGTTCCACCTCCTAGATAACAATAGGATATGGATTATTCTATTATTTATTCTAAAAGGTGGAGGTAGTGCATGTTTAATAAACCCTTTTTCTGGAATCTTACTCTTTTAAACCTTACACTTGTATATATCGAATGAAATGAAAGGATGATATAAATGGGACAAGAAATTAAAGGGAAGATAGCATATGTTACGGGAGCAAGTAGTGGTATCGGGCGGTCTACTGTACTTGAATTAGCTAAAGAAGGTGTCAACGTTGGACTTATTGCTCGAACAGAAACTAAATTGCTAGAAGTAGCAAAAAAAGCAGAAGCGCTTGGTGTAAAGGCTAGTATAGCCACCGCTGATATAGCAAATATGGAAGAGGTCGAGCAAGCAATTGCAACTTTAGAAAAGAATTTAGGAGCTGCTGACATCCTTATCAATAATGCGGGGATTGGATTACGTGGTTCATTTTTAGAAACTGATCCAAAAGACTGGAAGCACACGTTTGAAGTCAATGTGTTTGGTACATATCACGTTACTCGTGCTGTCCTTCCACAAATGATAGAAAAAGATAAAGGTGACATTATCAACATCTCATCTAGTAGTGGCCTGAAAGGGACTGCTGGATCAACTTCATATAGTGCATCCAAATTTGCAGTTCAAGGAATGACGGAAGCGCTTATGCAAGAAGTGAGGCACAATAATATACGTGTATTCACGCTTAATCCAAGTCTTGTAGCTACAGAACTAGCCTTTGGAGACAAGCTTGATGAACAAGATAAAGAAAAATTCATGCAACCAGAGGACCTAGCAGAATATATGGTAGCACAACTTAAACTTCATCCACGTATATTCATCAAACAGTCCTTACAGTGGGCAACAAATCCTTTTTAAAATAGGTGGTTAGCTTCAATTCAATTTAATATACATTTAAAAAGGAGAAAAAATGATGAGTTTATCGAAATCAAGTGATAGTAAAGAAGAATTGCTATTACAAGCAGTTAGAACACAACATTCCATCTTACAATTGTTAGACAATACCTTACTCGAGATTTATCAAACCGAGAATGGTTTGTCAGAGGATCAACAAAATAGTGAAGTAATAAATTTGTCTTATCGTGTGAGAAATATTGTAGCGAGGAAACCAAATTTAAAAGAAATTTATAAACGATTAGAAGAAGATCATGGAGTTGATTTCTCTAATTAAATTACTCAAGGTACTTCTATTTTTGGGGGCCGGGTGCTAACCATGGATAAATAGTTCATGGTTAATATCTGGCCCCGTTTGTATATCTGAAAGCGGTGTTTAACGCATGCGTTTTGGTCTGTTGTATCTGTTCTCGCCAAATGGCAGTAGTTTCTCTACACTAGTCTATATAAGGGGATTTAATAAATGACAAGGATATTATAATAGCTTAGGAAGGAGAAAAACTTGATGAAGCTACAGGAAAGTTTTGTTCAGTCAGTTCGACTTTACTTTAAAGAAAAAGGTGAAGAATGGCTGGAAAATCTACCAAATACCATCAAATACTGCGAACAAAAGTGGTCTATCAAAGTACAAGAGCCTTATTCGTTGTCAATCAATTTTGTAGCACCAGCAATAAAGGGAAATCTCGAAGAAGTAGTGGTGAAAATCTGTGTCTCTGAGGAGGAGTTTCTAGATGAATGGGAAGCATTACAATTATTTGCTGAGAAAGGAATTGTTCAACTTATCGATTCAGATAAGCAAGGAAGAATCATCATTTTAGAAAAACTATCACCAGGGCATTCGTTGGCGGAGGTAACAGACGATGAAGAAGCTTGTCTAATAGCAGCTAATGTGATGAAAGAGTTATCAGCCCGAGCACCGGTTGATACGAGGATTCCTACTACAAAAAGTAGGGAGGATCAGTTGCATAAACTTGCGGAAGAACATCCAAATGGAGTAGGACCTATTTCTAATGCAACATTAAACAAGGCGAGGAGAATCTTTAAATATCTCAATAACACAACAAACCAGCAAATGCTCCTTCATGGAGATTTTCACCACTATAATGTGCTCTCGTCTGGAGATGGATTATGGACGGCAATTGACCCAAAAGGTTTAATAGGGGAAATCGAGTATGATTTGATTCAATATATGTTGAACAAACTTCCGAATAAGGGAGCATATCAAGTGATTGAAAAAAGAGTAGACATTTTCACTAAGGAACTTGATTTAGATAAAGAGCGACTTCTTCTTTGGGGTTATTGTCATACTGTACTTGCAACTGCTTGGACAGTAGATGGCAAGACATACAATAACAGCTTTTATCGAGGAATTGGGATATTTGAAAATTTATACCAGGCTAATTTAAATGGATGAAATTTTCCGGTAGTAAAAGAATTTGAGTATCTAGGCGTATTATTCCACTTTTGAGTGTCCTTTTATATAGAACAACAAAAGCACCTGTTTAGGCGCTTTTGTTGTTTGTTAACTGCATTGTAGTAATGCAAGTGTTATCATTTTTAAACGTGGACAACTCAGACTCTGATGTTTTTCCGTCATGTGCAATTGTTACCCGATACGTCTTGTCACGAGGTAGCCATAAATCGATAAATCCGTTCGATTGGGATTTTGAGGTTTGGTCAACGATCACGTTTCCATCCATGTCTTCAATATAAACACTAAACTCTTCTTCAACCATTTCACCTTGACAGCCAGTTAAGCTGTGGATTGCACAAGGATGTGTTTTCTCAGTGTAAGGAGCGATCGATACAAAAAAATCGTCTTTAGGCAAGTCGTAAGTAATTTCATTTTTGTCATTGTCGGTCACGACGAGCTCATGAGACGTGATAGAAGCAGACGCAGATTCTATCTTACCTAAAGTGTAATCATTCACTAATTGTTTAATGTCTTTTGTTTCATTTTTTTGTGGGCCACTTTTTTCGCCACCGATTGCAAATAAATAAGCGCCAAATGCAACAGCGAGCAATATAGTAACCACAAAGATTTTTCTTTTCATTTTTATATCATCTCCCTGTTCAACCTATATGTTATTTTAGCTGGTTCTTTGTGTTATTGCTATTCTCTTTAACCAATTTTCGGAAATCCGTAACATCTTTCTTTTTAAATTAATTGAGCCAGTTACCACAAAATGACTGTTTTTTGCAGTAACTGACTCCTTTTAGTTAATCTTGTCATTTTTAATCAACTTGTCCATAAGAAAATTCATCTTTGTCAATAAAGTAACTCTCACCTCATGATCGAGCTTCATTTCATCCATTGTACTTTCCATGGTATTCAGCCATATTTTTGCTCGCTCAGGAGTGGTATGAAAAGAATGTCTCTTCTGAACTTGTTCGGCGGTGTCTTGTTCTTCTTCTGAACGATCGTGATTGAGTAAACGATTTATAAATATTTTTTGACGGTTTTTAAGGATATCAATGTCTACATTTCGCTCAGCAAACATGAAGCTAAAATAGTAATTCTTCGTGAGCTTGCTATAGAATCTATCGACCAATTCATCGACTTTCATTTGTTCTAACTTAACTTCTACCATCTCTAGGCCTCCTTACTATCCTAATTTAGCTCTATATACCTGCACCGTATATTAGGACATGATTCGTTTTTCACCGGTTATTTCTTGAATTGGTTTGATGTTTTGTGTGAATTCTAATGTTCCAAGATAATTTTTATCTTGATCACGTATTGCAAAATAACGAATCAATACGTACTTGTCCTTTGTTTGAATCCAAAAGTCTTCTACATCCTTGTTTCCCACTCTAAAGTCATTTAATAGAGCATTAACTACATGAACACTATCGGGCGGATGGCAATTTTGTACGGTACGGCCAATCACAGATTTTGTCCTAACAAAAACACGATCTGTTCCATGGGAAAAGTACCTGACAACATCTTTGTCATCAATAAACGTTAAATCAATTGGCAGGTGATTAAAGATAGTTTCGATTTGTTTGACTGATAACGCCCCTGTTGGAAACTGGACATAGCCATTTTCTAAGTCAAGCTCGTTCTTTAATGAATGGCGGACAGGTTTTCACTCGGTAACAGAATCAATTAGACAATAACCAATTTCCGGACTTTGTTTAGCAATTTTTAGCCAATCATCTTCAGAAAGTTTTCGAAGTGCCATCGGGAGAAGGATGTTCTCTTCCCGGTAAATCATCTCCAATCCCTGTTCAATAACGAAATTCACATGGTTAACAAGCGTATTTTTTTGATCAACAGAATAAGAGGATATTCCGTTTCTTGCCTCCTTGATGGCTTTTCGGATAAAATCATCAATTGCCCACATATGTGTTGTCGGGCCATTAATTCCGTATTTCTCAAGAAAAGGAAATAGCAAGTTTTCCTTTCTACTGTAATGTCTATCTATTTCCCAGAGTTGATTGAGATTATCAAGCAATGTTGAACGACTTATTTCTGAATCAGCTATTAGAAATTGTTCTAGATTGGATTGGATTTTAACAAGTAACGTACTAATTTTCTTATTTTCTAGTATAAATGTGTGAACAGGATGCCCAGTTTGATATGCAGTGATGTCGAATTGACCATTTATTTCATTATTTCGGTCTAGATGTTCCTCACGGTTATTAATTAATTCACTCATAATAATTCTCCTATCTGCAAAAAAATCGATATCTAATGATAGAAAAGTAGCAGTTTTAATTAGTATAAATGATTGAATAATTGTGATAGTGATTAACATCACATCCTGCTACTAGGATGTCAGGAAAAATCATTGGTTGCTACTAACTGATTTTTTCACTGAGTCATTCGTTTGACACCTATGCACCACGTTATATAATGAATAAACCTACTATTAAAACAGTAGGATTTTTATCAATTTTTAAGGGGTTACCTATGAAAAAAGTTTTTACTGACATCATTCAGTTTAAAGGAAATCATTATGATTTTGGATATATGCAAGGGGAATTGTTAAGGGACTCTCCTATTTTGCCCAATCGTAATAAGCAATGGGCATCAAAGAGAAAACATCATTTTATGATAGATGAACAAGAAGCGATTGATATCTTGACCAAATTTATACCTAGTATATTGAACGAAATTCGTGGTTTAGCTGATGCACTAAATTGGAAAATGGAGGACGCTCTACGAGAATTTGGTGGGTATTATAAAGAGTATGATAGAAGCGGATGCTCCATTTTATCGAATTCTGAATTTCTAATTCGAAATTACGATAGCCATCCTGGGGGTTATGAAGGGCGATACCTTATTTATCAGCCAACGGACACGGGCTATGCAACGATTGGCCCATCAATGCAAATAACAGGACGAATTGATGGAATGAATGAAAAAGGACTTGCAATGGGATATAACTTCATCAACCGGCTTGGTTCAGAAGATGGATTTGTATGTAATATGATTGGTCGTATTATTTTAGAAACCTGTGCAACAGTAGAAGAAGCAATTGCTGTCTTAAAGGAAATCCCTCACCGTACTTCGTTCACTTATGCGATTTTAGATTCTAGGGGAGAGACATTTGTTGTCGAAGCTTCCCCAAGATCAGTAGTTGCGAGGAAATCGACTATAAGTACGAATCACTTTGAAATTTTAACCGAGGAAAATCGTTATCGGATGGATGATTCAATCAGGAGACAGCAGACTATTGAAGGAAAAAAACAGAATGATTTCGATGTATATCAGGCTTTTCGATTGTTAAACGACACGGATCAAGACGTATTCTCTAATAAGTACGGTGCTTTCTCAGGAACATTGCATACGGCCGCTTACATCCCAAAAGAAAGAAAGGCTTGGTTTGCCATTGGTGGTGATCGGATGCCAGTTATCTTTGATTTTAATCGTCACTTAAAAGGAGAAAAAACAACCTATAAACGAGTGAAAGGGCAGATTGACTATCATACACCCTTTGTTAATATGGAAATGTTATAAGTTATTTAGCATGTACAGTTTAAGACGAAGTTGTCTGGGTACTGGTATCTTGGTATGGATTAACACAGCGTATGATAAAGTGGAAGAATGACATTAATAAGTAGTGCACTATGGTAGATTAACTGTACTAGCAATAGTACTAGTTCTCTTCTTGCCACCATTCCTAGTAAACTCTTATCAGAAGACAATCGCAACAGGAGTTTATGCACTATCCTATCAACAAGAGGACAGTAATTGTACATTTGAACTAGAGAATGAGACAACGTTGCTTGGGGTATGTGAACTTTCTTTTAAGAATTACAGCCTTGAAGATGTTTCATTCACTATCGAATTTTATGAAGACTATGTTTTTGAAGATGATATTAGAATGGTATCACTGATGAACAACAACGCTCCATATCAAGTGAATATGAGAGCAAGAGGCGATAAAAGGGTGAAAATTGAAACTGAAATTGATGTGTCTGAGATGGAAAACTATCCCCATGGTGGCAGTGCCTCGGGTGTAAATATAATAATTAGATCAGAGGATAAGTACCGAAAATTATAATGGAGTTGTTATCTAGGAGGGGCAAGGAAATAATACTTGTCCCTATTTTAATGAAGAAAACAGATATTTAGTTCATAAACCTTCAAGTAACCATACCATAAGCCAGTAAGTTTAACCTCCGTAAATAACAGGTATATCCTAAAATGTGATCATTGTGGTTCACTATTCCATGTCGTTTATAGAAAATTGTCATAGATGCGTGACTGTCAATTCCTCCCTGTGATTCCACGCATTGGTGAAAGTCACTAAACCGTCACAAAAAGGTCATGTATCATTCACAAATTACCAAAAAGTCGATAACTATTATTATTTAACAAATGTTAAAATAGAGACCATGTTTGTATATAGGTTCACTTGATTGGATAATGTACGAGGAGGATTTTAAATGGAATTTGATACAGTCACCATGAGTAGATTAATCACAGCAATGACCCTAACTTTTCATATCATCTTTGCTACATTGGGTGTTGGTGTGCCATTATTTATTTCATTAGCTGAGTTTATTGGGATTAAAAAGCAAGACAAACATTATGAATTATTAGCAAAACGCTGGTCGAGAGGCTTTATCATAACAGTAGCAATCGGGGTTGTAACTGGTACAGCTATTGGTTTACAGCTATCTTTAGTTTGGCCTAATTTTATGCAGCTTGCTGGTAATGTAATTGCTTTACCATTATTTATGGAAGTTTTTGCTTTCTTCTTTGAAGCTATTTTCTTAGGTATTTATTTATATACATGGGATCGTTTTAAAGGTAAATACACGCATTGGCTAATTTCCTTACCGGTTGTAATCGGGGCGGGTATGTCAGCTGTATTTATAACGACTGTAAATTCGTTTATGAATTCACCTGATGGCTTTACAATAGCAAATGGGGAATTTGCTGCTGTTAACCCTCTAGAGGCGATGTTAAATCCATCTTCTCCAGTTAGAATTGCGCACGTCGTAGGTGGATCATATCTTACAGTTGCAGCAATCTTAGCAACGATTGCGGCTGTTGCATTATTACGTAATAAGGGTGCTAAAGATTATCATAAAAAGGCACTAAAAATGACCGTTATAGCTATGTTTGTTTTTTCTGTATTGACTGCAGTAGCGGGGGATTTCTCTGCAAAATATTTGGCGAACAATCAAACGGAAAAATTAGCTGCAGCTGAATGGCTATTTGAAACAGAAGAGAATGCCGATTTGATATTATTCGGCTGGCTAAACGAGGATAATGAAGTAGTTGGCGAGATTCGACTACCTGGTTTTCTTAGTTTTTTAGCTCATGGCAACTTTATGAGTGAGGTAACAGGTTTAGAAGCAACACCAGAAGACGAACGGCCATCATTATGGATACATTATTTGTTTGATTTAATGGTGTCGATTGGCTTTTTCTTACTTGCTATTTCTTTCCTTTACCTAGTAATAAGTAAAATTAAACGATGGAACGTTAATAATAAATTCATGCTCTGGCTCTTAGCCTTAAGTGGTCCACTAGCGATGTTAGCAGTAGAATTTGGTTGGATTTTCGCGGAACTTGGAAGACAGCCGTGGATTTTAAGAGGTTATATGACAGTAAATGAAGCAGCAACGTCTTCTCCATATATAACGCATATGTTCTTTTTATTCTTAGCGCTATATATTGTTCTTGGAACACTATTTGTCATTACGTTAAGGAAATTATTTAAAGACAATCCAGCTGAACTAGAATTTGAGAAGCAATACCCTGAACTAGAAAAGGGGGATGACAAATGAGTTATGAAATAGTAGGAGTTACAGTTCTATGGTTGTTTTTGTATGGTTATCTAATCGTTGCCTCGATTGATTTTGGAGCAGGTTTTTTCGCTTATTATGCAAAAGTTACGAAACGAGATCACATCATAAATAAAATTATTTCAAGATATCTATCACCTGTTTGGGAAGTTACCAATGTGTTTCTTGTTTTCTTTTTTGTTGGTATCGTTGGGTTTTTCCCATCAACAGCTTATTATTATGGATCAGCTTTACTCGTACCTGCAAGTTTCGCAATCATCTTGCTAGCGATACGCGGATCTTTTTATGCGTTTGAAAATTATGGTTCAAAACAAAGCAATGTTTATATGTTTTTATATGGTGCGACAGGTTTGTTAATTCCTGCGTCATTGTCTGTTGCATTGACCATTTCAGAGGGTGGCTTCATTACCGAAGAAAATGGTGTTGTCTCTTTGAAATATGCGGAGCTATTCACAAGTCCATTAGCTTGGAGTATTGTCGCCTTAGCGATCGCTGCAATATTATTCATTAGTGCAAGCTTTTTAACCTACTATGCTTCAAGAGCAAACGATGAAGGTGCACTCAAACTAGTACGGAGATGGGCGTTGTTTTGGGCGACGCCAACAATTATTATGGCACTTACGACAATGATTGCTTTAAGTCAGCGTAATCAACGCCATTTTGATAATATGTTAGATTTGTGGTGGATTTTTGGTTTATCGATGGGATTCTTCTTAATTGCCATGGGTCTTTTGTATATCGGTAGAAATTATGGGACGGCATTTATTGCGGTCATGCTACAATTTTTCTTTGCATTTTTTGGATATGGAATCGCACAGTATCCATATTTGCTTGATCCATATATCCATATTGAATCTAGTGTAACGAATGAATCGATGGGGTTAGCATTAATTATAGCCTTTATTGGCGGACTACTCTTGTTAGTTCCTTCGCTGATTTTATTGATGCGTTTATTTTTATTTAATGCAGATTATGCTAAAGGGAAAAAGTAATCAAGCACGCAAAATTTGTATTAGAGGACTGAATCGTTCATGCAAAATTTAAAGAAAACCGTGTGGATGCATAATAAAAGGCTCTATTTTTTAGTTGGGTTAACGTTGTTACTAGGGTTTGCTATTGTTGTACAGGCCTTTCTTATGACAACTATTGTTGAGGGTGTTTTCCTTGAGAATCTGTCTTTTTCAGCTATTACCACGTGGTTAGTAGCTTTGGTTCTTATATTATTGATTCGAGCTGTTTCCGATTATCTAAGTAAACGGATCGGCGTATCGATTGCCAGTGATGTTAAACGTGATGTTCGCAAACGGTTAATAACAAAATATGCCCAGCAGCCTGTTCAGCTTGCAGAAAAAGGACAAACAGGTAAAAAAGTAAGCATGCTACTAGATGGTGTCGATGAAATGGATAGTTTTTATAGTCAATTTATCCCACAAGTGATGCAAAGTACATTTGTACCGTTACTTGCTATGATTGTCGTCTTCACACAGCATGTTAATTCAGGGATTATTTTGCTTTTATCTGCACCATTTATTCCGATCTTTATGATTGTTATTGGCATGAAAACGCAAAAAAAGTCAGAAGAAAAGTTAGAAAAATTAGCTTCTTTTTCGGGCACTTTCTTAGATACATTAAAAGGACTTGTTACATTAAAATTATTTGGGCGAACAAAAAGGCAACAAGATGAAATTGAAAAAAGTAGTTTAGGCTTTCGGGATACAACGATGGATATCTTGAAGGTTGCTTTTACACAATCATTTATGCTTGAAATTATTTCAATGCTTAGTATTGGTATTGTTGCATTAGAACTAGCCATTCAGTTGATTATATATGAAAGTATTTCGTTTTTTACCGCATTTGTGATATTAATTCTCGTACCAGAATTCTTTACCGCATTAAAAGAGCTCGGTACGACGTTTCATAATGGCAGAAGTAGTATGGGAGCAGCGAATAAGGTTTTAGAAGAGTTCGACACAGAAGATGACACGATAAAGTGGGGAAAACGTGAGTTAGTCAAGCAGGATGTCCCACCAACGATTCAGTTGGATCAGCTCGGGTTTAGCTATCCAGATAGTAATTTTCATCTAGAAGCAATCGATGCCACGTTTTCACCGAAACAAAAAATAGCAATAGTTGGTGCAAGTGGGGCAGGGAAGTCAACGATGCTTCATCTACTTGCTGGTATGATTACTCCGCAACATGGCGCAATCAAAATTAACCAACAAGATCTTGTACACTTTACGGAAAAATCATGGTTAGCTCAGCTTTCTTATATTTCGCAGAATCCTTATATTTTTTCAGGTACGATTGGGGAAAACATCGCGATGGGAACAACTGCTTCTGTCAGTGAAGAAGCTATTCAACAAGCTGCACAATCAGCAGGAATTGCACCGTTAATCGAATCGCTAGAAAAAAACTACCACACCAAAGTTGGAGAAGCAGGTCGCGGTTTGTCCAGTGGCGAGAAACAACGGGTATCGATTGCGCGTGCCTTCCTGAAAAAACCAAACGTTGTTTTACTTGATGAGCCAACAAGAGGTCTTGATCTTGCTACCGAAAAAATCTTGCAGCAATCAATTGAAAAGTTAAATGAAACAGCGACAGTTATTACGGTGGCGCATCGACTGCACACAATCAAAACAGCCGATCAGATTCTGTTTTTGGAAAATGGTCAATTACAGGCGGTTGGGACACATCAATCGTTGTTAGATAACTTACCTGCTTACCGGGAAATGGTTTCGATCCAACAAGGGGGAGAACAGGCATGAGAGATCTTCAAAAAGTCATCAAATTGATGCTGATGGAGAAAAAGGATATTATCCTTGCGATTTTTCTTGGTTTCATTGCTGGAATTAGTAGTGTAGGTCTATTTGCTGCAAGTGGATACCTTATCTCTAAAGCCGCCCTCACACCGCCTTTTTATGCATTGATTATCCTAACTTCGACAGTTAAATTACTCGGATTTGTTAAAGCTTTCGCTAAATACGGCGAGCGTCTTTATTCACATCGTGCTACATTTACGATTTTGAGCAATTTACGTGTTGCTTTTTTTGAAAAATTAGAGCCGCTCGTGCCGAATGTTTTTCATAAATATAGAAGTGGTGATTTGCTAGGTCGTGTCGTTGGTGATGTAGAGAGTTTACAAAATTTCTTTTTACGTGTTTTTTACCCGCCACTTGTCCTATTACTCGTTTTTGTTAGTACAATCTTTTTTACTAGTTTTTATTCGATGGCAATCGCTGTGATTTTGTTGGTCGGATTTTTACTGACGGCAATTGTTATTCCGGGACTGTTTTCTCTACGACAAATGAAAATTAATGGCAGAGTAAGACAAGAACGTGGGGACCTTTCCACGGAAATCACCGAATTGATGTATGGTTTTCGTGATTTGAAGCTGTTTCAACAATTAGACTTGAAACAAGACCAGCTTCTAGCCCAATCACAAACCTACATTAATGAACAAAAACAAGAAAATATTAACAAGGTCTATAGTCAATCGTTCAATGGCTTTATTACCTTTATCATCAGTTGGTTTGTTTTAGCTGTTGGTGCTTATTTGGTTATCGATGGCACGTTAGATGGGATCTTTTTGGCAATGCTTGTGATGATTTCGTTAACAGTCTTCGAACCAGCAGCACCGATGGCAGTGTTTCCAATTTATATGCAGGAAAGCCGAGATGCATCGACTAGGTTATATGATGTAGTCGACGACCCGGACATCCAAGTAAGTGAGGCTACTACAACAGTTGATCAATTACCAGATGCGGCACCAGCGCTTATATTTCGTGATATCCGGTTTGGCTACATGGGAGATTGGCGGACAACGATTCCTAAACTTTCATTATCGATACCATCTGGATCAAAAACGGCGATTGTTGGCGCTAGTGGTTCTGGTAAATCCACCTTGCTACAGCTTGTGTTAAAGTTACAGCAAGTGCAATCAGGGGAAATTTACTGGAATCAACACGATATATCTACTGTGTCAGGAAATGCGATGTGGGAGCAGGCAAAAGTTGTCTTGCAAGAAAATCACTTCTTTTACGGAACTATCCGTGAAAACTTATTGCTTGCAGATACTGAACTAGATGATGTTTTACTAAAAAGTGTGTTAGCGAAGGTTCAACTTAATCTGTTTTCACTTGATGATCATGTATCGGAAAATGGGGAGAATCTTTCTGGTGGGGAAAAGCAGCGCTTGGCAATTGCTAGAGCACTGCTTAAAAAAGGACATCTATGGGTGTTAGATGAACCAACGTCATCATTAGATTCACGAACAGAACAAAGCATTTATCATCACCTGTTTGCACAAGCAGAAAATGACACATTACTGTTGGTCAGTCATCGTTTGACAGGACTAGAAAAGATGGATCAAATTATTGTCATGGATCATGGTCAAATTATCGAGTCAGGTTCATACTCGGAACTAATGGAAAAACAAGGATATTTTTATCAAATGAAAACATTAGAGGATAGCTTGCTCTAAAATTTTGTTTGATAATAAAGATAAATAAAGCATAAAAATGTCATGCATTTTAGGAAAATAAGAATGAAAAGAGCTAAGCAGATGTTGTTGCTTAGCTCTTTTGATACATCATTGCAATAATTTCCACGTTTCTATCCTATTTTCGATCCATATCTCCGTCATTCCTTCTAATCAAAATTAAGTCTGAGATAGATAATCTTACTACTACTGTGAATATTCATGTTAAAATAAATGCTTAGATTGTGAAGGACTTATGCCCTGAGCTAATACAGCAGGTAAACATCACAACTAATATAATAATTGGGGATTTATATGTCCTTTATACAACGGGGGATAAAAAAATGGGGGTTAATGACATAATAGTATATATTGTAATCGGCTTTTTTTGTTTAGGTGCGATTGATAAATGTTTGGGTAACAGATGGGGACTTGGTACCCGTTTTACAGATGGTTTTATGACAATGGGGTCACTTACACTTGCGATGGTTGGAATTATCTCATTAGCACCTGTAATAGCAAAAATTTTAACACCCATTATTGCACCTGTTTATGGATTATTTGGTGCAGATCCTGCTTCATTTGCGAATACTCTATTAGCTCTAGATATGGGAGGTTATTCATTAGCGACGGAGATGTCTCAGGGTGAGGAGTCTGAACTGTTTGCGTGGGTTTTTTTAGGGACGATGATGGGACCGACGTTAGCTTTTACAATCCCGGTGGGGCTAAGCATCATTAAAAAGGAAGATCAAAAGTACTTTGCTAAAGGAATTCTATTAGGTTTAATAACTGTTCCTATTGGATGTTTAATTGGTGGAGTTGTCGCAGATTTATCTATACTAGTTATTATAAAAAACCTGATACCTACTATTATTTTGTCTATTTTTATCTCAATCGGATTATTTAAATATACAGATAAGATGATAGCTGGATTCTCCGTTTTTGCAAAAGGTATCGAAATTATAGGTATAATTGGCCTAGCTGCAATTTCTGTTGAAACCTATACGGGTATAGTAGTTATCCCTCATATGACACCACTTGTTGAAGGAATTAAAATTGTTGCGATGATTGCTGTTTTTCTTGCGGGGGCATTTCCGATGGTATCTTTTATATCACTTATTCTTAAAAAACCATTGAAGAAAATTGGGGCAATAATAGGCATTAGTGATACCTCAACAGCTGGAATGGTCGCAAGTTTAGCTCATAACATTCCAATGTTAGCTTTAATTAATGATATGGATCCTAGAGGAAAAATAATTAATGTTGCCTTTGCTGTAAGTGGTGCTTTCGTTTTGGGAGGCCATTTAGGTTTTGTTGCTGGAATTAACAAAGAAATTGTCTTTGCGATGATTGTTGGAAAATTAGTAGGAGGGTTTAGTGCAGTACTTCTAGCTATTTTTGTAACTAGAAAAATTGTCTAGATTCATAGAGCATTGCTGCTGTTACCAAACACAAAACCTATGACGTTTTTTATTTTAATTCTTTTGCTTTGAGCACCAATGATCTACTGGCGCTCTTTCGAAAAATAGCAACCTTTTAGTTTAAAGAATATGCATCATTGCTTACTTTCTGTTTTTAAAACTAGAAAAAACCACAAATAAAAATAGTATTAAAAATACAATCCCAACACCTAGCAATAGGTTAATAAATCCTCCCATATAAAGCCTCCTATATTACAGTATTAAGCTATTTCCTTATTGTTGCAAAGCACCCTTTGGTGAAAATTCAATTTTTCTGAGATTTCTTAGATGAAGTAATTGTTACATGATAAAAAGTTGCACCTGTGCAGAAAGCAAATAAAAAGTCAGCTGTAAAAACTTCAGTAAAAATACCAAGAATAAACCATCCCAAGATAACTCCAGCCAAATACATAATCAATGTTTTAATATCCGTCATCTTTAATTTCCCCTCTACCTGTACATATAGAATCGCACCAAATAGTTTTATTTTAACCGTTTACAATATCTGTATTTATTTTACCATAACTATTCTGGCTTAGAAGAGGGAATTATTTAAGACTTTATTCATCTAAATATACAAAAACTTACAAAACATATTTTTAGTAAATCAAACAACGAATTCCATCTTATATCAGTTGGTATTTTATCATAGTAATTATTGCCAGTTTTAGCACTACTTTTAGGGCATTATTCTAAGTGACAAAATGATAAATGATTCATTTGAACGCAGGTTTGCTAATGAAAAAATTGCGCACTAAATCTTGTGGGATTTAGTGCGCTTAATATAATCTTATTCTTCTCCAACATAAGGGAACTACTTACAAGTTAGGGCGAGTTTTATCTTATTTTATATACCACTTTTAAAACTATACCGAAATCTTTTCATTTTCATCCTGGTGTACATTTTGTTCTACCTTTTTAGCTGGCCATCTGTTTGCTAGAATCGTGATTGTTAGGGCTAAAGCAAACGGAACCAGCATAGCAATAATGAATCCAAGGGGATTATTTGCAAGTAGAGGTGCAGTAAATGTCGGTACATATGCTGTTCCGCGAATATCAAACAAGCCGACTAATGCTCCGCCAACACCACCAGATACGAGTGCACCGGCAAACACCCACTTACTAGAAAACATAAATGGATAGGCTGATTCAACAAATGTTCCAAAGCCGACATTAATTGCGAAACCAGGTGTTGCGACGGCGGCTTCTCCTTTATCACGGGGACTAATGATGTTTGCTAGGTTAATTCCAGCAGCAACCATAACTAGACCAACCATATCAACAGCGCCTAGAAAACTATTACCCGTTCTCTCCATCTCTAGTAAAACAATTGGTAGAATAGCAGCATGATAAATTCCTCCAAGAATCGCTGGCCAAATCAGCACACCAGCAATTAAGCCCGCTATAATTGGATTGAATGCTATAGTTACTTCTATTACTTGCTTAATTAAATCTCCTAGAGTTAAAGCCACCGGGCCTATGAAATAATAGATTAATAGACCAGCGATTAAACCAGCAAATCCACCTGCTGCAATATTAACAGTGGTCATTGGGAAGCGCCATTTAACAAATTTTTGGAACAAGACTCTGACAAATAACCCGGCAAGAATACCACCGATCATCCCGCCGATAATACCACCATCTACTGATAGGACGCCTGCGATAACACCAGCAACAATCGACACTTCATCTAATTCGGATACCTGCTTAGCAGCAATAACAGCAATGATTACAGGAAGTGCACCAATTAAAACATCAAATACGTCACCTAGCATGCCAAAACCAGGTATTTTACTTAGGGCAAGGATAAGTGCCATCGCAATAAATCCTGGCAAGGCAGACATCATAATCCCGCGAATATTTATATTTTTTAATCCAAGCCCATCTGATAGATCATTGTTATTATCATGTTTTCCAAGTAGCGGGCGATAAGAGAACCCAAAATGATTGGTTAATGAAGTAACAAACGAAACTGCTCTGGTACGATTAGTTGTCCCAGTTGTTCCGGAAGTTGCAATAACATTTGCTCCCATTGAACTGATTAGTGCCATTGACGTGCCACCAGTCCCAACGATTGGAATTCTTTTTTCAGCAGCTGCTTTTAATGTTTGTTGATTTGCCGATTTGGGATCCCCGCTCATAACGATTAATCCGTCAATCGTCCCAGCAAGAATCTTCCCGGCAATCTCTTCATCTAGCACTCGTGCTTGTTGATTGATTTCCTCTAATGTTGCTTCACTGTGTTGGGTAAACTCTCCATCTGAGTTTATTGTCCATAACGATGCTATCGTTGTTGGTTTAGCTGCATCCATCGATTCGTTAGCGGCGATAAACTGAATCGTTTCTAATTCTAGCTCAGTACTGTTCGTTTGATTTTGTATTTCGGCTAATAGCTTTTTGGGATCTTTACCGCCTAAGTTGTATAGGTTACCTCCACTACTTCCGATAATTCCAATCTTCTTCATGTTTTCGATTCTCCCCCATACTATAATAATACTTACTATCTTTATGTATCTAAATAGTATAAAGGAAAATTGTTTATTACGCTACTAGAGTAAAGTGATAAAGTGAAAGTTCGATCTGTTTTTTTAGGTATCGGTTCGTGCAACGGGATGGGTTTTGAGTGCGGAAAATAAAAAGTATTGAAATAGGGAGTGTTCAACTTTAAATGTAAAAATAGCTTGATTTCATGCTGTTTTCTTTATTGGTGCGCCAGGCATGTTCATCAACTAGACGGTGAAAGTCCGATATTGGGGTTATGCGAACCATCAACTGAAGGATAAGGTGTCCATGTAGTGGTGAAATCTGAAGGAAGATCTAGACAATCCCCTTGGTCTGGGTACACGAACCTCTATGGTTAATTTTGAAATCAGACATTATATTAAACTCTCCCTAATCTTTTTTTACACTATAAATCTTGAGATAAACGAACCATATCTCGGCACTTGATACCATTTTCAAAAAATTCTTCTGGATAATGTTTAACAAAAAAGTCCATATCAACACCAATTATTCTGAAGCCACATTTTTGATAAAGAGCCAATTGTCCAATCCCAGAATTTCCAGTTCCTATTTCTATTGTTTTATAGCCTTTTGTCTTAGCTACCTTAATTGCATCCATTACCAACTGCTTCCCTATACCTCTACCATGTTGCTTTTCTATGACTGCAACATTCACCAGTTCCACTGTTTTTGGTCTCGTTGGAAGTAATACATAAACCCCAACAATTTGCTGTTCGCTTTTAGCTACAAAACATTCGCCCCTTTTAACATATTTTTCAACAATCTCTTTGCAAGGATCAGCCAATAACAATAATTCCATTGGAACTTTGTCACCTTTATAAAGTTTCTTAATATTCATTTTAATCACCTTTGTTAATATCTAATTTCTTTGATTATACATCATCTCAAACTAAATGGTGTTTAGTGGAATAAAGATGCAATTCCTTATTCAAGGAAAGTGCTCGTATTATATGATAATGTACTCACAATGCTGTATTTTTAATTGGAGAATAACAGGAATGTCATTTGCTTTTAACTTTTAAAAATGTATAACCCTGTCCTAAAATTACAACAGGGTTAACATAAAGCTGATTAATTCTTAATTTCAAAAAATACTTCATCACACTTAAAATTTTTCAGTAAAATCGTACTAAGTTATCGATGAAGCTACTGTTGTATTATCTGGATAAGGTTGCCGCATGTATCGTCGAAGACAGCTATTGTGACTTCGCCCATTTCTGTCGGTTCCATAGTGAACTTTACACTTTTTTCTATTAATCGTTTGTACTCTTTACGAATATTTGCAACGCCAAACATTGTTACTGGTATGCCATCGGCAAATAGCTTCTGTTGATACTCTTTGGCAGCGGGATGGTCATTCGGTTCGAGTAAAAGCTCAGTACCGTCTTGTTCATCGGGAGAAACAAGTGTTATCCACCTAAATTCTCCTGTAGGAACGTCATGCTTTTTTACAAATCCTAACGTTTCTGAATAAAATTCGAGTGCTTTGTCTTGGTCTTCTACGAATATACTGGTAACAATAATTTTCATAATGTTTTTGCCTCCTTTAATACTTTTAAACACTAGTGACAGGTGATTAAAATTAAAAAACATGCGTATTTTGAATGATAGAAGTCATGTTATACTTGTTGTACTATTAATTTGATTGATTTTCAATAAAAACTTTCAACAAACGACCATTTAATAGAATGGAATTTTAAGTAATTAAAAGTGAAGGGAGGTTCTAACATGGGCTTTGTCATGGCAATTGCGCCTGTTGTAATAGTGGGAGTGATTGTAGTATTTGTAATTGAAAGGCTTAAACATAAATATAACCATGGTAAGCTAGGTAAGAAAAAATCAAAAAGCGCCCAAGATTTATTAGATAGTTTAATACCATTTGGAATGCTTTTTGGTTGTGCTATCGGTGTGATCTTGGGCATTTTTTCCCCGATTTCTCTACTATATACAGTTAGTTTAGGAGCCGGATTCGGCTATTTGTTTGGATATTTTGCTTATGAAATTTATAGTAATAAAGAAAATAATTATTCTTGAAGATAAAAAGGTCTAATTCATCGCTTAAAAAGAGTAATTAGACTTTTTTTATTCTTTATTATTTTTGTGAAAGATATTGTCAGCCAAACCGTATTTGTATTTTCAACAAACAAGGGTTTAACGAAAGAAGGAGACATGTATGCTACATTTTCAGAAAAAGTGCATGATACTGAAATCCACTTTTGGAGCCGTTTTTAAACAGACTTTCTCCTCACCTTATCCACATTCCCCAAACAAAGATGATCATACTGACGTTGCCAAGGATACTGGCATAATATTCCCTAACCTGTTTGTTTAACCGGTGTAGGAATGTTAATTATTGAACCAGGAGTTGTAATGAAGGTCGCGGAACCATCCATTTTCTTTCCATTACTTATTTTAGGTGGCTTCAGCTCTGGACTCGGGTACGTAATTTTCTACAGGCTCGTATCAACAGGCGGTGCAGTGTTCGGTTCATTTCTTACATTTTTAATTCCATTTGTATCGGTTTTGTTGGGTGTGCTGGTATTGAAAGAACCATTTGGTTTCACCTTTTTAATCGGATTTATCTTGGTTCTCATTAGCTTACTACTGATGAACTGGCAGGTATTGATGAAGAGAAAACAGACATTCTCAGGAAGCATAGATAAATCGGTGGGGAAGAGTTCATGATAATGGACTCTTTTTTTGTGTGACAAAATTCAGCTGATTTTTATTGTAGGTGTTTATTTTATACTAAATTGCCAAAAATGATTCCCCTTTTCCCAGTAAGTTATTTAGCAGTATTAACCTTCTTTGACCTACTAAATGGGTAAGTGAATAGTCTACTATTCGTTCCACATAATAATTTATATTTATTTTCCTACTACTAAAGATGATATAATTTAACCTAGTTGCTGGAAAGTTAGTTGCCCCTTACTTAAACAAAGTATCAATTACACAGCACAAAAGAATATAGCCTCAAAAAAGGTGGTTCCATAGAAAGTACCTGACACCAATTTTTTGAGTTATCACTGCTAACTTTATTAAGTATGCATTATTTGATTAGTCTTAAAGCTTCATAAAGATTCTTTTGCTCATTATATAAAGCAGTAAACCTTCGGAATTAGAGGGAGGTAAGTTGCACTGTAGCTGAGTGCCTCAAACACCTGAGTGAATTTTAAAGTGCGCATAGTTATCTCGTAAACTTGTCCAGTATCCGATTAAAAAAATGAAAAAGTAAATCGGAAAAGAATAATAAGTTTCCCAATGTATCCTTTTATAAAAGTCAAAATACTCAAAGATGTTTCCACCAACAAAGGAAGATAAGAAAGCGAAAATTAGTGCTTTTAACAATGGTGAGAAATGAGGTTTGTACTCGATTAAACTAATAACTATTACTGGAACTAACGTTGAGTCCCAAGGTAGATATGCAGGCATCCACGGAAACACTTCATAATTATAGAGCCATAACCCAAATTGAACACCTAAAAAATCTAAAAAAGAAGCAATAATTATGATAATAAAACCTGAATAGAGCAATCTATTTCTACTATCTTTTTGACTGACTAAAAACCATATTATCCAAGGTAAAATAGATAGACATAATCCAATCCACCATTGTGGTGTAAATAAGACACTGTCTAACCATAGGGATGTTTTTAGTTGTTGTGTTTCAACAACTGACTCATTTAATTCAATATTATTCTGAAAATAATTGGATTGAAGCACAAAAACAACTCCCTCATTTTTAAAATTATCATTTACCAATTACAATCAAATTATAAATAGTGGGGAAAAGGTTCTTGTATTCAAAGACTTTAAGAGAAGTAAGCAGGTTAATTGATTAAACATATAAGAGTTTCATGTTTTTGAAAACAATGGTTCTCTTGACTTCAAAATACGTATTACATAGGAGCAATAGAAAATGGCCTCAAAAAAAGATGGTTTAAAACCATTTATATCACTAATGTTATCAACAAACATACCTAAATTGGCACTAACAATTGGTTTAATAGGAAGTGTTATTACAACGCTTGTCGGGCTTACGATACCATTACTAACTAGAGAATTAGTTGATGGCTTTACCGTCGAATCATTAAGCATTTTTCTTATCATAACAATGGGCGTTGTCTTTATTTTACAAGCAGTTATCGACGGCGTATCTACTTATTTACTCTCTGCAGTAGGGCAAAAAATTGTCGCTCGATTGCGTGAGAAGATGTGGTTGAAACTGATTCGGTTACCAGTAAGTTATTCTGATAAAACAACGAGCGGAGAATCGGTGAGTCGGGTTGTTAGTGACACCGGAATTGTGAAGGATTTAATTTCACAGCATTTTCCACAATTTATTACCGGTTTAATTTCTATTATTGGTGCGGTAACAATCTTATTGATTATGGATTGGAAAATGACATTAATCATGTTGATAGCCGTCCCAATTACAGTAGCAATTATGGTCCCTCTTGGCGGACAGATGGCAAAAATATCACGAGGATTACAAGATGAAACAGCTGTTTTCACCGGGATAATCCAACAGACATTGAGTGAGATTCGCCTAATGAAATCTTCAACGGCTGAAAAGGTTGAAGAGAAAAAAGGGGTATCTGGTGTTGGAAAGTTATTAAATTACGGTTTAAAGGAAGCCCGGATTTTCGCGATGATCGGACCGTTTATGTATTTGGTTGTTATGGTTGTCATTGTAGTCATTATTGCTTATGGAGGAATCCGTGTTGCAGAAGGATCGATGTCAACAGGCTCGCTTGTTGCCTTTTTGCTTTACCTATTTCAAATTATTTTTCCGATTACTTCGTTTGCAATGTTTTTCACCCAATTGCAAAAGGCGAAGGGTGCAACGGAGCGGATCATTGCTATTTTGGAAATTGATGAGGAAGAGGGACAAGAAGGAATCGACAAGGATATATCCAATCAACCTCTCCATGTAACGAATGTTTCTTTTGCCTATAATGAGGCAGAGCCTATCATTGAAAATGTCTCGTTCCGTGCAGAGTCTGGTGAGATGATCGCCTTTGCTGGACCAAGTGGCGGAGGAAAAACGACTTTATTTGGCTTGTTAGAAAGGTATTACCAACCAACAGCAGGGGAAATACGAATCGGTGATACACCGATAAACGAGTTCTTGATGAAGTCATGGCGCAGTCAAATCGGTTATGTATCCCAAGAAAGTGCGATGATGGCTGGAACTATCCGTGATAATTTAAGTTATGGATTAAGTGATCGGGAAAGTATATCAGATCAACGTCTCTGGGAAGTCGCTAAAATGGCCTATGCAGATCAGTTTATTCAATCATTCGATAAAGGATTAGACACAGAGGTAGGAGAACGTGGTGTTAAATTATCAGGTGGACAAAGGCAGCGGATAGCAATTGCTCGTGCATTTTTACGAGATCCCAAGATACTGATGATGGATGAAGCGACTGCAAGCTTAGATAGTCAATCAGAAAGTGTTGTCCAACAAGCATTAGCACGATTAATGGAAGGACGAACAACCTTCGTAATCGCCCACCGGCTATCAACCATCGTAGATGCGGATAAAATCATCTTTATCGATAAAGGAAAAGTAACAGGAACCGGAACACATCTGGAGCTGACGAAAACACATGAACTGTATCGTCAATTTGCTGAACAACAGTTGTCGTAGGTGGATGATAAGGGATAAGGGTTTATAAACCAGCCTTATTCTTTTTACATGAATGATACCTGTTTTCGAACAGTGCCTGGTCTCTTTTCTGCTTCCTGTTTGAATAATTAATAACTAAAATCACAGAGGCTGTACAGTTACCAGTTACATATTGTTCCTCAATTGGTTTCAGTACACGGGCATGCTCATCGGTTACCATCCCAACTTTAGTTCCTAAGTCACCAGGTTTTACAATAGTATGAAGTGAACGCCCTCCATTGGTAAGATATGGATTATTTTACGTAAAAAAAAGACATCCTGCTGTTATGAATGTCTTTCTTCCTTTTCCTCTATATCCTTCACAACATCTTCAATGGTTACGTTTCCTAATACTTTCTCCAATGCTATTTGAGCGGTAGATAGGATCGGAGTAATTGTATCTTGAATATTCTTTCCGACAATACATTTAGGATTTGGGTTATCATGAACGCTGAACAATTCATTGTCCTGTACGACATCGACTGCTTTATAGACGTCTAGTAATGTAATATCAGATAAACTCCTTGCAAGCTTAGAACCGGCAATTCCCGGACGAACTTCTATTAGGCCAGCTTTCTTTAACATACCGAGGATTTTTCTAATTAAGGCAGGATTTGTGTTAACGCTTCCTGCTAAATACTCTGATGAGCTTACCCCATCTTTATTAAACTCTAGCAAAGACAATATATGAATTCCTACAGAAAACCGACTACTGATGGACATAAACAATCACCTTCCTCAAAATCAAAATAAGTACTTATCATGGATAACAAGTCTTATTATACGCTAATTTTGTGAGATACTATCAAATATTTGCGAACGTAAATGTTTGACAAAAACATTACCTGTAACTATAATTATTACATGTAATCAATATAGTTACAAGTGTTTTATTGAAGAAATATTAAAAGAAAGATCAACTATTATATTTAATGGAGGGTACTGAATATGAAATTATTAGTAACCGGAGCTACAGGGAAACTAGGAAGTAAAATTGTTGAGATGATACTGAAAACTGTTCCAGCCAATCAACTGGCTGTAAGTGTTCGTGATCCAGAAAAAGCAACTGGATTAACAGACCGTGGAGTCGATGTTCGTCAAGGTGACTTCAATCAGCCCGAAACATTAGATACTGCATTTGCAAATATTGATCGTTTGTTAATTATTTCAACAGATGGGGAAAATGAAATAAGAATTAAACAGCATACAAACGCAGTGGAAGCAGCAGAACGGGCGGGAGTTAAATTCATTGCTTATACAAGCATCGCAAGAGCAAAGGAAAGCAAAAACTTCCTAGCTCCGCCACACCAAGTAGCAGAGGCGGCCATTTTAAAAACAGGGATCCCGTACTCCTTCTTACGTAACAACTGGTACCTGGAGAATGAAATTCCAACCATCGAAGGAGTAAAAGCGGGTGCTCCTTGGGTTACTTCTGCAGGTAATGGTAAGGCTGGCTGGGCAATGCAACAAGATTATGCAGAAGCTGCAGCCAACGTTTTAACTGGAGAAGGACACGAGAACACCATTTATGAACTTTCTGGAAAGCTATTGAGCCAGGAAGAATTTGCCGCAACGGTTGGCGAGGTGTTGGGTAAAGAGGTAGAAGTGCAACAAGTAGATGACGAGAAATACGCTGAAATAATAAAAGGTGCAGGTCTACCAGAATTCCTTATCCCGATGCTTGTCAATATTCAAAAAAGCATCCGTGTAGGTACACTAGAAGTAGAAAATAGCGATTTTGAAACAATACTTGGTCGCCCAGCGACAACAGTAAAAGAAGGGTTAATTCACTTATTAACTAAATAGTAAATGTGGGTGCCTAGTCACTTTCCGTTTTTTGGGAAAAGACTAGGCACCTTTTGGTTAGGGATATTAGCGAATTCATGAAAATCACACTTCAGAATATATTTGGTCTAAATAGTCACATTGAAATAATTTCTGATAAACATCTCGTTTTCGCTACAACCTTACCAATATTGACCTGCTCCAATAGCTAAAATGTAATCGGGAGAAGCCAAATCCCATGCTAAATAAAATAGTAGGTATTTGATCTAGAAGTAGAAGTTTTCGCGCATCTCCTATTTGTGGTAACTGTTGATTTACAGTATTATTAGGTAAGAAATTCTTCGTAATAATATATTGTTCCCAACCTAATTGCGGTCCATCTTGAATTGCTAATTTTCCTTTTTCTAAGACTAGAATCGATAATTTGCTGCAACATACCCTGCCAATCCACCACCAACAAATTCCCTCCTCTTTGAAACTTTTTTAATATTGTCACACTTATTAGGCATTCTTTGTCTTGATTTATAAAACAACTAAATAGGAGCTTATCTTATGAAGTGAACTGGGGAAGTGTTTGTATCAAATAGATGATAAAAAGTTGATCAAATAGCAAAATAGGACTAACATGAATATTTGCAATTTATTGAATGTTAAAATAATATTGTGATGAGAGAAGGTGATATATTGCTAGAAAAAGATCGTTTAGACATGGAGGCTTTAAAAGAAGATAAGGAATTTCAGGAATTGGTTCATGACAAAATGAGGTATCTTCTTGTGACAATCGTAGGCTTTCTCCTTTTTTATTTAGTTTTGCCATTATTGATCAGTTTCTACCGAAATCAAATATCGTCTTTCTTAGGGGAGCTATTTTTAGTATTTTTCTGGGGATATGCTTTCACCTTATTTATAGCTACTTGGTTACTAGGATGGCATTACTGGAGGGTTGCTACTATTTATGATAGAAAAATATCAACCATTGTAAAAAGGAAAATAATCAATACTGAGGAGTCATAGTATGAATTTAACCTATTTTGTTTTCTTTCTTGCTATTGTTGTTGGAACTCTAATCATTACGCACTGGGCTGCAGGTCGAAGTAACACGACACATCAATTTTATGTAGCCTCAGGAAACCTAACAGGGTTTCAAAATGGGATGGCTATTGCTGGAGACTATATTAGCTCTGCATCATTCCTTGGGATAGCTGGCTTAATTGCATTTCATGGCTATGACGGTTTTATTTATGCTACTGGCTTTCTAGTTTCCTACGTCATTCTATTATTTCTTATTGCAGAACCTGTACGTAATCTCGGTACATACACCTTAGGAGATGTAGTTGCCGAGCGATTTCCAGGAAACGGGATGCGACTTGCTGTAGCAATAAGTGCAATAATCATATCTCTTTTGTATATGATTCCACAGTTGGTTGCTTCAGGTTTACTCATTCACTTGTTGCTTGGGGTTGATTATGCTGCAGCTGTTTGGATTATCGGTATTTTAATGACACTGTATGTCGTATGGGGTGGAATGTTCGCAACTTCCTGGGTTCAGATTATTAAAACCGTCCTGCTCATGTCTGGAACAATATTATTAATACTTATCTTATTTTCAAGAGTTAACTGGGATATTGGAATATTATTGGATCAGACGGTTAAGAACAGCCCATTAGGAGAGAAATTCTTTTTTCCAGGTAATTTGTTTGATAGTGTGATAGAAAGTTTTTCGCTCATGTTGGCTTTAGTATTAGGAACAGCAGGTTTACCTCATATATTAATTCGAATGTTTACAGTGAAAGACGTTAAAGATACACGATTATCTGTATTAACAGCGAGTTGGATTATAGGGCTTTTTTATCTGATGACATTACTATTAGGAATTGGTGCGATTGGCTTTGTAGGTTGGGAAGAATTAGTTACCGTAGACCCGAGTGGAAATTTGTCAGCGTTAGTATTAGCAGAGTTTCTGGGGGGAGATTTCCTTGTTGCATTCGTAACAGCTGTTGCTTTTGCCACCATCATTGCAGTAGTTACAGGTTTAGTATTTGCTGCAACTTCTACATTTTCTCATGACATTTATTTTCACATCATAAAAAAAAGAAAGGCAGACGAACAAGAGCAACTGCGTGTTGCACGAATTACAGCGATTATGATGGGATGCCTGTCCATCTTGCTCTCTCTAGGGATGAAAGAGAGTAACGTTGCATTTTTAGTTTCATTTATGTTTGCTACAGCAGCCTCCACGATAATGCCTTTACTAATACTCACTTTTTATTGGAAGCGCTTTAATAAAGTAGGGGCTTTAACAGGGCTTGCAACAGGTTTTATAGCGGTTTTTTTTCTTTATGTATTAGGTCCTCAGGTTCTAGGTATCATCTCTCTTTACAACCCTGGTATCATAGCGATTCCATTAGGTTTTTTTAGTGCGATAGTGGGAGCATTCTGTGCAAAAAGAGATAACCAAGGTACTAGCTTCGAAGAATTAAAAGTTAAGATCCACACCAGTATCGGAGGTCGACAGTGATGTTTGAGCTAACGATTACCCTATTTGAGAGAATCGGTTTGCTACTTATCATCACATTCATACTAACTAGAATTCCGATATTCCGCTCCCTACTAGATCGTGATATTAGTGTTGAAACCGTTATTTATCATGCATTTGTTTTTGGAATACTGAGTATCATAGCAACGCATATTGGGGTAGTGGTAAAAGGTGACGAAATACGGTTTTCACCGTGGGTGTTGGAGGTAAAACAGGACGAAATATTAGTCGGTTTTAGTCTCGTAATTGTTATGATTGCGGGTTTACTAGGAGGTCCGTTTGTAGGATTTGGATCTGGAATTATAGCAGCATTTTACGTTTTTTTAATAGGTGATGTAGGGTGGATAGCAAATAGTATCATAAATCCTCTAGCTGGATTAGCTGCTGGCTGGACAGGTCAATTTTTTTCACAAGAAAGAGTAATTGCGCCAAACAAAGCTTTATTTATTGGAATTTTTCCTCCAGTGTTGCATATGGGCCTTTTATTAATCTTTTTACCTAATCAAAAAGTAGCAATCGATTTAGTTAACACCATAGGAATTCCTTTAGTTATCACCAATTCCGTTGCATTAGCAATTATTACGATGATGATTCGGATAGCATTAAATGAAACGGAGCGTGAAGCTGCATTAGAAACAAATCGCGCATTATCGATAACGGAAAAAACGTTACCATTACTAAGACAAGATTCCTTTTCAGATAAAGCTGAGGAGATTGCTCAGTTACTTTATGATGAGTTAAATGTCGATGCTATATCGGTAACGGATAGAAAAGACGTGTTGGCACATATTGGACTGGGAAGGGATCATCATTGTCCTGGCGATCGGCTAAAAATGCTACTGTCTCATAAAGCGATTGAAGGTGGGGAAATTCAAGTAGCCTACAATAAAAAAGATATTCAGTGTCGTTTTGAGAAATGTCCATTAACAACAGCAATCATGGTACCTATTTATCAATCAGGGGAAATTATTGGGTTAATAAACTTATACTATCGTCATTCTCAACAAATTCGCACGGTGGAGACAACTTTAGCGAGGGGACTTGGTACACTTATTTCAAACCAGATTAGTGGTTTAGAAGCGGAAAGAATGAAAGAGCTATTAAAAGATGCGGAAATGCGTAATCTTCAGGCACAAATTAATCCTCATTTTCTTTTTAATACATTCAACCTGATCCATTCCCTACTGCGAGTGGATGCAGAATATGCAAGACATATCCTTGTACAGTTAAGTCAGTATATGCGGGCCAATTTAAAAATAGCAAATGCATCATTGATCCCACTACATGATGAGGTAAATCATCTAAATGCCTATTTAGAAATTGTTAAAGCACGATTCTCCGACCAGATTGAAGTAAATATTGACATTGAATCAGGCTTAGAGAATGTACTTATACCCCCGGCGACATTACAACCATTAGTAGAAAACAGTATTCGGCATGGTATTGACATTCAGAAGGAACTAGGAAAAATTACGGTTAAAATGAAGAAAATAGATGACAGAGTTTTTGTCGAGGTGGAGGATAATGGAAAGGGCTTTCCAGAAGAACTTTTACTTACCATCGGCAAGGAACCTTTAGCAGGTAATGATGGAAATGGGTTAGCCTTATACAATATCAATGAGCGAATGAAAGGGTTGTTAGGAGAACACACAGGATTGCACTTTGAAAATCATGACAATGGAGGGATTGTGTTCTTTGAACTACCAATTAATCTAAGGAGTGACGATGAAATAGTATCTGAAAGTGAAGTTTCATAATGGAGGTCATTTGAAATGAAAATGCATGTAATGATTGCAGAGGACGAACGGATAGCACGAGAGGAATTAACCTATCTACTCCAACAAGAACACGACGTAATTTTGTGTGAAAGTGCTAATAACGGAGAGGAGTTATTAAAACTCTATCAAACTTTTCATCCAAATGTCATCTTTCTAGACATACATATGCCTGGAATCAATGGAATTGACGTTGCACATCTACTTCGAAAAGGTCCACTTGAACCAAAACCTCTTATCGTTTTTACGACAGCTTATGATAACTATGGTGTGCAAGCATTTGATATCCAAGCAACGGACTATTTACTAAAACCATACGACAAAGCGAGGTTTCATGTTGCGATGGAGCGCGTTCGTTCAGAGTTAAGTATGAAAGATGCTAGTATCCCACAGATTGATAAACTGGTCATCTCCGTAGAAGAAAAAATAAGAATACTCGATCCAAAACAAATTGGATATGCAGTACGAGAGGGTAAAACTCTAAAAATCTATAAATTGGATAATGAAGTCATCGAAACAAAAATGAACTTGAAAGAATTAGAGGAGAAACTTCGGGGCTACTCTTTTTACCGTCCTCACCGCAGTTATTTAGTGAATTTGGACGAAGTATGTGAAATTACGCCATGGTTTAATGGGGCGTATAACTTAGTGATCAATGATTGTGAAAAGTCACAAATTCCAGTAAGTAGAATAGCGTGGAAAGGATTTATGGAAGCACTCCATCGAACGTAAACATCCTACCATTCACTCTAGTTTTTATACATTTTAAACCAAAAAATATACATTTCGGAACATTATCCAAATTATTGATGCATCGTTTAATATAATAGTCAACAAGCTACAGAAAGCTCGATTGCATGTACAACAATTTGCTAATCGAAAACTGTAAGCGTTTTCTATTGGAGGTGAATGAAGCAGAAGATCATCCCAACTTTTACGGTATTACTGTTTATGAGGTCAGTGTAGAAAGTAAGCGCTCAGAAGGAGGGTTAGATAATGGGAGAACCAGAAAAAGTACAGACACTGGATGAAAGACAGAATTGGTATTGGAAGAAGAATATAAAGTTTATAAGTGGTTTATTAGTTATTTGGTTCCTTGTTGGTTTAGGTGGAGGTGTACTTTTTGCCGTCCCTCTAAACGAAGTTCCATTTTTTGGGGTGACTTTATCATTTTGGATTGGACACCAAGGAGCCATCCTTGTTTTTGTCCTATTAATTTTAAGTTATGCTATCAGAATGGATAAATTGGACCGGGAGTATTACGAAAAAAAGCTTGAAAAATAAAATTTGTGGAGTAAGGAGGTTTTGAATTGAGTGTAGAAGTAATTACAATCATAATGGTACTATTTACATTCGCCCTCTATACGGGGATAGGCTGGTTCTCAAGGGTAAAGGACACATCCAGCTTTTATGTAGCAGGTCAAAACGTTCCTACTGTTGCGAACGGTGCTGCCATTGCAGCGGATTGGATGTCTGCGGCATCCTTTATTTCTATGGCGGGGCTTGTTGCTTTCTTGGGTTACGATGGGACGATTTACTTGATGGGTTGGACAGGTGGCTATGTTTTACTAGCCTTATTGTTAGCACCATATTTACGGAAATTTGGAAAATTCACTGTGCCGGATTTTATAGGGGATCGCTTCTATTCTAACTCCGCACGGACGGTTGCTGCCATAGCAACAATCTTTATTTCTATAACCTATATATCGGGACAAATGCGCGGTGTAGGAATTGTCTTTAGTCGTTACTTACAAGTTGATATCATTGTTGGTGTATTAATTGGAATGGCTATTGTTGGTTTCTTTGCCCTTCTAGGCGGAATGAAAGGTATCACATGGACACAAGCAACCCAATACTTCGTTATTATCATTGCATTTCTAATTCCAGCAGTTGCAATATCGCTCCAGTTAACCGGAAATCCAGTTCCACAGCTGGCGCTAACTAGCAGCGATATTGTAGAGCGATTGAGTACCATTCAGGTCGATTTAGGGATGACAGAGTACATGGCTCCATTTACAAACCTATCTATGCTTAATGTATTCATGATTGCTTTGGCATTAATGGCAGGAACTGCCGGTTTACCCCATGTTATCGTGCGATTCTATACAGTTAAAAATGTTCGAGCTGCTCGTTGGTCAGCGGTATGGGCTATTATTTTCATTGCACTACTTTACTTAACTGCTCCAGCAGTTGGTGCATTTGCAAAGTATAATCTAATCAGTACGATTGCAGATCAACCGTTAGAGGAGGTGCAGGATATTGAATGGGTAAGTAAATGGGAAACAACTGGATTATTACAATTTAACGATCTCAATGGAGATGGGATTATTAACTTTTCAGAAGGTTCAGCAGACAATGAAGTAATCATTGATAAGGATATTATGGTACTTTCTACTCCTGAAGTTGCAAATTTAGCACCGTTTATTATTGCACTTGTTGCAACAGGTGGTTTGGCGGCAGCACTGTCGACAGCCTCAGGTTTATTGATTACGATGTCAAGTGCGGTATCACATGATATTTATTATCGAATATTTAATAAAGAGGCTTCTGAAAAACAAAGGTTACGGGTCGGGCGATTATCATTACTTGTTGCTCTTTTAGTTGCTGCATACGTTGGTATAAATCCTCCAGGGTTTGCAGGGGAAGTGGTTGCCTTGGCATTTGGACTAGGTGCAGCCAGTCTCTTCCCGGTTATCTTACTCGGAATATTTGATAAGCGGATGAATAAAGAAGGAGCCATTGCGGGTATTCTAACTGGTTTAATATTTACACTTGTGACGATTAGTCTAATTCTTTCCAGAACTATTTTTGGAACAGAAGAAGCAATCATAGATAGCTTCTTTGGAATTAATGCACAAGGCGTCGGTGTTGTTGGTATGATCTTAAACTTCATCGTAAGTTTCATCGTTTCACGAAACACACCAGAACCGCCAATTGAAATTCAGCAGTTGATTGAAAATGTTCGAGCACCAGAAATGGATGACAATCTAGAAGCTGCTGCAACAAAAGAGAGTGAATAGGTAAGTATCGTTTGGAAGGAGGCAAATACGTTGAATTTAATAAATATAATTGCAATTTCACTTACCACACTTGTTTGGTTTCATCCTTGGATGGAACTACAAACCTTTAGAAAAGTGATTGGCATCACTTTGTTTTTGGAACTGTTCTATCTGCTCGGGTCATACTTGTTAGACTGGCCATTTCCAACACCATTAGTTCTCGTGCAACTGTTTATTGTTACAGTATGGGGTGTTGTACTTGGGATTGTTTTTTCACGTGTTTGGCCAATTCCTTCTCAAAAAGGGTTTGAACGGATTTTTCGGACATTTATGGTTGCAACTCCGGCACTTGGCTTTGGAATGGGATTACAACTCCTTTTACAGGGAGCTCAAGCAACACAAGCAATCTATTTAATCTTTGCCCTTGCTGCTTGGCTTGGTTCGGGTCATTTTGTGAGAGAAACACCTAAAAAGAGGAACATAATAAAAAAAAATAGATTGCAAATAAGGAACAAAGAAGCTGGGACAAAACTCAGTATGAAGTAATAAAAAAGCGTTACCTTCCAACTCATTGTTGGCGGGTTTCGCTTTTTTGAAATTTAGCAAGTAAAAAAGGATACCTTTTGATAAAATTAAAATGACCACTTTACAACCATAGGAGGTTCCTTAAGGAATAGAAGGGGTCAGATACCACAAAAAGACCAATATTCGTTCCTGACCCTGTTCAAATAAGTTAAGACTGAGAAGAGGAATAATAGATTACTTTCGAGATTGGTTTTAATAAAGTCCTGTTAACTTTAAAGCACCTTTTATTTGAATAATTAACACCTAAATTCATGATAATAAGAAAAAAGGATGTGAAGTTATGAAAAACGAAGAAATTGTTATTGAAGAATTAAATACTTTATTAAGAGGTACATACTTGGGTATTCATGCTCTAGAACACCATATCCAACATCTAGATAATACCGACTTAAAGCGAAAGTTTCAATCGATGCAACAGGAGTCTAAGCAGAATGCTCAAAAGCTTGCAGAACGAATCCAAGATTTAGAGGGCGTTCCTGCCGATAGTGAAGGCGTATCTGGAAAAATGCACAGCTTTATGCATGATAGGATGCTTTCTGAAAATACGAGGGATATTCTAGAAGATGCTTTAAAAGGGGTAGATAATTATGGTGTTCAATACTCAGAGGAGGTTGCCAAGGGAGACTTAGACCTAGAAAGTAAAAGAATTGTCGAGGAAATTATTAATAATAATCGAAGGCATGCTGACGAGTTAAGTCAATTGCTCCATTAACTTATGCAATTAGTTGATTTGTTTAACTAAGAATAGGCCTTTCAATTAATGTTTTAAACTTATGTGCTACCATTGCTTTTGTCGCGATGGTAGCTACTTTTGTTAACAGTTTTTTTGGGTCATTTGTTTGATTGCCAATCACACTTAAAAGCGCATCCTGACCAATCGCTACGTATGAACAATTGCATAAAAATCACAAGATTGATATAGTAATCTACCCTATATCCAATTTTCTTTGAAATCCTCAACATATTTTTGTATATTTGTAGGCATTTTACCTGTTACTTTTTCATAATCATGTTGGATTCCTTTTGCTAGTCCTAGCTTTGTTGGAATATGAATACCAACGACGACGTTAACAAACTCTTCATCTTCACCTACCTTTTTCATAAATTCTTTAAACTCTTTGATAGAAGGGTTAGTGTATTCAATTTTAATACCAAGAACATCAGTCATGATTTTTGCAACATCAAAAAAGTCAAGTGCTTCATTTCCTGTGATAACATAGATTTTGTTTTTATGTTTCACTGATTCGATTAACGAGACAGCAGCTATTTCAGCAAGGTCTCTTGTGTCAACAAAGCTTGTCTTTCCTTTACCTGCTGGAACAAAGATCCGTTGTCTTTCCTTGATTTCCTTACAAAGGAAGTCATTTAAGTTTTGCATAAAATACCCAGCTCGGATAAATGTATAAGGAATCTGGGAGCTTTTGATTAGCTTTTCCATTTTGTAATGGTGGATAAATGGCATGAATTGTACGTCTTTTAACGACAAATAGGCAATGTGCTTAATCCCTTTATCCTTTGCCTTTTTTAAAAAGATATCAAATTGAAGATGTTCACCAGGTGGGTACATTAAAAAGATACGGTCAACATTTTCAAGCGCCCCATCAAACGTGCTTGGATCAGAAAAATCAAGACTCACAAACTCATATCCATCACCAAACGTAGCTGTGGCTTTTTCGACATTTCGAACCGCACATAACATTGAAATATCTTTCTCCTTTAGATAGTTAGTAACCTGTGAGCCAATCTTCCCGGTAAAGCCTGTAACTAAAATCTTCATTCATTGTTCCCCCCATTTAAAACAAGAAATGGATTGACTACTTCTTGTGTTTCTCAGTTATAATCAATATTTTTTTGTTTTTGTCTAGCGTCGTTTCCCCTTGTTGTTAAAGCTTTCAATTCTGTCTGAAATCTTATTTGACATATCAATTGTGTTTAATAGCCCTTCCTCAGAAAAATCCTGCAAAATGTATTGATATAACTCAACATGTTCTTTTTCTTATCTTGCACAAGATTTTCACCTTTTTTAGATAAAACCACCGTGACAACTCTTCGGTCTACCTTACTTCGCTGCCTTTCGATTAAATCCAAGCTTTCAAGCTTATCGGCAATACCAGTTGAAGCACCTGATGTCACACATAATTTCAACGAAGTTCTCATAACCTCCTTCTACTTCCAGGCAAATTTGGTGATTCTTATTGAAATCCGCTATTCCCGCTCGACCGATGCATGCACATATGAAAAGGTGGAGTAGTGTATTAAGGTATCTGGATTTGATATGAATAGAGTTAACAGAAGATTTTAGTTATTGTGACACGAGGGAATGGTTCGTGCTCCACCAAAAGATGAAGAGGTCAGTGATATTATCCCCGTATAGTAGAGATTTCGTTAGGTTATGGTGCCGGGTATCACGTTTGAATAAGTGTCTACGTGAAGTTTCCGGCACTGTTTTTTTGTGGGACAAGGGACCTGACCTTTTGTCCAGTGATATTAATGGCTCACAACGTAGTAATAATCGGTCCTTCCTTCGTAAGAATAATTGTATGTTCGTATTGAGCCACAAAGCTTTCATCGGTTAGATAAGTCCATCCATCATCTTCTGATAGGAAAACTTCCTCTTCAAATGTAGATATAAAAGGCTCAAAGGCAATTACCATACCATCTTTTAAAATTTCGTCATCCCAGCGAGAGAAGTAATTGAAAATATGATCTGGTGCTTCATGAATCGAGCGTCCAACACCGTGTCCAGTAAGATTTTTTATGACAGTTAAGCCATGCTGTTCCGCTACATTGTGTACAGCTTTTCCGAGAGAGCTTATTCTCGAACCTGGTTTTGCCTTTTCAAATCCTGCGTCGAATGCTTCTTTAACAACGTCACATATTTTCTGTAAAATAATTTCTCCCTGCCCAACAACAAAGGAAATACCAGTATCTGCGAAATACCCATTTTTAGAACCTGAAACATCAATATTTACAATATCCCCTTCTTGAATGATCCGTTCACTCGGAATTCCGTGCGCTACTTCTTCATTGATGCTTATGCACGTGTATCCAGGAAAATTGTATTCTCCTTTTGGTGCAGATTGTGCTCCTGCTTTTTCAAAAAGGTCCTTAGCAATAACGTCGAGTTCTTTTGTAGTAACTCCAAGTTTAGTACATTGGACTAATTCATCTCGAATAGACCCACAAATTTTTCCGATTTTTTTTAATCCATCAAAATCCTCTTCAGTCTTTGCAATCATGGTGAATCCTCACTTTTTAATGTATTTTATGTTTATTATTTCATTTAAATTCTAGCATAAGTGGAAAGACTTTTTCTTCAATAAAATGCCCCGATTTAACAATCATCCTTCATAAAAAATAGACATGTATCCATAGTTTGTTCAATAACTATCAATTTTTATAGAACTGCCTATTATTTATTATACAACTTGTCACTAACAAATTACATAGGATTGTGGAGTAACTGTTTTGATGGGGATTGGTTTCAGGCATCACCTGGGAATAAAGGGGTCAGGACCAGATATGGACAAATGTCCATATGCGGTACCTGACCCCTTTTTATAAAGAACTTTAAATCTTAAATCTACTCATTTTGTCTTGGAGTTCTTGAGCCATTTCTGCTAGTGTTTTTGTTGCAGCTGAAACTTCTTGAATAGAAGCAGTTTGCTCCTCTGTTGCACTAGCCACTTCTTGTGAGTGACTAGAGGTTAATTCTGTAATTTCAGAAACATTATTCATAGACGTAATTAATGCATTTTTATTTGTATTTATTTGGTTAAGAGATATCATTACTTCTTCCATCCGTTCGCCAACACTTGTAATCGCTTTGGTAATACCATCGAAAGAATTACTAGCTTCATTAACTAACGTTGTTCCTTCTTGAACAGCTAAATTACTAACTTCCATGGAGTTGACAACATCATTTGTCGTTTCTTGTATAACTAAAATTAATTCACTTATTTGGCGAGCTGATTGTCCCGATTGTTCCGCTAATTTCCTTACCTCATCAGCTACAACCGCAAATCCTTTACCGTGCTCACCTGCACGTGCCGCTTCAATCGCAGCATTTAGGGCAAGGAGATTTGTTTGTTCAGCAATATCGGTAATCATTTCCACAATCTTGCCTATTTCTTTTGAATGTTTGTTTAATCCTTCAATAACACTACCTGTACTTTCGGCATTACGATTGATGATATCCATTTGCTCGGATACACGGCCTATTGTTTCCATACCGTGTGATGATTGTTGTGAGGATTCATGTGATGATTCCGTCACACGTTCGATTCGGTTTGATATTGAGTCAATGTCACTGGAAATTTGTCCCACATTCTTGTTTGATTCATCTACATTGGCCAACTGGTTATCAGAACCTGCAGAAACTTCTTGAATCGCACTGGAGATTTGTTCTGTAGCAGTAGATGCTTCAAATGTATTCGCACTTAATTGTTCAGCGGAAGCAGCTACACTTTGTGTTGTGTCTAATACGTTGGAAATTAGGTCTTTTAAATCGTTGTTCATCTTGACGAAACTATTATGTAACTGACCAATCTCGTCTTTTCTAGTAGTCTTTTCTAACGAGTTTGTAAGGTCACCGTTGGAGATGGCGTTAGCTTGATTAGCTAAAAAGTAAATTGGTTTTACTATTTTATTCGTCATAATGAAGGAGACAGTACTTGTTCCAACTAATAAAATTAATCCCGCAACAATAGCAAAGCCAATAATAAATTCAATTTTCTTTATTAATTCTGCTTGTGCTGTTTGATAGTTTTCATCAATCAACAATTGTAATAGATAGATATCATTTTGTATTCCACGTGTTCGAATCGATTGTTTTTTCGCTTCCGCAGCATCCTTATTTTCCAAGGCTACAGTTGCTTCATTCTCTAATTCTGATAACTTTTCTTCAATTTTAGTGGCTTGTTCCTGCTGCTCCACTGTTAAAATAGCTAACTGATTAAGTATATTTCGTGTTTTTTCTAAATTAATTTGCACCGATTCGGCGCTGGAATCTGTTTTATTTAAAGAAAAGCTACTGAGTCCTTGTTCAACAGATAAAACGGAGCTAGTTAACTTTTCGACATTTACCAGTTGGTCTACATTTTCCGCATTTGATGATTGAATCTGTGTCATTTGATAAATGATAAAGCCAATAATGACACAAGCAATTACTAACGGTAATAGTGCATTTAACATTAATTTTTGTTTAAGCCTCATTGTATTCACCCTTTCTTTTTATTCTGTCACCGTAATGACACCTGATTTGATATCACTCTTCAGCTTATCCAATTGATTTTTTTCTGCAGATGTCAGCGAAAGAACACGAACAGGAGCAAGGTCTACACCATCTTCATTCAAACCTAGTACTAAATCGTTACCAGCTAGTTCTCCATTTTCATGTAGTTCCTTTGATATTTTTAACATAGCTACATCAATATTTTTTAGCATCGATGTTACAACGGTCTTTTCTCCTAAAAAGTATTGATCAGAATCAACACCAAAGGAATAAATCCCTTCTTCTTGTGCTTTATGAATAACCCCCACACCAGTAAAACCAGCTGATGGGTACACGTAATCTGCACCTTCTTGTATGAGTTCAGCCGTTAAACTTGCGCCAAGTTTATCGTCACCAAAATCACCGGCAAACCTTGATATAACTTTAGCATTAGGATTAGTGGCTTTAATCCCTTGGTTATACCCATTTAAAAACTTTCTGATCAGAGGGGTATCCGTTCCTCCAATAAAACCAACCACATTCGATTCTGTTCTCATTCCAGCTATTGCTCCAATTAGGAAACTACCTTCATGTTCCTTAAACGTCACACTTGTCACGTTTGGTAGATCTATCACACTATCAACGATAACGAATTGTTGCTCTGGATATTCCTGGGCTACCTTTTTTAAATCTTCTTCTACCATAAAACCAAGCCCAATGATTAGGTCATTCCCTTGTTCTACTAGTTGTGTTAAACCAGTTTCATAGTCACCAACTTGTGTTAACTCTCGGTAATCAAACAGAATTCCTAATTCATCCCGTGCTTGTTCAAGTCCTGAATAAGCAGAATCACTAAACGATTGATCGCCAAGTCCGACGTCCGACAACATAACGCCTATTTTAACCTTTTCATCTACGATTGAGGTAGCCTTCTCTTCCGAACATCCCACAATCACCAATAGTTGTAAGCAGAATAATAGAAAAACAATCCATTTTTTCATCTGTAAACCTCCAAAGATGTATTATTTTGTAACAGCATTTTCCATTATAGCAAATAATTTCATGCGGAGGTACTTAAACTTCAATAATGTAAGTGGCAGTTCTCTTATAATAGACATATAGTATACACAATATGAAATAGGACATATCATCCTGTTTTTTAAGTTTCTCTGTTAATAAATAAAACAGTGCAGCTTTAGGATATAAGATTTAGTTGTGTCATTGTTATGGGCAAACAGATAAAAGAGAAGTTATTTGAGGAACCTTCAAATTATCAGACATAATAAGTACTGGAGAAAAAAAGATAACGATGGTTGTGCTAGAAGTCGGCTATAGTAATTACCAATATTTTATAAAAGTTTTTAAGAAATATATAAACTTGTTACCTAGTCACTTTGTTAAGGATTTATCCCTTTAAATGAAAGTGCTATTTTATATCTCACTCCAATATTTTTTGTCAAACAATACAAAAGAGTAATGCTAATTCATAATGGCTTGGAGTTCACTCCCTTTAATACTTAGTGTCGTTATATTGTACTTTGTGTACCCAGTATTGAGGTCAGCAGATTAATGAACGGTCATCTTCAAACGGGTCAGATTAACTCGTGTATTACGAAGTAGACAGATACTACGCAATAACGAAACATTTCGACTAACAAGAGGAGCATAGTACTGATTAAATATAAAGATTTTTCTTGATACAGCTATTTAATTATTTTTAAAAAACAAGTAAAATTATAGAATTTTTTGGTTGAAATTAGGATAAATACATCGATTATTAGAATACTACCTTTTAGAGCGTTTGTATTTGGGGGTGGGATTTTAGGATAAAGGAACATAGTAGTCGTGTTGTGTAGCTCTATAAAAGATTAATCAAGGAGGAATTACTTATGTTAAAGAAAAAGTTAGCGATGATGCTGTTTGCTGTTATGCTGGTGCTGTCATTTGAAAGTGGTGTATTTGCTGCAGAGAAATCTGAAACTGAAAAAGATATTGTCGATGTTGCGAAAGAAGCAGGTAACTTCAGTACATTGATTGCAGCATTAGAAAAAGCTGGTTTGGTTGACACATTAAAAGGAGAGGGGCCCTTTACTGTATTCGCACCAACAGATGAAGCATTTGAAATGCTATTAAAGGAACTAGATATAACAGCCGAAGAGCTATTAGCAAGGGATGATTTAAAGAAGATTCTACTGTATCATGTGGTACCAGATAAAGTGATGTCTGGAGATTTAAAAGATGGAATGAAGGTCAAAACGCTCGCAGATAAAAAAGTGGAAATATCACTAGATCCTGTAATGGTCAATAAAGCAAAAGTTATTAAAGCGGATATAGGAGCGTCTAATGGCGTGATTCATGTTATTGATAAGGTATTGTTACCTTAGAAAAGCTGGTGGCTAAGACTGAATCATGCATGATTCAGTCTTAGCTTGATTTGGTCACTACTAGTATTAACTGTTTTTGTTCTACTCAAAGGATAAAATGCAATTGTTCATTTCGGTAAAAAGAATTGTAGGATTAAGTTCTACTACTCTAGACAACTATCTCAAGGAAGTAAATATGTTTGCAGTATTGAAAAAAAAGGGTGAGTACATAGCTACAGCGATGTTCGGATGTGACTAAGTTAAAGAAATGTTAAAAGAAGCATGTGAAACAGTTAGACATAGCATTCTTATTGATGTGGGCTCAAATGACCTTTATTACCATAATTTCCTTAAGTGTATCCCTATTAGGATTGGTAAAGGTGTTTGGATTGGAGCAAATGTCACAGTTGCTCCTGGTTTGAACATTGGTGATGGTGCTATTATTGCTACTGGTGCAGTTCTGAATAAGGATGTACCTCCTATTGTTGGAGGTGTACCTGCGAAAGTTTTTCTTTCTCAAAATACGTAAAGATAGTAAAAGATACAAATAGACCACCTGTATTTCATAAACGTATTTTATGAAATACAGGTGGTCTATTAATTCGAGGCATCCATCAACACTATACGACTCTATGTTAGCGAGCAACCACCTTTATTCTTACTTTGGAAGCTCACTATTTTAATGATGAGTGATAGGGTGGTACTAGAAAAAAAAGGAGTCATGTACCGTTTGGTGTTTATCAAGAGTAAAATGTCTAAGATGTCCACGAAAAGGCAACAAATGTGCAATTATCAAGTTGACCCTTCACTTTGTTTTAAACGAATACTTGAAGATGTATTCAAAATGATTGAATTTGTGGATCAGACTAAATTATTGATGTCAAAGTTTGATGAAAGCACCTGTTAATCCCGCAATAACAAGGTTTCTGTCGAGATTTTTATTCTTGACAAAGATTGCTATTCTGTATTACTATATACTGGTAGTTAGTAGTACTTATTACCATTGATGTAGAAACTGAAAAAATATATAGTGAAATCAAATGGGGGATAAATTTGGAATATATTACAGAAATGTTGAAAGGGGTTCTTGAGGGTTGTGTTCTTGAAATCATCAGCCGTGGAGAAACTTACGGATATGAAATCACGCAACGGCTGCGAGAACTTGGCTTCACCGATGTGGTTGAAGGCACAGTTTATACGATTACCATGCGGCTTGAGAAAAACAATCTGGTGGACATCACGAAAAAGCCATCTACTAAGGGACCTCCGAGAAAATTTTACACACTAAACGCATCAGGTCAGGAGCATCTTGACGTTTTTTGGAACAAATGGGAATTCGTATCAAGTAAAATTAACGAACTCAAAAATAAAATAAAATAAAAAGGAGATGCAATATGAGTATTTTCGGAAAAATTATCGGAAGTCTGGATGATAAGCGAGAATGGAAGGCGATGGAGGCGCGTGCAAAGACACTTCCAAGTGAGTACCACAATGCTTACAAAGCTATCCAAAAATATATGTGGACCGCTGGTGGACCTACTGACTGGAAAGACATTAGTCGTATCTTTAACGGCATTATAGACATGTTCGAGGAAGGTGCAGCGGAAGGTAAAAAAGTCACTGACCTTACAGGGGAGGATGTTGCAGCTTTCTGTGACGAACTAGTGAAGGACTCGGAAACTTGGAAGGACAAATATCGTGCGAAGTTAAATAATACGATTGGTCGTGACTAACGGCGAAATCCTAGTGGGATTTTGCCTAGTATCGACACGGAGAAAACCTGAAATATCGTTTGAGTTTGCTCAGTATCATGAAACGATTGAAAAAAGTAAATCCAAATTTAATAAATAATACCGACTTAATATTTTTAAAAAATTCAATTCAGATATGTTACTAGACAAGATTTAAGGGTCCCAGTAACTCCTGAATTCAAATTGCCAATTGAACTTATTATGGGCGGAGAAGTAATGAAGGAAAAATTAGAAAAAAAAGAGATTAACAGAGTCATGGTTACATTCGGAATTATAGAAACGTAATTTGAATCAACATGACGTATTATATGTAGCTTTGTCTGCTAATGGAATTTTCTATGTTGAAACATATGAAAATCATATTGATTCACCAATAGATATAGAATAAAATGTCTATCTGCAAGTGAAGATGAAAAGTATAATAGGGTAAACAAGGACACCTATACCTATTATACTTTTAAAACAGAGTGATGTTTTGAAAATTAATCTCTAGCCAGTCCTCTTTCAAATGCAGCAAGATGATTTAAAGAGGCGTTACGTAATTGTTGAAAGACTGTTCTCATATCAACAGGCAGTTCAAATGATAAAAACTTATCATACATAGCAATGTTATCTACTTCACCTTGTACACCAGCTGCATAGGATGCTTTAATGCTTTCTGGTGTAGTTATAAAATTCTGCGATAAATCTTCTGGAAATGGTACTTGATACCGTTGAAATAAAGGTAATAATTCACTTATATGTCTCATTTCGGCTTGTTTTATTCTTGTGAAAGTTGGAATGTTACCATAGATTTCAAGAATATTATCATACCTTGTTTGTGCCAAGTATTCATCTTGAAGCGCATAAGTTAGCATTTGAGGGATTGTCAATGTTGTATCAGTTAATGCTCCTTTAGCTCCGTAATTCTCAATTTGACGACTAACTTTGATACTATCTGTTACATTTGAAATAAAAAACATAAACCAAACAGCGTGATTTTGTTCATCTGCTGCTGCACGTCGAAATCTATCTTTAATAAAAGAATCTTTCGTTTGATCGGCTATATCTAAATAGAAATCGACTGCTTCTTGTTCATCCTTAAAAGCGAATTCAATTCCTGCTCTATACTTTTTAGGACAGTTTTCAATAATTGTATAAGTGGGTTGTTGTCCTGTTAAATTTCTATAAATGTTGCTAAACTCTTTAAAATGCCGTTTTTCATCTTTTTGTATCTCAAGTACTTTTTCCTTTACATCATTGGTAGGTGCCACCTTAGCTAAGTGCTCATAACAAGTAATTGCACTATACTCTGCATTAATCGCTTTCTGTATATTATTTACAAGTGAAATGTCATTGGGCATACGATAATAAGCATTATACATTGTACCATGGTGATTTAGATCTTGATTTGAATACATGATTGTCCTCCTCCTGTTTAACTCTCAACTTATTTTATGCTTGATGTATAGGTTACTGTGCACGGTGCTTTCTAGTTCTATCATGGTGACTTTTCTACAGAATGGTTTTACTTTTTTACCTAATCATCTATTTGATACTGATCATGTTACCAAAGCAGATGCAATGGCTGCGGAGGATATCATGGCAATGGAAATACAAATGTATTTGCATGGGAGACTCTTAGTTTACCAATCAAAACTAAGAAGAATTGATTTTTACTAACCTAGGAGAGAAATATTACCAGATCTAGTGGCAGCTTTAAAAGAGTTGAGTTAGGCGAAGTTCATCCTGTTCTTGAGGATAAAATACAATTGTTTACTTAGGCAAAAAGACTTGAAACCTTTTCCAGCGGAGAAAGGAAAAAGTGTTTATCTTTTTATAAAAAGAGCAAATGATTATTCCAATAGCTTTGCAGTAGAGGGGGTTTCGGAAAGCGAAGCGGAAGCGATTTTCTAAGAGTAAGAAAAAATATAGAAAAAAAGACTGGGAATCTGTAAATAGGAATATAAGAGAAATTATTGATTATTTAAAGGAGCGACATATTAAAATGACCTTAAAAATAACAAAGTGCAACCATGAAGATTTAAAACTACTCCAAAAAATAAGTATTGAAACATTTAATGATACATTCAAAAATCAGAATTCACCTGAAAATATCAATTATGTATAGCCGGGGAGAGATACCATGGCTGTATCGTTTAACAAATAATAATGGGACAGATGCCTTACCCTTTCATCTTAGTGGAGCTCTCCCAATGGCAAATGCTGACTAACTTACAGGGATAATTTGTCCTCTGATTTCTCCATCCGGATTTTGTTCAGTATGAGCGTTAACGTAAGTGAGTTTTTTCTGCATCAATTTTAGAAGGTCTCGAATACTATTTACACCTACAGAATTTTCGATAATATCTTCATTCGTAATAATTCCAGTAATAATTCCCCGGCGAGTGCTAATTCCATGCTGTTCTTCGAGAGTAATTAAATCAGCTCCAAATAAGAACACTAGAACGGGCCCATTTTCACCACGGGCACCAAAATGAATATGTGCTTGAACAAAATTTTCAATATCATTTACTTCAAGTTTGAATTTTAATTTAGTACCCTGTTTATTGGTAATAAACTTAGCCGTGCCAAACGCACCCGTCATTACTGGAGGGACCTCATTTTCCCCTTTAAGCCTAGCAATAAACTTCTCCACTTTTTTCACCACCTTAAGAAAGTTACTATATTTTATGAAAATGGAATAGTAAGGTATAGGTGAAAGAAATAGAGAATAAAAAAAGAGGCGTGCCCCTAGGATAAATGGAAACATTATACTATTGTATTCCAAATAAGACAGACTATATAAGTCTGCTTGTTTTGTAAGCTAATACAAGGTTTTCTTATAAACCGAATCTTAAGAACAATTTTGTTGTTCCTTAATGGGCTACCTGTTGTAAGTTTACCTGAAAATTATAAAATAAACTGCTAGTGGATCTCTTTCTACCATTGCTTTAATAGGCATTTTAAATCCTGAAAAAGCGTCAAAGTTTAATGGTGTATCAACTTATGGGTATAATACAAAGTATTTAAGTACCTCATAGTGCTCTTGTTCAACTTCAGATGCAGAGTATCTTGCGTTCTGCAATCAGGCCAGATTGTGGAGGCACTTAAGTAAACAGAAATGTTACAATGAACAGGGGAATTATTTTCAAAAACATAATTGAATACATAGTGAGATGTTTTAATGAAGTAACTTCTCTGGAATGGCATATTGTTTATTTTAAGAGGGACAACATGAAAGTGTTTGAAAAATATTTAGCAGGTATCGATATTCCCAATCATCGCGAATGAACAGAGGGAATTTTGGCGTGGATTGCTGATAAATTTCCACATTTGAAACTGCAAATCAAGTGGAATACGTCAATGTTCTCTGATCACGGGACATTTATCATTGGCTTTTCTGCAGCGAAGTATCATAGGAGCGCTTCACCCGAAGAAGCAGGTATTACGCAATTTGCCAACGACATTACATAAGCTGGCTACAGAGCTCCAAGGGCTTGTTTCGAATTAAATGGAAAGAATCGGTGAATTGCGAATTACTTGAGAAAATGAGTGAATTTAATATTCAAGATAAAGCAGATTATCCGAATTTTTGGGGTAATAGAAAACACACAATTAAATTAATCATATAATTTATTAAACATTTATTATAAAATAACTATTTATTCATACTTAAACAATTATGATTAAGGGGGAAGCTAACATGACAAAGAAAATTAAAAAGGAATTGTCATTAGAACAACGTGAAGAATTACTGAGAGTATTGAAAGCTCGTTTTGAGAAAAACATGCACCGCCATAAAGATGTTGAATGGGCTAAAGTCCAAGCAAAGCTGGATGCTAATAGTGAATCACTGTGGTCGCTCAATGAAATGGAATCTACTGGCGGTGAACCGGATGTTGTTGGTCATGATAACAAGAAGGGTGAATACATTTTCTTTGATTGTTCAGCAGAAAGTCCAAAAGGTCGCAGAAGTGTTTGTTATGACCGTGAAGGGCTGAATTCGAGGAAAAAATACAAACCAGAAAATACTGCTATTGACATGGCAACTGCCATGGGGATTGAACTTTTAACAGAAGAACAATACCGGGAGTTGCAGGAACTAGAAAAGTTCGATATGAAAACGTCGAGTTGGGTGCAAACCCCCTCTGATATTAGAGAACTTGGTGGTGCCCTTTTTTGCGACTACCGCTTCGGGCAAGTCTTCGTGTACCACAATGGTGCGTCATCTTACTATGGTGTCAGAGGATTCCGTGGCTCGCTAAGGGTCTAAACTTTGCACAGTCAGCTAAGTTTGAATTTACAGACGAATCACGTTGGGAAGGGCTTTAATTTCATTATTCAACATCAGGCTCAATTGTGATATAACTACATAATTAACCGTCGGGGCGCGAATCTCTAATTGAGATCGCGCCTTTAAAAATAATTGGCCAGAGTGGCGAATAACTACTGTTTATGAAAAGTACTATTGTTCCAGGTGTTGTTATGATAGAAGTTATTTTTGCATGACGTGAGAAATAAAGGATTTGAAAATATAGTACAAAAACAGAGGATCAATTTTAAGTAAATTATTAAATATTCTAATTATTCTGTTGACAAAATCAAATTACCTAGTGTATTGTAATTATTAACACCAGTGGAGAAAATAACTAAAAAATACTTACTGATTTTATTTTGTAAGCGATTAAAAATAGATTTTAATAAGTTTTGTTGTGATATTTAGTGACATGGTGTTAATAAGGTGGTTAATAAATGCATATAAAAAATCAGGAAACGTTAAAGAAAGAGAATCAAAGTTTGGTGTTAGAGCTTATACTAAGCGAATCGCCGATTTCGCGCGCTGAAATAGCTAAAAGAACTAAAATGAGTCCTACGTCGGCTTCTCGAATTGTTGCATCACTGAAAGAATTAGGACTGATTAGAGAAGTGAGCCTTAGTAGTGATGGGTTGGGACGAAAAGCACTTTACTTTATTCCAGATGAAATGTCTGTCATTTCAATCGGTGCAGAGATAACACCGCATGATGTACATATTGGTTTTGTTGGTTTTAAAGGCAAGTTGATTGTAAAGGAAACAGTGAAATACAGTGATAACGATCCGCATGCGATGGCAAATCTATTATATCAAACAGTCGAAGATATGATTCACTCTAATGGATTAGGTAATAAAAAAATCGTTGGGATGTGTGTAGGGCTACCAGGCTTAATTGAACATAAAGTTGGCAATGTTAGGTTATCGGCTCAATTTGATTGGCATGATGTACCTTTGGCTAAGATTTTTAGTGAAAAATTCGGCTTTGGGATATCTATTGATAATGCATTAAAACTAAGAGCATTTGCTGAGTACAACCTGGATGAAGAGTTAGTTAATAAGAATATGGCAATGATTGGCTTTGGAACAGGTGTTGGATCAGCTTTAGTATTTGATGGGGAAATCTATCGTGGTGAAAACAACTTTTCTGGTGAAATTGGACATTCTATAGTAGATCCGTATGGCATTGCATGTACATGTGGGAATATTGGTTGCTTGCAAACGTACATTTCAGAGCGGTTTTTGTTAGATGAAGCTTCAAAGTGTAGTGACATTACTACGATGGATGAGTTAGTTGAAGCGTACCTGGGTGAAGAAAAGTGGGCTGTTAATATTCTTAATAAAGCAATTACTTATGCCGCAATTACAATAAACAATGTTATTTGTGTAAATAATCCTAATGCGGTTGTGTTGTCTGGTAAATTCATTGTCAATTATTCAGTGATTCGTGAGAAAATCATAGCTAAATATCAGGAACTACTTTGGTCACCGATTGAAAACACCTTTGACTTGAAGGTAACTAGGCTAGGTTCTGAAGGAACTATTCTTGGTGCAGCTTTAAGCGTACAACGTTATTTTGTGAAAAATTTAGATGTCTAGTAAGGAGGATAATAATTGACTAATCCAATAATTGCAAAAGAATTTAGAAATGGATACTTAGAGAATACACACCATGGGATTATATGTGTGATCGATGAGAATAAAGATGTTATCTATTCAAAAGGATCTATGGACCAATCTGTCTTCTATCGATCAGCATTGAAACCTATCCAAGCAATTCCGATATTTTCTACTGATATTGTAAAAAAATATCAACTGACCGAAGAAGAGAGCGCTTTATTCGCTGCATCACAGAGAGGCGAAGTTTATCATGAAAAAGCATTAATTAGTCTAGTTGAAAAATTAGGAATTCAAGAAGATTCCCTTATATGTAATCAAAGCTATCCCTTAAATGAGCAACCGAAAGAACAATATATTGCTGATCATAAATGTAAAAGAAAGTTACTTCATAATTGTGCTGGTAAGCATCTGGGATTCTTGGCGTATGCCAGAGAAAGCGGTTACAGTATGGAGGATTATTATGATCCATCCCATCCTCTACAACAAGAAATTTTAAACCACGTTGCTATGTTAGCGGAAATTCCTGTTGAACAAGTTGTTACTGGGATTGATGGGTGCGGTGTCCCTGTCCATGCTGTGCCAATAAGGGAGATGGCTAAATCGTATCTAAAATTCGCTGTCCCTGATTTAATCGAAGATGTAAGTTTGAAGGACGCGGTAGAAAAGGTTGCCCATGTTATGAATCAGCAACCAAATATCATTGCATCCCATCATTTTATCTGTTCTGCACTACTTAAGGATAATAACATTATTGCCAAGGGGGGTGCTCAAGGTGTTTACTGCTTAGCATTGAAGAAAGAAAAAATCAGTATCGCTCTAAAAGTGTTAAGTGGGACTGAAAATTTATGGCCTTTACTAGTTGCAGAACTATTAGTAATGCTGAATTATAGCAACCAGAATACTATTGAGAGATTACTTGAAATTAAGTCTCTTAATATCACAAATGACAATGGAAAAGTTATAGGGAATACAAAGATATATTTATAGGAGGGGTTAATTTGAAAAAAATTTTGTTTTTAGCACTCTTGTTAGGATTGTTTTTGGTAGGTTGTTCTGGTGCTGATGATACGAATGGTGAAGTTAGTGAAGACAGTAATGATATAAATAATGAAGATAGTGATAATGAAGATGTTGAAATTCGTTTATTGACACGAATGGCGGGATCGTCTACACAGGTGGAGATTTTCAATGACATTATTACAAAATTTGAGGAAGATCATCCTAATGTAACCGTAATTGATGAATCTCAAGGGGATGAATCGGCATTTAATAATAAATTAAAAGCTGACTTAGCATCGGGAACTGTAGCTAACATCTTTAGAATCCAGGGTGTTGCAGGACTAGGGGAATATATTGATAGTGGGATTCTAATGAATATGGATACAACCTTAGAAGAAAACTCAGAGTGGGCAGAGGGATTTACAGAGGGTGCATTAAAATATTATCAAGTTCCTGGTTATGAAGGGACATATGGTATCCCAATGGAATCTGGATTGATTGGATTGTATTATAATGAGGCATTGTTGAAAGAAGCAGGTATAAATGAGTTTCCGGAAACTTACAGTGATTTACTAGTTGCTATCGATAAACTAAATGCAAAGGAGATTACACCAATTTCTTTAGGTGCAGGTAGTAATTATATGGCTGGTCACTTGCATAATCAAATTTTTTATAAATGGTTAGGTACAGATGCTGCCAAAGCATTGGGAGTTAGAGATAAAAAGTGGACAGATGATGATGTTGTTGAAACTTTAGATGTCTTTCAAGAGTTAATAGATGTTGGGGCATTCGATCCTGATGCCGCTGGGTTAAATGATGAGATAGCATTAGCTGAATTTTTAGAAGGTAAAGCAGCGATGATTATTACGGGGCCGTGGAATATTAGTCGAATGTCTGATCCTGAGGAAACAGAATTCTCAGATAGTTATAAAGTAGCAAAGTTTCCGTATTTTGAGGAAAAACCAGAATTTAAAGATGAAGATATGCAAGTATTAAGTCCTTATATGGTGAACGGTCAGTTGGAAGGAAAGGAAAAAGAGTTAACGATTGAATTGTTGAAGGCGTTAACAAGTGCCGAGGCATCTAAACGATTTGCAGAGGAAGCTCAGTTCCTAATTCCAAGGACTGATTATGAAATTGATGAATCAACTGTGCCAGAATTATTCTTAACAAGTATGGAGCTTGGTTCAACTTCAACTGGGATAGCAGTTGATACATTTGACTTTGATCCGGTAGCTTCTATGCAAGATCGTACGAGAAACTCTATTGTAAGTTTATTTATTAATGCATCTCCGGAGGAAGCAGCTAAAGAAATACAAGCAGAAATTGATAAATCAGAATAATTAAATAGAAAAGTCTTTCCCATTTGGGATAAATAATCTAATGGGAAAGACGATTTTTTATAAAGTTAAGAGGGGATAAAATGTATGTAAAGCGTAAATCGGAAAGATTCAAAGTATTTTCTTTTGCCTTACCCGCCTTGTTGATTTACATCATTTTTTTAGTTATTCCAATAGTAGGTGCTGTTTATTTTTCATTAGTAGAGTGGAATGGAATCAAGGGTTCACCGCTCGAATTCGTAGGTTTACAAAACTATTTTGATGTCATTGCTGATCCTGATTTTAGGATTTCTTTAATGAACTTATTAAGTTTAGTATTTTTTAGTGTGCTTTTTCATACACCTATTGCTTTATTATTAGCTGTATCATTAAATACTAAGTTTAAAGGGTATCGTTTTTTTAAAGTAATTTACTTTGTACCAACTATTTTCCCACTAACAGCCATAGGGTTATTATGGTATTTCATATTCATGCCAAACGGATCACTAAATAGTTTTCTAGATTTAATTGGATTATCAGAATTTGCAACAGGATGGTTAATTAATCCTTCTACAGCGATGGGAACGGTCATCTTTGTAAATATATGGGCTGGTATAGGGTATTACATGGTTATTTTATTAGCAGGTTTAACCACAATTCCAGACGAATTATACGAGGCAGCAAAAATAGATGGTGCAACGCCTGTGAAACAATTTCTTCACATCACTATCCCAATGTTGAAACCGATTATTACTCTGTGTATCCTAATGGATATCATTGGTACCGTAAAGGTATTTGACCTAATCTTTGTTATGACTGAGGGTGGTCCTAATGGTCTAACTAATCTTCCGACTACACTCATGTATTATGAAGCTTTTAGGTATAATAACTTTGGTTTTGGTAGTGCTATTGGAGTTATTATTCTCCTTATTGCCCTTGTATTAACCATTGGTAGTGAATCCATTATGAATCGTAAACGAAAATCTGAGTAGTTTCTGTAGGAGGAGGTAGAAAAGGGTGAATAAAAAAGTATTACTTATCTTCACCATCGTAATGGCTTTGGTGTTTATTGGTCCAATGTTGTTTACTATTATTTCATCTTTAAAAGAAAATCGTGAAATTTTCAGTTCACCATTTAGCTTGCCAGAAGTGTTCAAATTTGAGAACTATGTATTTGCATGGAAAGAAGCCAATATGGGGAGATACATACTAAATAGTATTATTATTTCATCATCTACTGTTATCGTAGCAGCATTAGTAGGTTCTATGGCTTCTTTTGTTATTGCTAGATTTAATTTTAAGATTAATAAATATTTACTATTGTTCTTTTTACTAGGAATGATGATACCGATGCATTCAGTTTTAGTTCCAGTCGCATACGTAATAGGAGTCTTAGGGCTAAAAAATAATTTAGTTGCATTAGTTTTAATATATGTTGCATTCTTACTGCCCTTTACGATCATTGTTCTTACTAGATTTATGAAAAGTGTTAGTCCATCACTAGAAGAAGCTGCAATTATGGACGGAGCTTCTTATTTTCAAGTGTACTATAAAATCATGTTACCAATGACGGTACCTGCGATATCAACTGTGTCTATTTTTAATTTTCTTGCATCATGGAATGATATTTTATTTCCATTAATGTTTATTAATGATGATCGACTAAAGCCTGTAGCTCTAGGATTATTAAATTTCAGTGGAGAAAGAGCCTCTGAATATGGTCCTTTGATGGCTGCAATTACAATCGTTATATTAATTCCGTTAATCGTCTATTTATTGTTCCAAGAAAAGGTAGAGAGTGGCTTGGCTGCTGGTTCTGTGAAAGGCTAATTTAATTTATAGGGGATGAAGATTTTGAGTAATGTAAGCTATCGACAAGTACATTTAGATTTTCATACAAGCGAATATATTCCAGATGTTGCTAATGGGTTTGATGGGGAGGAGTTTGCTGAAACCTTGTTAGCAGCATATGTGGATTCGGTGACTTGCTTTGCAAGATGTCACCATGGATGGCTTTATTATCCTTCCAAAAATAGACCCGACTTAATCCATCCAAATATAAAAAATAGAGAGTTATTGTTAGAACAAATAAATGCTTGCCATCAAAAAGATATCAAAGTTCCTATTTACACAACGGTTCAGTGGGATGCTTATATAGCTAGAGAATTCCCCGAATGGCTCTCAATCGATGAGAGTGGTAAGTATATTAATACACAAAATGTACCAGAGCCACATTTCTATTATACTATCTGTTTGAATAGTGATTATAGAACTTATTTTAAAGAGCATCTTCAAGACATTATTGATGTAGTAGAAATTAATAATATTGATGGATTCTTTTTGGACATTTTATTCGAAGTAGATTGTCATTGTGATCGGTGTATAAACAAAATGCAAGAGCTAGACTTTAATGTCAATTCTCTAAATGAGCGTATGAAGTATGCTACTTACATGCTTAATGAGTTTAAAAAGGAGATTAGTGAATTTATTAAAGAAAGGGTTCCGCATGCTGGAATCTTTTACAATAGCTCGCATGTAGGCCCAAAAATTAAACCAAGCCTGAACGATTATACTCATCTTGAATTAGAATCACTTCCGAGTGGGGGATGGGGATATGATCATTTTCCGTCCACGGTACGTTATGCTAGGAAGCTGGGGAAAGAAATAATAGGGATGACAGGAAAATTTCACACTTATTGGGGTGATTTTCATTCCTTGAAAAATAAAGCGGCTTTAGAATTTGAGTGCTTCAACATGATTGCTTCAGGTGCTGGAAGTTCGATAGGGGATCAATTACACCCTAGTGGAAAGTTATCACCTGGCTCTTATCAACTGATAGGTTCTGTATATGAGCGTATCTCAAAGATGGAAGATTATTGTAGAGATTCTACATGTCTAACAGAGATTGCAGTTCTGACTCCTGAAGAACAAACAATGGAAAAAGGAGGAAACTTAGGGGTTGATCCTTCGTTAATTGGTGCGGTAAGACTATTACAAGAACTATCCTATCAATTTGATATTATTGATAGCAATATGGTTTTTGAAGATTATAAATTAATCATTTTACCGGATCATATTCAATATTCGAAGGAGTTAGAAAATAAGTTGCTTCAATACACATCAAGTGGAGGTAAGGTAATCGCTACTCATAAATCTTTAGCAAAGGACAATGAAAGCGAAAATAAGCTTTTTGGTATAAATTGGCTCGGTGAATCCTATTTTGATCGAGAATTTGTTTTGCCAAATGAAACTATTGGTAAGAATTTACATCCTGAAGAATACGTCATGTATAAAAAGGGGTCTAAAGTGGAAGCAACAAAAGCAGACGTACTTATGCATTCAGTACAACCTTATTTTAACCGTGAAGGGAAAACTTTCTGTTCCCATCAGCATTCACCGTCTTCCAAGCAACTTGGTCACCCTGCTGTAACTATGTTAGATCAAGTGATTTATTTCTCCCATCCAATATTTGATATTTATCGAAAAAATGCACCTTTTTGGTGTAAAGCAATGTTAAATGATGCAATAAAAATGGTATTAGATAAAAAATTGGTTGAACATAATGGACCAGCAACTTTAATAACTTCTTTGCAAGTAAATGAAAATAGAAATGCGAAAATGGTGCATCTATTGCACTACATTACTGAAAAGAAATCAGAGGATATTTATACAATTGAGGAAACAATACCTCTGTATCATTTAGATTTGAAAGTTCATGTAGGTGATATGACAGTGACACAATTAAAGTCTATCCCTACTACAAAAAAGATAGATTTTGACCAAAAGGGAGAGTATGTGACGTTTCAAATAGATAAACTAGATGGTCATATGCTAGTAGTTATGGAAGGAGAAAACTAGTGCCATAACTATAAATAGTGTGAAACGAAGGTGTAATAATGGAATCTAGCATTGTTTTTATAAAAGATGCAAAAGAAGCTACTAGCTGGTATTTGGTAGAAGATCAAGTTCTCTTTGGCGAAATATCACAAGTACAACTAAATGAAAAGTCATACTTACTGGTTGGTATAAAGCAAGAACAATTTACTGAAGATATTATTCGACATCTAGCTGGTAATATTAGAAAGAAGTTGAATAAAAATGTTTTTAATAGAGTATATATTGACTTTCATCAGCTGTTTAATTCTATATCTAATTTGTCCACGGATAGAATATTATTACTATTTTTCGAGGGGTGGTTTCTCTCGGGTTATCAATTCGCAAAATTCAAGTCGAAAAAACCACAACAAAATATAGAACTGGTTTTTGATCAAAAGTTTAATCACCATGCAGAGACAGCTCTTCGGCGGGCAGAATCTGTTTGTGTTGCTAGGGACCTTTGTAACGAACCGGCAAACCAGTTGACACCAGATTTGTATGCGAATAAGTTAGAAGAATTATTTGAAGGTAGCAAGGTGAATGTGTCATTCATTAAGGGTAAGGACCTAACTGACAGAGGATTTCACGCCACACAAAAGGTGGGTAAAGGAAGTATTAATAAACCGATTGTAGCTTTGCTTTCATTGCAAAATGGAAGTCAGAGGCATATTAGTTTAGTTGGAAAAGGAGTTACTTTTGATTCTGGTGGTACAAACACAAAACAAGCTTCTAATATCGTGGATATGAAAATGGATATGGGAGGATCTGCAGCAGTAGTCGGAGCGATGAAGCTGTTAAATGATCTAGATGTAAATGTAAATGTTACTACTATTATTCCAATAGTTACAAACGTATCAGGTGGGAAGGCGTATTTGCCATCTGATGTAATACAATACGCTAATGGTTTGACAGTTGAAGTAGGAAACACAGATGCCGAAGGCCGACTTATTTTGGCTGATGGCCTTCTTTATGCTCAGTCAATAGGCGCGGATACCATCATAGATATTGCTACACTGACAGGAACTATCGGTCAAGCGTTAGGCCTAAAGTATGCAGGTTTGTTTTGTAACAAAATGGAAGACTTTGGAGTCTATCATAAAATAGGAGAGCAATCGGGCGATCCTGTCTGGCCCATGCCATTAGAGAAAGATTACCAAATGTATTTGGAAAGTGAAACAGCGGATATTAGTAACGTTGGAAGTTGTAAGTTTGGAGGTGCAATTATAGCTGCTCAGTTTTTAAGTAATTTTATTGATAATCATAAAAAATGGATTCACATTGATATGGCTAATACAGTTAAAGCCTATAAGCTAAGTGGATACTACACTGCCGGTGCCACTGGCTTTGGTGTAAGGTTAATAGTGGATTTGATACAGAAGGAAGTTGAACAATATGTATATTGAAGTAATCGTGCAAAATAAAAAAGAGGCAATGGAAGCAGAGGCATTAGGAGTAGACCGGTTAGAATTAGTTTCTCAAATTGACAAGGATGGATTAACACCTAGCGTGGATACAGTGAAAAGTGTTTTAGAAAGCGTATCGATTCCTGTGCAAGTTATGATTAGACCTCGTGATTATAGTTTTTGTTATTCTTGTGCAGAAGAACGCCTTATATTAGAACAAATTAAGCAAATGATAGAAGTGGGAGGATCAAATTTTGTTTTTGGTGCTTTAAATAAAAATGGTACGATTAATGAACGATTAGTAGAAGAGGTAATTTCGATATCTAATGAAATTAGTTTTACTTTTCATCGAGCATTTGATTACGTTAGTTCAATAGAAGAAGCTTACAAAACATTAGTACCATATAAATCATTTGTAAAACGAATTTTAACCTCTGGTGGTGAGGTTGATTGTATAAAAGGCAAAAATTATTTGAGACAACTTGTAGAGCTTTCACAAATTAATAATGGTCCTATTATTATGCCAGGTTCTGGGCTGACCGAAAATAACATACAAGAAATTCATCATGTAGTTGGTGCAAGAGAATATCATTTTGGAAAGAGTGTAAGAGTTGGCCAATCATACTTTAACGGATTCAACAAGAAGGTTATACAGAATATAAAAATGTACGGTGAAGAACCAAAACAATGTATGCTTTAATGGGAAATTATACACTATAACTATTTTGCAATTGATATACTTTTTGAAAAATATTTATCGTCTTAAATAATTATATTGTTATTTATGACAAATTATAATTTCAACTTCTATAGTGTGCATACAGAACATTACGTAATTCCGCGACGAATCAAGCAATATGCACCCTGAAATATTGAACCTTTTCAAATTTGACTATGTGTAAAATATTTCTCGAGGTTATATGAATCTATTTTCTAGCAAAAAAAGAAAAGGCACTCTATCATAAAATGTATGCTTTGACCGGCAAGTACATTTAAGAAAGAGGCCTTCTCATGGAAAAGATTATATCAAATTTATATGAATTAATAAAGGATACAAGCAACTTTGTATGCGTCAAGTTTTTCTCGATGTAGTTATAATGCCAATATTTATGGCACTCTATTTTTGTACACCTTCTTTCTACCGCGCTTACGCTTGTTGGCTAGTAAGTAGTTATCAGTATTATCGTAAACTCTTCAACAGTTGTCCTCTTGCAGTTGAGTGGGCAACGTATAAGCTAATCGATCCTTGTTTTGTCCCAATGGATGGACGTGTAGGCTGACGTAGAATTTGCACCAACCTCACTGTCTGCTTTACGATACGATGTTTCCTTTCGCTTCTTTTTTGATGCTTAAGATACACATTGCGTAACGTCCCATTTAAAATGCCCTGGATAATCTTTACCATCTTCTCCGCCTGCTTCACTCCAATGCATCCCTCTTTTTTTCATACGGAAGGAGACATGGCGTTGGTTGGACTCCATCGCGCCTAAACTTCGGGCATCTTTAGGTGGATTCTCAACTTTTTCTCCAATCAAAGATACGTTCCCAGTTATTTTCGATATACGCGCGAAAAACATCTAGTTTTTCCATGCTTTTTTGATCATCAAGCAATTCTTAACGGTGTCTATCCAAAGCTTGAAATTGCTTTGGTTATGTTCTTTCAGGGCTTTTTTTATACCATCTTTACATTCGCTTTTCCCTCCACCGAAAGCACGATTTAACGCCTGTGAAACGTAATAGGGGCCAATTGATTTAGTACTGGGTACTCCGACTGCGAGAATGCTTCTTGAAACCTCTCGGCCGTATATCCAGAACCACCATCACTATTACTAACGACTTGTGTACCTTCTAACGAGTATTGGTGGGCTGTAAAGGCTTGAACCTCTTTCCAAAATTCAGAAGTTAGCTGTGTTGTCATAATAACTTTTGGATCCCATAGGGAGACACGTTTTCCGTTCTTATCCCAACCTTCATGTATAATCGCGTGACGAACCTCTAGGCTTTTTTTCTTTTGTGTTCCCCGTACAAATATACCATCTACCTCGGCATATAAGAAGTCTACTTCCCCAATTCAACCACCATATCTTCAACAGCTTGTGCCTGATCCCCACTGCTGTCCATTTTTTAAGACCCGTGCTGTTTCACGATAGCCGTTTCACTAGCCATTTCCGCCACCTTCACTTCAATCAAGAGCTGTGGCGTTGGTGCTTTTGTAATCCCAGCCACTCATCAAAAGGATGCCTGCAGTTCCCACTTTTATCTCTCATCGAGGTGTGACGGAAAGTCACACCCTCAAAGGTTAATTGAACCGATTTATCGTTATCTCTTACTGCTGCCCAACCCTCTTTTTGGTTCTGAACTTTTATCACTTGATCCAGTTGCGTAAATACACTTCCTAACAGAGAAGCAAACACATCATGCATATACGCATTAACGTTTTCTTCTAATTCAATAAAGTTACTTAATGTTTTATATTTTTAGAGACGTAAAAACCCCAGTTCACTGTGAACTGGGGTTTAGGTTAGTAATATTTATTAAAATGCTGCAGTCCAACCGGCATCTGCAGTTAGTACTGTACCATTAACAAAGCTTGACTCATCGGATGCTAAGAATAAGGCAACTTGTGCAATTTCTTCGGATTTACCCGTGCGAGGCATGACACCCTGAACTGCTTTAAGACGACTAGCACCAAATTCATTCACTTTTGTCATTGAAGAGGCAATATTTGTTTCAACACCACCTGGTGCAATCGCATTGCAACGAATTCCTTCGTTGGCATACATGAAACCAGTATTTTTAGTCATACCAACCACTGCGTGTTTTGATGCTCCATAGGCAACACCGGCATGTGCACCGTTTAGTCCCCCGGTTGAAGCCGTATTAACGATCACACCTTTTCCTTTTTCTAAGAAGATAGGTATTGCTTTACGCATAGCGCGCATAACACCTTTTGTGTTGATATCAAATAATAAATCCCATTTTTTATCACCAATGTCACCAACAGGTTCAAATCCATCCATGATGCCGGCATTATTAACTAGAATATCTAATGTTCCATATTCATTTACGGCTGTATCAATCATATTCTCGATTTCTTCTTGTTTTGCAACATTTACTTGCACTGCTTTAGCTACTCCGCTGTTATCAGTGATTCCTTTTACTACTGATTCAGCACCTTCGATGTTAAGGTCAGCAACTACAACTTTCGCACCTTCTGTAGCATACAATTCTGCAATCGCTTTACCCATTCCAGATGCAGCACCTGTAACAACGGCTACTTTTCCTTCTAATCTCATAAGTAATTACCTCCTAATTTTTAATGAATAGCTGTATAATACAAGTATATTACTAATGAACAATCTCTTTCAATCAGCAAAAAAATAGAAATTGTTTCTTATAGTACAAATAATAGAAATTTGTTTAGTAAGAGGTGAAAAAGGTGAGAGAAACTGATTTAAGGGTGATAAAAACGAAAGATGTTTTAAAGGAAGCTTTGATGCTTCTACTGAAGGAAAAAACGTTGAATTCGATTTCCATTACTGAAATTTGTAAAATCGCAAAAGTTAATCGGGGAACTTTTTATTCTCATTATGGACAAGTAGAGAATTTGTTTGAAGAATATTCTAATGACATTATGAAAGATTTAACTGATTCTTATCTCGCACCATATAAACATGTGCATACTCTACAGCCTAGTAAATTGAACCCTGCCACTATCCGGTTATTTCATCATATAGAAAAGTATGAAGAGTTTTACAGAGTTGTATTTTCCGAATCTGTTCCTTTATCTTATTATTATTTGTTATTTGATCACATCCAAACATTAATGAAAAATGACATAGACCTTCATGGAAAAACTAATATCGATACAACGTTGCAAAGTGCGTATCAAGCAAATGCGATTCTTGGTGTAGTGATTGAATGGTACAGACAAGATTTTCGTCATAGTGCTACAGAGTTGAATGAACTTCTTGTACGTATTTTGAACTTTTAATATCGAACTGAACGCTTATTTTTACTACAGTAATTTTAATAGTTTTTTTATTCGATTTTACGAGAATTAGAAAGCAAAAGATATGATAATAGAATGAAATGAAAAGGTGAGTTATTTATTAGAAGAAATCAAAAAAAGTAAAACATACTACTTGATTAAATTAAGATATTATTTTGTTGTCGGAGGAAATATATGAGACGGATTTCAATAAATTTTTTAATATGTTTCTCAGCTTTATTTATTATTAATTTAATTTTTAATGCAATTTTCAAACCTGACTTGGATATTATAACTGCGTTCTCGACCGCATTAGGAGTTTCCTCGGGATATATTTTTATAGGGCATTTTGTAAGTGAAAAATTGGAGGGAAAGTAATATTACAAAAAACAAAACAAAGAACCACGTTTTAAATCAAAAAAGAATCCTGTTCAATCTTACACAACGAAATGTGTAAATGGCAATATTGCTGTCTTGGATAAACATATTAAATTACCAAAACTAGGATTTGTTCGTTTTGCAAAAAGTCGAGAAGTCGAAGGTCGAATCATGAATGCAACAATCAGACGTAACCCTTCGGGTAAATACTTCATTTCCATTTTAGCTGAAACAGAAGTTGAATCTTTTGAAAAGACAGGTTCATCCGTTGGAATTGATATTGGGTTGAAGGAATTTGCTACTCTTTCAGATGGAATGGTATATAGAAATCCAAAATTCTTCCGCACGTTAGAAGAAAAGTTAACAAAAGACCAACGTATTCTTTCAAGGCGACAACTTGGTTCTTCTAATTGGAAAAAACAAAAAACAAAAGTCGCCGACTTCACGAAAAGATTGCTAATGCAAGAAAAGATATGTTAGATAAAATCTCTACCGAGATTGTCAAAAATCACGACATCATCGGAATCGAAGATTTGTCTGTCAAAAACATGTTGAAGAATCACAATTTAGCAAAAGTCATTAGTGAAGTATCGTGGTCGCAATTTCGAACAATGTTGGAATACAAAGCAAACTGGTACGGAAAACAAATCGTGCCTGTAGCTAAAAACTTTCCAAGTAGTCAACTTTGTTCCAATTGTGGTCATAGACACAAAGACGTTAAAAATCTTGCCTTACGTGAATGGTCATGCCCAATGTGTAAGAGTCATCACGAAAGGGATATTAACGCAAGTATCAATGTTCGTAATGAAGCGTTATGATTAACCGCAGGAACTGCGGGGATAGCCTAATCCATAACTAACCGATAGGTTGGTGTTCTTAGGAATCCCCCACTTCAAGCAACCCGTAAGGGTGGTAAGTGGCGGGTAGTTCAATTGCTCTATTCCAAGCGAACCAAGAACAATTTATGAAAATAACAAATAAAGTTGCTTAAACTATCATAAAATGGCACTGAAACCATTAATCAGTTTGTAGAACTACATACATTACACAGTCAAAAAGTAAAGCTACGCTTGATGACCTAAGATGCTATTCTTTAAGAAGAGTTCTCGCTTGTTGTGCTAAAGTAGCAGAATAAATAAGTAACGAAGGAGATACAATAAGCTAGAATAAATTCTTTTGAATAAGGGGTTATTAATATGTCAATGAAAAATCAGTGGATACTTAATAGTGTAATAATAATACTCTCGGCGCTTACAATGCCTGTGTTAGGATGGCGTTCTATAAAGAGATTTTTACCAGCTTCTATCCTTGCTATACTATTATGTGGTTTGGATCTTCAAATTGGAAAACATCGAAATTGGTGGTCTTTTTATAATAAGCCAAAGTCCTTTATACAAAATGAATTTCCTTTTCTCATTGGTCCAATGTTTGCGATGTCTTTATGGACATTAAACTGGGCATATGGAAATTTTAAAAAGTTTATTATGTTAAGTGCTATTGGACAAGCAATTTTTGCATATCCAATTACAAGGTTATTTACAAAATTAAAACTCTATAAATTAGTTCAATTAAATGAATTTCAATTCTTTCTATATTTCTTTTACAAGGCTTTTTTCTTATATGGATTTCAATACCTCTTTGAAAAATACAAAAAATCTATTGCTTATTAAAGTAAAGGGTAACTTATATTTAGTTGAATAAGACGATAAAAAAACAGAACGGTTGGATATTAAAACTAAGTTTTTTGTGCTTTTTACTGTAATTTATGGTTCTAAACATAAAGTGTTTTATTAAGTTATTTCACTGCATTTTCTCTACCGTATCGGAACTCCCTTATTGTGGTACCTCGGGCTTAGTAATTTACTAGCATAAATCCCGGGGTTTTGTCGAATTCCTTCCTACTTAAGCTCATGTGTTATGATCATCATAGAATAGAGCTGCTCCGAAATCAAAAGGAATAGCAATCCTTTACCAACATTATCGGGAAAACTTCATGTAGATGCCGAATTGGCCATTTACAGAAATAAAAGGGTCAGTACCGTCCTTGTCAGCGGTAACTGACCTTTTTTATGAATGATACTAAAAGTCTATATTAATGGTCGTGCTCTTCTTCAGCGGCCATTGCTATTTCTTTTGTTTCATGAACAGTACCAAATGGATGCTGTGGTGGGGCATAAATAGAATAAAGTTTGATCGGTTCATTTCCCGTATTGGTTAAATTGTGCCATTTTCCAGCCGGTATGATAATCGCATAATTATCATATACTTTTTCTTTGAAAGTTAAATTATCTTTACTGTCGCCCATTTGTACAAGGCCCTGACCTTGATCAATACGTATAAATTGATCAAGATTCGGATGTGTTTCTAAACCGATGTCTCCTCCAACCTTAATACTCATCAAGGTCACTTGTAAATGATCTCCTGTCCATAAAGCGGTACGGTAATTCTTATTTTGTTTAGCAGCCTTTTCAATATTAACGACAAATGGGTCTGCTCCATAATCTCTTAGTTCAATTACTTCTTGCTTTTTTAAAAAGCCAAACCGATTTGCATGCTCTTTTTCCGCAGTTAAAACACGTGAAAAAACATCACTAACTAGAGGATGTTGTACATGTAAAACTGGACTAAATCGATCTTCCTCATAAGCATTTATTTCCCTGTCATAAGCTTTTTGTATCCCTTCTTGGTACGTTTGGAATGCAACTTTATCGATGTGGTAGACAGGCTGTCTGCCAGTAAGGTTGATAAAAAGATCGGTAAATTGTTTTACATGAACCTGTTTGTCTTCTAATGTTTGAAGAATAGTACTCTTATGCTCTTGTGGCGCTATATTTGCTAAACGACTATAAAAATCAATTGCTGAAGCTTCTTTATTTAAGCGAGCAAGAATAGCATTTATGATTTGTTGGCTGTTTTCCTGACTATTTCTTGCCATAATGTCTGACTGATAAATTGATGCGTTAGCGTAATAAGGGTATGGATAGGTGTTATAATTGTAATACATTCGTTAAACTCATTCCTTTCATAGGTTATAAAGATATCATATGCCTATTATTAAAGAATGTACGGATATCAGATTAGATTTTTTAAGCTGGTAACATAAAAAAACAGTGTATAAATGTGGCACTCAAGCGCTATGGTAAGCATTTGAATAGATTTTATATTTTTGTGTAAAGCTTTCTTATATATATCCTTGTTTTTAACCTGAATGCGATAAGTTCGAAAACTAAACTTATATAATGTATTATTTAAACAAATGAGTCAATTCATAATTATAATATCAAGCCATATTCCAACTATATGTTGTGTCCTAATGGCGGTAAATAGGTATTATGAAATTGATGAAATAGTAGAAAAAATGGAGGATATACATATGAACAAAAAACGTTGGGTGGCACTAATTGTTGCTGCAGGTCTATTATTTGCTTCACTAGGCTTTCAGTTCATAACAAGTTTGGTCACTTATGACTTTGAATCGATGTTTAATTTACAAGAAAATGATAATAAATTCGATGAAAAGGTAATCAAGAAAGGCTCAGGTACGAACAAAATTGCAGTCATTCACTTGAATGGGGTTATTCAAAACACAACTCCAAGTACGTTGATTAATACGAATTCCTATAATCATGACCGATTTTTGGACATGCTGGATGAAGCTGGAGAAGATAAAAACGTCAACGGGATTATATTACGCGTTAACACACCTGGTGGAGGTGTAGTGGAAAGCGCGGAGATTCATGATAAAATCGTAGAAATCAAACAAGAATATAATAAGCCGATCTATGTGTCGATGGGCAATACTGCAGCATCAGGAGGATATTATATCGCTGCTCCTGCCGATAAGATTTTTGCTCATAACGGGACACTAACTGGTTCAATCGGTGTTATTATGGAAAGCTTTAATTTTGCTGAATTTGCCGATGAATATGGGATAGACTTCAACACAATTAAGAGTGGTGAGTATAAAGATATCATGTCGATGTCACGTGAGATGACAGATGATGAACGGGAAATTTTACAGACGATGATCGATGACATGTATGCTGACTTTGTCCAGGTAATTGTTGACGGTCGAGAAATGTCTGAGGATCGTGTGCGCGAATTGGGCGATGGTCGAGTATATACCGGGTCACAGGCACAGGAGAAAGATCTTGTCGATGAACTTGGTTCGTTGGATGATGCAATTACTATGATGAAGGAAGAGCAAGAACTGGGTAATGCACAAGTAATTGAATACGAACAAGGCTTCAATATGGATCAACTACTCGGTGGAACGATGACAACAATGTTTGGCTCAGAACCAGATTTAGTTGGTATTAAAGATTTACTTAGACAAAACAATGCGCCACGTGCAATGTATTTATATTCTAAATAAGGGGGTGTCGTTATGAGTGAAGAACAAGTAGAGTATGCTCAAGTGCCAACTACGGATAGAAGATATGCCGGATTTTGGATGCGATTCTGGGCGTATTTGGCTGACTTGATTATCGTATTTAGTATAAACGGCATCCTGTTTATCCCATTTAAATTTATTAATGATGGCGTCAGTATGGATATTGGATTTTGGACTGTCACCGGGATTCTTGGTTCTGCTTTTTTCTATCTATACTTTTTGTTAATGACGAAAAGCTTTAACCAGACATTAGGAAAAATGATCTTTGGCTTAAAAGTAATACGTGAGGATGCAGCACCATTGCAATGGAGTGATCTTCTTTTCAGAGAAGTAGTCGGGAGATTCATTCAGCGTGTGTTTTTTATAACAGGAGTGTTGTATATTGTTGTTGCCTTTACTGCACAAAAACAAGGGATTCATGATATGATTGGGAGCACGCGCGTTGTGTTTGATGATTAATAGAATAATAAGTTGACGAACAGTGCCTGGCTCTGTTCGTTTTTTTAAGCAGATGTCTTTTCTTTTTTGATGAATTTTGACACAATTCTTAGTGCATCAAGAAAGAGGAGGACATACATTGACAAATAAAAACACAACTACTTTACCGTTATTTAAAGCATTTGAGAGTGATAAATTATCATTAATTAATCGTACCGTTATGGCGCCCATGACGCGTGGGTTCTCACCAGCTGGAGTGCCAGGGGAAGATGTGGCAGCCTATTACAGACGCAGAGCTGAAAATGGAGTAGGCTTAATTGTGACAGAAGGTACAGGGATCAATCATCCGTCTTCTGTTTCAGGTGCTAGTATTCCTGTTTTTTATGGCGAAGAATCATTAAACGGCTGGGCTCAAGTGGTAAAGGAAGTTCATAAGGTTGGCGGGAAAATTGTTCCTCAACTTTGGCACGTGGGGATGACCCGGAAAAAGGGAGACCTCCCAAATCAAGAAGCATTACCTGTTGGACCGTCAGGACTAGAATTATCCGGTGAGAAAGTAACGGAGCCAATGACCGAAGATGAGGTTGCTGATATTGTAGCAGCTTTTGGTCAAGCAGCAGCTGATGCAAAACGGATAGGTTTTGACGGAATTGAGATTCACGGTGCACATGGTTACTTAATAGATCAGTTTCTATTTAAAGATACAAATCAGCGCACCGATCGTTATGGCGGAGATATCGTTGGCAGGACACGATTTGCCGTTGAGATAATAGAAGCCTGTCGCCGTGAAGTTGGTCCTGATTTTCCAATTATCTTCCGTTATTCTCAGTGGAAAATGAGTGACTATAAAGCAAAACTAGCTAAAACGCCGAACGAACTAGAAAGTTTGCTACAACCTTTAGTTGAAGCAGGAGTGGATATTTTTCACTGTTCTACTCGTCGTTTCTGGGAGCCGGAATTTGAAGGTTCTGATTTAAACTTGGCAGGCTGGACAAAAAAACTGACAGGTAAGCCTGTGATTTCTGTCGGTTCTGTTGGACTAGACGGGGAATTCACAAGCTTTGCTAGTGCGAAGAAAACTAGTCTTGATGGTCTTACTGAAAAACTAGCAAATGATGAGTTTGACCTAGTTGCAATCGGCCGTTCTCTATTAATGGATCCGGAGTGGGTAAAGAAAGTACGCGACAACAGGGAAGATGATTTACTTCCTTTCAATAAAGAAGCGCTTCAAACGCTATACTAGTTTTTGGTGAAAATATATTTAAATGGTGCCATTCTATCCTTGGACAAAAGTCCATTTATAGTCGATGGCACCATTTTTTAGCTATTAACCGTTTCCGTTTTTGGCATCATTATATGGTTCTTCGTGTTCTTTCCCCTCTTCATCATGTGTGGGATGTGCGCCATCTTCTTGTCTCGGTAAGTCTTCGTGAAGGTTGCGATTTTCGTATGTGAAATTACTATAATAGTGTTGTCCATCTTTCCATGGTGTATCTTTATTTTCTACTGGAACATTTTTTCCTCTAGGAGAACCAAACGGTCCTTCTGGATATTCCTCGGAAGTAAGAAAGGTTCGCTGTGTTTCTACATTTGAAAAATCTGTGTATTTGTCATCTTTTTTAGGGCTCATTTTTACACCTCTAATAATCAATAGTTTATTGTTAGTGTAAACAATGTCGTGAAAACTATGTAGGATCTATTTTTAATCAAAAATAAAAGGCGCGAGCCGGTTTGTTACCAGTCCTCACGCCTTAAATGTTTTTCATTATTTTTATTAGTCTTCCTCAACTTCTAAAAGTGCGTCAAATGCCTTAGATACTTTATTAAATTCTTGGTCAGACTCAACAGCGGTTAAATCACCATCATCATCAAGTTTGAGGAAAAAGATATCTATATCTTCTTCACTTTCCTCTTGTACATCTTCAATAAAGCTGACAGCTACATAGTCGGTTCCTTCTAATGTAACCTTTGCTAACACTTCAACGGTATGTTCTTCTTGTTTCTCATCACTAATTGTAAAAACTTCGCCAACTTCAATTTCATCCATTTTATAATCCTCCTCATACTCGTACATAGTCTAATGGTAACATTCTTTTATTATGTTTTCTTTAAAAATGAAAAATAATGCAGAAGCTGCTTAACTTTTAATTCTTTTGCCATTTTAGAAAAATAATGTTAGCACCTATTCTGTCCTTTCCCTTCTGTCATTTGATATAATTCAAATGAGGTGATTAGAATGGAACGATGTGACTGGGTAAATGATGATCCGTTATATATCGACTATCATGATAACGAATGGGGAATTCCGGAATTTGATGACCAAAAGTTGTTTGAACTTATCCTACTAGAAGGTGCTCAAGCAGGCCTTAGTTGGTACACGGTGCTAAAAAAAAGGGAACATTACCGCGTTGTGTTTGATCGTTTTAATCCAGAAAAAATTGCAACATACGATGAAAATAAAAAAGAAGAATTGTTAAGCGATCCAGGAATTATCCGAAATAAGTTAAAAGTAAATGCTGCGATAACAAATGCTCATGCCTATTTGAAAATAAAAGCAGAAAAGGGTAGTTTCTCGAATTACATATGGAGCTTTGTCGATGGGAAACCAATTAAAAACAATTGGGAAAGTATAAGTGAAGTGCCTGCAACAACGGAGATAAGTAATCAAATGAGCAAGGACTTAAAAAAGAAAGGATTTAAGTTTGTTGGACCAACAATTTGTTATGCTTTCATGCAAGCAAGTGGACTGGTAGATGACCATATTAAATCATGCTTTTGTCATAAATAGTGCATAAGACCTGGATAATCAGAGGGGAGGTTTCAGAAAAACTAGAAGAAGAAATGCGGGGTTAAGTTGCTGATCTTTAATGTTTAGTAGTTCAATTTTGGGTGGTGCGATTTTTGAAAAACAATCCGAAAAGAACTACTGTTTTGTTGTGTCTTCATTGCTAAAAGCGTAGGTATTATATGTATTCATCGATAGTTAAAGGTAGTATTTGAAAAGGGATATATAAATATTTATTGGAGAATTTTGTTAGAAGAATAAATTTAGTTGATTTTTTTAAAAATACAATGTAATATATAACTTGCATATGTAATATATATATTGCGAGGTGTAGATGAATGTATGAAAAATAATGTGAAAATAACACGAATAAAATTGTCAATAACCCAACAACGTCTAGCACAAAGAGTAGGAGTGACTAGACAGACAATTGGGCTGATTGAGAAAGGAGAATATAACCCTAGTCTTCAACTTTGTGTTTCAATAGCAAAAGAGCTTAATAAAACGTTAGACGAATTATTTTGGGAGGTGGAGTTGTAATGAAATCTTGGATATCCTTTCTATTACCAAATGACGAATATAAGGAAAAAAGGATGTTGTATTTTTTCGCGGAAGGGGGAATAATACTTTTCCTTTCTCTTATTATAATGATAATCTGTAACGGTTTTTTTAATCTAGATATAGAAACCGCGCTATTAGTATCCATTGGAATATTTCTCTTTTATGTTTCAGGAAGGTATATAATTTCGGGCATTGAGTATACAGATATTGCAACAGAACATACTTACAAGAAAGAGATAAAGCATATATTTAGTAGAACGTGTAGTTTCGTAGTTATTTTTATGTTGTTATACTTAATGGTTGATGGTGTACCAAGCAATAAAGATGAATGGATCACAATTATAGGATTATTATTAAGTGTTAGCTTACTTTGGTTTTTCACTAGTTATCTTTCATTAAAGCGTTCTTATAATAAAAATAAGCAATTGTTATAATTAGAACTTGGTATCTTTCCAAGTTCTTTTGTTTTTTATTTAAATGAATATCGCAATGAAATCACTAGAATTTCGTTAGTGTTATCGTAAGGGCAATTTAATATAACACGAGTACAATATATATCTCGGTTTTGTTACAGTCATACGAAAGTCGCTACCATCTCAACTGTCAAATTTAAATTTACTATTCGTACTTTGAAACTGAACTGCTTGTTCTAATTTTTTGTGAAATCAAAAAAACGCCAAACAATAATAATTGAATTAAAATCAATAATATTTTATTGCAAAACGATAAATCAAGTGGTAAAGTCAAATTAATAATAAATAAGTGAGGTGCTTTTTATGAAACAAGGTTCAACAATCTTTTTAAAAATAGCTCTTATTCTAATGGGAATTCCAGTTCTTGCTTTATGTCTATTTTTGTTGCCACAGATAGCAAATGAAGCGAATGAACAAGCAACAAGAGGTTCTGATTTGGCGTATGTAGTATATGGCATTTTAATGATTATGTATGTTTCGACGATACCTTTTTACATGGCTTTTTATCAAGCTTTTAAACTTTTAACTTATATTGACAAGAATAAAGCTTTCTCGAAATTATCTGTAAGAGCTCTAAAGAATATAAAAAAATGTGCGATTACGATCAGTGGCTTATATGTAGTAGCTCTACCATTGATTGCTATCATCGCGGAATGGGATGACGCACCGGGTCTGATATTAGTCGGTATGGTACTTATTGGCGCTCCAATGGTTATCGCTGTCTTCGCTGCTGTCCTACAAAGGCTTTTACAGGAAGCCATTGATATAAAATCAGAAAATGACTTAATAGTCTGAGGTGAATAACATGGCAATTATAATTAATATTGATGTGATGCTTGCTAAAAGGAAAATGAGCGTAACGGAACTTTCTGAGAGGGTTGGAATAACAATGGCTAATCTTTCTATATTGAAAAACGGTAAAGCAAAAGCAATTAGGCTTTCAACTTTAGAGTCAATTTGTAAGGCTTTAGAATGTCAGCCAGGGGATATTTTAGAATATCAAAGTGAAATTGACAGTTAAAACATTTGATAAATTAAGGGGATGAGTTAATGAAGAGATTATTGTCGTTCTCAATTTTAATTTTGTTAATTACTATCTTAGCGGCTTGTACGGATAAATCTGGTACTCCTATTGAAACAAATGAGAATAAAATGATTTTAACTATAAATAACAACGCTAACTTTGATTTTTACTCTATGGAAGTTGTTACAAGTGGGAGTACAAGCGGTATGGTTAACGCTGATGGTTCTAAACTAGAAAAAGGAAACTCCCTTAGATTCGAATATATTGACGAAGTGGATGTTGAATTAGAAGGAGAAGCATCATTTGAATTTGTACTTGTTGGTAAAAAACAAACTAATAGAGTGCCATTGGAGACTTTCACAATTGAGTTAGCACCAAATATGGAATACTTCTTTGAAATTACAGGTGATTCAATAGAGGAAGCTGATTTAAAAAGAGTGAACTGATTTTGTGGATAAATGTACTTAGACGAAAGGTTTAAAGAGTTTAACAGAGGGGGATTAAAATTAGATGATTTCGTTTCGGCGGAGTTACTTACGAAATAGCATAATTAGCAGACAGGAATATTAAATAATAAATTAAGAATGTAAAAGTGATATACTACAACTTATAACTAACAGATTCATGGTTAAAAGGAGACGATGTAATGAAAATCAAAATGATCATCTTTCTAACATCTACAAAAGAGAAGAAAGAGAATAATAGAATTGAAACAGTAATGAAAACATTTGAATCATCGATACGCCCTGTTAAAGGAGATATTATTGATGACCCCGGATTTGACTCAAGATTTCATAATGGATATGAGGTTGTAAAAGTTACCCTGAATTATGAAACTAACGAATGCTATGTATCTCTTCATCCACTTGCAATGGAATTAGAGGAAATTAGTATCAATGACTATATAGACAAACTTGTAGCAAATGAATGGCGTATTATTTCAAAAGAAGAATATTAACTTAGCAATATAAATCTTGTTGTACAACTGAAGCTATTGCTAAGAAGTAGGTTAATTATTTGAAGATAATGAGCTACAATGTATTTCCTGATGGGAATAAAAAGACATCCTTTTGCCTAGAAACCTTATATAGGGATTCTTGTTTCATAAAACTAGACTAGATTCTTGTGAAAAGTGATGTTTTCTCTTTTTCACTTGGCGCACTTCCCATTCGTTTAAATACTATGATAACAACTATTAAACCAATAACTTCCCCGAGCGTTGATGCAATAGACCCATTTAATCCGTTCCACTCAGGAAACAAATTCACAAGAAAAATTAATGCAATGATTACCGTAGTAAGATTAAGGATTTGCGCTATAAGTATTTTATTTGTTTTTCTTCGTAACATGAAAAAGCCATTCATAAAATCCACCCAAGGAAAAACAATTGTTTTAACAATAAAGACTTTTAGTACATTTATCGTCGCTTCTGCTAAGGACGCGTTTGCTCCCATCACGACACCCATAAACCAGGATCCTATAGGAGTAAAACAGAGAGTGCTAAGTAATATGGATGGTATAAAACTTATCACTATAGTAAACCTAGCTACTTTTTTACCATGTTCTTCATAAAATTGAAGTACTAATTGATGAGTATAGGAAAAAAAACTTAACACCATTCCAGTTATGCTAATAGCAAGGGCAAAGGAGGCTATCGCCAAATTCTTATCACTTGTTTTGGATAAAAAAACATAAATAACAGGAATTAGTAAAGTTTGAGAAATAAAATAAAATAATACCGGGAAGTAAAACCGAGTAACTCCCTTCATTTTCAGCTTTGACCGGCTTCTTTTTTTTCCATTTAGCAATGACTGTCCTTTCCAAACACTAATAATCGACTCTACAGCCATGCCAATTAAAAAAATCATTGCTCCAGTAAGGCTTGTTATGTACCCAGAAACAACAAATAAATAAGAAGCAATTAACATTGTCGCAAGTCTTACGACAACCATAATCGTTAGCCACTTCGTTTTTTGCTCCCTAATAATTATTCCTTCGTATATCCCTCTAATTCCAGAGAGTACCATAACAACCGTTAGTATTTTAAACGTATTTGAGATAGTCTCAACCATATTAGGTTCAGCATTAAACCAATGAACAAATACCCAATCACCAATTGCTGTAAATCCCAAAATAAAACAGATAAGCAAAACAGCAGCCACAACATATAGTAAAAATAGGAAAAGCACCTTAAAGGACTTTTTATCCTTTACCAATGCAGAGCATGTTTGTCTAAAGATTATTAACGGCTTCTCTATGATACCAAAAATGGACATAGCAATTGCATAACAGGCGATAATAAAGGCTGCATTTTCCCCTCTACTCATCGTTCCATTTATGATTACATGTGTAATGGCAGTTAAACTTGCTGAAAACCCTAAAGGAATAAAGAATGCTAAAAGTTGGTTATAGGAAAAATGCCCCTCACTTCGCAACGTATCTTCCGCCTTTCGATTCAACTCTAGTATTGCCCCAGCATTAAGAAGTTATTGTACTTCATATCCATTTTGTTATACCTTTCCCTATGGATATTCAAAGGTATTTATAGTTAAACTTAGACACTTTAACGATTTCTTTTTTTAATAAGAAGAACAAATGGAATTTTATGTTAAAATGATATGTGAACTTATGTACTTAAAGTAAAGATTCAGAATAAGACTTGTTTTCTTTGTAAGATGGTAATAGTAATAAGTTTAAAATTGAGGTGATACGGTGTGGTAAAAGGGCTTAATCATTTTTTGTTTTCAGTGTCTAATTTAGAGGATTCGGTTGAGTTTTATAAAAATGTGTTTGATGCAAAGTTGTTAGTTAAGGGAAGAAGGACTGCCTATTTTGATTTAAATGAAATATGGCTCGCACTTAATGAAGAAAAAGGTATTCCTCGTAATGAAGTTAGTCAATCATATACACATATAGCTTTTTCAATAGAAGAAACAGAATTTGATAGTATGTACTATAAATTACAAGAATTGAATGTAAACATATTGTCAGGTCGTCCAAGAGACGAAAGAGATAAAAAATCGATTTACTTTACTGACCCAGATGGTCATAAGTTTGAATTTCATACAGGAACTTTACAAGACAGGTTGGATTATTACAAAAAAGAAAAAATACATATGGAGTTTTACAATTAAATTATTTTCTTGTACAAGCAACAGGTTGCTTTGTAGAGGTTGTGAAGGATTAGACTTAAACAAATGGGTGAGATTAATAAATTTATAAAATGGGGAGTTCATATGTGGATTTTACTACTACTTGTTGTTATAGGTGTCGGTACTATTGTGGGACTTCTAAAAGAACAGTCAAATCAAAACAAAAAAATCATTAAAATACTTGAAGATATAAATAAAAACAAATAATGCTGTTCATCAAAGGGTACAATTGCGAACAAAGCAGGTCGTTCTATTGGTGAAATGGCAGAAAAATTGAATGAGACATATAAGGAGGTAGATATATGTCAGAATTGCTGAGTCTTAGAAAAATAAGTGTTTGGTCAGTTATAGGTAAAATTGTTTTGTTGATGGTGTTAAGTTTCCTAGCTTTATTATTTTTAGATTTTACTTCGAATATTGATTTAAATAGAATAAATGATTTATATTCTGTAATTATATATGTAGGTACAATATTCATTTTATTTCGTTCCTTTAAAGTAAAAGGAATAAAGAGAGAACACATTATTGGTAATGTATCTATCCGACATAAAGGATGGATAAAATACATATCTACGCTATTATTCATAATGGTATTTTCGGTCTTTTCGTTTTTGGCATTGCTTTATTTGATTACAGGAATGTATGAAGAACTTATTCAAGAGGTACTTTCAACAACAAATGAACCTCAGAATCCAGTTGGAATTCCAATACTTTTATCAACTTTTATTATTACTGTTATATTGGCACCATTCGCAGAAGAATTATTATTTAGAGGTTTTTTATTTAATCGATGGGGAGTAACAATTGGTCTTGGAAAAGCAATGATGATTAGTTCTATTGTTTTTTCACTTATTCATTTTAATGGGGGTTTCATTGGACAATTTATTTTCAGCATATTCGTTTGCATCATTTATGTAAAGACAAAAAAACTTATTATTCCAATTATTCTGCACGGGTTGAATAATTTAATAGCTATGATTCCTGAAATTCTGGATTTTATCTTGTATTCCCAAACAGAGTCAATTAAAGAACCAGATCCGGGGGAACTAGAACAATTATTGAATTATTTGCGATTAGCCCTTGGGATAAGTACCATTTTTTTTATTATTTTAATTCCTATTATGATTTATATACTTTATCGACTGTATCCAAAAGGAGTTAAGGTAACTCCATATGAAGTTAATAAATTGAAAAGCGCCTAATTGCACCAACGGGTGCTTGAACGAAAGAAGGGCCGTTAAGCAGACAGTTCCTATACTTATTCAAGTAAAGTGTGCTTATCTACAGTATCAGTTCTAGTATGTTAATTGAATCCCTCTCTTATCTTTGTGCTACATGAACGCTAAGATAAGTGGATAGGAACTTAGCTGGAGCTTCTGTGGGCATGTTTGACCTGAAAGCTGAAGCCCTTGGTTCATCAGACGACCAAGCCTATCATGCCCCCTTCACATAGAGTCCGATTTTTATTAACGGTCGGAACTATAAATACTTACTGTAAATAATGGCAGGTTAGTGGAATGGTTCAAACCATAGTATAACGCTGATAATTGTGTTAAATTAATCTAAATAAGAACTAGTATTCTTCTAATATCGGGTGTACTTCAAAAAAGAGGATAATTTTATAGGGGGAAAGTGATCATTGGAAAGGTTATTTGAATGTCTCAGTTTAAAATGCCAACCCTTTTCAAGACCTTATAATTACCTAAAAAGGGGAGTTAGAGGAGCTTAACTCTGTGCAACAATTAATTTATTCTTTTGCTAACGAAAATTACAGCGTAGAATCAACTATAAATTTTAACGGTAATTCACCTTTTGAAAAAATTTTAAAAGCAGTAATTTCTGAGAATGAAATTAAAAGAGACGATTGTAAAATAAGCAAGAGAAAATTTGGGATAAAGTGGTAGTTATGCTTTACACCTATTCAAAGGAAGTGGTGGGTTTTTGTGGAACAATTGAATGAAAAAATTGCTTTAGTTACCGGTGTAAGCCGTGAAAAAGGAATAGGAGCTGCTATATGTAGAGAATTGGCGAGTTCAAACTATCACATATTTTTTACTTATTGGACAGGATATGATAAAAAAATGCCTTGGACAATGGATTTAGAGGAGCCTAAATTGTTGGAAGAAGAGTTAAAAGAAAATGGCGTTAAGGTATCAAAAATGGAATTAGATTTAACTCAAAATGACGCACCGCAAAAACTATTCAAAACAGTTTATCAAACTATAGGCTATCCTGATATCCTAATTAACAATGCCGCATATTCTACGAACAATGACTTTTTAAGTTTAACAGTTGAAGAGTTAGATCAACATTATATGGTAAATATTCGAGCAACAACAATGTTAAGTTGTGCATTTGCTGAAGGATTCAATAAAAAATCTGGTGGAAGAATTATTAATATTACCTCTGGTCAGTTTCAAGGTCCAATGCCTGGTGAATTAGCCTATGCGACTACAAAAGGAGCCGTAGATGCACTAACGGTTACATTGTCTGCTGAGTTAGCCTCCCTGGGAATAACAGTAAACGCTATTAATCCTGGGCCGACAGATACAGGTTGGATGACAGAAGAAATTAAAAGTAAATTAAAACCAATGTTTCCGTTTGGAAGAGTAGGCGAACCAAAAGATGTTGCAAGAACAATAAAGTTTTTAGTAAGTGATGAGGCAGAGTGGATTACAGGTCAGGTGATTCATTCAGAAGGTGGATTTAAAAGGTAGATACTCTAAGGAATTTTTTATTAAAGAGATCTACTTTGGTGTTGCATTAAATGGTGCGTTACTTCAAAATCAAGCTGTCTTAAAAGGCGGCTTTTAATGTTGTACTAAGGGGTTAGATAATGAAAATGTCGAAATACTTGTATTATAAAAGATAGGAGGAATTTATTTTGTTTTTATTATCAGTAATAGGTGGAATACATATAGGGGATGTTATCGTTCAATTAATTTCTCTATTACTTCTAATTGCTTTAGTTATAGGGATTATTTCATTGATTGTTATCTTTAACAAAAGAAATAAACGACTAAATAAACTAGAAGAAAAATTAGATAAGGTAATGACGGATAAAGAAATGAAAAAATAATAGTGTTATTAAGAAACTGGAGATTATCTTCAATTAAACTTTATACTTTTATGTGTAGACAAAAAAATGTTGTTATTGACAGATTTAACCACTTCCTTTCTAGCTGAAATGCTATTATTCTGGATCAATAGTCATACCAACACCAATATCATTTTTCTGCCATTTCCGCTGTTGGCTGAAATGCAAAGAATATTGGTTTTCTAATAAGGAATACCACCTTTATGTAAATTATCTATTATTTAATTTATAAGCTACTGCTATTTATGGTGCTAAAGATACTGCTTTTTAATTTATTATTTCACCTGTTTTTTACACTTTCTCCACGGCATCGGAACTATTTAGTTAAAATTGGCGACATTTTTACTAATAATGCTCTGTTTGATTGTATGCCAGCTCATGGTATAATGAAAAACTTAGGATGATTACGACTTTTGCTCATAATTGAACGGAAATGCCAAGAAAGCTTCCGCTAAAGCGATGAAATTTGGAGGTGTAAGAGTTTGAATAAACGATGGACAATCGATAAAATTAATGAATTTGTTGAGAAAAACTCGGATAGTAAGTTACTAACGACGGAGTATCACGGATTTTCTCAAAAATTACTATTTAAATGTGCGTGTGGAAACAATTTCGAAAAATCATTTACCAAATTTAAAAATAAAAACCAACGTAAATGTGATGTTTGCCAACCACCAAAAGCGTCAAACTAAGTATATAGTCAATAAATAAAGTGCCGATCTCTATTATTTAGAAGTTGGCACTATTTATATTTTGGGGGTAATCATATAAAAGTAAGGCATGTGTTAAGTCCGCCTTTTGTGATTTAAAAGAGTAGTCCTATTTTTCTACTATAATTCATAGAGTAGAACTAGGAGGTGCTGTAAATGGTTAATCATGGTAAAGAAATATTTCAGGATTACGTTCCCCAGCTCATGACTATTATTGTAAGTTTAGCGTTAGCTATTGTTGCAAAACAATTATCTGGAGATATAGCGAACACGCCATTAATACCTTTTATAACGGATCATTATGGATTGATTTTTAATAGTGAACATTTGAGTATTCTGCACAATGTTTTGATACCTTTTATCATGTATTTATTTTCTTGTGGGTTACTACTATGGATGGGAATTACCAATTTGGTTACATATAACGAAACGGGTGCCAAGTCATTAATGTTCTTAAAAATACTTTTAGGATTCTTCCAACTTTTGCTTTTTGGAATACTTATCTTTTTTGACGCGAAATTATTTTCCTATTTTATGTTATTAGTATTCACGGTAATAATACTAGTTGATATTCTCAACTATGCAGCATCTTTTCATGAGGTGGAGACAAAACATAAATAGTTACACAGAAATCATTAGTAGAGAAAAACCATTAAGTAACAAGAGGATCGTAAATTAACGAACTTTTTTCTGTTTTCCTACATATCCCTTGCTTAAACACTACTTTTGTAGTAGATTGAATTCTTGTGGTATGGAAAGAAAACTCAAGTAAGGGAATGTAGAAAAGATGAGTGGTTTAAAACATTTAAGTAATGATTTATTGATTGATTCGTAATTAAAAGCTATATCATTGAAATTAGAAAGCGGTTTCATTGATTTGCTTTTAAATGAAATCACTACAAGAGGAATAGAGTCGAGAATTAATTAGAATTTAGTTCTTTTTTGATTTAATGAATTTTTAAAATTATTTATATAACTTAAGTGAACGTCAATTTGATTCAAGTCTTAGACACAATATAACTCTAGTATTCTTGTGGACTAAACTTAAGGTACTATATAAACACTAATCAACAGGTCGCTGAGAAACTGTTTTTATATTTTGTATATATTATATTCTAAGCGCGAAAGGCAAAACGTTAGAAGTTTAATCTTAATTATTTTTTAACCATGAGAACTGTATAAATGGTTACTTCTTTTAATTTCCCCCGTATTATTCTGCAAACAAAAGCACCACAATTGTGGTGCAAATATACACACTTTAAGACTCTTTTTCATTCTTTTCTATAATAAGACAAAAGCTCGGGATATTCCTTCAGCTCTTTTTTGCCTTTAGCACTAAGAACATAGATTCCTCGTCTAATTCGATCAAACCATCCATAATAGTTCTTGGTTAAAATTGATGCCGTTTTTTTACCGGTTCCCATGTCAGTTAATGCCTTTGGAGATAGTTCACCAGCATCATCAAGGTAACAAGCGATTTGAATACAGTTCTCTCGGTAAGCGGTCATGATTTGTGTTCTGGTTGTTCCGCCTATATTGAAATCGGCACTTCGTCCATCAATTTCTTTTAATAATTCTTGTCGCTTACGTTTGTTTTGACCTGTACTTTTTTTGGGGTTAGTTGGTGTTGGTTCAAAAATAATCTCTGTTTTACTAGCTTTTCCTGAAAATGAAACGAGAATTAGCCCTAAGTCCAATCTTTTTACTAACCGGCGTATATCTGTCCATCGTTTTGATCTTGGTTTGTACTTTGGTTTTGGGACGGCAATGTAGACAAGCTCCGATAAGCGCTGTCTCTTTGTTGCTTGGATGAGTAAATCAATACTTAAATTTAGTTTTAATTCAATGATGATTAACTCATCATCTTTGACTATTGCCATATCACAATCTTTTACTTCTCCATAGACTTGATAACCTTCCCGTACAAAGTGAGTCTGGATGGGTTTATATAAATCAGACTCTTGAATCTTTTTTGTTTCCTTCATATGTATGCACCGTCCAATTTAACTATTTCAACTCTAATTTTATCATAAATGTCTTCTAGTTAAATTAAACAAATACAACTTATAGTAATGTCGTTGATTATCATTCAAATTTTGATTTATTTTATATAAGTTAACTATTCAATCCAAGGAAGAAGTAGTGGATGAAAACTGTAATGTGTCTGATATCAAATAGCTATACCAAGACTATTGGTTTTTATTTAAATGATATCCGAATATAATATAAATAAGGGCACTGGTGGTATCCAGTCTTGAAATAATTATTAGGACTGCTGTTTAAAGTACACTTGGCCAAATCCTGATTAGCGCTATTATGGATGCACTTGAAATTACTTTTGCTAGTAATCATGTTCAGTCTAATATTCTTTATTTATAGTGTTTCTTTGCGTGCAGAACCAGTTTTATTTTCTCATCTTAAGACTAATGTTAAAATAAATAGAACAAGAGTAGAACAGTGTATTAATAGGAGGCATCAACTATGAAGCTTGTAGGTATTTCAGGATCATTAGCGGGTTGGAAGACAAACGTAGCTGTCCATAATGCTCTAGAGGCAGTAAAATCTTTCGACGCAACGGTTCAAACAGAATTAATTGATTTAAGAGACTATGAGGTCGAGTTTGTTAATGGTGATCCGTTAGCTTATTATAATGAAGATACATTTAAAGTGGTAAATAAAGTGTTAAATGCTGACTTCTTGGTGATTGGAACGCCAATTTATCAAGCATCCATTTCTGGCGTATTAAAAAATCTACTCGATCACCTACCAGTAGATGCTTTTAATCGTAAAGTAACTGGTATGGTAACAACAGGAGAGATTGAAAAACACTTTCTTGTGTCTGAATATCAATTGAAACCGATTCTTTCCTATTTGAAAGGATTGGTACCTAGTAGCAACATTTTTATTCATAATGATTCATTTAGTGATGAGAATGAACTATTTGATGATCAAGTACTAGAACGATTAAATGCGTTTGCTAAAGAAATGGTTTCTTTGCAGCAAAGTATTGAACAAAGAAAATAACATATAGTTCGCTTAACAAACCATAAACAACGGATAAATAGTTGTTTGCGAACAGGTTGTAACCATCATGTCAGATACTTGTCTGACATGATTTTTAACTAGGAAACAAATAACGGATACACCAGCAGCCTAAAGCTATCTTAACTATTCAGAATTATGGTAATCTTAGGTTAATAATAAGAGGAGTGATTAAGATGGATAAATTAATTCCTGAAATAACATTGAATGATGGCGTTACATTGCCAGTTATTGGTTTTGGGACATCTAAACTTAGGGGCAACCAAGGTGCGAGTGCGATACAAAGTGCTATTGATGATGCAGGCTATCGATTAATCGATTCTGCTTATAATTATGAAAACGAAGGTGCGGTAGGTGAAGCTGTTAGACGCAGTTCGGCTCCTAGGGAACAGTTAAGAATTACCTCTAAGTTACCAGGCCGTTATCAAGGATACGACAAAGCGATTACTACTGTTGAAGAATCCTTATACCGTGCTAATCTAGACTATTATGATTTATATCTGATTCATTGGCCAAACCCTAAACAAGGATATTACGTGGAGGCATGGCAAGGGTTAATTGAGGCTAAAAAACAAGGTCTTATTCGGTCGATTGGTGTTTGTAATTTTTTACCTGAACATATTGAACGGTTAGATAAAGAAACAGGAGTTAAACCGAGTGTAAATCAAATCGAATTACATCCTTTTTTTAATCAAGCACAACAAATTAAATGGCATGAAGAGAATGGTGTTAAGACACAATCCTGGAGCCCGTTAGCTCAAGCAAAAGAAGTGTTACAAAATAGCACGATTAAACAGATTGCGGAAAAGCAAAACAAGTCAATCCCACAAGTTATTCTGCGTTGGCATTATCAACTCGGGTCAATTATTATCCCTAAATCTGTATCTACTGAGAGACAGATTGAAAATAGATCTATTTTTGATTTTTCGTTAGATATAGCGGAAATGGACCTTATTTCAGGATTAACACGATCTGATGGCAGACTTAACAATCAAGATCCTGCTATCTATGAAGAATTTTAATTTATTTTATTAAAAAGGTGTCGGCACTAAAAATGGACAAACGTTCATCAATGGTGCATGACACCTTTTTGATATGACATTTTAACAAGTATGAATAGTAACAACTAGGCAATAATGTTGAGGGGAATTCATATTAGGGGTTGAATAAATGAATGAATATTTATCTATTATAGTTGAGTTATTATGGGGTTTTGTATTGTTATTTATTGTGGTAAAGTTTCTAGGTAAAACGCAATTTTCACAAATTACTCCTTTTGAATTTATTTCTGCAATAATTTTAGGAGAACTAGTAGGTAATGCCATCTATGATCGTGAAATCAATATTAGTCAAATAACGGTTGCTATTTTAACTTGGGGTATCTTTATATACGTTGTAGAAATGTTAACTCAAAAGTTTAATGGAACAAGGAAGCTGCTAGAGGGAGAACCAAATATAGTCATCCATCAAGGACAAATAAAATTCGATGCTTTAAAAAAAGCCAAAATAGATATTAATAGTTTACAAAGCATTATAAGACAACAAGGTTACTTTTCAATCCAAGAAGCAGAATTTGCAATCTTGGAACCAAATGGTGAAATTAGTGTTCTGCCTAAGTCAGAATATGATACTCCCAAAAATAGTGATTTGAACGTTCCTTCTAAGCCTGTCCATTTACCAATAACAGTTATTTTAGATGGGAAAGTTGTTTATGATAATTTAACAGAGGCCAGAATTGATGAAAAATGGTTAAAAGATCAATTAGCGGTGCAAAGCATTACTGATTATAAAGAAGTCCTTTATGCCGAAGCGATTAAAAACAAACCACTTTATGTCGTAAAGTATGAAAAGAAATCTAGTTAATTTAATCAGGGTGTCAGGTACTTGAAATGGACAAGCTTCCATCTAGTGGCTGACACCTTTTTATAATTTCAGCACTTAAGGTCCAGAAGTTTTTTCGCTATAGGAATTATCCTGTTTTCCCCAAAAAAAACTTATTTAATCCAAAAGCAACACCTAATAACGCCCTTCTTAGGATTATAGTTTTGACTAAGAAAACAAAGGAATGATAAACAGCTATTTATGTCCGACTTAAGCGAGTCGGGTAACATCGAGCAAGATGCGGATATGATTGCATTTTTACCGTGATGACTACTACGACAGAGATAAGCAAAGAAATCGACCGACTGGAACGTTGAACATTTATTAAGGAATTCGTACAATTTTTGAATCTGAGTTAAGAAGTTGTTACTAATAGATAAATTAAAGGGAGGAAAACTATGATGGAACCTAAGGTATTCAAAGTGAGTTTTACGGTGATTGTTGAAGAAGTAACAGAAGGAGGTGAGGGTCAATTAAACCTGAAGGAGAAAGCGAAGGTTGGGCATTTAGCTAAGACATTGGTAACCACAGAGAAAGACAAGTCATGCCTAGATACCACGCTTGTCACAAATCACTAAATGAGAGTAATAGAGTCCGAGAATTAATTAGAATTTAGTTCCTTAAAAGTCAGCCATCTAAGAAAGTCTTTTTCTTTGATGGTTAATTTTCGACTGAGTGATTTTTCAAAATGCCTTTTATATTTTAAGTAAACATCAATTTGAGTAGTATACAAATCCAAAACTCCTTATAATTCCAAGTATTCTTATAGGTAATATAAGTAATGGTACTATATAACCAGTTATTTGTAAAAATAAAAATTCATAACTGTCAAAGTTTCAACGGGATACTATGAAAAGTAGATGGAAAAATTCAGATAAAGTTGATACCATTAAACAGAAGGGTGTGATGTCTTATGGTATATAAATTAAATCGCAATAAGAAAGCAAGATTTGTATTTAAGGGAAAATATATGCAAGGGAGATGTCACATTGATAACGAAAGAAGAAAAATTTGATATTGTATCAGAAACAGAAAGATTAGTGATAAGACCATTAAATAAACAGGACTATCAAAATTGGTTGAATGAATTTAAAAAACGGGAACCATCTCAACACAGATACGATAAAGGTAAAGTAGACATGAGTGAATGTACCTATCAATGGTTCGTTCATTTGGTTGATAAACATCAGGAATTAGCGTTAACCAATATTGCCCACGTATTTGCATTATTTAGAAAAGACGATGGGACACATGTAGGTATGGTAGATTTTTCAACCTTAGCCAGAGATGAATTCAAGTGGGCTCGAATTGGATACACTATCCATAATCAGTATTGGAGAAAAGGTTACGGAAAAGAAGCGGTGACTGAAGCGCTTAATATTGCTTTTAACCATTTAGATTTTCACCGCATAGAAGCCCATATCAACGTAGATAACTCTGCTTCATTCCATCTAGCTGAAAGTGTAGGAATGCAGTATGAGTGTACTAGAAAAGGGTTTATTTTCGAATTTGGAGAATGGACTGATAATCTAGTTTATTATAAAAATTATACTGATTAAATTTCAACTGAAAGGGCGGTTGTTCGATTAAAGCAGTCGCTTTTTCATTAAATAAATGCTTTCAAAGAAGGATTTACGCACCTTTTATTGAATTAGTAGCAGAGCATGGTATTTAAAAGTTTCTTTTAAGTAAACAGAAAGTCTGATTTTAAAAGGTGAGCATATGAATTTTTTAAAAGTATTATTTCCGGCTATAGTTGTTTTGTTACTACTCACTACGGCTTGGGGAAGAACAGGCAACAATGCGGAGGATATAACTAATGAAGAAGGATATGCTCTTTCCTCACAAAGTAGTTAGGAAAAGAGGATTTATGGAGGAGTAGTGATAAAACATGGCAATTGTCGTGGGATATGTGATCGCAATTTCAGCAGCGATTATTGCTTATCAACTTAGCAAAAGTAAGTCGAAAAAGCGAAAAAATATTGTTTGGGGCATCGCTCTCATGCTGTTAATTTCACCTTCCTTATCTTTTTCAATAGGGTTAACCTATGCAGCTTTAGTTCGAAGTGGTTGGGCAGGATTGATTATGTGGTACTTGTTTCCGATACTTTTCATTATCGGACTGATTCTATTACTGGTAGGTATCTTTAAGAAAAAAGAAATAGAAACCAGCTAGTTTATTCCGCTCAGTAACAGCAAACCGCACATATACTAGAGTAGATTCTTCAAGGTATGAAGACAACGCAGTCAAAAGTTGGAGGAGAAGTACAGTGAATCAGAAATTAAGAAAATCATCGATAGATAGGTCAATATCCGGAGTTTGTGGAGGTATAGCCGAGTACTTTGGTATTTCTTCTTTTATGGTAAGACTATTATTTATCTTTTTGCCTGTGAATTTATTAATCTATATAATCCTTGCTAACACGCTTCCTGATAGTCCTCCATCATTATAAATATTAGTTGTGAAAGATCTCCGGTTAAGGACCGTTTGACAATTATTGATGTATCATATAATGTAAATATAACTAAAAAACGGAAGGGTGAACCAACTAGATGAAGTACTAATCCTATTTACGAAAGCGATTAATTGAAGGTTAGATTTTTAGCAGATGAATTTTCTGCTTTATTTTGATGCCTTTAATCGAAGTTTTCAGAATTAGGATTGGATTTCTATAGTTGAGCCTAAAAGAAGTGTCTCTTTTTGGTGTCCACCTATATCTATGCCTCCTAATCTGAATGTAGATAGGGGGCATTTTTTGTCCCAGCAATTTTTTAAAAAAATGGGGATGATCAAGTGATTTTAATCGAAGCGCTTAATGTCAAGCACTATATAAAGGGCCGTTTGTTATTAGAAGTGGATCAATTGCAAATTCATAAACAGGACCGAATCGGATTAGTTGGTCGTAATGGTAGTGGGAAAACAACTTTGTTGAATGTATTGGCTGATATACTATCTCCGGATGAGGGGAAGGTTACTCGTTATGCCGATTGTGAACTTTTACCCCAGTTGAAAATAACGGATACAACAAAAAGCGGTGGAGAAGTGACTCAAGTCTATATAAATGAAGTGTTCGTCAAGAATCCGGAAGTCTTATTTGCAGACGAACCGACCACAAATCTTGATACAGAGCATATTGAATGGTTGGAAAAGAAACTGAATCTTTGGCAGGGGGCTTACGTGATTGTATCTCATGATCGAGCATTTCTGGATGCGATTTGCACAATGATTTGGGAGGTCAATGAAGGCCATGTGAACGTGTATAAAGGCAATTATAGTGATTACTTAAAACAAAAAGAAATGGATCTTCATCAAAAGAAAGCAGCTTATGAAAAATACGAGTTGAAGAAAAAACAGCTAGAACAAGCATTGAAATTAAAAGAGAAAAAGGCTGATAAAGCAACAAAAGCGCCAAAAAAGGTTAGCAGATCTGAAGCGAAAATAACTGGCGCGAAACCGTATTTTGCTAAAAAACAAAAAAAGTTGCAACAAACGGCAAAAGCGATGGAAACAAGATTAGAAAAACTTGAAAAAGTTGAGAAAATCAAAGAGACGCCTTCACTCAAAATGAATTTGCCTCATGAAGATACGTTTAAAAATCGAATTATTCTTCGAGTCCATGATGTGTCCGGCATAATTTTAGAACGTGTTCTTTGGAACAAAACAAGTTTTCATGTCCGAGGTGGCGATAAACTAGCAATTGTCGGCCCGAATGGAAGTGGAAAAACAACTTTTATTAAAAAAATTATCAAACAGGATGAAGGTATCACGATGTCGCCGTCGATGAAGATTGGCTATTTTAGTCAAAATCTAACGATAGTAGATGTGAAAAAATCAATTTTAGAGAATGTCAAATCTACTTCAAAACAGGATGAGACATTCATTCGAACTGTACTCGCAAGACTGCATTTCTATAGAGATGATGTGTATAAGACTGTAGGTGTTTTAAGTGGAGGTGAGCGAGTAAAAGTAGCTCTTGCAAAATTGTTTTTGAGTGATATTAATACGTTAATTTTGGACGAACCAACGAATTATCTTGATATCGAAGCAGCTAGTGCATTGGAGTCGCTATTTAAGGAATATGAAGGAACGATTATTTTCATCTCCCATGACCGCCGACTAATCGAAAATATCTCCACACGAATCTTGACTATTCGTAATAAAGAGTTCGAATTATTTGAAGGAACCTACAAAGAACATAAACATTCTCAACACCAACAAGACCGAGATACAAACCAAGACGAACGGCTCGTAGTAGAAACGAAATTATCAGAGGTACTAAGTCGACTAAGTATCGAACCAAGTGAGTCGTTAGAAAAAGAGTTTCAAACACTTTTAGAAGAAAAACGGAAATTAGATACGGCTGATTAACTGATTTATCCTTGTCTTAGTTTGGGTGCGGTTTACTTTAACTCGAAAATCGTCATATAGAAAATAAACAAAAACGGGCAGTGTCTGGCGCTGTCCGTTTTTGTTTACTAGTTATAGACGATTGGAATAGTTCTTCAAACAGAAAAGGATGTATAAGTTAATATCTTAGCTTTGTGAATTGTCTCGTTGTGCAAATACATTTTTCGCGATTGTTAAGGCATTAAGGACTCGTGGGAAACCTGTATATGGAATCAGTTGGATAATACTTTCTGTAATTTCGGTTTGTGTTAGTCCTGATGTTAATCCAGTATTTATATGCAACTCTATCTGTGGTTCAGTGCCCTGGGTTATAAGTGATGAGATGGTTACAAGTGCACGTTGCTGGTTTGTTAATCCTGATCGTGAATAGATATCTCCATAGGCAAATTCTATTATGTATTTGCCGACATCTGGAGCGATATCTTCCAGGTTTTCAGAAATAGTTAAATGTGTGGAGATGTTAGCATTTTCAGTTAACGTGTACTCCATTAACTTGTCTAGTCCTTTTTGGTAACGATCTTTGTCCATTCAAATTTCCTCCTAATGCTGGTAGTTTAAGAAAAGATGGGTAATCTCGATTTCTGTTAACTGCTTGTGTTCTCCAAAAGCATGCCGCTAAAAACCCTTTCTCTACATACTCGACTTTAAGGTACTGTCAAGGCCGTCTTACATCTACACCTTATTGTAGTAAGTTAATTGTAATTTCAATCAGCAGTTGTACTTTATGGTTGTTCATTACGTGTTCGATTCTAGTTTTTGCTTCTGCGTCCCGTTTAGAAAACGAGTCATTTAAAAACTTTAATTGAGTCATTCATACATGTAGTCCAGAGATTGGATATCTCAAAAGCCAGTAAGTCGATTATTTTCAATAGTAGCCATCTGAGACTACCTCCTTTTCATTTAAGATATCCAATACCCTGAAAAATATTGAAATGATTTTTTGATTGAAATCTTCTTACTTTGGAAACAATTATTCTTATAGAAAGGAAGGTGTTACAATGAACAATCGTTTTGATGGAAAAGTAGTGGTAATAACAGGTGCAGGATCTGGGTTAGGGCAAGCAACCGCGTTACAAGTTGCCAAGTTGTTATCAGAACAAGCTGAATTTATCAATGCAGCCGTTATTCCAATAGATGGTGGACAATCTTATAAATACTAATTCATGGGTGGCTCAAGTACTTTTGAGTTTCCTTTTTCTTTTTGAGAAGATGTACACTTAAAACAAAAAATCTACCTCAAGGTAACACAGAGCTATGCTTACTATTTCATGTATCCGTTGAAGAGTGTTAACCTTTATGAAAGGGTATAATAAATTGTTAGGAGTAGACATTAAATTTTAAATTGATGCTAATTTTATATGACAAAAAGAGAAATATTCAGATAGATAAAGACGAATCCAGAGAAGGGGATAGAATCCAATGGAAAATGGAAAAACATTGAAAGAAATAGGATGGAATTTTGACAATTCATACGCCCGTCTTCCGGAATCATTTTTCAAGAGCGTTAATCCAACCCATGTCCGTTCACCGAAGTTAATTTTTCTAAATGATCAATTAGCAACAATAATGGGGTTAAGCTTTCAGGAACTGAAGAGCGAAGAAGGTGTAGAATTCCTTGCTGGTAACCGGATCCCAGAAGGAGCTGCTCCTCTTGCTCAAGCATATGCGGGGCATCAATTCGGTAACTTTACCATGTTAGGAGATGGCCGGGCTGTCCTGCTTGCGGAGCAAATTACACCTGAAGATGAGCGGTTCGATATTCAACTCAAAGGTTCTGGAAGAACACCGTATTCCCGCGGGGGTGATGGTCGGGCGTCCCTTGGACCGATGCTACGCGAATACATTATTTCAGAAGCAATGTATGCGCTGGGTATTCCCACCAATCGAAGTCTAGCAGTTGTCACGACCGGGGAGGCGGTTATTCGTGAAACTGAATTACCGGGTGCAATTTTGACCCGAGTAGCGGACAGTCATTTACGTGTCGGGACCTTTCAGTACGTTGCCAAATGGGGCAAAGGTAAGGATCTCGAAACTCTGGCTGATTATACAATTAATCGGCATTTCCCAGACGTTGAAACTAGCGAAACCCGATATCTTTCGCTACTTCAAGAAGTGATTAAACGTCAGGCAGAGCTAATTGCGAAATGGCAGTTGGTTGGCTTTATTCACGGCGTGATGAACACCGATAACATGGCGATTAGTGGAGAAACGATTGATTACGGTCCTTGCGCGTTTATGAATAGCTATAACCCGGCAACAGTATTCAGTTCGATTGACAGACAAGGCCGCTATGCCTATGGTAATCAACCACCAATTGGAGGTTGGAATCTCGCGCGTTTTGCTGAAACACTATTGCCGCTTTTACATGAAGATTCTGAGAAGGCGGTGAAAATCGCACAGGCTGAAATTTCAAATTATATGGAGTTGTATCGATCTCATTGGCTAGCGGGAATGAGATCGAAACTAGGGATATTTAATGAAGAAACAGACGATGAATCACTCATTAATGACCTCCTTGTAATGATGGAAAAGTATCAATCTGACTATACCAACACCTTTCGCGCATTAACTTTTGATAAACCAGCTGATTTCGTTCTGTTTGGGACACCAGAATTTGCGAAATGGAAAGAGGTGTGGCAGTCAAGATTAGAAAGGCAGGAGGAATCAAGAGCCTCTTCACATCGGTTGATGCAACGCAGTAATCCTGCAGTCATCCCTCGGAACCACCGGGTGGAAGAGGCGCTAGAAGCAGCAGTCGAAAATGAAGACTATAGCGTGATGGAAAAGCTACTGGAAGTTCTTTCTAGTCCTTATGATCACTCGTTGGAACAGGAAGATTACTGCACACCACCCCCAGAATCATCTCAGCCTTATCAAACGTTTTGCGGTACATGACAAGTACTGATAACTTGTATAGTAAAAAGACCATCAATTATGATGGTCTTTTTGTAGGTATTATAGTAAAAATTGCTGTTTAAATATAATTTTAAATTTTTTCATTTATTACTATCTACTATACTAATTTTAGTGTATCATTTTTCGAATATCAAAACACGAGATAAGGACTAGATTGACCATTTAGCTGGGTAGAGTCATCTTTTAATCGGTGCTATGATGACTTTTAGTGTGTTTCCACAAATTCTGTTGACAGTTCTTGAAGGTAGTATTCCCAACACTTGAAGATTTCTCAAGAATATCAGGTTTTCCTGCTAGTAGGATAAAAAGTTCGAATGCTTTTTCCATCTGGACTCATAAATAATTTAAGCTCATAATCTACACCATTTACTTTAAAGTCAAATGGCGCATTAGCTCGAACTGTTCCTATTGCTAATAGTCCTTCAGCGCTTAGGCCGACAAAGAATGTGCCTTTTCGTTTTTTAATATTAATATAACGCTTTTTCTCATAATCGAAAGCCTCTAGGTGGTAACCGACAGTAACAACATCCGGCGTAGAAAATTTAGTTTTATTATCACTTTGACAGGTCATTTTGATTTTATCTCTTTTATGTTTGTTTAGATATTTATTTTCTTCAAGCCAATACTTATACCAAAAATGGTGACCTACTAGATCCCGTCCTTTTTGTTCTCCAATAAAGACATGCTCAAAGCCTGATAAATCCTTGCCGTTATTGTAATTAAACTGGCGAAACCATAGGTCATATAAATAGGTGTACCATTGAAGCTCACTAAATTTTTTGTTAGAGGATTCTTCGGTAAATTTTTTTGCTATTTGACAAGGAGAAGATTTAACTGCCATTTTTAAGAATGCTTCAACTTCTTTTGATTTATATGTTGAATCTTTTTCTGTATCTCTTTGGTTTACGTTGTAGTTATCAAAGAGTTTTTCAATCAAATGGTAGCTATTTCTTTTTCTGTCAGGTATATGTACATCCTTTATAATATGGTGTTCACGGAAGCAGATATTCGTATCGACAACAACATAACCTTGTGACTTATCCATGTTTTTTTTGGTAAAAGTGGGGCGAATGCCGTTTTCATTCATATCCGCATCCCATATTGCTTGATAAATATTCATAACAAACCTCCTTTTAAGCAGGTACCAAGTATTAATTTCTGTTCTAAAAAATAAAGTTGATTACCTTGTTCATAGTTATTTGTCAAACTTGGATGTTTTATAGTAGGTTGTTCCATTTTGCGGGTTTTCATTTAAAATGGCATTTTGTGATAAGATAATTAGTAGAAACGGGGAATTAGATGTATAAACTTAACCGTGTCGCTCTTTTTGGTATCTTATCTATTTTACTTCTAAGTGGTTGTACACAAGAACAAAGCGAACCAAACAATAAAGACTCAGAAATAGCAGAAACAAACGAACAAAGTCAAGCAAGTGACTCATCAGAATCGGAAGAAAAAACAACAAATTCTTCTACTCCGAAGACGGAAGAAGTACCCCAAGTTGCTGACAGTAAAAAAGAAGATAGTGATTTAACCGACCTTAAAGTCCATTACATTGATGTAGGACAAGCAGATTCAACCTTAATTCAATTCTCACATGAAAATGAGGACTTTACGATACTTATTGACGCAGGTAACTGGAACAAAAATGATGTTATCACTTATCTTGACACCCAAAATGTATCAGAAATAGATATTGCAATTGGTACACACCCAGATGCAGATCATATCGGACAATTAGATAAAGTTCTCAACAGATTTGACGTTGGTGAAGTTTGGTTATCGGGTAATACGAGCAATTCACAAACTTTTCAACGACTTTTAAACGCAATAGATTCAAATGATGTAGATTACTACGAACCAAGAACGGGTGACGAATTTCAAATAGGTCCACTAGAAATTGATGTATTATACCCAAGAACAGTATCGGAAAATGATAATGAAGAATCGATATCATTGAAATTAACGTATAATGAAGTACGATTTGTCTTTACGGGCGATGCTAGTAAGAGCGATGAAGTTAATATGCTGAAAAGTGGAATTAATCTAGAAGCAGACATTCTTCATTTAGGACATCACGGTTCTTCGACTTCAACAAATGCTTCTTTTCTAAATGATGTAAATCCGTCTGTTGCCATTTACAGTGCTGGTTCAGACAATAGTTATGGTCACCCACATGACGAAGTTGTAAAACTTGTGCAAAATTCAGGTAGTGAACTTTATGGGACTGACGTTCATGGAACTATTATTGCTTCAACGAATGGATTTGATTATCAGATATTAACTAATAAAGACGGTACGATTTCGCCTTCTAGTAACAAAAATACAACTGGCAGTGACTCAACAGGTAAGCAGGATTCAACAAGCAAAAAACCAGAGTCAACGAACAGTTGTATTGATGTCAATTCTGCAACAGTGGAGCAAGTACAAGAAATTACGCATATCGGACCGGCCCGTGCTGAGGAAATGCTTGTGCTAAGACCTTATGATTCAGTGAATGATTTAGCGCAAATAAATGGAATTGGTTCAGCAAGAATCGAGGAAATAAAATCAGAAGGGCTTGCTTGTATAGGAGGTTAAAATCATGAAAGGTTATCTAGACAGAATTGAAGACGACAAATTTGCAGTCATATTAGTCGAGCAAATCAATCAAGAGTTTATTATAGCTAAATCTGAGTTGCCAGCAGGAAGTACTGAAAAAACATATTTTGATCTCACAATCGAAAAGGAAAAGATCACATCAATCAAACGAAACGAGCAGACTACAGTGAACAAACAAAAAAATGTAGATGATTTGATGTCAAAGATTCGTTCGAAGAGTAACGGAAGCAAATTTAAAAAGAAGTAAACGAAAAAAACAGTCTGATTTCATAGGTAATCAGACTGTTTTTTTCAGAAATTCAATTAAAATTAGACAATAAATGACAAAAACATGCAAGAAATTAAAATTTACTGGAACTTTATACCTATTTTAATATATGATAGTATCAGAGGAATTAACTAAACCTTGAAACTATGAATGATTTGGTAATAAAGGGAGTAAATTTATGAACAAGAAAACTAACCACAACTTACTATTGGAAATGGAAGAAATTAAAGGGTTAAAGCTCTTTTTGACGTTATTTTACCTGTTTCTTATTGGATATGATTTTATTTATTTCTATGTGTTTCCCTACTATACTAATCAAGAAATAGGCTTACCTGCTGGAGGATTAGATTATTGGTACCATTTACTATTTGTCCCGATTCTCTTTATATCTTTTAATTTAATAAAGAGAGGGAAAGTACATACAGTAAAATATCTATACTTGTTTAGTTATATTGTTGTTGATCTTATTAATATTTTTTTGATTTATTATGGAACAGATATTAACTTTGCAACAGGAAATGCAGCCGAGTTAGTCTTTATCTTTTTTTCCTCACTTTTCATTAATAAAAAGTTTTTTTGGGTTACATTAACAGGAATAGTTAGTAAATACGTTGCTATCGGCGTAGTATTATTTCGCTTTGAAAATGTTATAGAGCCAATTAGTTTGTATGGGTTATTAGCAATTATATCTTACATACTTCTAACCCGTTTTTCTTCAAATCTTAACGCTCACTTAAAAGTAAATGACGAGCTCAGACAGGCCGAACAACTTGCTACAGTGGGACAGATTGCTACTTCTATTACACATGAGATAAGGAATCCGTTAACGTCTCTTAAAGGGTTAACGCAGTTGCAAATGGAAAAGCACCCAGAGGACATTGAATATTATCAAATCATGACTCATGAATTAGAGCGAATAAACTCGATACTCGATGATCTTCTTGTTATTGGTAGACCGAAACAAATGGTCTTTGAAATGAATAACTTACAAGAGTTGATAGAATATGTTGGATCAATCATGGATTATAATCGAGTAGAACAAGCTGTTGAAATCTTTACTGAAGTAGAGGGAAATCTTCCTGAGGTAGAGTGTAATTCGACACAAATAAAACAAGTATTAATTAATATTTTTAAAAATGGTATTGAGGCGATGCCGGCAGGTGGTAATCTATTTGTTAAAGTAGAAAAACAAAAAGATGATTATATTAAAATCACTGTAACTGATGAAGGCGATGGAATTTCTAAGGAGAATCTTGAATTAATAGGCAACCCATTTCATACAACTAAGTCAGGAGGTACAGGTCTTGGCTTGATGGTCAGTTTTAAGGTTATTGAAGAGCACCGCGGAGAAATTTACTATGACAGTGAACAAGAAAAAGGAACAACCGTTACAATTTTATTACCAATCTATCAAAAGCGGCGGTAATGAACGATTTTCTTTAATAGTCGAGGCGTAACTGAACCATTTTTCAACTCTTTATAGTAAACTTGTTATCGGATAAGTATAGATGAATGATTGCTGGAATAAGAAAGCCACAATTCTATGTATATATGGGATTGTGGCTTTGATATTTTATAGATTCAATTGAAACCACTAGAATCGGATCAACTAAAATGATAGTGTTTGAAAGAAGAGGATTCAATAATTACTATTAAAAGTTCTTTATTGATACAAAAAAAGAGGAACAGCTTCGAATTATGTAGTAGTAAGTTTCGATTATCTATGAATAGTGCGCAGATAAGGAATACAGATGTTTAGGAGGAATTAATCATGTTTGATACAAATATAGATCAATTTGCTAAAATAAAAGTTATTGGGGTTGGCGGCGGCGGAAATAATGCTGTTAATCGAATGATTGAAGACGGGGTAGAAGGTGTAGAATTTATTGCCGTTAATACCGATGGTCAAGCGCTCAATCAATCAAAAGCGGAGATAACAATCCAAATTGGAAATTCGACCACAAGAGGGCTTGGAGCGGGCGCAAATCCCGAATTAGGGAAAAAAGCCGTAGCAGAAAGTCAACAGGAGATTGAAGATGCTTTAAAAGGCGCTGATATGGTTTTTGTTACTGCTGGCATGGGCGGCGGTACAGGAACTGGTGCAGCACCAGCAATAGCTGAAATTGCTAGAAAACAAGGATCACTAACAATCGGGGTGGTCACACGTCCCTTCAAATTTGAAGGACGCACAAGAGCGTTAAATGCAGAGAATGGGATTGACTCAATGAGAGAAGCGATAGATACGCTGATTATTATTCCCAATGACCGCTTATTAGAGATTGTAGATAAAAAAACGCCAATGCTTGAAGCCTTTCGGGAAGCAGATAATGTCCTTCGTCGGGGTGTCCAAGGGATTTCTGATTTAATTGCTGTGCCAGGTTTAATCAATCTTGATTTTGCAGACGTACAAACTATCATGTCCCATAAGGGAACAGCTTTAATGGGAATTGGGATGGCTAGAGGTGAGGGACGTGCGGTTGATGCGGCCGTTAAAGCGATAAATAGTCCATTACTCGAAACGTCTATGAGTGGGGCACGAGGTGTAATCATAAACATCACAGGCGGAACTAATTTAAGCCTTATTGAAGTGCAGGAAGCATCTGATGTGATTGCCTCTAATTCACACGAGGAATTAGACATGATTTTTGGAGCGGTCATTAATGAAGACCTAAAAGAAGAAATTATTGTGACAGTTATTGCTACTGGGTTCAGTGAATAATAAATTTGAGTTTTTAGATCACTAAAATTAACTGCAGGAATTTTATTAGTTTAGTTGAATAGCTGTAATGAGGTAATAACACGTAACTACTTGTACATAAATGAATGGGTAACTTCAAAATATCGAGATATTATTAGGAAGGAAACCCATACAGACATTGGTTTTTTGTTGGCCCCCTTGTCCGCAAGGGGGTTAAATGTAAATAAATAATAATTTTTGTTACTTAAACAGGGTTTTAGATAAAAATTAGAAACTCCGATGGTTTTAAACCATCAACATTTACAAATACATTAGTCTATCAATTTAATTTTTGAAAACAGAAGATAATTAGACTGTCATCCGTTTAGAGAAGGGACCTGGATAAAATGGAGATAAAAAAAGTATCTATCATTGGACTTGGGGCATTAGGAATTCTATATGCCAATCATTTTTCTAAGCATATGCCTAAAGCGGATTTGCGCATTCTCGCTGTTGAGGGCAGGATGAAAAAATACCAGCAAGAGTCTGTTTATTGTAATGGTGAGCGTTGTGATTTCAACTATATCTCACCGGAACAGACATCCGATCCCGCCGACCTTATTATCTTTACTGTTAAATATAACGGGTTACATAAAGCAATTCAAAATCTGTATTAGGTACCTTGAATCCAGAAGGTAAGCCTTCGATGCGTCAGGACATGGAAGCGAAACGTCACAGTGAAGTAGAACTGTTTGGTGGTACTGTTTTAGAATTAGATTAAAAAATACCGGATAGCTACACCGGTAAACAAAGAATTATATAATCAAATTATATTTATGGAGAGTCAATTTTAGAGAGACTGTTAGTTAGCAATTTTTCCGCAAATAAGTACAGTGAGGTAGGTTTATAATGATTGAAAGGAGGCTTATACTATGAACCAAACTAAAGTAGCTCAGCGATTTATCTTAAAACAAACGAGCACTATAATTAAAAATCGCATCGTAAAATCAGCGATGAGTGAGGGGATGTCGACAGAAAATCACTTGCCGACGAATAGTATTTTTCGACTTTATCAAGCATGGGCAGAAGGTGGCGCGGGGTTAGTCATTACAGGAAATGTGAAGGTGGATGATAAATCTCTAGGAGAACCTAGAAACATCGTGTTGGAAAACGACGAAAATCTAGAATTATTTAAAAAGTGGGCTGAAATAGGCACTACAAATAGTACACATCTATGGATGCAAATAAATCACCCAGGTAAACAAGTGCTAAAAGGTGTTGTCGATGAAGCTGTTGCGCCATCCAACGTTCCCTTTCAACCAAATTTGCAGCGCTTTTTTCCTAAAAGTCGCGCACTTAGTGATATAGAAATAAAAGAGATTATTCAACGTTTTGCCAATACAGCGGAACTTGCCAAACGTGCCGGTTTCACTGGAGTGCAGGTTCATGCTGCACATGGGTACTTAATTAGCCAGTTTCTTTCTCCCAAGCATAATCAGAGACAAGACGAATGGGGTGGCCCCGTTGAAAACCGCTTTAGATTCTTGTCAGAAATCTATCATGCTATTCGCAGAAGAGTTGGAGATAAATTTCCGATAGGAGTTAAGATAAATAGTTCTGATTTCATGAAAACTGGTTTTTCTGAAGAAGAATCTCAGTTTGTCATCTCTGAATTAGACAAGCTTGGAGTCGATCTTATAGAAATTTCCGGAGGTACATATGAAAAGGCAGCGTTGTTTGGAAAAAACGCAAAACCCTCAACAGTTACCCGTGAAGCTTATTTCTTGGAATACGCAGAAAAGTTAAAACAAAAAACAAGTGTACCACTAGTGTTAACAGGAGGTTTTAGAACACTTTCAGCGATGAACAAGGCATTAGAAACTGGTGCAACAGACTTCATTGGGTTAGCGAGACCGTTAGCTCTTTATCCAGATTACCCCAACAGCTTGTTAGAGAACAAGGCTTCTAAGCTATCGATAAAACCAATTAAAACGGGAATTTCCTTTATTGATGGTAAAGGATTGATGGAATTGACTTGGTATAGCCAACAACTAAATCGGATAGGTAAAGGGAAAAAAGCAAAGCCTACTTTCTCTCCCTTATTATCACTTATTATTACTTTGTTTAAGAATGGAAAAGAAGTCTTTCAAAAAAGAAGAGTGTAAGGCAGGATTCAAATAATGATCGACTAATGTACGTTTAACCAGATTTTTAAAATAAGGTTTGATATAATTAAGAAATGAATTAGTAAATGAAATTAAGCACATTCTAAATAATACGAGACTGTGATCATCGCAACTTAACCATTTAAACACCGAATTATAAAAAGATTTAGCTAATCTATCTAGTAAGGGATGATCTACTTGGCACAAACACATACCTTTTCAAAAGGTGAAGAAATAGCAAATGCGATTACACATGGAATAGGAGCAGTGTTAAGCATTGCGGCATTAGTTGTATTAATCGTTTCAGCCACTGTATATGGAAACGCTTGGCATGTCGTAAGTTTTAGTATCTATGGCTCGACGATGTTTATTTTATTTATGTCATCGACAATGGTTCACGCGCTACCTCACGGGAAAGCAAAAGACTTATTTGAAATATTCGATCATTCATCTATCTACTTGTTTATCGCTGGAACATACACGCCGTTTACCTTTATTATTATTCAAGGTGGATTAGGCTGGACAATTTTTGGAGTTGTTTGGGGATTAGCGATCGGAGGAACTGTATTTAAAGCCTTTTTTGTGAAAAAGTATCTTTTTACATCGACTATCCTATACATTGTAATGGGATGGATAATTGTAATTGGCTGGAACAGAATTGTTGAAAACTTACATAGTAATGGAATTGCCCTTTTGGTGATAGGTGGTCTATGTTATACACTAGGAGCCATCTTTTATGTGTGGCGAGGTTTTAAATACCATCATGCAGTGTGGCATCTATTTGTGATAGCTGGAGCAGTATCTATTTTTTTCTGCGTAATTCTGTATTTATTGCCATAGATGTTTTTAGTCATTTATCAGATGAATTAATCAATTACATAATACCTATGTACTGCCATCAGGAAACAACATATAGTAAGAGATAAACTTAACTGAAGTAAACCACTACCCAAAATAATAGTTGTTATGTTGAATTTGCCAGTAATGGATTGCTTTAGTATTATCTGATCCACTTGGTGAATAGTCTATATTTGTGTATATAATTAGGTAAGATAAATAGAACAAAAGGGAGTGCTTTTAGTGTCTCTGATTACAGTTAAGAATCTTAATTTTTATAGTAAACTTTCCTTAAAGGATGTAGAAGATCGAATTCTCATAACGGCAGACTTTCCACAAGAATTTCATGCGAACTATCGAATGACACAGCCTTTTCTATATGTAACGTTGTATGTTCGCGGTGGTGTCATGGTTAAAATCCTTGATGAAGGTACAGTGAAACTTTATACGCCAACAAGAAAAGAGTTTGACGAAAAAAGTTATACAGAAATTATTCAATTTGCAAAGAAGCATTCTAAACAATTTAATTAAGTGATGAGTAGTTTTTTTAGATGAAATAGTGCACCTGAAATGCCTAACAAATTAATAATAATTTGTTGGCATTTTTTCTGTGGTTAAGTAGGTCAAGATAAAAACGATGTCACTTGGCTTATTTTTTCTTTGCTAATTCATCACGATCAAGTGCCCGTGGAGGTTCTTCCATCCATCCATTTTTAATCATTAGTTTAGCTCCGTCATCAGCATACTTTAAGACTTCCGCTACGAGTCTACTGTACATGGTTCCAATATCTCTTCTCGGACTCACTGCCATACTTGCTCCGTAAAATCCAATGCTAAGTGCAGTTAGGGCTGTAGAGTAAAACATTAATTTTCTATCAGAAAACGTATAGGTGGTAGAATCTGTAACCTCTGACTCCCAGGTCATAGAGCTAGGAAGGTCGTTTTCTTTTAAGAGAGATCCAAATATCTCACAATGCTTCTGGGCTATTTCTTTGCCCCTTATGATAAATTCGGTAACATCACTTTTACTTGCAACCTGGCTATATCCAATCATAGTGGCCGATCCTAAAGAATTTCTTTGGAAATTTGTATATAGATTGGTGATCTCATTGCCCGTTAAAGGCCTTTTTTCTCCAAAATAACCTGCAAGGAAGCTTTTTTTTCTGACAAAGTCAAAGTTTTCAGGTGTTGGAAGATACGGTGACTTAATATATAATCCTTTTGATAACAATAATTCATTAGATTTCTTGATAATTTCATCTGATTCACGCAGACAATTTCTGAAAAAGGTATAAATATCTTCCCTAACGGCTACAGGTAAAGCTGCACTGTAGGCATTTAAACCTATTTTCCCCAATTGATTAAGTGCTATTAATACATAGGCATCTGAAAACAATCTAGGGGCAGTGACATCTACATCTTCATCTAATTTAAATCCATGAGGAATCGGATACTTCTCTTTTTCAAGAATAGTTGATATTGTTTTTATGTGTGATTTTGATACTTCTATTGCATTTTGTAGTAAAGGTCTTATTTCCTCATCATTAAGGTTGTTAAGTTCATGCATTAGATGACACAGATTTCCGGTGTCATTCATGTATGTATTCCACAAATTAGTTATCTCTGCTGAAGTTAATCTTATTTTTTTCCCTTCACTATTCATACTATTTCCTCCAATACGATTTATGTTTATAGTTAATAATTCCCTAAATCCATGTAAATATGAGAGGAAGCTAGGCGATTAGTTAATCTAGATTATTTGGAAAAGTTAAATGGTGTTTTATAGTAAAATGTGAAAACATTACTAATATTATTATGTAGTCAGTTTATGAAAGGAGTTCTTATTGTGAAATTGAACTTATTTTTATTTTCTATAATCTTTCTGACTGCTTGTACAGGACAACCATTTGAAAAGGAAGATACAGTAGCCGTTTTAAGCGAAAACGAAATTAAGGTCGAGGAGATACTTTGGCAATTTTCTTTAGAGGATAACCCAGAAGCCATAATTGTTGATTATTTGAAACAGGAGATCGTTATTCAGGAAGCGGGAATGTGTTAAGGCTAGGTCAGGGAAGTCTCAATTGTTAACTATTATGATAAAATAAATACCAAGCTACCTTTTGGGTGTTCAAAAGCACAAATACATTCAACGTAAAATTTATAGGTGATTGAGGTGGGAAATTGGAGCTCTCTATCGTTAAGGCGCATACAACATACACTAAGGATATTGCCATTATCTGTGCAACAGGATGGAAACAAACAGTCGAAGGAATATTAAGTGAAAAACATCAAAATAAAAATGTTGATTTTTGGTATCGTTATCATCAGGTTTACCGTGAAATAGAAGCAGGTGTTTATTCCCACGTAGCGCTGTTAAACTCAGAAGTTGTTGGGGTAATTGGAGGTGGAATGACTAAATCAAATATGGGAGAAATATTTGTTCTTTATGTGGATGAAACGTATCGATATCAGGGAATTGGAAAACGCCTCCTCGAAGCATTTACTCTACAGCAAATAGAACGTGGTGCAACTGAGCAATGGGTATCAGTGCAAGAAGGAAATCAACGCGGTATCCCTTTTTACGAGGCAAGAGGTTTCTTATATCAAGCGAAAAAGACTACATATACCGAAACTAAAGAGAAACAGGTATCGTTACGATTTTCAAGGTTCCTAAACTTGACATAAGACGCCTCCTAGAGATTTGTATTCTAGTAATTGAGCTCTATTTATCTGATATAATCAAATTAGAATGTAGATTAGGGAGTTGTAAATGATGAAGACAGAAAAACAGAAAATGTTAGATGGCGATATGTACGATCCTGCTGACAGTGAATTAGCCAACGATCGCGAAAATGCAAGACGTCTGGCTAGAATATATAATCAAACCTCAGAAAAAGAAGGAGACAAACGCACAAATCTGCTAAAAGAGTTTTTCGGGTCAGTTGGAGAAAATATAGCTGTTGAACCTAATTTAAAATGTGATTACGGCTATAACATTTTTGTGGGCGATAATTTTTACGCAAACTTTGATTGCGTTATCCTGGATGTTTGTGAAGTAAGGTTCGGAAATAATTGTCTACTTGCCCCTGGTGTACATATCTATACAGCAACTCATCCACTAAATCCAACAGAACGTAATTCTGGAAAAGAATATGCAAAACCTATTTCGATTGGAGACAATGTTTGGATTGGAGGAAGTGCAGTAATAAACCCAGGAGTGAAAATAGGAGATAACGCTGTTATAGCATCAGGTGCAGTGGTAACTAAAGATGTACCAGAAAACGTTGTAGTTGGTGGCAATCCCGCAAAAATCATTAAAAAAATTGAACTGTAGATAAACATAAGGGAGTAATCTCATGAATATAAGGTTGTTAAAACCATCTGATGCAGAAGCATATTGGGATTTAAGATTAGAGGCATTAGAGCAAAACCCAGAGGCTTTCGCCACAAGTTATCAAGAAGCAATACAACGAGAAAATCCGGTTCAAATCGTAGCAAACAACTTAAATTCTGAACAAAGTTCAACTATTGGGGCATTTAAGAATGGAGAACTTGTTGGGGTTGTTACTATCTTAAAAGAAACTCCTTTAAAACTTAAACATAAAGCAAATATTGTAGCCATGTATGTTAGACCTGATATGCGTAGATTAGGTGTAGGAAAAGAAATTCTCACGGAAGCAATTAACCAAGCGAAAGCATTAAAGTCGATAGAAATACTCAATTTAACAGTAGTAACAACAAACGTAAGAGCAAAGAAACTCTATGCTAATTTAGGCTTTCAAACTTATGGAAAAGAAGAAAAAGCTCTTAAAATCAATAATAATTACTACGATGAAGAATATATGTCATTGTTGATAAAATAAATAATATCTGTAAGATTGAGCCTTTCTAGATTTGCTGGAAATATCGCTCTTTCTTACTTGGAACGTTGTATTGTTTTTAATAATTAGTTAGAGATCGGGCTTGTCTATTTCTTCACATACTGGTACCTATTTAAAATATAATCCAATCTTTGACTACATTTTACAGTATCTGGATGACTAAGTCCTTTAAGTTTGCCTATGTAAACCATCTGATTTTTTAGTAGAAAGATGAAAAGCTCAAGATAACGGGACCTTATTTTATTTATACTCATCATTTGCCTCCTGATATTAGAAAGTTTGAAAAATGCATGAATAATACTATCATAAACAATTTTTTGTAGAATGGTAACCGTTTCGACAAAGGTTCTTACCAATCAACAAATTTTTGGAGTGTTGTTTATCCGGTCATATATCGGATCTCAAGTTTAGAGACCTACAATATGCAGAGGAATTGATGCTATGAACGAAACATTATATATGTTCTTATTTTTGTTAATGTTTACTATGATTTTAGTTACAGCTATTTTTGCAGTTATTTTAATAGTAGGTATTGTAAGAGGCTTAAAATCAAAAAGAACATTTCCAATGAAACGACTTGTGCTATTTTTAGTATCCTTTAGCATATCGTTAATCCTATTTTATAATCAGTATTTTAATCTTGATTACCTTCCTGCTGGTGAGTTAAATGCAAGTTTTGCATCTTTAGATAGTAGATATGAGATTGAAACCTATCACTTTAACGGAATATACGGCATGAATTCAAAAGCCGTCTTGGTTGAATTAGAAACTGGTGATAGTAAAACAATATATTTTAATTGGTACGATTATGATCCGATGGTCGAGTGGGTCAATAAAGATACGGTGAAGATTGGGAGAGAAACACTGAATATACACGATGGTAGCTATGATTATCGTCACGATCCTGATGTAATTCGTATTTTACCACTACAAAGGAAGATTCATTAGTAAGTATCTGACTTCATGTTTATGCCTTAACAATTAATGAAAAAAACCTCCCCCACAAGTGAAAAACTCATGAGGGAGGTTTTTTAGTCCAAACTTCCAGCTGGTCCGAAAAATTCGAAGTGGACGTCTTGTTCGTCGACGTTCCATTCTTTTAGTGCGCGATTAATTGCTTTCATAAATCCTTCTGGTCCACAAAAATAAAATGATGCGTCGTTGGTAGGTAAAATTGATTTGAGCCAAGCTAAATCAATATACCCTTCTTTATCAAACTGATCATTTTCATATGGACTGTCGTAAACAACATAGCTCTGTACCTGGCTATGCGTATCAGCAGTAGCTCGAATTGACTCTCTTAACCCATGGACAGAACTGTTTTGTGCTGCGTGGATGAAATAAATAGGGCGGTTCGGCTGCTCAATTACAGCTGTTTCTAGCATACTCACTAACGGTGTGATACCAACACCTCCACTGATTAAAACAAGTGGTTTATCTTCTTTTCTTAAAACAAAGTCACCAGCAGGAGCGCTTAATTTTACAACATCTTGTTCCTTGATATGGTCGTGAAGATAGGTAGAGACATCTCCATCTGGGTTATCATTTAAACCTTCTTCTTTTTTTACACTTATTCTGAAATATTCACTATTTGATCTACTAGACAAACTATATTGACGCAAGAAATTGTAAGGTGCACCTTCTTTTTCAATCTTGACAGTTATGTACTGACCAGCTTGGAAAGACGGAATTTGACCATTGTCGCTAGGTTTAAGGTAGAAGGAGGTAATGACATCACTTTCTTTTACCTTGTGGACAACATTGAAGTCACGATATCCTGTCCAACCGCCTTGTTGATTGGCAGTTTCCTCGTACATGTCGATTTCGATTTGGATAAAGGCATCAGCGATTACTCCATATGCTTTGCCCCATGCTTCCATTATATCGTCGGTTGCAGCGTCACCAAGAACATCTTTTATCGCAGCTAACAAGTTTTCTCCTACAATTGGGTAATGTTCTGGAAGAATATTTAAGCTTCTATGTTTATGTGCTATTTGCTTTACTGTTGGTAAGATTGCCTCTAGATTATCGATATACATAGCTGCTGCATAAACAGCATTGGCAAGTGCTTTCGATTGTTTTCCTTGTCTTTGGTTTGATTGGTTGAAAATATTTTTAAGCTCCGGATGATTTTCAAAAAGCATTTGGTAAAAGCGGCTAGTAATTTCTTCACCATGTACCTCAAGTACTGGTACCGTAGCTTTTACTGTGCTAATTGTTTTTTCGTCTAATAATTGTGCTGTTTGTGTCATTTAGAAGCTCCTTTTTTGTTTATGAATTAAAAAACTAGTTTCCTGTGAATATTTTTTGACAAGGCCTTGAGTACGTTCAGCTTTAGCGAAATAGCCTCAGGTGAAATTACTTCGAATTGGTTTTTACGACGAGTATGCGGCTAGAGCAGCAATACTCCGGAGGTCTTAAGTCAATCCTCATCACGGGTCAAATCGCCACGAATGGTCTTTTTGTCAAAGCGTGATAAAAGCGGTTTTGCTTTTGTTATACTTAATGGTTTAAAAAGTGTATTTAAAATACATCTTTAATGGTAAAGAAAAAGGTACTGTCATTTCAATAGCAAATTGAACAAATCTATGACAATTTTGTTACAACCCTTTTTATGGGACTTTGCTTAAAAAGTTCGGTATGATAGCAACTACATGACAGATAGAAGAGGGTGTAAATGATGCGATTAAAAAAATATACAGACTACGCTTTGCGCGTATTAATATTGACTGGTTCGAAACAATCTGACCAACAAACTAGTATTAAAGAAATAGCAGACTCTTTCTCAATCTCTACTGAACACGTGCGAAAAGTAGTATTTCAGTTGAATAAATTAGGCTTCATTAAAACAACTAGGGGAAGAAATGGTGGAATAAGACTTGCTCAAGACCCTCGTGAGATTAATGTTGGAAATGTAGTACGTCTAATGGAAAATGATTTTGTCTTACTTGAATGCTTTGACAAAGATACAAACCATTGCATCATTACTCCCTCATGTAAACTAAAACACGCATTAAATAAAGCTCTTCAAGCCTTTTTACAAGTGTTGGATGACTATACATTAGAAGATCTATTAGCTAATAAAGAGGAATTAAGAAGTTTGATCAATCTAGACTAATATGGAGTGATTTTACATGCAAGTAGATACAAAACGAGCATTCGCGGAAGTTTCAAATGATGATGGGATCCGTGTTCTAGTTGATCGCGTTTGGCCAAGAGGAGTATCAAAGGAAAAGCTTGCGATTGATCATTGGTACAAAGAGATATCCCCGTCTACAAGTTTAAGAAAATGGTTTGATCACGACCCGGAAAAATTTGATGAATTCAAGCGAAAGTACATTAACGAATTACAATCAAATTCAAAGAAACAACACGTTCTCGCGCTTGAAGATTTGGTGAAAAATAATAGCAGAGTAACCTTGATTTATGGAGCAAAGGATAAGCAACATAATCAAGCGGTAGTTCTGAAAGAATGGCTAGATGATCTATATACATGATTAAGTAATTACTTAGAATGATGTTCTTATTCATTTATTAATCCTAGAAAAAACGCATGAAAGAAATCATCTTTTTTTCTAAGGATTAAAAAAGATGATACAAAAACCATATGTTCTTTGTATCATCTAAGACCTTTTTGATTAATATAACTGACTTCACTAATTCCTTCCACCATTTTAACTAGGGTCAAAAAGGCTTCAAAATCATCAATGTAATAATTATGATGAAAATTATATTCTCCAAGTGCTCATAGCTGAATAACACCTTGGATAAACGATGATATTCGGCTGGTATTTGTTCCCCACTCGTATTTTTCAACAGTTCCTTTATTGGTTTGAAATAACGTTTTAAGACAAACGGTCCCATAGCAAGAGCGATTAGGAACAAGCTGAGACTAGTTATATACCAACCCATCTGAAATAGATATGGCCTAAGCAATCCCATTAACAACCCCGTTACTAGGAGCATGGTTCCGCCTATCATCACAAAAATATGTAATCGGTGTCGAATTACATATGCATGTCTTAACTCTGATAGTCTTGTTGCTGTTTTAGGTATCACTGTTAGGATAAATCCAGGTCCCATCCCTAAAATGGCTGAAAATATATGTACAAAAACTAAGAAGAAATAAAACTGGTCCATTGGTTTGTTGCCTCCATCAATTATAAAAGATATATCTATAATAAAGGAGTAAGCCAAATTAAGGTGTGATATTTATCAACTCACAACTTATTTTTTTGATTTATAGTAATAATAGTTAATAAATCGTGAAAACAGTCTCACTAATTCAAGGGAGTGTAGGAAATGACAGACCAACGGTTACAAAGTTTATATGATGAAATTGGTGAAGATAAAATTAACCAACTAGTGGATGCTTTCTATCCAAAAGTGTATGATGATCCAGTTTTAAGTCCATTGTTTAAGGGAGATATAAATGAAATTAAGCGAAAGCAAAAGATGTTCCTAACGCAGTTCCTTGGGGGTCCTGCTCTGTATAGTGAAGAATTTGGACCACCTGCAATGAAACATCGCCACTTACGGTTTGAAATCACTCAAAAAAGAGCAGAGTCTTGGTTACGTTGTATGGGCGAAGCTTTTGAAGAAGTGGAAATAAGTGAACTTCCGGCCGGTAAGTTTTTTTATCAGCGTTTGAAGCAGGTAGCTGCAATTATGGTTAATACGGAGCAATAAGAATAAGGAAGTAGAGTTTATTTATAAATAGTTGAATAATCTTGTTAGAATAATAGCAAATGGGCTGTGTTAAACTGCAGCCCATTTGCTATTATAAGCTGCCCTGATTTAGCTTTTCCATTTTATGTAACGTGTGTTTTGTTCCCCACTCATGCATAGCCGCCAAAATCGGTTCTAGGCTCCTTCCATATTCTGTAATGGAATACTCTACTTTTGGAGGCACCTGAGGATAAACAACGCGTTCAATAATATCCTCGTCTTCTAATTCTCGTAATTGTTTTGTTAGCATCTTTTGGGTGACTCCAGGTACATTACGTTTTAACTCGCTGAATCTTTGTGTGCCATTCTTCAATAGATGCAATAAAATAATTGGTTTCCATTTCCCCACTAGTATTCCTAAAGCGTCTTCCACACGACATAATTCTGGCTCGATTTTCATTTTAATTCCTCCATTAGTATCCTTTTTGATACTATACTACAAAAAAGTGCGTACTTACATTTATTACTCTTATAAATCATAATTGCATTGTTAAGTGCTAGTTGAAAAATGGGTTTCTTAATAATTTTGAGACATTCCATTTTTATTGAACAATGACGCTGGTATAAAATACTATTATAATTAGTAGTCTGAAATTCTTCTGAATATCAACTGGAACCGCACAAAAATATCCATTTCTTGTGCAAATTGATGATAGGGGCGTACTTTTAAATAAGATGAAACAAACTATTGTGATTATTACTACCAAAGTAGTAATATTAGCATCTAGCATCGAGAAACAAAAAAGTTAATTTAGTATTTAATGAAGGATAGGTGAAGCATAGATGGAAAAGTATCGTATTGATCAAAGTAAAGGATTGGAGTTTGGAATTTACACACTAGGTGACCATTTACCAGACCCTTTAACTGGAGAGCGAGTCTCTGCAGAAGAGCGCATTCATGAAATTATCGATTATGCTAAGCTAGCTGATCAGGCGGGTATAGATTTCTTTAGTGTGGGTGAGAGTCACCAGGAGTTTTTTGCAACACAAGCGCATGCTGTAGTGCTTTCAGCCATTGCTCAGGCGACAAAGAATATTAAAATTTCAAGTTCTTCTACAATTATAAGTACCTCAGATCCAGTTCGTGTCTATGAAAATTTTGCTACACTTGATTTGATCTCAAGAGGGCGTGCAGAGATTGTTGCTGGCCGTGCATCAAGAGTCGGATTATTTGATTTATTGGGCTATAACCTTCGCGATTATGAAGAGTTGTTTGAGGAGAAATTTGAGCTGTTGATGAAAATAAATGAAGAGGAAGTTGTTAACTGGGATGGAGAATTTCGTGCTCCTTTAAAGAATGCGAAGGTTCTTCCTCGTCCGAAAAACGGCTCACTGCCAATATGGCGTGCTGTTGGTGGTTCACCTGCTAGTGCGATAAGAGCAGGCTATGCCGGTGTTCCGATGTATATGGCTCATTTAGGTGGACCTGCTTCTGTTTTCAAACGAACAATTGATGCTTATCGTGAAGCTGCAACACAAAAAGGCTTTGATACATCAGAGCTCCCTGTTTCAACGGCTGGTTTTTTCTATGCAGCTGACAGCTCACAGCAGGCACTAAAAGACATGTATCCTCATATTAATGAGGGGATGAAGCGAACGAACGGTCAAGGTTTTCCGAAACAGCACTTTGCACAGGGTGTCGATCCTCATAATGTTATGAATATTGGTAGTCCGCAGGAAATCATCGAAAAAATTCTTTATCAACATGAACTATTTGGCAATCAGCGTTATATTGCACAAATTGATTTTGGTGGTATGCCAATGGATAAATTAAAGAAAAATATTGAGATAATCGGAACTGAAATTCTACCAGCAATCAAAAAATACACAGTAAATAAATAGGGGGAAAGAAAATGAAGATTGTCGGATTATCCGGCTCTAAGGTTGGGTCGAAAACAAGAACAGCAATGAACTATACAGTTAATGCGATGCGAGAAAAATATCCAACTATTGAAGTAACATTAATTGATTTAGCCCAATACGATGTTCAGTTTAGCGATGGACGTAATTATTTGGAATACGAAGGTGATACACGATACGTAGTACAAACAATTATGGAAGCAGATGCAATTATTATCGGAACACCGATTTTCCAAGCTTCGATACCAGCAACATTGAAGAACGTATTTGATCTACTTCCAGTAAACGCATTTCGCGATAAAGTTGTCAGCATGTTTGTGACAGCAGGTTCACCAAAGCATTATTTAATTGTCGAACAACAATTAAAACCTATTTTGGTCTACATGAAAGCACAGATTGTTCAAACCTTCGTATTTATTGAAGAAAAGGATTTCTATCGAAAGGAAATTACAAATGATGACGTGTTATTCCGCATCGATCGTTTGGTTGAAGATACAGTCGTATTAACGGAAACATATACAAACATCCGTGAAGCTAAAGAAGCTGAATATGATTTTTAGGTAGATGAAATATTAATAATAGAAATTATAATGGGATAGGTTAGCAATCGACAATGTTGTTTCGTCAAACCTATCCTATTTTGGGTTTACTTCAAAGGCTTTTTTTCTAAAAGATTTTGATATAAAGAACGAACGGAAGAAAGTTACTGAAGCTATGTCGCAGTTTATAACAACTTTGAAGATTTTAAAGCAACAATATTTATTTAAGGTCCATTTCAAAAGAGTATCAATTTGCATTATAATATTCATTCCGATAATAGCTTACTTCAAATCTTTTGGAGGTTTTTCGACATGTTTTTTATTTTTCACCTCGGAAAAAATGTCATTTGAATCACTTGCTTGATTATCTGTTTTTTTTATTGGTGGATAAAACTGAGTCCCTTGAATTGTATCCATAACCATTTGAATATCTTCTTTGGTAGCATGAAGCTTACTTGGTTTCAACAAATATCCTAATTGACCGTTTGACTCTATCGTAGCCCACTGTAGATCACTAATATGTTGAATATTTTGTTGTCTCAATCGCACTTCAAGCATATCTACGGTTAAACGTAATTTTTTTAAATTTTTTTCAATTATTTTACCATTATCAACGACTACTAGTGATTTTCCATAAATAAAGGTCTCCGCTTTATCGAATTTCAAGACGAGATATTCGACAAAAATAAGTGTAAGGACCATTAACAAGGTAATTACTAAAGTAATCCAAATGTTTCTTTCACTTACTGGTTGAATAATTAATGAACCGACAGCTACCATCATGACGGTCTGAGCAACCGTAAGCTGCGATATTGACTTCCTTCCAGCTACCCGAAGTATAATTATCCCGCCAATGACAACGACAATAGCTTTCCATATGAAATGTAAATCCAAAAAATCCCCCCCTTGTTAAACTATGTATAGATAGGTTGCTAAGAATAAACTAAACTATTCGTGGTAGTAATAACCCGTAGATAAAAATAAACAGAAAAAAACCGATTCAATTATTTTTGAACCGGTTTTACTGCGTCAAACCATTTATTGTGAATCTATTATGATGTGCGCCGTAAATTAGTATAACCGGCAACCGCAAGAACAATCATACCAATTAAAAAGGCAAGAAAATATGGGGATACTGTGTCACGAACTATACCCGTAACAAATGAACTGACGATGATACCTAGTGAGAAAATAGCGGACATGTAGGCAAAGGCTCTTCCATGTACTTCTCTTGGAGCACTCTCGGTAAGTGCAGTTGCCATCGCCGGCATAACAAGGCCAAAAAATATACCAATAATAAATAATAGGACAGGTAAAGGCAGTGATGTACTAAAGATAGCAAATAACGCCATCGACATACCAAACAAGCCAAGCTTAAGTCGTTTCAAAGGGCTAAAACGATTGATGAAAAATAACGACAACGTTAGAAATGTCCCGATGCCCATATAGCTAAATAACTGACCTGTGTGAAAGGTAGAAAGTCCCTGTTCAACTGTTAAGTAGGGAATTTCAAAAATTAATACTCCGTGAATATACATTACGGCAAAACCTAATAAATAAACAATCAGTAGGCTAGGGGCCAATAAAACATTTTTAAAGCCTACAGATGACTTGTGGTGGTGATTTGTTACAACGACAACTTGTCTATCTTTTAAATAACGCATGGAATAGATACCGGTTACTAACATCGCTGTACCAATGAAAAAGTAAGTGTTGACATAACCTATTAAAACAACCAATTTACCGCCGAGAAGCGGAGCAATAATACTTGCTAGTGTAGACAAAATACCGTTGATAGCCATATTTTTTCCTTGCTGTCGACTATTTTTTGCGTATCCAGAAAGTAGAGTGTATGCTGCAGGAATCAAAAATGCTAACGCAAATCCGTTTAGTCCATGCAATAGTAATAGGTCGACAGAGTTTCGAGCTAAACCATGTGCAATAAACAATCCACCTGAAGCAAATAATGGAAGCGTAATAAATATTTTTTTGCCAAAACGATCAACCAGTGGTCCAGCAAGTAAATTCCCAGATAAATTAGTCAGTGCAGTCACACTAAGGATTATACCAATTAGAACACTTGATGCACCAAATGCTGCTGCGAATGGTGTGAAAACTGGAATCTGAAGTCTCATGATTAAACTAATAAGAAACATAACGATAAAGATATTAAATTTATCTACAACTATTTCACGCATTTTCTCACCTCGAAAACAATCTATGTTTAAAAAGTGAAAAATAGACGAGCAATGATGTCGTTTCCTTAATCACAATAGTTTTTAAATAGTTTAGTGAAACTAAAAGATAATAGGGGTTAGGAGGTTAGCATTATGGAAGGTTTGATTCAAGCAATTATTTATATTGTAGCGGCAAATATACTGCTAAGATTTGCTGGCAAACGAACGATTTCTCAGTCGACACCAAGTGAAGTTGTCATTATGATTGGAATTGGTACGGTCTTGGTACATCCGTTAAAATCAGAGGACCCATGGGTTAGTGTCTACCATGGAGTTCTAATTGTTGTAGCAATTATTATAGTGTCAATCTTACAAATTTATCTGCCTAAGTTCCAAAAATGGAATATGGGTGAGCCTTTAATAATCGTCAAAGACGGTGAAATTTTACAAAAAAATCTTAAAAAAGCAAGAATTACAGTAGACGAATTAAAGATGAAGTTGAGAATAAAAAAAGTAAATGATCTAACAAAACTTAAATGTGTTACCTTAGAAGTAAGTGGTGATATAGGAATAGAATTTTTAGAAAAGCACTCATTTGCTACCCAAAAAGAAGTCGATGATTTAAAAAAGGCAATTCAAATGATTGGCGATATAGTCGGTTCCCCTGTTGTTTTTTATACGCCCCCGACTGATCCAGGTAAAAATCTTTTCAACCAGGTTGAAGAGGTACAGGAGAAGGATCCATTACAATAATAGAGATGCTTACTTTTGTTCCATTTCGTTTTAGCGTCGATCATCCCAAATTCCAGAGATGGGAATGGTTATAGGGTAATTAATTTCTTATCTTTAACGGAGTTTATAGGTTGCTTGAATAATCACTTTGATAGTTAACCATAGTTGTAAAATACAACTATTTAAAAATATGGTAAAATAGTTGTATTAATTGTATTTTTAAACAGAATAATTTTGCTGCGAAAGAAAGTATTTCTATTAGCCAGTAGTAACCTTTTTAAAGGAGGGGAAGGCATGAAAGCTCACGAAATCATGATTAATAAGGTCCACAAGGTGAACGAGGGAGATACTGTTCGGTCTGTTATCGAGAAATTTATAGAGCACAATATCAGTGGACTTCCAGTAGTTACTAAAAAAGATGAAATCGTTGCTTACATAAGTGATGGCGATATCATGAGATATATTGGTAAACATAAAGATATAGTGGTTGATTCCATGTTTTTTGTCAACATTATCAAAGGAGATGAACAGGGGTTTGAGGACCGCTTAAAAAATATTATTGATTTAAACGTCCTGACTATCGCAAAAAAAAGGTTCATCAAAGTCGATTGGCAAAAGAACATTGAAGATGTTGCCGCTATATTAGGAGAGAAACAAATAAAGAAACTCCCTGTCGAGCGTGATGGGAAATTGGTTGGTATTATCAGTCGTGGAGATGTCATCCGTAATGCATTTAATCGCATTATTTAGTGCCTGGAAAATTTAGAGTGGGAATAGCTTTAGTTAATAATTTTGTTTAAGGAGATTTGAAATGACTAGCCGAAATCTAACTTTACACACAGATAAATATCAAGTAAATATGATTTATGCTCATTGGAAATTGAATCGTCACAACAATGTTCGGGTATTTGATGCTTATTTTAGAAAAAATCCTTTTAATAATGGATATGCGGTATTTGCAGGTCTCGAGAGAATAATAAACTACATCAATTCGCTCGAGTTCACTGAAGCTGATTTGGATTACTTGCGAACTCAGCCAGAAAATTATGACGAAGCGTTCCTAGCAGAACTTAAAAAAATTAGGTTTACAGGCACCTTGCATGCTGTAACAGAAGGTACGATTGTTTTCCCTAATGAGCCAATTGTGAGAGTGGAAGCAAGAATCTTTGAGGCACAACTTATAGAAACAGCTTTGTTGAATTTCATGAATTATCAAACACTTGTTGCTACCAAAGCCTCAAGAATCATTCAAGTTGCTCCTAGTGATGATTCGTTCTTCGAATTTGGAACAAGAAGAGCGCAAGAAGCAGATGCTGCAATATGGGGAACTAGAGCCTGTTACATCGCAGGTTTCAACGGAACGAGTAATATGGAAGCAGGAAAGCGATTTGGTATCCCTACTATTGGAACACACTCACATGCTTGGATAATGGATTTTGAATCAGAATTAGAATCTTTTCGGGCATATGCGAAAATTTATCCAGATACCACGGTACTATTAGTTGATACTTATGATACATTAAAATTAGGAGTTCCAAATGCAATTAAAGTCGGAAAGGAATTAGCCCAAAAAGGTCATAAGTTAAAGGGAATCCGGTTAGATAGTGGAGATTTAGCTTTTTTATCGAAAGAAGCTAGAAGAATGCTTGATGAGGCAGGTCTTGACTATGTAAGGATTACAGCTAGTAATGAACTTGATGAGCATGTTATTTCTGATTTAATTGCCCAGGGTGCGAGGATAGATGCCTGGGGTGTAGGCACACAATTGATAACGGCGGCTGATAACCCGTCGCTTGGTGGAGTTTATAAATTGGTTGCCCGGAAAAATGGGAATACATATGAGCCAGTGATTAAAATTTCAGGAAACCCTGAAAAAACAACAACCCCTGGTTTAAAAACTGTTTATCGGTTTAAAGGAAAAAAGAGCAACAAAGCAATGGGGGATTACATTGCTTTTCTAGATGAAACGATCAACGAAGATTCAAAAATTAAATTGTTCGATCCTGTATATACGTATAAGCAGAAGTTCGCAATTAATTTTCATGCAGAAGAGCTGTTAAAACCTATTTTTGTAAATGGTGAGCAAGTTTACACTCTTCCCTTTATAGACGATATTAGGGATTATCATAAGGAACAATTAACATTGTTTTGGGAAGAATATTTGAGAAAGCTAAATCCTGAAATTTATCCAGTAGATTTGAGCGAACAAGTGTGGAATACTAAAATGGATCTTTATCAACATAGTAAACGTTGATTCATACGTTTTTGGATAATAAAGTTAATCTTTTCCGTTTAATCCTATCAGGCTTTAGAAAAGTTTAGGGAATAGAAGTAGGTGTCAGGAACTTTACCTGGACTAAAAAAACTGTCCTTAGAAGGTCCTGACACTGACAATAGAATTTTTAATGTTATCTTTTATTTTCCGATAAATAACTAAGCGCTCCGATGATTATACCGAATAGTGCGCCACCAGCTACCTCATTTGGTAAATGCCCAAGCATTTCTTTTAATTCTCTATCTCGTTTCTTGTGATAAATACCAGGGTGGTTTTCAACAATTTTTTCTAGCTGTTCATCGATATCGTTTACTGCTATCGCTATTTCTCCAGCTTGCCAGCGTATTCCCATCGCATCATACATGACAATTAAACTGAAAATACTAGAGACACCGAAATCTATTGATGCAAATCCCTCTTTTAAAGCTACATAAGTAGTCAGAGATATCACAGCTGAGGAATGGGAGCTTGGCATTTCTCCACTTGCAAAAAGCTTATTCCAATCCCAATTACCTGTTTTCGCATAATTTACTGGTACTTTTAGTAATTGAGCAGCACCAATACCCACTAAAGCTGTTGTAATTGCTCGATTTAACATAGGTTCACCTCAAGATTAAGATGAGAAATAAAGTCATCTTTTATTCAGATGAAATTAATTCTTCTTCAGAAGAATTTTAAAAGGTGTAATCCACTTACGGATTGACGAAAATTTAATCTAAATATCAAATCGACAAGAATTAGACAAAAAGTTTTCACCACTAATTTGTTGTGAATTTTTAGAAAAGTTGATAAGATTAGACAATGATGAAATGGCAATGTGTAACTGGCGAAATGCGAATTACCGCAAGGGGAGCACATTGTATCGATAGCCGTTCGCCTGGGCAGGAGGTAAGGAATAAAATCCTTGCCTTTTTCTATCTATATTTTAAAGTAGGAGTTGCTTACATTGAAGAGAGTTTATAATTTTGCAGCGGGGCCGTCTATGCTTCCGATTGCTGTACTGGAAAAAGCACAACAGGAATTACTTAACTACCAAGATTCTGGCATGTCTGTCATGGAGTTAAGCCATCGTTCTGGGCTGTACACAGATGTAATTGAGACTGCAGAACTGCTTCTCAGAGATTTAATGAAAATTCCGGATAATTACAAAGTTCTGTTTATACAAGGTGGAGCATCACAGCAGTTTTCAATGGTACCAATGAATTTAATGGCGAAAAATGGCAAAGCAGATTATGTGAATACAGGTTCTTGGTCTAAAAAAGCAATTAAAGAAGCGAAAAAATTTGGACAGGTTCGCGAGATTGCTTCTTCAGAGGATGGTAATTTCACCTACATACCGAAAATTGACAGTAGTATGATTGATCAACAAGCAGATTATGTCCATATTACTACCAATAATACAATTGAAGGTACTGCTTTTAGAGAAATTCCAGAAACAGGTGACGTGCCACTGGTTGCTGATATGTCTTCTAATATTTTGTCTGAAGAGATGGATATTTCAAAATTTGGGTTGATCTATGCGGGGGCTCAAAAGAACATAGGTCCAGCTGGCTTAACTGTTGTCATTATTCGTGGAGATTTAATTGGCAGTGCACCAGAATCTTTCCCAACCATGTTGGATTATAAAACACATAGCGTGAGTGGTTCCTTATACAATACACCACCTACATTTGCAATTTATATGGCTAAACTTGTATTTGAATGGTTAACAGAACATGGTGGCATCAAAGCGATGCAAAAGGTAAATGAAGAAAAAGCTGCTATTTTGTATGACTATATTGATCAGTCTGAGTTTTACGAATCTCCGGTAAGAAAGGATAGCCGTTCGCTTATGAACATTCCATTTGTTATCCCGAATCGGGATCTAGATGCTGCGTTTGTTAAAGAAGCACAAAATAGGGAGCTAGAGACGTTAAAAGGGCACCGTTCGGTAGGCGGTATGCGAGCAAGTATTTACAATGCAATGCCACTTGAAGGCGTTCAGGCTCTTGTCGATTTTATGAAAGAATTTGAGAAAGAAAATAAGTAATATCAAAAATTTGTGAAAATGAACAAAAAATCAGGGAAAGGGTTTGGAGTTTTCTCCAATCCGTTCCCTGATTTTTTTGAGAATTAAAGTGTAAAATAGTTGATAAATAAGTTTAAAAAGTAGATTATGTATAAGTGACATTTTTTTACGTAGAATTTGGAGGATCAATTATGGAAGCGAAAATCAAGACAAAACCAATTTTAATTACATTTATGATTGGTGCGTTTTTTGCAATATTAAATGAAACATTACTTAATATAGCATTAACAGAATTCATGGAAGTATTTGGCGTCAGTGAGCCAACTGTCCAATGGTTAGCTACTGGATTTATGTTAGTAATGGGTGTATTAATGCCGATATCCGCATTATTAATTCAGTGGTTTACGACAAGACAAATGTTTATTGGTGTCATGACCGTGTTTTTAGCTGGAACAGTTATTGCTGCTAGTGCACTTAATTTTCCGATGTTACTAACTGGTCGTATGATACAGGCTGTTGGTACGGGGCTTTTAATTCCTATTATTTTCAATACTTTACTATTACTATATCGTCCTGAAGTTCGTGGGAAAATAATGGGGACTTTTGGTTTAGTTATCATGTTTGCCCCAGCAATTGGACCAACTTTATCTGGTATAATTGTTGATTTATTTGGATGGCGTTGGTTATTTTTATTCGTTATACCTTTTGCGCTTTTCTCCATTTTATTTGCACTAAAGTATTTAACAAATGTTGGAGAGGTTACTCGTCCGAAAGTGGATATAATATCGATTGTTCTCTCTAGTATAGGTATCGGTGGAATTGTTTATGGGTTTAGTAGTGCAGGTGAACAAGCTGAAGGTTTCTTATCAGTAACGATAATATCTATTATCTCGGTCAGTGTAATCAGTATCGTTTTATTTGTACTGCGCCAATTGAAACTAGATGAACCATTATTGGATGTTCGTGTATTTAAATATAAAAATTACACGCGGGGGGTAGCTTTATTTGTCATTGTCATTATGGCAATGTTTGCATCAGAGATTGTAATGCCGATGTATTTACAAGGTCCGCTCGGATATTCGGCGAAAATGGCAGGATTATTACTGTTACCTGGGGCGTTGTTGAATGGGTTAATGTCTCCGGTAATGGGAACTCTGTTTGACAAATTTGGTCCAAGGAAATTAATGATTCCTGGTACGGTTTTTTTAGTCGGAGTAATGATATTCTTTAGCAATATTAATCCTTCTGTACCGATATGGTCGTTTATTCTTGTGTATATGGTGCTAATGCTTTCCATCTCAGCGATCATGATGCCAGCACAAACTAATGCACTAAATGAACTACCGAAGCATTTGTATCCTCATGGCACCGCAATAGCGAATACACTACAACCAATTTCAGGTGCACTGGGTGTATCAATCTTTGTAAGTATTATGACCAAAGGTAGGGATAGTCATCTAGACCAACAGACAGGACCAATAACAGAGAAAATCATCGATGAAGCAATGACTAATGGCGTACATCATGCCTATTGGTTCGCACTTGTCTTAACAATTATTGCTGTCTTCATCGCACTATTTATTAAAAAAGCAGTTGCACCAGATTTTAATAAGGAATAATAGATTTCTATAAAGCAATTTATGCTTAGAGTGAATAAGAAAACAATCGAGTCAGTCGTCACATCAAAGACAAATGTCTTTATGTTGTTGACTGACTCGTTTTTTTAATTAAAGTGAATCAAATACTAAATATTACATTAAATCGGTTAGTTGATTCCCATTTTGGGGTATAAACAATTATCTGATTTATTTGTAGCTTTAACAGCTTGACATTTTTGAGTGTTTTCAGTCGAAATTGCGCAATTATTGTTGCGAAAATTCAGATAATTTAGTATAATGTGTACAACCTTCTTCTTATGTCAACTATAGGTCAACTCCAAATTGCACTTGTACGAAATGGCAAAGCCATTGAAAAATGGTGTCGCAAAGCTATAGGGGCTAAGTTTTTTCGTGAATAAGCCAGCCAGCTATCGAATATTACTCCTGTTTTAAAAAATACAAAGGAGGACTGTGATTTGGATAAAGTGAATCATTTAGAGATAGTTAGTAGGGATATCTGCATGTTACGGAATTTGATGTACCAAGCAAAAAATCATTCAGGAAGTATGAGTGATCCATTGGTAATTGAAATAAGTCAGTATTTAGATTTAAAGTTAAATCAGCATGAAGAGTTAATTGAATTCTATAGATGTGAAAATGGAGGAATAGATATGTCTAAAAATGATAAACAAGATGATAAGCATATTGATAATAAATCACAGTCAAAGACTGATGAAGAGCAATTACAATGGCAAAGATCAGTGATAAGAGAAGAACATATAACTTCCAAATAAGCACTATTCAAGGTCTTTTTCGATGAATTAATAGGATTGATCTAAAATAAAATTTTTAGAGAAGAGGGTAAAACAGTACACTCAAGAGGGAGGAGGGTGTACTGTTTGTTTGGGTTTATTTAGCAGAAATCTGAAATAGGATTTAAGTGTACTTACAGTTAATCTCGGAAAGTTGTATTGAACAAGGAACTATTGCAAAATATAAATAGTAAATGAACTAACATAAGGAGTTTGATGAGGCTATGGATTTAACAATAAAGTGGAATGAAAAGATGGCTTTTTCTAGTGTTACTCCTTCTGGGCATGAAATTAACATGGATGCATCAGAAGAAGTTGGCGGAGAAAATTCTGGATCAAGACCGACGGAATTACTATTAAATGCTGTTGCAGGTTGTACTGGTATTGATATTATTTCGATTTTGAAAAAGATGCGCTTAGAACCTACCGCTTTTCAGATGGATGTAAAAGGTGCACGTGCACAAGAGCATCCAAAGAAGTTTACTACAATAAATATTCATTATGCAATCGACGGGGATTTACCTGAAGATAAAGTAGTACGAGCAATTCAATTATCAAAAGATAAATATTGTTCTGTTTCTCACTCGTTAAGTGCGGAAATTACTGCAACTTATTCGCTGAATGGTGTTAAGGGTGAAAAGAGGATATAATCTAGTTTTTAAAAAAGCGATAGTGTCAGTTACCGTTTATAGTAGTCCGGTACCTGACATTATTTAATTTTGTGCATTTTAAAACTTGAAACTTCTTTAGAGTTGTTTCGTAAAAAAAGAATGTCTCCTTGTTATTGTTTGTGAATTTAAACAATCACATAATATAAATGCTACATACTACATTTCAACTGATGTCTCACTACTTACCCTCCATATTCAAGAAAGGTATAGCAGTTATACGCAATTGATCAAACAATAGATTTGACACACGACACTGTAACTATTATTATTACAGTTATTCTTTCTGTTTTTGTTAATTCAAGTCAGTTAAAATTTGAATTGACTTAATACATTCAGCAACCATCACAATTTAGGGAGGGTTAGGATATGAATAGTGATTTTTCGCTAGCCGTTCACAGTTTAACGTTGCTTACACTACTACCAGATCATATGTCTTCAAGTGATGCTATAGCAGAAAGTGCTTCAGTACATCCTGTTCGCATTCGCAAGGTGCTAAGTTTGTTGCGTAAGCAAGGACTTATCAAATCAAAAGAAGGAACAGGCGGTGGTTTTATATTTGCGTCAAATCCTAGTGAAATTACTCTTAGAGAAATATATAAGATTACTTCAGGGGGATCCTTGCAGCCTAAATGTCCAGATGTAAATAACAGCTGTGTTGTTGGGGCTAATATGAAAGATGTACTGTGTTCTATTTTTTTAGATGCTGAAGATCATCTCGGGGAATTTTTAGGTCAATATAGTATTGAAGATGTAGTGAAATCATTGAAACAGAAACAATAAAACAAATTTATTATTTGACTTAAGGTTTGTTAAAATGGTAAAAATGTATAAATATAATAGATAGCAGTTAATTACTTTTAGAACTATATATTTTAGTAATAATGCACGTAAGTATTGACTTTTTTATTTAAATAAATGTAAAAAAATTAATTACAGATAAGGTGGGAATAATATGAAAGCAGCTTCTCTAGATGTAAAGAAATTGGCTACACGTCAGGACTTGATAAACTTAGATGGCTATGGTGTTGAAGTGAAAAAGCTGCAAAATGAAAGAATTTATACTCCAGAGCAAGTAACAAATGCTGCTTTCTATTTAAAAAAAGGCTTTGTAAGACTTGTTAATAAACAAAACTGTATGACAAAAATCATTGGAGCTGGTGATTTTTTCGGTGATCGTTCTATTTTTTTCTCGGAATATATGTACGCGCAAGCACTCACAAGTATTGAATATATGCATATTGATGAATTGAATTTTCAACGGCTAATGGGTAGTGATGTAAGACTAGCGATGGAAATCAATACGAATATTTCTAAACATTACGTTTATTTGCAGGAAAAACAAAATTTATTTGTTCGATCAAAAGAACTTTTTACTCATATAAAAAGAGACCATTCATTAATACCTTTATTATTTAATAGAAAAGAAGAGAGCTCTATTTGTTTGAATTAGACACTTACATGTTTGAGCTATAGCTAAAATGCAAATTTCAGTTACAAATCTTAAAGGAGGGGAACTAAATCATGGAAATGAATAAAAACTTAACATTAGTTGTTGGAGATTGGGTTAGAGGAAAAACAAGAAATGGAGCATTGGTTCATGGATATTTGGAAAGTATCCAATCAAAAAATTCGAAAGTAGCACTTAAAGTGGTCGTCAGTGATAATGAGCGAATCATAGGTAATACTGTACATTTCGAACAAAAAGACATTGAGAAAATAGATAACTCAGTTAAAACTAGCGAGAAACAGCTTGAAGATCTAATTGATTTTGCCCTAGCCACTAAAGATCACAACTGGTTCATGGAGTTGTCTGCAGAACTTAAAAATCTTAAACAAAATGAAAAATTCTCTACTAATAGGAATAATGACTTAAATAGCAATTACAAAAAACTAAGAAATAGATCATACTAGTGCTCTGGTGTCATTTACTTGACGTGGAAAAATGTCCACAAACGGTGTCTGGCACCGTTTCTATTTCTGTTTGTTACTGGAAAAATGTATAAAAAATGATTCTAGAGTGAAGCAGGAGTTATTTTTTCTTATTAAAGGTAAGCAGTAAGAATGGGGTGTAACACAACCTGTCAATAAGACAGAAAGTCGCTCATACAGGGCCAGAACTATATATTCAAGGTTAACGATATTTTTTGGTGGATAGTTAGTAAGTTAGTAAAAGGAGAGTAGCTGATCGTGCCAAAATTCAGGCGGACTAATTAAAAAGCCCTATGATACCTGTAATGGCCATGATGGCACTTAACCCAGTTCCAATAACCCATTTTATCATCATAACTTGAGTTTTTTTTATATTGGCTTCAATCTTTTCTTGATAATAATCTAAGTCGGATTTGGTTACTAGTTCTTTCTCTTTTATTAATTGCTCTATAATAATTTTCACATCGTTTTCGTCTGTTTTGGCATTTAGTAATTGTTCTATTTTATCTACTGTTGACTCTAATTCTCCCAATTTGACTTCTGTAACTCCTTGTCTAGTGTGCAAATCCTTTATGATTATCACCCCTTCCACTAGTTCTCACCATGTATAGAAACACCCCACAATTTATCTTATTCATAGCAGTGTTCGAATGGAAAGGCGCTTGTCCATTGAATAAATAAATGGACATAAAGGTATTCTTATCAATTAAATCGATATTACCTTTGAGTTAAAATAGTTCATTTAATCAAGGGCACAATGATACTATTGAAAATAAATTACCTTACTAAGGAAGGTTTTGCTATGTTTGTCAGAATTGAATTAACTTATAAAACACCAAAAGGAACTGAAACAACGTTCAGCTCGGATGAATTGAAGGCCGCGAAAGCGATTTTGATTGCGGATGATTTAGAAAAATCAGGCCGCGCTAAAAATTTAATGTTTGTCGATAACCATGAAAATACTTGGAACATGAAAGAACTAAAGAAATTTATGAAGGGTATCGAAACCGAACCGCATAACGCAACGGTTTATTTTGACGGTGGGTTTGATATAGGTGCAAAAAAATCAGGCTTAGGCTGTGCGATTTATTATGAACAAAATGGCAAGTCATTTCGGCTACGTAAAAACGCTTTAGTAGAAGAACTTGATACGAACAATGAGGCTGAGTATGCTGCATTTCACCTAGGATTACAAGAATTAGAACGATTGGGTGTGCACCATTTGCCAGTTACTTTTGTCGGTGATTCTCAGGTAGTCATAAATCAATTAAAGGGAGAGTGGCCGTGCGTGGAAGAGGAATTAAATAAATGGGCTGATCGAATTGAGGATAAACTTAAGGAGTTAGGGATTACTCCAGAATATAAAGCGGTTTCACGAAAAAGAAACCGAGAAACAGACCAATTAGCGACTCAGGCATTAAACGATGTTGAAATCACGAGTACGATTGAGATAGAAAAGGACTAACTTAAGCTAGTTGAAGGTGCAGGTATCTTTCTCGACAAATGTCAAAAGACGATACCTGCTATTTTTTATGGACGTCAGCAGTTATTCTAACGATTGATTGAATTTTTCCAATTCAGGGTCCTTCTTTAATGACTTTACATGAAAGGGATTGGTCGAGTTGTTTGGAGCCGTGCGAATTCCAATTTCCTTGCCGACTGGGTCGGAAATGATTCCATCTCTATCGCCATCAGAGTGTGGATCTTGTTCGACATTTACGCTTCTTTTTGGCACCAGATTCACCTCCTCTATAAGGGAAAATCCAAGATTGGTTATAAGAGAGAGTCCATTCCACCATAGGGAATGGACTCATACAATTAATCTTTAGCTTTCATCAAAAAATTCATTAAATAACCTGTCGTTTGTATCCTTATCACTAGCATAAGGATTTTCAACTTTATTATTTTTGACATCTAAATTTGTTTTTGCAACTATCCTTGGACTATCGGAGTGATTTGCAATCACTCGGTCATCAAGCGAATCAAAATCAGGCATATTGTTTTCTTTTTTATCCATTAAAACACGTCACTCCTTTGAGTGGTTTTTAGAGGTTTGCTCTATTTTAGTTTAAACTTCGACACTCAAACTATTCTTGACTGAAGTAACTTTTTTAACGATTATAAATATACCCATAGCTTGAAGTCTTCTTTGTCCTTTTATTTTGCCAAAAAGTTGTCACATCTTAGTACTAGAACAAGCTTGTATTCATGAAACTTTCACATTATCCATGTATTATGATGTTAAATGCGATTTTAGACAAAGGATTGGTACAGATCTATTTGTGCTAATGTTAGCCATATATGATGGCATAATGGTTGTGTGATTTTTTAATAAGTAGCCGCGTTACTTCAAGGAGAAAGAGGGATCGAAATGAGCGGAATTGAAACAGATACGATGTTGTTTGTAGGAATGTTTCTAGCGATGGGAGCTGGCGCTCTCTCGTTTTTATCACCCTGTGTACTGCCAATTTTCCCAGCTTACTTATCGTATATTACGGGAGTGAGTGTCAAAGATTTACGAGAAAATCAAAACAGTGAAATTCGCCTTAAATTAATGAGTCATTCTGCGTTTTTTTTACTAGGGGTTTCACTTGTATTTATTAGCCTGGGTGCTGGTGCTTCATTTTTAGGGCAATGGATTACCCAGTTGTTAATTGGTGATTCAGGGCTGTTTATTCAGCGGATTGCTGGGGTTTTTATTATTATTATGGGATTAGTTATTGCTGGTTGGATTAATATGCCGACTTTAATGAAAGAAAAACGTTTCCATTTTTCAAAAAAGCCTGCTGGCTATCTTGGAACGTTTTTTGTAGGACTTGGTTTTGCAGCTGGTTGGACGCCATGTATTGGTCCTATTTTTGGGTCTATTTTAATGTTAGCAGCAAGCAATCCAGGTCAAGGTATTTTTTATACAGTCATGTATGTAATTGGTTTTTCTTTTCCATTTTTCCTCTTAACATTTTTCCTTGGATCAACAAGGTGGATTGTACGTCATAGTAAGGTGATTATGACTATGGGTGGTATCATTATGATTTTAATGGGCTTGCTTTTATTTTCTGGCCAACTGCCACGGATTACTGGTTTTCTTCTTAACTTAATAGAAGATACGTGGTTAGCAAGATTAGGATAGTAACGGAGGTATTTTTAGATGAAAAAAGGAATTCTGATTACGATTGTGGTAGGTATGCTTGGATGGGCGATGTACGATTTGGTAAACTCAAATGATACAATCGTTGAGCAAGGAGAGGGTACTATTTCTGAAGTACATGAGTCTGAAGAAGTAGGCCTTAGTCGAGGAGGAATTGCTCCGGATTTTGAACTTGAGACACTAGAAGGAGAAACAGTACGTTTATCTGATTACCGGGGACAACGTGTCTTAGTTAACTTTTGGGCTACTTGGTGTCCTCCATGTAGGGCGGAAATGCCGGACATGCAAAAGCTTTATAATTATGAAGATGTAGAAATTTTAGCAGTTAACATGACCGATACGGAAAGTAGTGAAAGTACTGTCACTGAGTTTGTAGATGACCTTGATTTGACTTTCCCAGTATTGATGGATGTAGATGCAGAAGTTGTTACTAATTATCAGGTTCGAGCCTACCCGACCTCTTATATGATTGATTCAAATGGTCGTATTCAATTTATCGCAATGGGTGCAATGAATTATGACCTTATGGTACAAGAATTAGAAAAGATGGATTAACTATTTCACATCACCGGTTATACAGTGTATAATATTGTTGATATTGGATAGGTAGGTAAGGTTTTTAAATTCTTAAAATGAAACGACTCTCAATCACTTTGTAACCATACTGTTTTAGGAAAGGAAATTAGTAAATGAATCGATTAATAATTATAGGAATGTTTATTTTCATTCTTTTTCTAACTGCATGCGGCGGCGAAATTGAAACAAATATGTCAAGAGATGTCCTTGATTTCAGTGCTACGACACAAGACAACGAAACACTGACACAGGAGGACTTGGAAGGAGAATGGTGGATAGCTGATTTTGTGTTTACAAATTGTACAACTGTCTGTTTGCCGATGACAACAAACATGTCGAAGCTCCAAGAGAAAATGAAGGAAGAAGAATTAGATGCTGAACTCATTTCGTTTAGCGTTGATCCTGAGTATGATTCACCTGAAGTTTTAAGCAAATACGCAGATAATTATCAGGCTGATTTAACTAACTGGACTTTTTTAACTGGTTACGAGTTTGAAGCCATCAGGGAGCTATCAATAAAATCATTCCAATCGATGTTGGAGAAGCCTCCAGAAGGATCTGATCAAGTAACGCATGGTACTAGATTCTTCTTAGTTAATCCCGAGGGTGAGGTAATTAAAAACTATAGTGGTGTAGATCGAAAAGAGTTAGATATAATAATTGAGGATTTGAAGTTAGCTCTTAATTAAGCATATAAGTAAGTCAATTTCATAATACTGATTTCCCTGAAAGTTGTCATCCAGATATAGTTGTGATTGTCCGTTCCTAAACTATATATGGATGACAATTGCTGATTATAAAATTGATTCAAGTGTTAATTATTATCCCGAGTACATCCATTAGAAGACTGTTTTGCCTTTTCGATAGGAGAATCAGTCTTCTTTTTAGTCTATCATGGCATTCATTACAATTCTTAGGGATACTTGACTTCACTGAAAAAAATATTAGTTGTGTTGAACAATATCAATAGGGAGATGACTCTGTGGTTAAAGAAATTATTTTAAATGATAGAATGATTCCAGTGACTAACTATCAAGAATCTGTAGAAGATGAGTTAGTAATGATTTCAGTAGATTTTAAAGTTTCACATGAGGAATACCATGAAATAACAACGTTACTGTATAAAGGTTCATTTGATGTGAATGTCCCGGAAAAAAACGTATCTTTTTTTGCAACAATACAAAATTATTTCACTTCAATAACCAACTTGTATCAAGAAGGAGAAGTAGGAGATTTTCATTTAAGTTTAGTTGAAATGAAAAGATAATCAATTTCTGAGCTTAATTTGTTTCAAATCTTTTGTTTAATTGATAAAAATAAGGGGTAATTAAGATATCTAACAGTAAGATTAGGGGGGAATGTAATGGAGTTTGCTTTTCAAGAATCGTTTAAACTAAAGGAATTTTTCGAGGAGAATACGGAGAAATTTGAAAACACATTGTTATCTGAGGCAGTCAATGTCAGTCAAAAAATAAATGAAATTTTGACGTTCGGTAATATTGACTTAGTCAATAATGCTCATCGATTGGTTGCGTATATAATTGAGGGCAAAGATAAAGAACTTCAATCTTTTGCTGAACAAGAAGGTATAGCTTGGGCAACTTATTCGATTGATTTATCTTTTAAACTAGAATGGGTACAAGCTATACGTAGAAGTCTGTGGAATTTAATTAAGCGTTTTAACGATTTGAATAGTCAAAAGATTGAAAACTTTTTTCAATTAGAATTAGAGATTAATAGTCGAGTTGACGAATTTTTGAATGTTTTTTTTATTAGTTATTCTACATATAAGGATTCACTAATCAAGGCACAAAGAGAATTGGTTGAAAATTTATCTGTGCCAATAATCCCAATTAACCCTTCTGTAAGTATTTTGCCCTTAATTGGCTCCATTGATAAATCAAGAACTTTTATTATAGAGGAGAAAGTATTGACGGAGGTAGGGAAATCCGGTATTCAGGTACTAATTTTGGATTTATCTGGTATTGCAGAGATGGGAGCTGAAGAGATAAGTTATTTGGTGAAGATTATCACCGCGATTTCGATGATGGGATGTGATACGGTAATTACTGGTTTACGGAAGGAAGTTGCCAAAAGAGTAACACAATTAGGGATTACATTTGGTCCGAATACGAAAACAGTGGGAACGATGCAACAAGCATTAAACAGATATTTAATAGAGTGATGGATTTAAACCCAAAAATGTGAGCAGTTTTAGTTAGAATTTTCGATTTAGATAGATGATCTCTCGATACTTTTTTAAAAAAGGTATAATAGTGTTTTGTAGATTTGTCGTTTAGAAATTCTATTATATAGCAGAAATACTACTATCTTGCTTATTCAAAATCGAGTAGGAGGATAATCATTAGTTGATTATCCGACCTCTCACACCACCGTGCGTACGGTTCCGTACACGGCGGTTCAATAGTTTAAGTGTGCTTTCTCGAGTAGTTGGTTAAGGTCTTTCAAACCAACTTTCTCGAGAATTTCATTCTTGATAGCTCTGTGTAGGATATGGCTACAAGCTATGTGCCAGTATCCCTTTCGTGTGTTAGCCCATTCCCAAGCTTTCTGTTTGGGAATTTTTAATTTGATAAGACTTCTGTACCG
>NZ_JAIZAP010000020.1 GCF_020404745.1 Aquibacillus saliphilus
CGGTACAGAAGTCTTATCAAATTAAAAATTCCCAAACAGAAAGCTTGGGAATGGGCTAACACACGAAAGGGATACTGGCACATAGCTTGTAGCCATATCCTACACAGAGCTATCAAGAATGAAATTCGCGAGAAAGTTGGTTTGAAAGACCTTAACCAACTACTCGAGAAAGCACACTTAAACTATTGAACCGCCGTGTACGGAACCGTACGCACGGTGGTGTGAGAGGTCGGATAATCAACTAATGATTATCCTCCTACTCGATTTATTGGTAAGAATGTATATATTTTGCGCACTGATATCTAGCACCAACGAAAGTGCTTGGGAATCAAGGTGTTATCCTGCGCTTTAATTAGTTATCGCTAAAAAAATGTACGATAAGCCTAAGTTAAACATATAAATAGATATATACTTCATTTAAAAGAGGGGGAGGGTTTATATGAAATTTGCTGTCGAATATATTCCAATCAGTAAAATAAAGTCTGACCAATCATCAAAAATGACGGATCACATAAAAAAGTTTCACATAGTAATGTTAGATTGTATGCATCTTATGGTTGTGAGAAAAAATAAAGATGGTCATTATACGGTTTTAAGTGGTCTCAGTCGATTTGAATATCTTCGAACACATGCGGATAAAAAGTACGTACCTTGTATTGTGGATCGGCGTAAAGGGTTAACTGCAAAAGCGTTGGTTAATCATTTAAACAATAAGTTTTATTCAGACGAAAACTCTATTGTCCAAAGCTGGTCAATTATTAAATCTTTCATAAGCAAGGAACCACACTTCAATCGTTTAAGTTTAGCTCAACAATTGAAAGTCATCTTTTTGGGGATAAGGTATAAACGAACAGTTATTTCCGCAATGAAAAATAAGGTAAATTATTATCGTGAATAAATCAATCGGTTAATGGACAATTGTTGACTGTTCGTAAAAATTGTAATTTATTATTATACTATTTCAATACTAAGGTAAAAATCGAGGGTGGACGTAAGTGAAGCTAATATATGAATTACTAGAGGAACTTACAGAGGTTGCCAGTGACTATAACAAAGATTTGATTGATAAAATTGAGCTTGATTTAAAGCTACAGTTACTAATGTCAAAAGTAGACAAGATTGAAATAAACTTTTATGTTAGTCCATTACAGAAACTAGTTAATAAAAGACATACGAATCTTTTTAACCAGCTTTTGTTTAAGTCAAAATATAATGCTAAACAATCTTTAATAAGACTAAAAGAAGCCAATAATAAGTGTGCGTTTAATACTAAACTAGGTTTAATATTAGCTAATAATCTGAATTTCAATTATTTGTACGAAATACTTGAAAACAGTTGTAGAGCTTATATTAGTAGAAATCACGTAAAACACGAACATGTGCCTATTCAGTTATTCATTTATTCGAAAATGGTTGATAGATAAAGGTGGGTTTATTAAGACTGTATTACACGTTTATAATAATCTAATGTAGTTGTAAGAGAACTCCAATGCTGTGCATATAACTCCGGACATTCCTCGATAATTTGACTTAAAACAAAATTGAGACGCATATGATTAGCGCCATCCTTGTGATGGACATTGTTTTGCAATCCATTTTCGAGTTCTTTAATCAAATCAAATGTATTGCCTTCATATTCCTCTTTTAAATCGCCAATGATTGTATTAATAACTGTATCACTTATAGTTTCCATTTAGTTGTTCTCCTCAGTCATTTAGGTGAATAAAGGAGCCTATCTCATATTAAGTGTATGAGGTGAGCTCCTTTTATTCCTGTTATGATAGTTTCTCGGTCAGAGTTTAAGAATGGTTAACAAAGAAAGGTAATGTTTCTATTCCAATTAAACGCGCGTATGTGAACAGTTGACCTTTATGATGTATTTCATGATCTTTTCCATTCTCTAGCAAGGCGATACCAGGTAGCTTCATGCCGGCAAACTCAACGAGCTGATCCAATTGTTCATCAGAAATGGATTCCAAATCAGTTTTTGTTTTTTCTGTTTGAGACTCAACAATTGACTTCAACTCTTCAATTGAATCAGCTTTTTTTGGTGAGGATTCAGATGTAGATGAATCTTCTTTAACAATTGTCGTGAACATACTCGTTGCACCTGTGGTATGGAGAACAAGTTCGGATAGCGACATAGCGTCCTCCCACGGTTTGAAATTAAGGTGTTCATCCTCTAATGTATCTATTATCTCTATTATTACTTTACGGTGACTCATCCAGCTTGTGATAAATCCATTAATTTTTGCCAAAGTAGATATACTCTCCCTTTTCATTTATAAATTTGATATGCGAACATTATATAATAGAAGAATTAATTTCTCAAAAATCATGATTTTGATGAAAGCTTTTTTAGTTAGTAAAAAACATATACGAAGGTGTCCTTCTACTTTTTTATTGACCTAATTATTCACACTTTAATCAGGATGCTAGTAATTAACGTTTATTTTTGATTTGAAATCTGTTAATGGAATGTTTAATACTGGATAACTTTTGGCACTTTTATCATTAAAGTGCCACCATTCTATATTAATGGTTGTAAACCCACTTTTAACCATCGCATCAGTTAATAATTCCATATTTTTTTGTGCTTCTTGAGAGTTGTTTTGGTAACTTCTCCATGCTTTGTTAGAGAATTCGTCAAATCCAGTTGGCATTTCTACTTCATTCAAAGCTTCATCGACTAAAGTAATATCAACTGCTGTACCTCGGTTATGATTGGAACCTTGGCTAGGGTCTGCTAAATATTCTTTATCTGGAGTTAATTCCCAAAATATTTTTTGAACGTCGAATGGTCGATACCCATCCCAGAGTTTAATCCGATACCCACTTTTTTTAACTAGATCATTTGCTTTTTTAAGTTTTAATGCAGTATCTTTTTGCAAAAGAGGCATTTCAACTTTGTAAACCTGCTTATCTACAAAGTTATTTTCTGTAGCATATCTTAATTCAACAACTATAGAATCATCTATATCCTTAATGTTAACTAAGCCAGTTTCTTCTTTAAGTGTACTAATACGCTCTAGTTCAATTTTCTTTAATTTAATCAATTCATCTGAAAGGTCGCTATTAACACTTTTTAATTTCTTGATTTCCTCGTTCAACAGTTTATTTTTTTGTTCAATGGATGTATATGATTCCTGAAGTTGCTTAAGTTGATTGTTTAAGATTTCCTGTTGTTGTGTCGATTCGTCGTCAGACGTACACCCACTGATAACGAAAATAAAGATCAGATAAAGTAAGATATATCTTTTCATCATTTCCCCCCTAATATAGCTATTATCCCTACTAATGTGAACTTGCTCTCTTAGATAGTAACTCTTCGCTAACCAAAAAGTAAAACTATAATCTGGTTTTGTTTTAGAATGTTTTGTGGCGTGTTATTGTTAGATGTCATATACTTGATATATTGTGTTAAAAATTATCCCGAACTATCTATAAAAACATGAAGCATTTTCACACCATATACATAAAATGCTAGTGATAATCTTAGCGGAAAGGTGGATTTTTGAAATCATGTATTTATCTATAAAAGAAACAGCAGATCACCTGGATATGACGGAAAAACAGGTCAATCAGTTAATAAATCAGGTAAAGATTCGTACGATTCATGATGGTGAACATTTCTTGATTAACAAAGAACAATTTAACACACACTTAGAACAAGTGGAAAAGTATAAGCAACTAGTAGAAGAACTGCGGAATGAACCAATTCCAGAAGATATAGATGTAAAGGATGAGGATTAATATCCTGTTTGAAATGTTTTTAAGGAATAGGTACTATCCAAAAGAATGGGAGACAGTTGATCGTGAATAAAAGAGCCAAACAAATAAGTGATAGATTTGAAACATACAAAGTCAATGAGGAAAGTGAATTACTGCCTTTCTTATTAGAAACAATGTCAAATCGAGGGCGTAATTCTGTTAAATCTATCCTCACACGTGGACAAGTTTTAGTAGAAGATAAGGTTGTTACGAAACACAATTTTATGTTACAGCCAGGGTTTACTGTTACAATCGAAAAAAATAAGGTTGCAAAAGCATCGACCTTCGAAAATATGGAAATTATCCATGAAGATGCTGATATTATTGTAATTGAAAAAGATGCGGGACTGCTTTCCGTTGCTTCTGCTAAAGAAAAATCAATGACAGCATACAAACAACTGATGACATACGTGCAGAAGATTGATAAGAAGAATAGAATTTTCATTGTACATAGACTCGATCGTGATACTTCTGGAGTAATGATGTTTGCCAAAAGTGAAAAAGTGAAGTTAAAATTGCAAAACTCTTGGAAGGATATCGTCAAGGAACGCGCTTATGTAGCACTTATTGAAGGTGTATTAAAGAAGCCAGAAGGTACGATAACTTCTTGGTTAAAAGAAACCAAAACATTAAGAATGTATTCTAGTCCAACTCCAAATGATGGACAAAAGGCAATTACAAACTATAAAGTAATTCAATCAAACAACAATTTTTCGTTAGTAGAGGTTCATCTTGATACAGGAAGGAAAAATCAAATCCGTGTTCATATGGAGGACCTAGGTCATCCAATCGTGGGGGATAAAAAGTATGGATCGAAGATTAATATTATAGGAAGACTTGGATTGCATGCTAAAGTATTAGCTTTTTCTCATCCTACTACTGGAAAATTACATCGGTTCGAATCAGCTACACCTAAGTCATTCTTGACTAGTTCTAAGTAAACAAAGATAAGAGTTCAGAATCTGCATTTTTAATAACTGCAAAGACATAAAACACAGTGATAGTAACGTAAATGCACTGTGTTTTGTTATTTATCGAACTGGAATTCCATCGTTTTAAAATACAATTAGAATAATCAACTAGCTAGCTCATTTTAATTGTAAAATTGGTTACTCATCGAGGAATTTTATTAATTGTTATTGAAAAATAATGAGCTTAAAAGAGGTGGAAAAATTGCCGTATTTAAACACTGATAGATTAACTCTAGTTACTTTTACAGTTGATATGATGAAGGCTATTTTAATTGGCAAGAATCAGTTAAGTAAAATAACAAACTATCAAGTTGCTGACGAATATCCAATGAAGGTTTATAAACAATTACTTCCATATAAAATTGAACGTTTTGCTCAGTATCCCGAAGAAAATAAATGGGAAGGTGTTATCATCCATAAGAGAGATAATACTATTATGGCTGATATTGGCTTTAAAGGTGGACCAGATGAGAAAGGAGAAATGGATCTGGGATATAGTGTTGTGCCAAGATACCAAGGGCATGGATACGCGACAGAAATGACGATTGCAATGGTGGACTGGGGTTTAAAGCAGGATAATGTAAAGAAAATTACAGCCAGTTGTTCAAGAAGTAACCTTCCTTCGATTCGAGTACTAGAAAAGGCCGGATTAAAACAAATTGGAATAAAAGATAATGAAATTTATTGGTCCACTTAATCTGACACTTTTATCGTTTTTGGTATTAGCATATAAGCTAATTATGTTGATACTCTTTTAAATTCCGCAACATAATTATATAAATCAGATATAACCCTAAGTATGCTCCTGTGATTAAGAAAAAAGGTTCTAGAAATAAACCATGAATATTGGTCATGAACACTGTCTGATCTCTGATAATTTTGTGAATAGCGATAGATGCAATATTTCCGAAGATAAGAGTAGATAGGAGTGCTGCAAAATTAAAGACCATTCGAAACTTGAGCCATCTTCGTTGTAGTATAACCATTACTATTGGAACAACAATACTACTTAAAACTATAAAAATTTTCATTGCTATCACCTCGTTCTCATTCTTCTCAATAAAAACGAGGATTAAACAGGATATGAATAATTTTGATAGAATAACCATCTAGTTTAGTGAATATTAGATGATCGAGTATAGATATAGCTGCTGTCTTTTTATTAATTAAAGATGTTGTTTAACTGGTCCGAATTCAAAGAGTTTACCCTGATAGATTAGTTGAAGAGAATCGTTATTACGAAAATCTTCAGGTGTAACAAGGGCAGGGAGCTTATCCCATAGTTTAATCCCTGATCGACTGAGAACCTCTGCAACAAATTGAGAACAAAAATAAGAATTACTGAACTCAACTGGCTCTTTTATCGAGACACCAATGACTCCAAGCAAATTGTATAAAAATTTATCATCATTTTTAATAAATACATCAAGGACACGTTTCATTTTTACAATTTCACGTTCTGTAACTTGAAGCTTGTAGATAACACAAGTCGTCTCTTTATACCTATTGTAGGTTCCTGTGAAAATATCCTCTTTGACAAAGCCACCATATAGAGGGTTCTTTGGGTTCTTACGCCCGAAGCTGTACATTTCAGTGAGCTCAGGATCAAACGACAAAGATGCGTGATTATACGGTGCTTTTGTATATTTTTTAATAGCATTAGTAAATAGGGTACCTGTGTCAGACAACATAATATAAACGTAATGATTGGCAGTCATTCTATATTCCCCATTTTTAAAATATTCTAATTAATTTATCTTTTAATTATATCGTATTTTTAGTAAAATGAATGCAGTTTTAACAAAAGAATGGGTGAAACTTATGATTGAAACGCTTTGGACGTTAGCTATCATTTTCATAGGATTGTTGTTGGCAACGATTATAATGTATGTGGTAAAGAAGCAAGACCCAAAAAAAGATTTTTCAGGTATTCTGCTCCGAGTAAAAACATGGTGGGGAATGTTTGTTGTTTTCTTTTTTGCGACGCTTTTTAATCCTGTCGTTTCACTGCTTTCAATCATGGTTCTTTGTTTCTTTGCACTTAAAGAATACTTCTCAATGATAAAAACTAGGAAGTCTGACAGGCGGCTGATGCTTTGGTGTTATCTAGTGATACCGTTTCAATTTTACTGGATTTACATTGGCTGGTACGGTATGTTCATTGTATTTATTCCTGTTTATGTATTTTTGTTTTTACCATTGCCAAGGATTATTCGAAAAGGTACTTCAGGATTTTTACGATCTGTTAGTATTACCCAGTGGGGATTGATGCTAATGGTATTTGGACTTAGTCATTTAGCTTATTATCAATTTGCGTCACCAGAGTTTGGTTCAAACTTAGTGCTATTTTTAATTGTTTTAACTCAGTTAAATGATGTTATTCATTATCTTATCTCACTATATATCGGGAAAAGGAGGGTTGTTCCATCGGCTAATCCTTATATAACATGGGAAGGTTTCATAGGAGCAATGCTTGTAACAACATTAATTTCATATTTTTTATATCCATACCTAACTCCATTTGATCTCAAGTTTGGAATTCTGTCAGGTATAATCATTGGTGCTTCGGGATTTTTAGGCAGCCTGACCATCTCCGTTTTGAAACGAGACTTATTGATAAGTGATAACAAGAAATTTGAAACACTTAAAGGTAGTTACCTAAACAGGATAGACAGCCTAACATATACATCACCGATTTTTTTTCATATCATTCGTTACTATTTTGAGTTTATGTAGGTAAACCTAGGTTAATTTTACGTATTGTGACGAACTTCACAGACATCGATTTTGAGAAGCGTATAGTTAAGGTCAGGAGGGTGATACCTATGGCACTTGAACTACTACGAAAAGGGAGTACTTGTAAGCTAGTTGGTACTTATATAGAAAATGGCGAAATAATGATAACAGTACTACATGATCAAAATGGATTTGTTTATTTTAGTCTAGGTGATACCGATAGACAGACTAAAGAAATACAGGAATACATCTCAGAATTGATTCCTGAAATTTCTGCCGGCGTATATCAAGTAGAATTTTTTGATATAAAAGAAGAAATTTTTTGATTTCAATTGTAAAGAACTCGTTAACATTAGGCTGTTTTCTAAAAGAGTGGGACTTGCGGTTAGTCGTCCCGTTGTAAATAATTATTGTTTTTGACAAAGAAACTATAAACTCCGACGTAACAACAGAGTTGATTGCCGCTCCGGGCAGTCGCTTTCAGCGAGCAACGCTTCAACTTCCTCGGAAGAAAACTGCTTCCTTGAAAAAGGAAAACGTTTTTTCTGCGTGCGCTGTAAAATCATTGAAGCTTTCCTTGTCCTGCGGGATTTTCAGCAGTTGCTTTTCCCGCAGCGCTGACATAGCACTCATCTTCTAAAGAATATAAAAGAAAATCTACAATAGCAGTTACGTCGCATTTTTTATCAACTACGAAGATTTAAAAGCAACAACACTTACGAGAAGCGCCTCACATTAAGATCTGCAGCCAAATTGCAGATTTTTTTATTTGGCAAAAGCAGCAATCCTGACTTTTAGATTATTTGCGTTCATAAATTAGACGGTAAAAAAAACGTGAAACAAATATCATCAAGATATGGATAGGTAAAGAACGCAATGATTGTTTAAAGTTCATTTTTAAGACTCCTAAATATACTAACGATTGGTCAATAACGACAAATATCGCTAAACACTTCATTCTTTGAACAAGACCCTGCTTATATGATGTAGTTAATGCTATATAAGACTGTAGAAAACTATATAAAGGTGCAATAATAAAATGTTCTCTCCAAGAGTGATGTTTGCCCCTACCAAAACGAATTCTCCGAATTAAAGCAGAAATATACATTACATTAATTCCTACTACCTCGATTGATAAATAGTGTGATACTTTTAATGACCAAGGTTGTTTATCTCTTAGCGCCTTATATAATATATCACTAATGAAAAAATAAAGTGGCATTAACATAATCGTATATATTGGCTTCCACCAGTGAACCTTATATATTTTTATTTTCATGAAAAGTTTTTCAATTAGATGAAAATAAATGGTGAATCCTACTTTCCATCTCCAATTTTTATTTAACACGGTTAATAAAGTAGAAGTAATTGGAACAAAAATACCTTGAGATAATATAGCTCCAAATATATTGTCCAGGTAACGTTTCTTAATAATGGACGGTTTGTAAGTGTAAGCTTTAAATAAATTTAAGACAATATAGTCAAATAGATAGGCTAATCCTATATTAGTTAATAGTAGTAACCACGTGGACTTGTCTCTTCTCCTGAAACCTAAATAGATGACCATTCCAAGATGTATTACTGCTAACAATAGGAACGGAATGGAGTTTTTGTTTATCTTTTTTACCTTCTTCACGAATCATCCCACCAAAGTAATATGTATCCGTTATTATTTGCTCAATATTAAGGAAATATAATATGTAAATTATTTTACAATTACATTATTTTAAATACATAAGGAATGATAGTAGGTAGGAGGTGAAAATTTCGTGCCTAATCCATTTGAAGCTGTTTGGAATACATTGAAAACAGCTATAGACAATACAGATGAACCTAAAACACCTTTGCATATCATCGAAGTAGGGGACTGCTGGAAATACGTTACGATGGTGGAGGAATTTATTCGTTATGAGGAAATAGGATTAAATACATCAACTGATGATGAAATAAAAGAAATGTTAACAGATGCAATTAAAGTGTGTGAATCACAAGTTAAACGGTTAAGTCAATTTATGAGAGAAGAAGGGATTTCATTGCCCGATGTCACTTCATCAAAACCTAATTCAGACTCTAAAGAAGTGCCGCTTGGTGTAAAGTTAACGGATAATGAAATTTCTAATGGAATTGCGTTTAAATTAGTAGTATGTATGCAAGCTTGTGCCAAAGGACAAGGTGACTCTCTACGCAATGATATGGGTTTGTTGTGGCTTAATTTCTATTCTGAGTGGGTTACATTTGGAACAACATTAAAAACATTAATGAAAAAACGTGGTTGGATAAAAGTACCACCGTATTACTATCCGCCGGGATATCCAAATCAATAAGGGCAAGAACCAGCTCTTAGCATTAGGAGTTGGTTCTATTTGTTCTTTTATTTATTATTTTGCCATACCATCAACACGAGTCTAGTTAATGCATAACCAATTATGGTATAAATAATAACAGCAAATAAAGCGGGAAATTCAATCAGAAATGTTCCATCAATATTAGTTGTTGGAAATATTCCTTCAAAAGGATAGAGTAGTGGTGCACTAGTATCATAAATCCATTGGACAAATGGTGCGCTTTTATTTGCTCCAAATAATTTAAGAACAATCCGTAATCCTAAAATTAGTTGTGCAATTCCAATAACGATATTGATTAAATGAATGATAATAGGTTTACCCTTCATAATTATCCTTTTTAAGTAAATGCCGTAGTTAAAGTATTCCCACTTACTAAATCGTAAAACTTGCATCAAAAAAGCGAACGATATAATATTTTTTTATAAAAACATTCGATATTAATTGCGAAAAACTGTTTGCAAATCAATTAAAATCCGTTATAATTCAATGTATCCAAAAAAATAATACTCGTATAATAGCAGGGATAAGGCCTGCTGAGTCTCTACCGGACGACCGTAAAATGATCCGACTACGAGTAAGCATTTATTGCTTGAGTAAAATCATATATTGTCCTTCTAATTTGTGGGGCTGTATTTTATTTATACTCATAAACAGTAGCTTACTCTATGTAGGTTGCTGTTTTTTTATGTTTTTAAAACTAGTATAAGAATTGGGAGTGACTTCAGGAATGGAATTATTAAAAGACAAAATCCTAAACGATGGAATTGTGTTAAACGAAAACGTGCTAAAGGTTGATTCATTTATTAATCATCAAATGGATCCATTTCTTATGAAAGAAATTGGTAAAGAGTTTGCTAGAATTTTTAGAGAAGAGAACATTACCAAGATACTAACTATTGAGTCATCAGGTATTGCGCCAGCAATTATGGCAGGTCTGGAACTAGAAGTGCCAGTGATTTTTGCAAGAAAACGCCAATCATTAACCTTAACAAATGATTTATTTTCTGCTGAAGTTTATTCTTATACGAAGCAAGAGACTAGCAAAATTACTGTCTCTAATAAATATATTGGCAAGGGAGATAATGTACTTATCATCGATGATTTTCTAGCAAATGGACAAGCTGCAATTGGTTTAGCTGAGCTTGTAAAAAAAGCAAACGCTAATGTAAGTGGAATTGGTATTTTGATTGAAAAATCTTTTCAACCAGGAGCAGATACTATTCGTGCTAAGGGTTATCGATTAGAATCGTTAGCACGTATTTTGTCATTACAAGACAAAAACGTTCAATTTGTTGAAGAAGTCATCCAGAAATAAATTTTAGACATCTAGGAGGATAAACAGATGAATAACACTTCGATTAAAACTTTTTCAATAGGATTACAACATGTATTGGCAATGTATGCAGGTGCCATCATTGTTCCATTAATTGTTGGAGGGGCGCTCAATTTAACCTTCGAGCAACTAACTTATTTAGTATCAATTGATTTACTTGCCTGTGGAGTGGCAACACTTTTACAAGTTTGGAAAAATAGGTTTTTCGGTATTGGCTTGCCTGTCATGCTTGGATGTACATTTACAGCAGTCGGACCTATGATTGCGATTGGAAGTCAACATGGTATTTCTTCAATTTATGGCTCAATTATTGTATCTGGTATTTTTGTTGTCCTTATTTCTAAATATTTTAGTAAATTAGTAAGATATTTTCCGCCAGTAGTTACTGGATCAGTTGTGACAATTATAGGCTTAACGCTTATTCCGGTTGCAATCAATGATATGGCTGGTGGTCAAGGTAGTCCTGATTTTGGAAGTGCAAATAATTTAACTTTAGCTTTTGGTGTGCTTGCATTTATTTTATTAGTTAATAAGTTTGCAAGTGGATTTCTACGTGCTATCTCTATCTTGCTTGGCTTAGTTGCTGGAACAATTATAGCTTCATTAATCGGAATGGTAGACTTTGCAGAGGTTGGCAATGCTTCTTGGTTCCATACGATAAAGCCTTTTTATTTTGGTGTGCCAACTTTTGAAATTTCAGCAATTTTAACAATGATTTTAGTAGCAATAGTTAGCTTGATCGAATCAACCGGTGTGTATCTCGCACTTGGCGACATAACCGATCGTGAGCTCACAGAAGAAGATTTATCAAAAGGGTATCGAGCAGAAGGACTTGCTATTGTTTTAGGGGGGATCTTTAACGCATTTCCATATACGACGTACTCACAGAACGTCGGATTAATCCAATTAACAGGAGTGAAATCGAAGAATGTTATTTTTGCTGCTGGTGGAATTTTAATTGTTTTAGGTTTCTTACCAAAGGTTGCTGCAATTACGACATTAATTCCAACGGCAGTACTAGGTGGTGCGTCAGTGGCTATGTTTGGAATGGTTGTTGCCTATGGTATAAAAATGCTAAGTCAAGTAAACTTCGAAGTAGAAGGGAACTTGCTGATAGTTGCCTGTGCTGTTGGGATGGGACTAGGTGTTACCGTTGTTCCTGAAATATTTGCTAATTTGCCAGAAAGTATTCGAATTTTAACAGAAAGTGGAATTGTTGCTGGAAGTTTGACTGCAATTATCTTAAATATTTTATTCCATGTTATTCCTAATCCTAAATCTAAACAAAAACAACAAAATCAAACTAAAGTAACTCATCAAAAAGCATCATAAAATACAGAAATCCCCTCTACCTATAGGTAAGGGGGATTATCATCTATAGAATACGAAGTTTTTCTGTCCGAAATAGTTCAACAACGTATATAGTACTGTGCCAAATAGAATGGAGATATATTCTATAGAAATAGGTGGGGATTGCAATAACTGGTCAAAGAGCAAAAATGCTGAACGCCTGCCAATAAAGTAAGCAATAAAATAACATGAGCCAATTACAATGAAAAAGCGATAAATCGTTTGCTGAATTGATTTTTCATTATGAAACGTAAACGATTTGTTTAATAGATAGCTAACACAAGCGCCAATCAAATTACCAATAAATGTCGAGAGCCAGTAGTTTAAACCATTAAAAAATAATAGATACATGAGTGACAGGCCGACAATTGTATTTACTATTCCAACTAAGATGAACCGTGAAAACATTAAACCTTTCATATTAACGTTTCATTTGCTTTTTATATTCTGGAATCGCTGTCGTAGGCGGTTGGGATAAATGTTTAAGTGGATCCTTATCCGTGTATAAATCAATATCGACTGCATATTTAGGTCGTCGCTTTACTTCCATAAAAACTCTGCCGATGTATTCTCCAATAATCCCAATCCCCATTAACTGCAACCCACCTAATAGCCAGATTGAAATCATAAGTGATGCCCAACCTGCATTAGTGTTGCCAATGAATTTTTGAATGAGGGCGTACATACCAGCAATTCCGCCTAGAAAAAACAGAAAAAATCCTAAAAATGTAATAAAACGAATAGGGGTAACACTAAACGAGGTAACTCCATCGAACGCAAACGACAACATTTTCTTTAATGGATACTTGGTTTCGCCTGCATGGCGTACTTTTCGTTCGTACATTACTTTCGTTGTTTTAAATCCGATCATAGGAATAATGCCGCGTAAGAATAAATTCTCCTCCTGATAGTGGTTCAATTCCACAAGTACTCGTTTGCTCATTAATCGGTAATCGGCGTGATTATAAACTAAATTGATTCCAAGTTTATTCATCAACTTATAGAAGCCTTGGGCAGTTAAACGTTTAAAGTGTGTGTCCGTTTTTCTGCTACTCCGGACACCATAGACAATTTGATAACCTTCGTGGTATTTTATCAAGAATTCCCGAATGACACTAATATCATCCTGTAAGTCAGCGTCAATTGAAATCACGCAATCCGATTTTATCAGCGCTCGCCGCAGTCCAGCCAACAGTGCAGTCTGATGGCCGACGTTTCGAGCAAGTTTTAATCCTGTTACGTACTTATTGAGAGCACATCCTTTAGAGATAAGTGTCCATGTTAGATCTTTACTCCCATCATCAACCAACAATAGTTTGCTTTTATCGGAGATCATTTCATCGCTTATTAACTCATCAAGCTTTAACGTTAGCTGCCTAATTGTCTCATTTAAGACTTCCTGCTCGTTGTAACAAGGTACAACAATCGTTAATAATGGTAGTGATTTCTCCAAGCTATTTCCTCCTAAGATGTTTGGTATAAGTAGATTTTCCAAGCTGATTCTAAGTGATTAAACTCTTTGACTAACTGAAGATTATTAGTCTCTGCATTTACTATTGGTAAGGCGGAAAAAAAGTAGCGTCCTCCCATTTCTTTAAAGGCTGCAATATTCAGTTCTAAGTTTTCTATTTTTTTTGTTGAATTTTTTCTGAAATCATAGTTTTTTCCCAACTCATCTACGAAGATGTAGCACCGACTTCCCCATTCATCGTAGTATTTTTTTAACGAGGCATTTTTTTCAAGTTCCTTACTAATAATTTTTCTGAACTGATATTTGTAGGAGATAGGATAAATATTGTTGTACGTATCTAACGTATAGAAGCCATTGTACTGTGCAATGCTTGGATGAAGTCCAATACTTGCGACCCGGTATGACTTCTGCGGTGTCCCGATGTATTCTTTAATTTCGTTAAATTGCTTTTCGGCATAAAACTCTTTAAATGAAGGTGTTTTGTGATAAGCACCATAATGAATTTCCTCATTAAAAGGGATGAGAACAATTAATTGCGCTAGAATAGCTATCATTACAAATTTCCTCCACCTTTTTTTCATTTTCCACAAGATCATGCAAGCTATCGCAAAGCTCAAGTAAATAACAAGTGGTCGTAAGAAGTGGAATCTGGCAAAATTGAATGTAACTAATAGTTCTATGTTTTCCTTTAATGGACCCCACATTTTGTTAAACCACAAGGCATACCATAAAGATAATCCGTAATTTAACACAAACAAAAAGATGAATAACTTATCTTGTTTCTGTTTTTTACGGAATAAAATGATACCTAGTGTTAAAAAAAGAACGGGAATGATAATTACTGTGTGAATAGTCATTACATGGGTGTGACCAAGAAAGAAATTTTTAATGGATAGACGAACAGAGTGCCAGAAGTCGTGCCGTGACGAAATAAATTCAATTCGATGCATTGGTTCTTCGACCGCTGTTAACATCGTTATCAGAAGTCGATATTCTACTAAAAGAAAAATACTAGACATTAAAAAAATACTCGTGAGGAATAACAAGTTCAAATCACGTTTCAAAATCAAATCATACAACCAGATAAATGAAACTAAGATTAAGAAAAATAAAAAGCCTAGTACTAAACTAGAGTAAAGTGGTAATAAAATGAGTGTTAGCCAGTTCTTCCATGAATAATCACGAAGCCTTATATTTAAAAATGCCCACAGTGCTAATGGATAGCCCAAGGTACTGAGCATCCCAGACGGCCAAAACGGTGTGAAGGCAAATGCCAATGCAACTCCAACTCGAATCACAGCTGCATCGTTATTAGTGATGAAATGTTTTTTTAGCAGTAGGTACATACCCATAAATGCAAATAGCCTCGTTATCGTTTGACTGAGTGCGTAGGCGGTCATCGTAGGGAAAAGGCTATGTAACCAGACAATTCCACTGAATTCTGTTCCAAACGCATTTCTAGGTAAGCCATTAATAACTTGAGGAATAGTTGACCCGACATCACCAAATACTTGTCCACTTTCAATTAAAACTTTATACCAAGCCAAATTTGAATCCATATTGTCATGAATTCGAATGTGAGCATCTTCCCCTAATAAATAGAGAGGAGACAAAAAAAGCACTAATAAACTAATGCCAGTCACTAAATATACTTTTTCTTTTCTATTGTTTAAATGGCCAAATGACATACCTACACATCCATTAGTAATTTAACTATTGTCTTTGCTAGTATGAGCAAAGACAAATTGAAAAATGTATCATTAAAGTAAAAAATATCATCCTTTACCAATTCCAATAATTGAAACCAATAAACAAACTTGTTACTATAATAGTAGTAATTGATGATAGCAAAGTATTCCAAACGGAGGAGTTGAGTTTAGTAATGGATTTTAATTTATATATGGGCGATGTAGTTAATTCTGCACGAAAAGATATTACTGAGGCAGGTTACGAGGAATTAACTATGCCTGAACAAGTAGATGAAGCACTAAATCGTAAGGGAACAACATTAGTTATGGTGAATTCGACGTGTGGTTGTGCTGGTGGGGTAGCTAGACCAGCAGCGGCTAATGCAATCCACTATGACAAACGACCAGACCATCTGGTTACAGTTTTTGCTGGACAAGACCGGGAAGCTACAGAGAAAGCTAGAGGATACTTTGAAGGTTATCCCCCGTCTTCACCATCGTTTGCTTTCTTAAAAGATGGTAAAATCGTATCAATGGTGGAACGTCATGATATTGAAGGGTTTGGACCTGTTGATGTCGTTGGTCGTTTGCAGAAAATATTTGATGAACACTGTGAAGAATTATAGGTTCACATTCAATCAGTAGTAAGTAGATTGTTCCTTTGTCGAGCTCTTTGACAAAGGAATTTTTTGTTAATCTAGCTTCAGCGTCTAGCCCGCCAGAGGTCTTAAGTCAAGCACCTTTGTGGCAAAAAGCGCAACATAGAGGCTTGACTTAATGCCCTAGGCTAACTATGGGCCTACCTTTTGTTCTGTATTTTGAGATATATAGAGATATATCAAATTTTCGATTATAATAGGTAGTGTATAATTAAGCATTGAGGAGTTTTTATCTTGAAAATTGGTTATCGTACGATAAAAACTGCAATTGGTACGCCATTCGCTATATGGATTGCTGAACTGTTGTCGTTAGACAATTTTGTTTCAGCCGGAATCCTGACTCTTTTATGCATTCAGCCTACCAGAAAACGGTCATTTTTAAGTTCATGGTACAGGTTTGGTGCATGTTTGTTAGCGATGGTTTACTCATTTATTGTGTTTGAATTAGTCGGCTATCATCCAGTTGCAATTGGTTTACTATTAATTTTATTTATTCCAACCACTGTAAAACTCGAGTTAACTCCAGGCATTGTAACAAGCTCTGTTATTTTATTACATCTTTATAGCTCACAACATATTACTTGGAATTTACTTTTGAATGAATTGGTCTTAATTGTGGTCGGAATTGGGACGGCGTTATTGTTAAATCTATATATGCCAAGCTTAGATGCAAATCTAATGAAAATGCAGAAAAAAATCGAAGGAAATTTTAAAATTATCCTAACTGAAATTGTCATTTACTTAAGAGAAGGTAGACAAACATGGACAGGCAGAGAAATTACCGAAACAGAAGATTTACTTAATGAAGCAGAGGAAATGGTATTACGAGATTTAGAAAACCATATTTTTCGAGACAGTCATCCCTATTATGATTATGTTAAAATGCGGAAAAAACAATTTGAACTTTTAAGAAGAATGTTGCCATTAATTAGCCAAATGAATGATTTATATGAGCAATCATACCGAATGGCAGATTTATTTGATGACCTTGCTGAAGCAATCCACCCTGGTAATACAGCTAGCATCCATTTGCAAACAATCCGTGAACTAAAGCAGCAGTTTGAAGGAGATGATTTACCTAAAACACGCCAAGAGTTTGAAACAAGAGCAAACCTTTTTCGGCTACTTTATGAAATTGAACAATATTTGGTGATTAAAAAGAATCGTGCTCCTAATTTCAAACAAAAACAAAGGGTAGATGCACCATGAATAATTATTAAATTGCTTCATTTGGTTATGTTAATCATAAACAAACTTCCATAGAAGTGAGGAGTTTTTATGAAAAACTTAATGATAGCAATAATGCTGTTTTTGTCTTTTTTTGGCCAGGCTGAGAATGAACAGGCACAAACTGCTCCTTTTTTAATTGTTAACAAACAGTCAAACGAACTTGCTTATATAAATGATGGTGAAGTAGTCCGAGTCTTCCGTATTGCTACTGGTGCGACAAATAAGCTCACTCCAAATGGTTTGCATAAGATAATAATTAAAGCAGTAAAGCCGTATTATCGCAAAAAGAATATACCAGGAGGATCTCCTGATAATCCGCTTGGAAGTAGGTGGATTGGATTTGATGCAAAAGGCACTGATGGGCGAATATACGGTGTGCATGGGACGAATAAACCAGATTCCATCGGAAAAAATGTATCGGCTGGTTGTATTCGAATGAAAAATGAAGAGGTTGAACAGTTGTTTACTCAGATTGCAATTGGCACAAAAATCTTTATCACAGAATCAGACGAGGATTTTGAAACGATCGTAGAGCAAGTGAACAAAATGTAAAAAACAGACTGTTCCATGGGAAATCCCCATTGATTCAGTCTGTTTTATTATTTTTATTTTATTTGGTGGATTAAAGAAACATTGCTAAACCAGCTGTTAGAGTTGATAAGACCATAGCAATAATCATAATATATACAACTAATGTGATACGTCTTTGACGTTTTGATTTTCTAGGTTTATTTGGTGTGGCCATAGTAAATTCCTCCTTCATGCCCTCGTTGCTACTAATATTCTACCTTGAAATGGCTAATTGGACAAGTCCATATTTTAATTACTAACTTTGACAACTTAAGAATATAAATTGACTAAGTTAGAAAATTTTAACACCAGGGGTGACTAGACATGAATAATGATAGTAAAGGTAGGGTTAAAAAGTGTGATGGACATTTGAACAGCTCTTTTAATAACGAACAGGAAGAACCAAGTTCTATCCATACAAGTTCTGGTATTCCGGTAGAATCTGTGTACAATTTTAGCAATGCTAACACTATGCTACCAGGTATTTATCCTTTTACAAGGGGGATTCATTCATCAATGTACCGTAGTAAGCTTTGGTCCTTTAGACAATATGCTGGGTTCGGATCTGCGGCAGAAACAAATACTCGTTTGCGTTACTTGCTTAAAGAAGGACAGACTGCTTTGTCAATTGCATTTGATCTACCAACTCAAATTGGCTATGATTCCGATCATCCACTTGCAGTAGGAGAGGTTGGGAAAGTTGGGGTTTCTATCGATAGCTTAGCTGATATGGAACTTTTATTTGAATCAATACCGTTAGATAAAGTAAGTACCTCCATGACGATAAACGCCCCAGCCGCTATTTTGCTATGCATGTATGTGGCAGGAGCTGAGAAAAAGGGGATCAGGGCAAGAGATCTTTCCGGGACAATTCAAAATGATATTTTAAAGGAATATGTTGCTAGAGGAACATACATCTATCCGCCAAAACCCTCAATGAGACTGACCACTAATCTTATTACCTTTTGTACGAACCACTTACCGAAATTCCATCCGATAAGTATTTCCGGTTACCATATGAGAGAAGCGGGTGCGACGGCAGTGCAGGAAATTGCCTTTACTTTTGCTAATGCAAAAGCATATATAGATGAGGCATTAAAAAATGGAGAGGATATTGATAATGTTGCAGCAAGATTATCTTTTTTCTTTAGTGTTGATAATGAATTTTTTGAAGAGGTTGCAAAATTTAGAGCTGCTCGCAGGCTATGGGCAAAGATAATTAAAGAAGATTATAAAGCAAGTAAATCATCCAATTGGAAGCTTCGATTTCATGCACAGACTGCGGGCTCAACATTAACCTCAACGGAACCTGAGAACAATGTTACTCGAGTTTCCTTTCAAGCACTTGCTGCTGTTTTAGGAGGAACACAAAGCTTACATACGAATTCTAAAGACGAGGCACTAGCTTTGCCTAGCGAAGGTTCTGTACGAACTGCTTTAAGGACACAACAAATTATTGCGAATGAAATAGGAGTGATTAAAACAGCAGATCCGCTAGGTGGATCTTACTATATTGAATACTTAACTGATGAAATTGAAGCACGTGTAAATGAATACCTTACTAAAATAGCTGCACTCGGGGGGGCGGTCGAGGCAATTGAAACGGGGTTTATCCAACAAGAAATAAATAAGGCTGCCTTTAAGTCTTTTAAACAAGCTGAAGAACAAAAAATAACTCCTGTTGGCATAGGGAATAATCAAATAGATAAAGATGTTTCTTTGGAATTACACGAAAACAACCCATTAACTGAGAAATTTCAATTAGAACAATTGATTCAGTTAAAACAAAAGCGAGATAATCAACTTGTTCACGTCTGTTTAGCTAATCTTAAAAAAGCTTGTGATAACGAACAAGCTAATTTAGTTCCTTTTATCATGGAGGCTGTCAAAGCATACTGTACGGTGGAGGAGATTTCAACTATTCTTAGAAGTGTGTTTGGTGAATATGAAAAAGGTGATTATCTTGATTGAGCCAATCCGTGTATTGATTGCAAAAGTGGGTCTGGACGGCCATGACCGTGGAGCATTAATTTTGACACAGGTACTTAGAGAATCCGGTATGACGGTTTACTATACAGGAATCAGAAAGACACCAACACAAATTTCAGAGATGGCTGTTAGAAATCAGATAGATGTAATTGGTATTTCAATTTTATCTGGTGGACATCGTTACTTGATTCCCAAAGTAATAGCGGTGTTGGAGCAAAGTGAAGCTGGCTCGATTCCGATTATTATCGGGGGTATTATTCCAGTCAAAGATAGAGAATTTCTTACAAGTAAAGGTGTTACCAAAATTTTTATAGATAACGAATCATCGACAGAAATAGTGAAGTATATAGCGGAATTGGTCCACAGAAACAGGTGAAATGATTTTAAGTATGACAGATGAAGTAGGTTGCAACTAATTGACAATTACCAGTCGTTTCGCTAACGTACTAATTAACGCAGTTACATACTAGGAGGAGAATCATGCTAGAAATTAATCAAGATAGACTAGTAAATGAATTTATTGAATTAGTTAAAATAGACTCTGAAACAAAGAGTGAAGCAATGATTGCTGAAGTCTTAAAGAAAAAGTTTGAAGCTTTAGGATTAGAAGTTCATGAAGATGATAGCAAAATACAAACAGGTCATGGTGCTGGTAATTTGATATGCAATCTAACAGGAACAAAAAATGGTGCTGATACAATTTATTTCACATCACATATGGACACAGTTGTTCCTGGTAAAAATATTAAACCATCAATAAAAGACAGCTATATTGTTTCTGATGGTAAAACGATACTTGGTGCAGATGATAAAGCTGGATTAGCAGCAATGTTAGAAGCAATTCGAGTTCTAAAGGAAAAAGAAATAGAACATGGAGATATTCAATTTATTATCACTGCTGGTGAGGAGTCAGGGCTTGTTGGTGCAAGGGCTTTAGATACCTCATATATAAACGCGAAGTATGGCTATGCGATTGATAGTGATGGTAAGGTAGGGAATATTATTGTCGCAGCGCCAACCCAAGCAAAGGTTAATGCGATTGTTAAAGGGAAAACTGCTCACGCTGGTGTAGCACCCGAAAAAGGTGTTTCAGCAATTACGATTGCTTCAAAAGCAATATCTAAAATGCCATTAGGTAGAATTGATTCAGAGACAACTGCAAATATAGGTCGTTTCCAAGGTGGATCACAAACGAACATCGTTTGTGACCATGTGGAAATTCTTGCAGAAGCACGGTCACTAGTGCCAGAGAAGATGGAAGCTCAAGTTAACAAGATGAAACAAGCTTTTGAAGAAGCTGCTGAAGAAATGGGTGGCAGCGTCGAATTAGATACTTATATAATGTATCCTGGCTATAAACATGCAGCTGGAGATCACGTAGTTGAGATTGCTAGAAAAGCTGCCAAAGCGGTTGGTAGAGATAGTGAATTGCGGCAGAGTGGTGGAGGTAGTGATGCGAATATTATTGCTGGTCATGGCATCCCTACAGTCAATTTAGCGGTAGGATATGAAGAAATCCACACAACTAATGAACGTATCCCTGTTGAAGAGCTTGTAAAAGTTGCTGAATTAATCACATCTATTGCACAAGAGGCTGCAAAGTAACCAAGTGTAGAAGGGATCAAATCATTTAATGGTTTGGTCCCTTTTTCATTGATTAAACCTTATTCACCTAGTTTGCTATTGATAGAAAGTGGAGCGTAACTTAAATGGTGAGTGCATAATACCCTCCCGGAAATACACTGAAAAAGGATCTTCATAACGCTGATGAAGGTTCTTTTTCACCTCTTTCACACACAAAAGGATCTTCATAACGCTGATGAAGGTTCTTTTTCATCTCTTTCACACGCAAAAGGATCTTCATAACGCTGATGAAGGTTCTTTTTCATCTCTTTCACACGCAAAAGGATCTTCATAACGCTGATGAAGGTTCTTTTTCATCTCTTTCACACACAAAAGGATCTTCATACTCTGATAAACAGCTTATGGATCACTTTGATTCATTATCCAGCGTATTTCAGCCTCCTTGCAAACCACCTATCTGGGTACCCGCCGCGTGCTTTTCGGTATGACAGGGTATGTTATGTCGCAATTACCTGTTAAGATTCAATGCTTTTGAAAAGAAACAATTTAGTAAACCGCTTTGAACAAAAATGGCTACTTTTTTCATTTCTGAGCAATATGGTATAATCAATAGAACAACCGTTCTTAAAGGGAGATAGTTATGTCAAAATGGTATCCAAAAAAAGGGCGCGTCATCTTTCACGTTGATATGAATAGCTTCTATGCATCAGTCGAGGCAGCCTATAATCCTAAATTGAAAGGGAAGCCATTAGCTATAGCAGGTAATCCTGAACAAAGAAGAGGGATTATCGTTACAAGTAGCTATGAAGCAAGAGCGAAAGGTGTTAAAACCACCATGCCACTTTGGGAAGCAAAAAAACTCTGTCCAGAATTAATTGTTATGCGTCCTAATTTTGAACGATATCGAACAGCTTCAAAAGCCATGTTTCAGCTGTTATCAGAAATAACCCCCTATGTACAACCAGTATCAATTGATGAAGGATACATGGATATTACTGAATGTGGGCATTTAGGATCACCACTCGAAATTGCGAATAAATTACAACAGCAAATCAAAAACGAAATAGATTTGCCAAGTAGTATTGGTATCGCACCTAATAAATTTCTGGCTAAAATGGCTTCAGACATGAAAAAGCCAATGGGTATTACGGTTTTAAGAAAAAGAGATTTGCCAACAAAGTTGTGGCCTTTAAAAGTCGAGGAAATGTATGGGGTTGGGGCTAAGAGTGCAAAAAAGTTGAATGACATTAATATTGTAACGATAGAAGATTTAGTAACATCCGATGTGTTCCAATTAAAACGTGTATTAGGAATCAATGGTGAGCGACTTCAAAACCGGGCGAAGGGAATAGACCCGAGTCCTGTAGATCCAGATGCCATTTATGATTTTAAGAGTATTGGAAGTTCGGAAACACTTCCACAAGATACTGTTGAGGAAGCAGAGATAAAGAAATTGATGCGACACTTAGCTAAAAATGTTGCTAAAAGATTAAAAAGAAAAAATGCAGCTGGTCGAAACGTACAGATAATGATTAGGTTCCATGATCGCAGAACAATTACTCGAAGTGTAAAATTACCGAATTATATTGAGGAAGAAGACGACATTTTTGCTATTGCTATCGATTTATTTGACCAACATTGGAATGGAGATCCAATTCGACTACTCGGAGTTACTATCCAAGATGTTGCTGAAAAAAAAGATATCGCTCAACAGTTAGATCTATTTACTTATGAGAAGGAAGCGGATAAAGAAAGCCTTTATCAAGTGATTGACCAATTAACAGAAAAATACGGGAAAAACCCGTTTATGAAAATAAATCCGAAAGAGGAAGAAAATTAACCTAAAACAAGCTTTCAAAAAGATTTTTTAGATGACTATAAAAGGTGACAGAAATACTTTTAAAATCAAAAGCCAATCTCCTGATAAGGAAATTGGCTTTTGATTTTATTTGGTAGATAGCCATTCCATTGCTTGCTCTCTTTGATTATGATTAAAATGCTTTGCATCAATTTTGGGTAAATAACTGCTTATTTTGGTTGCAATTTCTAACCATTTTTTGTCACTTAGAATGCCTACTTTATTAATATCTTTCCAATGGTTTGCTTCAAATTTCAAATCATCAAGAAGTCCTTGAATAGAATATCCCTGGATGTCATTAATCACTAATAGCAAGTTTAGTTTTCCATCCGCAGATTTTTTTAGCTTAAAATACTCTTTAAATTGTTCGATGTCACGCTCGGTGATTTTTCCATCCACGTTTACCTCAACGATTGATTCCATGTTATTTGTTCTTAAGGTAACCATCTTATTCCTCCTTAATCTATCTTTTGTTATAAAATACCCGTTGTATCGACGATTAAACTAGCAAACTTTTTGTCAAACTATCATGAATCATGCGCTTTCCCGGGAAATGATTATTTCCCTAGTATTATTACCTAAACTGTTATCTACTCCTCTAGAAGCAGTCGTATTCTCTTTAAGGATTGTCACAAAGCCCACGATATTTCATAAAATACAGTAGAAAAGGTTTATTACACGATTTGAGGTGAATAATTTTGGCACAAAAAGATATGCATCCATCAATTAAGGAGTTCAAAGTGTTTGTAAAAGAACATCCTGGACTGATAAAAGAAGTAAGAAGTGGTGGGGAAAACTGGCAAGATTATTATGAGAAATGGATTCTTCTAGGGGAAGATGACCCCTCATGGGATAAATATAAAGGTGTAAATTCAACCAAAACGAATAAAACAGATTCAGATGGTAGCGAATCAAAGAAAGATAAACAAGAACTATTAAATCAAATGATGAAGATGGTTGAAGGTGTTGATTTGAATAAAGTGGAGGGTCATGTGAACCAGTTAAATGGAGCTATCGCAAATATTCAATCACTGATTGGTCAATTTAAAGAAGCAAAAAAACAGTTTCCTTCTTCTAAAAAGAACGAAGTAAGGTCCCCTTTTAATATAAACAGAGATTAGGAGGTATAGGTATGCAGCCCGGTCTTTACCAATATTTGCGTTCTAGACCAGATTTATTACAGTTTGTTCGACTTAATCCACAGTGGTATAGAGAATTAACAAGAGCACCTTCCCGAATAAAGGATCTTGAGCGGGAATCAAAAGTGTTTTATGGCAAGACAGTCCCCCAACGGATAGAAAAGCTATCGAGTCAAGTACAAATGGTATCAATGTTAATCCAGATGGCAGGTGCCATGAAAGATTAGATTTCACCTGCCTCTTTTATTTTGGGAGAATAATTGATATGATAGTGAAAGTGGGGGTGAAAAAATGTTAGCCACGTTAGAAATAGTCGATATTGTTGATCAGTCAGAAGAAATTGGTCAGATGATACTTAAATCTGATGTTTCGGAAGAATACTATAAAGCAAAACAAGCTTTATCAAATGATAAAGAAGCCCAAAGCCTCATTACTAATTTTTCAAAAATTAAAGATCAGTATGAGGAAGTTCAACGTTTTGGAAGATACCATCCAGACTATAGCTTCATCATGAAAGAGATTCGTTCAACGAAACGCGAGATGGATATGAATGAACTAGTGGCTTCATATAAAATTGCAGAAAGAAATATGCAAAACCTACTAGATGAAGTAAGCGAAGCTGTTGCTCATAGTGTTAGTCAACAGGTGAAGGTACCTAGAGATGGTGCACTGCTTAAAGAGGGTGGTTGCGGTTGCGGATCTGGAAGTAGTGGCTGTGGCTGTGCTTCATAAACTATTTCTCGTGACATGTTTTAAAATATAGTCTACCTTTAAAGGGTAGACTTTTTTCATACTCCCAAGATGTTGATGATAACAAAGTATTCTGATAAACTAATGAAAAGAAGTTATAAGTGAGGACTTATTATGAGAACAAAACGCCAAGGTATAATTGTTTGGTTTCAACATATGAAAAACGTAAAGCAAATTAAACGGTATGGTCACTTGATTTTTGTTTCTAAAGAACTAAGATATGCTGTTCTTTATGTTAATCAAGAAGAGATTGAAGAAAAACAAATTAGGTTAAATCAATTGCCATTTGTTTCAAGGGTAGATTTATCATACAAACCATTTATAAGTACTAATTACGAGAATGCCAAAGTGGATAAAGCGAAACAGTATGATTATAAGATGGGCATATAGTGATAGAAAAACGCCGCTAAACTAATTAGTTTAGCGGCGTTTTGGGTTGCTTTTTTGGTACAAGTTAAAAAATTATTGATATGGTTTTATGAAACGATTCATCCTGAAAATCCCGATTAAATGCTGATAATATAACGTTTTATCATAAAATGTAGTAGAAGGTTTAACGGTTATTTCCATTATTGGATGATTGGTTTTAGTAGATATCTGTTCGAATAACTGAAATCTTTTTGTCGATTTATATGATGGATTCGGCACGCCTTCAAGACATATATATATTGGTTGAAACTCGCCTGCTTCAGTGGCTTTCATGATAATAGCTAGAGATGTTAATTCTTGCTCATTTTTAGTTGTATGAATAGCAATAATTTTTTCGATTCTTGTTGGCATATACTTAGCCAGTTCTACTAATTCGTAAATGTCCGAATACCCATCGCCTAGTTCAATAAATCGTTGTATCATAGTTATGTACACCTCTCTTTCATTCATCTTATCACGGTGAATTAGAAAAGTGAAAGTAATAGATAAGACAAAAAAAAGCCTGCAGACATAATCTGCAGGCCCTTTTTGCCTTCAATTAGAAAACAAAAAGGCAAAGGGAGAGGAGAAACCGGAGGAGAACTTATGGGGAAACGTAAGTCTTCTCCGTGTTCAGAAGCAACTAATAGGATTGTTAGCTGCCTCACTACGTTATTATGGTCGGCGTGAAAAATATTATACATCGATAAAAACATTTCCTACTAATTTTTTAGGGGCATTTCCTGAATGTTCTATTTTGTGGTAGGATTAATGTCGAATAAGATAGAAGAGGTGTCCTATATGAGAGTGATTTCTGGTGAGCATAAGGGGCGACAGATTAAGCCAGTGCCAAACCAATTAACTAGACCCACGACTGATAAAGTCAAGGAAGCCTTGTTTCAAATTATTGGACCTTTCTTTGAGGGAGGCAATTGTTTGGATTTATTTGCAGGCAGTGGGGGATTAGGTATTGAGGCTTTGAGCCGTGGTATGGATAAAGCCATATTTGTTGATAAACATCCTAAAGCCATACATACTATTCACGAAAATCTAAGAACATTAAAATTAGAAGCCAGAGCTGAGGTTTTCAGGAACGACGCTTTCCGTGCCATCAAAGCTGCTGCGAAAAGAGAGCTAGTCTTTGATCTTATCTTCCTTGATCCACCTTATGCAAAAGTATCCTATCAGGATTTATTGGAGGAAATCAGTAAGTTTGATTTACTAGCAATTAATGGTTTAATTATTTGTGAGCATGATAAAAGGAAAGAGCTACCGCTAGAATACAGTGGATTTAAACAAATTAAATCTGAGCTTTATGGTAGTACGACAACAATTACCTTATTCGAAAAAGGGGATATTAAATATGAGTAGGTTAGCTATTTGTCCGGGAAGTTTTGACCCTATTACCTATGGTCATCTAGACATTATTCAACGAGGGGCAAAAGTGTTCGATCAAGTTATTGTAACAGTATTTAATAACCAATCCAAACAGCCGTTGTTTTCTGTTGAAGAAAGACTTGAACTTTTAAAAAGTGTTACAAAAGATTTGGAAAATGTAAGTGTTGATACAAGCAGTGGTTTACTGATGGATTATGCTAAAGAACAAAATGCGCATGCTATTTTAAGAGGACTACGTGCGGTAAGTGACTTTGAATATGAAATGCAGATAACATCAATGAACAGAAAATTAAATGAGGATATTGAAACTTTCTTCATGATGACAAATAATCAATACTCTTTCTTAAGCTCTAGCATGGTTAAAGAGGTAGCAAAGTACCATGCGAATGTATCTGATCTTGTACCTGAAGTGGTAGAATCGGCCTTGAAAAAGAAGTTTGCAGAAAAAGGTGCTAACAGCTAACAGACGTTTAGTTTCAGCAGTTTGGAAACAGAGTAGGAAGTCGAGTGTAACCTTAATTTTATACTCGACTTTTTAGTGTTTTAGAATTTAAACTAGGTTTCTTAATTAACTTTTGAAAAAGCTTGAGGGACTCCCTCAAGCTTTTGATGTTAAGTAAGTCGATTTTTAATATTAAAATTAAATCTATAAATAGTTGTGTTTACTGTTTATTCTAAGTGCAACAATGAATATTGCTACTGCTAATGAAAATAGAGTTATCATCGGCCCATAAGTTTGCAAGGTTTGGAAGGCATTTGACCAAGGTTCGGGATTTGCTTGAGACACGACAGGTATGTCCCTAGCACCTGAAACTTGTTGATTTAAATATAACGGTTTAAATAGGATTATTGCTAATAAGCTTGCAAACAGACCATGTAATATTCGTGCGAAAAAATATGGGGCAAAGCGTATGTCTGTTTCTGCTATGATGCTAGCTACTTGAGCCTGAACGGATAGACCATTAAATGCAAGTATGAAGCTAAGAACGATTACTTGAGGAAAGAGACTAGTTACATCTGTTTGTGCTATTAGCTGGGCACCAAGAGTGATCTCGAATAAACCAGAGAACATGGGTAGCGCAAGTTCTGTTGGTAGACCAACAAGGTTCATAATAACTGCTAATCCACCAGCCAAGATGGTCGAAATTCCGACTAGATAAATTAGTTTTGTAAACACTGAAAATAAGATAATAAAGCCACCTATCATTAAGAGTGTTTGAACAGAATTAATAACAGCATCACCTAGTATTTTACCGAAAGGTCTTGTATCTTTTAAGCGTGTACGGTGCAACTCTTGTAATGCTTTATAAATGGATAATCTACTGTTTTTCTCTCGGATTTCTTGACTGTTTTCACCATAGAACCTCATGCAGATACCAACTAATGCATTACCGACATAATGACAAATAGCGAGAAGAATACCAAGTTGAGCGTCGTGGAAGAAACCGACTGACACTGCAGCAATGATGAATAGAGGGTTTGATGCATTAGTAAAAGATACAAGTCGTTCTGCTTCTATTTTAGTTAATTGTTTTTCTTGTCTTAGTCTTGCTGTTAACTTTGCACCAGATGGATATCCACTAGCCATTCCCATTGCCCAAACGAAACTTCCTACACCAGGTACATTAAAAAGAGGACGCATTATAGGTTCAAAGAGGACTCCTATAAATCGAACGACACCAAAACCAATTAGTAGCTCGGCAGTTATGAAAAAGGGTAGAAGAGAAGGAAAAACAGTTCCCCACCACATATCTATTCCTCTTGTACTTGCATCGAGTGCTTCTTTTGGAAATTTTATCAGTGCAAAAGCAACGAATAGTGCACCTCCAGCTAGAGTTATTGACTTTATTTTAGATTTCAACTTTGAGGCCTCCTAGCTTTCGCGGGGTTCTGTACTTCTTATTACGAAAATAGTAAAATATGGATAGCTTACAAAATGGGTACAAGCAATTCTCTACCAATATACGCTCATAGATGCTTTTTTTATGCCATATTATATAAAAACAGTTTTTTATCTGAGGGGAAGAGTGATTTAGTGAATTGAACAAAAGGCTTATCTGTAGGTAAATGAGTAGGGAATGTTTAGAATTGAAGTGTTAAATATTTTTTAGAATCAGACTGTAAGAATGTGTTTTTTTGAATAATACGAGTCGACAAATTGGCTTTGATGTTTGGAAGGAGAAAAGGAATGAGATTTAATCGTCGTAATTTTATACTTAGTATTATTATTATTTTATTAGTGGCTTTTTTGGCAGGATATCGCCTTCCATATTATATTTACAAACCTGGTGGAGCAGATGCACTCAATCCAATTGTGGAAGTTAGTGAAGGATTTAAAAGTAAGGGTGACATGCACCTTGTGACGGTTAGAGGTGGTGTAGCAACTCCGGTCCAATATTTGTGGGCAGCTGTTCGGCCTTATCAAGATATCCAACCAATAAGTGAAGTATTTCCAGAGGGGGTTTCCCAAGAAGATTACTTCCAAGTCCAGTTGCAGATGATGGAGAGTTCACAGGAGGCTTCCACAGTTGTTGCTTATCAAGCGGCAAATAAAGAAATAGAAATAGAATATGAAGGTGTTTACGTTGTTGCCGTAATTGAGGATATGCCAGCTGATGGCATCCTTAAATCTGGTGATAAAATCATTCAAATTGATGACCTTACTATTAAACAAACAGATGAGTTAATCAATTATGTATCAGCGAAAGAAGTTGGTACTACAATAACAGTTACCGTCGAGAGGGATGGGGATCAGTTAACAAAAGAAATTGAATTAGAGTCCTTTAAGGGAATAGACGATAAAGTTGGGATCGGTATTCAGTTAGTCACAAATCGAAATGTTACTGTAGATCCTGAGTTAACATTTGCAAGCGGGAATATTGGAGGCCCCAGTGCTGGACTGATGTTTTCGCTTGAAATATACGATCAGTTAACAGAAGAAGATATAACAAAAGGCTATCAAATTGCTGGTACTGGGGAAATTAGCTATGAGGGTAAAATAGGTAGTATTGGTGGTATTGATAAAAAGGTTATTGCTGCAGATAACGAAGGCTGTGACGTCTTTTTTGCTCCAAATCAAGGTGGAGATCCAAATTCTAACTATCAGCTTGCGCTTGAAACGGCCAAAGACATAGGAACAGACATGCAAGTGGTACCTGTAGATTCATTTGAAGATGCTCTAAATTATTTGCAAGACTTAAAAGCTAAGTGATTATATTTATCTTAAAAAGAAGACTGACTTGAAGTCAGTCTTCTTTTTAATCTACTATATAGGGCGGACCAATTTCTTGTTTGCGTAATTTCTTACGTTTGATTGGATTGATAATACTGTAATAAGAATCACTAGCTTGTTTCTCAATAGATGCTACTGGGTGATAGCGATCTTTAAGTGTTGTAATCAGCGGAATTTCCATATGTTTTTTTGCTTTGTTCAGATAAGCTTGACCATTCTTAGTCATCGCTAATAGTCGAACGTAAGGCAATGGTTCGTTAGTTAATGATAAAATAGATTCTTTTGTTGTGTTTACCAAGATGTGTGTGAACATTCGTTGCAGCCTAGTCCAGGTATATCTTTTTGTTTTTATATCATGCATCCAGGAGTCAAAACTAGTGGCTTCTTGAGCTGTTCGTTTTAACCGGTGCTCTAACCCTTCATCAACGCCATTAATTTGCCTGAGCTCTGTCTCAGACATTGTGAGGACACGATAGTGTATTAAATCAAAATAATGTTCAAAATAGTGCCATACACCAGAATGTTGTTTATACTCAATTAATCCCTCTATCATTGATGAAGGAAGTGCTTCGCCGGCAATTGGTGTAATTTGGTTATTATCAATTATTTCCTTGCGAATACTGGTAGCACTAGCAATTTGATTATTAATATCTTGATCGTGATAGTTATTTTTTGTCCGTTTTATTGTGACAGGTCTAATAGGATAATTGTTTTGGTAAATACTTTTAAGGTAACTAAAACCTAAAATGTTGTTTGGCTGTGATAAGTCAATATTCCCTTGTGTTAATCCAATTGATTGATAAGCTTGTCTACTTGCTTCTGGAAAGGAAACACCAAGGGTCAGTTGTCTTTTAAGTTCGTGCTTAAAGTCTTCCTGTTTCGTTTGAAATATATTGTATGCATTAATAAAATCGTTAATTTCTCCACTCTCACTTCCAAAACACAAAGAACTAACACCTAATGCTGCTAAGGTTGAAACAGCTCCTTTTGCAAATAAGTCACTGTTTTGGACAGAATAAATAAAAGGTAACTCAACAACGATATCAACACCTTGTTTGACAGCTATTTGTGCTCGTTTGAATTTATCAATGATGGCAGGTTCGCCTCGTTGTAAAAAATCACCACTCATTACCGCTATCATACAGTCAGCATTTGTAGCTTTTTTTGATTGTTCTAGGTGATAATAGTGCCCATTGTGAAATGGATTGTACTCGACGATTAGTCCACATGCATTCATAGTTAACAACCCCTATATGTATTAGTTTTATTATACCTGTTTTTACAGGAAATGGACAAGAGGGGGAAGTAGGCAAGAAGTTGAAAAATAGATTTACTATATGTTAGGATATGTAAATATGAGTTAAATCAAGAATTTTTAGAGTTATATCTTGGATAAATAAATGCCTGTAAAGAAAAAATATTGACAAAAAGCGTTATTCCTAATAAAATAACCTTTGTTGCCTAGAGGTGATAGTGATGAAAATTCCTGTTCAAAAGTTGAAAATTAGTGGTTCAGAACCATTAGACTTTGAGGAAGATGTAGATGTCTCTGAAGTTGTAGAAATGAACAATGATATTCGAAAAATTGACCCTGTTCATGTTAAAGGAAATGCAACCATGCAGGGGAATGAAATTACTTTTCATTTTTCAATTGATGGTACAATGATTTTACCATGTGCAAGGACCCTAGTTGATGTGAATTATCCTTTTCAAGTGGATGTAATAGAGGTTTTCTCTACTTCTCCTTATTATAACGAAGAAGATGATTCAGAAATTCATCCTGTTAGTGGAGAAATGCTTGACTTAACTCCGTATATCAAGGAAAATGTTTTATTGGAAGTTCCTTTTCGTGTGTTTTCAGATGATAAGGAAGTTCAGGAAAATGCATTAACAGAGGGTGAAGGCTGGGAATTACAAACTGACGATCAAAATGAACAGAAAGTAGACCCACGTCTTCAGAAATTGCAATCATTACTAGATGATAACAATGAAGAGGGAAATCGGTGAGGTAAGGTGTTATAGAAAAACTCTGCCTTTGCCTTATTTATGATTACGAATAAGGATGATTTTCGTTTCGTGTATAAAGGAGGTGTAAGACATGGCAGTACCAAAAAGAAAAACTTCTAAAAAAGTAAAAAATCAACGCCGTACGCATAAGAAGTTACACGTACCTGGCATGATTGAGTGTTCAAATTGTGGTGAACTTACAAAATCACACCATGTTTGCAAATCTTGTGGACATTATGATGGTAAACAAGTGGTTGAACAATAGAATGCACGAAAAAAAGATGGCTGTATAACTTGCAGTTATCTTTTTTTTATTCATTAATAGTTCAAATGACGTTCTATAAGCGATACAAAATTATCAAAATAGAAAATAAATTATTCTATCATTCCTATCGTTTGCATACATTGATAGCAAACGTATAAATAGAGGAGGGATGAGATGAATAATATGAGACAGGATGCATGGAGCCAAGATGAAGATCTACTTCTTGCAGAGACAGTACTGCGTTATATTCGGGAAGGTAAGACTCAACTTGAGGCTTTTAAAGAGGTAGGTAAACGCCTATCTAGAACGCCTGCTGCATGTGGTTTTCGTTGGAATGCTTCAATTAGAAAGCAGTATCAAAAAGCTATACAAATGGCTAAAAAAGATAGAAAGCAACAAGTGGATACTTATGACATACTTCTTCCAAGTACTGAACAAAATGAGGAAGGTACGCTTGATGCAGCTATCTCTTTATTAGAAAAAATGAAAGTGAACTATTATTCAGTAAGCGAGCAAAGTAGCGAGTCTGCTGAGGAAAAAGTTCAGTTACTTAATGAGGAAATTGCAGAATTAAAGCAACAACTTACAAGATATGAACAAGCATGGCAGGAAATGGGTCAGTTGTGGCATTGGATTGAACCGAATCAAAAAAGTAAAACTTAGGCAAATTGATTCTTTAAATATCATCTATAAAATTCAAACCCTCGCTGGTCATCCAAGGGAATGGCGGCAAGGGTTTTTAAATTGTTCGTTTACTCTTCTAAAGATGCTGATTTATCAAGTTTGTTCATATATCCCGTCTGGAGACCAAATTAACGGGTTCTCACCTAAATCTCGTTCCACTTGATATTTCGCTTTTTCAAACCCCATTTTTTTCCAAAAATCATGAGAATTAACCCTCGGATTTGTTTTTATTGCCAATCGAAAGCTTTTAGCGAAGTCTACTAAAGTTTTGCCAAAACCTTTGTCACGATAGTCTGGTAAAACCTCCAATTTCCATAATTCAAGGTAATCTTGTGAAGGGTCAAAATACTGGTTATATTTTGCACTTACTTTATATAAGCTCATCCTTGCCACTAAAGCGTTTCCAAAGTATATGCCATAAAAAGGTGACTCACTATCATTTTCAATAATATTGCTTTCTAAATCTTCTAGCATAGAAAGTTCTTGATTTCCATACTCTTTAAATTTTTTGAACTTTTCTAATGTCTTATAATTAACTAACAATCTCTCAACTTTTACAGATTCCATGTAATTACCCCTTTCTGCAAAACTCTGTTTTCATTATAGTATAAATAATTTTAGAATCCAATTACTAGTTTAGTCAATTTCATAATACTAATTTTTGCAAATGTCATCCTTGGATGATATTTGCTGCATTAAGATAATTGTGAAATTGATTCAGTTATTTTAATCATTAGCGGGAAAGAACCGCGTCTTAAATTAAAATGCTGATAATGTTATTTATTTTCAAGAAAAGTTTGCTACAATAATCAGAGTCAGCATACATACTTGTTTGGGTGGAGTGGATTAATATGAGAATAGGAATTATTGGTGGGGGATCAATTGGTCTCTTAATGGCAGCTCTTTTGGCCGAACAAGGGCACATCATTACTATTTATGTTAAAAGGGTCGAACAAAAGAAAACTATAAATCAAGATGGTTTAACAATCCGTCCATATAATAAGGTTTACCCGGTTACCGCTTTGTTGTTGGAAGATAGACTAACTGGTGAAGATGATTTAGTGCTTGTCTGTGTAAAGCAATATCAGCTAAAGGATATCTATCGTTTCACTACAAATTCAAGTTTTCCAATTATCTTTATGCAAAATGGGATGGACCATGTAGAAGAAATTCAACAACTTGAACTAACTAATACTATTATATTAGCTTCATCAGAACATGGTGCAATCAGAGTGAGTGATTCGGTGGTAAACCATACAGGTAGGGGTCAACTGAATATGGCGATATTAGCAGGTGATTCTTCTTTGTTGATTTCAATCAATCACTTGTTAACCAGTGATAATTTTCCGATTGAAATTAACGAGAATTGGTTTTATATGCTTGCAAACAAATTAATCATAAATGCAGTGATTAATCCAATAACGGCCATATTTCAAGTTAATAATGGTCAAATCATTTCTAATCCCTATTTATTTAAATTAAGTAACCTGTTGTGTAACGAGGTTTGTCACGTACTAAAACTAGAACACCAAGAACAGTGGAAAAGAATTATGTCAGTTGCCACCAATACGAAGGATAATAAATCCTCTATGCATTTAGATGTTGTTAAACAAAGAAGAACTGAAATTGAGGGGATATTAGGATACATCATTAAACAATCAAATGGCGATTTGCCACATACATTATTTGTTTATCAAAGTATCAAGGCTCTAGAATGGAATTATAAGGGGAAGTGAACTAAAATGATTGATATAATTTCTTATCTTGTCGAAGTAATTATTTACGTTCCAATACTAATAACGATAATAACGTACGTTATTGCAAAGAAAGTGCAAAGAAATAATTGGAAAGCTATACATATATCAGTTAACTATTCAACATTATTGTATATTATTTCAGTTGGAATGTTACTCGATATCATTTTTAATCGTAACTTTTTTAGTATAATAATTATCGTTTTGCTAATCATGCTTTCAATATCTGTTATCGTTCAGTGGAAAGTTAAAGAAGAAATATTGTTTCGCTATGTTTGGAAAGGGTTTTGGCGATGTTCATTTCTTTTGTTTGGATTTAGTTACATTGGTCTGATTATTATAGGCATCGCGAGGTACATAATGGAGTTATAAACATAACAAGTGAATTTGAAAGTGCTTTTATGTAAAATACGGATAGTAATGAATATTATATATTAGAAGGAGCAAGTTCTATGCGGATCGACCCAATTAATTTGGAGACAAACAACAAACTAATAGATGAATACCGTACTAATGGTGAAATTGTGAATAATTTTGATTACCTACCTTATGAAGCATCAACCTTTCAACAACGGGTCGCTGATTTAAAGGAAAGGGATTTTGATCGAGATGGACTTAGTTCTGTTTTAAAGAAGTTAAATGATGGCTGGAATGCACCTAAGTCTACATTAAACAATATCGAGCGGCTTCGGGAGAAGGATAGTGTGGTGGTTATTGGAGGACAACAATCAGGATTGTTAACAGGACCGCTTTATACGATTCACAAAATTATCTCGATTATAAACCTTGCTAAGAAGCAGGAGAAACAATTAAAGGTGCCAGTAATACCTGTCTTTTGGATTGCTGGGGAAGATCATGATTATGATGAGATCAATCATATTATGCAAGAAACTAGTTCTAGAATGAAAAAGTTCAAAACACCACAACGGGTGAAAGGCAAGATATCAATGTCAGAGTTTGAACTTGATAAAGAAATTACGAAGGCATGGTTAAAACGGATATTTGAGGGATTACAAGAAACAGAGTTCACGAATTCCTACTATCAACTATTTGATCAATTAATAGATGAAACAGATACAATTGTTGATTTTTTTGCTAAGGCAATTTTTAGGTTGTTTGATGAGGAAGGAATTGTTTTGATTGATTCTGGAAATAAACTGGTAAGACAATTAGAAAGTAAACATTTTCAAGCGATGATAATAAAACAGAAAGAAATCAGTCAAGCCGTTTATCGTTCTAATCAAAAAGTGAAGCAGGCAGGATATTCAATCTCAATGGATGTAGAGGCAAATGAGGGACATCTTTTCTTTCATAAGGATGGAGAGAGAGTATTACTTGTGCGTGCTGAAGATGGTTCTTGGCGTGGTAAACAAAATGAATGTGAGTTTACCACAGACGAACTTTTACATATTGCAAATCAAAGTCCGGAGTTGTTAAGTAATAACGTTGTCACTCGTCCATTAATGCAGGAATTATTATTCCCATCCTTAGCTTTTTTAGGTGGACTAGGTGAAATAGGATACTGGTCTGTCTTGAAGCCTGCATTTCAAACATTTGAAATTAAGATGCCACCAGTTTTACCAAGATTGTCAATAACAATGATAGATCGAACAACAGAGAAGAAACTTAATCGATTCTCTATTTCAGCCAGCCAAGTGGTTAATCACGGTGTTGAATATGAGAGGGGTAACTGGCTAGCATCGCAACCAGCTGCTCCAATCGAACAGTTAACCGATCAAGTCAAGTTCTCGATTGAACGTGCTCATAGACCGCTGAAAGAGTTAGCTAAATCGATACGGTCTGACTTAGGTGATGTAGCCGAGAAGAATTTATTTTATCTATTTGAGGATATAGAATATCTAGAAAATAAATTAATGAATGTGCTTGAAGAGAAATATCACCATGGACTAAAAGATTTTGATGCAATTCAAACATTGCTGCGACCAGAAGGTGGTTTGCAAGAAAGGTGTTGGAACATTACTCCTTTTCTCAATCAATACGGAGATGATTTTATTAAACAACTAGTTGATCAGTCTTATGATTATCAAGCAGACCATTATCTTGTCTATTTGTAAATTATCCTCCCACTTTCCACCACAATTTCAGGTGAAATAATGAAAAGTTGCTTTAAAACGCCAGCTGGCTTATGCCGTGCTGGCGTTTTTGTGTGGTTTGAAATGTTTTTTAATTATAGATAAAAATGATGATTTTAATAAAACTCTGTTATAGTTTAAAAATTGTTTGAAATAGGTGGTAGATGGTGGGGGATTGTGGTACTATAGAAAAAGAAAGTGGGGCGAGCTATATGTTTATGGGAGAATTTCAACATTCTATTGATACTAAAGGTCGCATAATCGTCCCAGCTAAATTTCGTGAGGGGCTTGGAGATATGTTTGTGCTCACTAGAGGTTTAGATCAATGTTTGTTTGCTTATCCCATGAACGAGTGGCGCATCCTTGAAGACAAATTAAAGAAACTACCACTTACTAAAAAAGATGCCCGTGCTTTTACCCGTTTTTTCTTTTCAGGTGCAGTTGAATGTGAAGTAGATAAACAGGGTAGAATAAACATTCCGGCACCTCTTAGAAAATATGCAACGCTAGATAAAGAATGTGTCGTTATTGGTGTTTCTAACCGAATTGAATTCTGGTCTAACAATCAATGGGAAACTTATGTTGAAGAATCTGAAGAGTCATTTGCTGAAATTGCAGAGAACATGATGGATTTTGATATTTAAGTTGGCATTACCTACATATAGTTAAGCCGAGTTTTGTGAAAAGTTAGTTTTAGACACCTAACCTAAAAAAAGATTAAAACATCGTAGTAAAAGCAGGTGATAAAAATGTTTGAACATTTTAGTGTTTTAAAAGAAGAAGCTGTAGAAGGTTTAAATATAAAAGCGAATGGTACTTATGTAGATTGTACCCTTGGTGCTGGTGGTCATTCTGAGGTAATCGCTAGACAGCTATCTGAAGAAGGATTGCTAGTGGCTTTTGACCAAGATTTAAATGCGATAGCAGCTGCCAAAGAACGTCTTGAGCAGTTCAATGACAGAATTGTCTACATACATTCAAACTTCCGATTTTTAAAAGAAAAGTTAGCAGAACACAACATCGAACATGTTGACGGCATCTTGTTTGATTTAGGTGTATCCTCGCCGCAGTTAGATCAAGAAGAAAGAGGATTCAGCTATCAGAATGATGCCAGGCTTGATATGCGAATGGACCAAACACAGGAAATCACGGCATATGAAGTGATTAATCATTGGTCATATGAACAACTAGTGAAGATATTCTTCAGGTACGGAGAAGAAAAGTTCTCCAAACAAATAGCTAGGAAAATAGAAGCTCACAGAAATATAAGTGAAATCAGTACTACATTTGAATTAGTAGAAATTATAAAAGAAGCTATCCCGGCGCCAGCGCGCAGAACTGGAGGGCACCCCGCTAAACGAGTGTTTCAGGCAATCCGAATTGCAGTGAATGATGAGCTTAATTCCTTTTACGATGTATTACATCAGGCTGCAGAAGTGGTAGATGTGGGTGGTAGAATTTCTATCATCACCTTCCACTCATTAGAAGATAGACTGTGCAAACAAGCATTTAAGAAGTGGAGTACAACGCCACCTCTACCAAGGAATATCCCGATCATTCCAGAAGGTAGTAACCCGCCGTTTAAGCAAATAACTAGAAAACCAATCATAGCAAATGATGATGAGTTAGAACTAAACCGTAGGTCGCGTTCAGCCAAGCTGCGCATCGTAGAGAAAATGAAACCTTGGGACCCGAAATTTATGTATCAGGAAGGACGGAATAAATAATGAGCTCAAGTGAAGCTAGAAGCTGGCAATCATGGCAAGAGGAAGAAACTAATCCGAACAGACAACCTAAGACTAATCCAAAAGTAAAAATTAAAGTAAAAAAAAGCTGGATAACATCAGGTGAAAAATTTCTATATACTTTATTTAGTGCAGTAACACTAGTGGCATTATATTTGACTGTTTCTTTTAGCTCTACTACGGACTCATTAAATCGTGAAGTTCAGACACTTGAAGCACAGGTTCAAAAGCAACAAGTAACGAATGAAAACCTACAATATAAAGTCAAAGAATTTAGTAATCCTGATCGAATTCTGACAATCGCAAAAGAAAATGGGTTATCTATCCAAAATACGCAAGTAAAACAAGCTAGCCAAATTTCCAATTAATAAGGGCGTGGATAAGTTTGAAGAAAAACAAAACCACCAAGATTATGTCGTCTGTGCTCATGTTTGTTTTTGCTGTAGTTTTTTTAATTCTGGCCGGAAGATTTTTGTACATACAAGGTACAGGTGAGGTCGCTGGTGTTTCATTACAGGAGTGGGCGGATGAAAAACGGACAAGCTCCTACGAACTTCAAGCAGAACGAGGAACGATTTATGACCGAAATGGGATGGAACTAGCACAAGATCGTGCTGCATACCGACTTTATGCAATAGTTGATGAGAAATTCACTGCAGACGAAGAGGAGCCTAAGCATGTAGAAAATCCGCAACATACTGCGGAAGTGCTGGCTCCTTTATTAAATATTGAAGCATCTGAGATGGTTGCTACTTTAGAAAAAGGAATAAATGAAGAGAAGTTTCAAGTAGAGTTTGGTGCAAATGGTAAGGATCTCTCTCAAGAAAAGAGAGACGAAATTGCTGAATTAGATTTGCCAGGTATTCAGTTTACAAAAGAACCAAAGCGATATTATCCTAATGGAATGTTTGCATCACACATAATAGGTTTAGCGCAGAAAAAGGAAATTGCTACACAAGATGACAATGGTGATGAAAAAATAGAGTTCATAACTCAGGGTGTTAATGGTATTGAAAAACAACTTGATGAATCACTAAAAGGTGTTGATGGGCGAATCTCCTATAAACGAGATCGATATAATACCAAGCTGATAGATCCTGAGGAAGTTATTACTGAAGAACAGGATGGAAAAGATGTCTACCTAACGATTGATCAAAAGATTCAAACACTACTCGAGGATGCGATGTCACAGGTTGAAGAACAATATGATCCTGAGAGAATGACAGCAATTGTTATGGATCCTAAAACAGGGGAAATAGTAGCGATGAGCAACCGTCCTAGCTATAATCCTAACCAACTTGGAGAAGTGGAAAATTGGTACAATGATGCGATAGCTACTCCATTTGAACCAGGATCAACGATGAAGATATTTACCCTTGCAGCTGCGATTGAAGAGGGTGTCTATAATCCGAATGAAACCTATCAATCTGGTAGATATCAAAACGACTCAATGAATATCCCGATTCATGACCATAAACGTAGTGGTTGGGGGCAGATTACTTTTGAAGAAGGAATACAGCGGTCCTCAAACGTTGCAGCCGCAAAATTGGCTTGGGAAAAACTGGGCCCTGACCGGTTTTTAGAATACTTAGAGGCTTTTGGCTTCAATCAACCTACAGGTATTGATCTTCCAGGAGAAAAAGCTGGGAAAATTCTATATAACTGGCCACTTGAAAAAATTACTGCTTCATATGGGCAAGGGTCGGTTGTAACCCCGATTCAACAAATGATGGCCGCAACTGCAATTGCAAATGACGGAAGTATGGTAAAACCTTATGTTATTTCTAAAGTTGTCGATTCGACGAATAAGAAAACAGTTGAGGAAAAGAAACCGGAAGTGGTAGATAAACCAATATCTAAAGAGACGGCTAAACAAGTAAGAGATATCCTTGGAACAGTTGTTACTTCCGATAACGGTACAGGAAAAATGTACAAGTTGAATGATTACTCGGTTGCAGGTAAAACTGGAACAGCACAAATGCCTAATTCTGAAAATCGTGGATACTTAACCGGAAATGAAAATCACGTTTTTTCTTTTTTAGGGATGGCTCCCAAAGATAAGCCGGAACTTATGATTTATGTATCTGTCAAACGACCAAACTTAGATGTGCATGAAGCTGGATCGCAACCGGTATCGTTTATATTTAAGAATGTTATGGAAAATAGCCTACATTATTTAAACATCCAGCCAGATAAGGACGTTCAAGAGAATATCCATACGGTCAAAATTCCTGATGTTGTCGGCAATCCTGTTGACGATGTTAAATCAGAACTTAATCAATTAGGATTAAACGTGATTGCTATCGGAAATGGAAATGCAGTGAAGGAGATTAATCCGGTGGTTGGTGAAGATGTACTTCCTAACGAGAAAGCATTTTTAATAACAGAGGAGCCACAAATGCCTGATTTAACAGGGTGGTCGATTAGAGATGTTATGAGACTTGGAGAATTATTAAATTTAGAAGTTGAAGTTAACGGCAGTGGTTTTGCTAATTCGCAAAGTATTGAAAAAGGAAAAGTTATAAAAAAAGGTGGTAATTTAGTTGTTGAGTTTACGCCACCTAAAGAAAAGATTGTCGACCAAGAAGAAGATAGTAACGAATAATAATAGTGACATCTAAGGCAGGTAATTAAGCATAAACGAAGCAGTGTTCTACTTTGTTTCACTTATTCATATATTGGATACAAGCTACCTGAAAGTAAGGAGATGTATTATGAAGCGAGTATCCAATGTAACAATGAGAAAACGAATAGTCACTGTTTTTCTTTTGGCAATTTTGGCTTTTATTATTATTGATGTCAGGTTGGGCTATGTGCAATTTGTTATTGGTGATGTCCTAATGGATCGAGCGAGAGAATCTTGGAGCAGAGACATTACCTTTGAACCTGAACGCGGGAAAATTTTGGACAAGAATGGTGAAATTCTTGCAGAAAACGTATCAGCGCCAACTGTAATGGTTGTCCCGCGCCAAGTTAAAGAACCGCAAAAAGTTGCAGAACACTTAGCGAATATATTAGATATAACAGTAGAGAAAGCCTACCTGGAGATAACGCAAAAAGAAAGAATTGTTCGTTTTACTGAAGGTAGGAAACTACCTGAAGATAAAGTAGATGCGATACGGACATTAAACCTTGATGGCGTTTATATAGCAGAAGACTCGAAACGTCATTATCCTAATGATAACTATCTATCCCATGTCTTAGGTTTCAGTGGTATTGATAATCAGGGGTTAATGGGTCTCGAGTTATTTTATGACGAGATGCTAAGTGGTGAGGAAGGTACACTTTCTTTTTTCTCCGATGCAAAAGGTCAACGTATGCCTAAAATTGCAGATGTTTATCAAGCGCCAAGAGATGGGAATGTTTTGAAACTAACAATTGATTCAAGAATTCAAACGATAATAGAACGTGAGTTAGATTTAGCTGAAGCTAAATATGATCCAGACGGAGCATTAGCAATTGCAGTTGACCCTGATACTGGTGGAGTATTAGCAATGTCTTCACGTCCGAATTTTCATCCAGAGGAATACCAGAAGGCAGATCCCGACATCTACAATAGAAATTTACCAATATGGAGTACCTATGAACCAGGCTCCACTTTTAAAATTATTACGTTAGCTGCTGCACTTGAGGAACAAGTTGTCGACCTTCATGAAGATGAATTCGACGATGATGGTGCGATTAAAGTCGGTGGGGCGACGTTGCATTGTTGGAAGAGCGGTGGACACGGACATCAAACATATTTAGAAGTTGTCCAAAATTCATGTAACCCTGGATTTGTCTCGCTTGGCATGAAATTAGGCGAAAAGCGATTATTTTCCTATATTAATGACTTTGGTTTTGGGCAAAAAACGGGGATTGACCTACAAGGTGAGGCAACTGGTATCTTGTTTAAACCAGAACAAGTAGGTCCGGTTGAACTTGCGACCACAGCCTTTGGCCAAGGTGTTTCTGTCACACCAATTCAACAAGTGATGGCTGTTTCTGCAGCTATAAACGGTGGCAATTTATATGAACCTTACATTGCAGATGAATGGTTAGATCCTATTACAGATGAAGTCATCGAAAAAACAGAACCAACTCTTAAGAGTCGTGTTATCTCAGAAGGTACATCACAACAGGTAAGAGATGCGTTAGAAGGTGTCGTCGCCGTCGGGACTGGTCGGGGTGCTTATGTTGATGGCTACCGGGTCGGTGGCAAGACTGGTACCGCTCAAAAGGTTGGTAAGGATGGAAAGTATATGAGTAATAATCATATTGTTTCCTTTATTGGTTTTGCGCCCGCGGATGATCCTGAGATTGTTGTTTACTTAGCAATTGATAATCCAAAGAATACCGTTCAGTTCGGTGGAGTTGTCGCGGCACCTATTGTTGGAAATGTTATTGGTGATAGCTTGAGAGCGCTCGGGGTTGAACCAAGAGATGGCGGTTTAGAAAAAGAGTATAAATGGCCAGATCAACCTTTAGTAGAAGTGCCAAATTTGCGAGGAGTTATGAGAAAAGATTTACAGAAATATTTAGTAAACCTATCAATCGAATCCAACGGTACTGGTGATTATATTATCGATCAAGCCCCAGAACCAGGAGTGAAAATTCAACAAGGGGAAGAGATTCGCATTTATTTTGATGAAGAAAAACCAGACTAAAAAAATGTGCATTTCGCAATGTCGAATTCTACAAGTTCTGTTATAATGAAATGATGAAGTGGACCATTCTTATAAATTGTTTTTTAATTTATCAGTATCACGTAACTCATTAGAGTGATGTCTGGATAGGTATAAGAACGAGCTCCCTTAGTGATTCATTAGAATAGGATGTGTACGAATGAAACTGAATGAGATTGCCAAAGCTTTATATTTTTATGAAATTACATCTAGTATTGATAATATAGAGATTAATGGCTTAGAGATGGATTCAAGAATAGTTGAAGAAGGAAATTTGTTTGTATGTATAAAAGGATTTACAGTCGATGGCCATGACTACGCTCATCAAGCTGTAAAGAGAGGAGCAGTAGCGGTAGTGGCAGAGAGACCGCTTGAATTGACTGTTCCTGTTATTATAGTAAATGATTCCACTAGAGCATTAGCTCTTCTATCAAATAAATTCTATGACTATCCAACAAATAAACTGAATTTAATAGGTGTAACTGGTACAAATGGTAAAACTAGTGTCACGCATTTACTTAATGAAATCTTTCAACAACTTGAGCAAGAAACGGGTTTAATTGGAACTATTCAAATGAAAATGGGAAAAGAGAGCTTTGATGTCAAGAACACAACTCCAGATTCTCTGTTTTTGCAACGAAATTTTGATGAGATGGTTAAACGAAATATCCAAACAGTTTTCATGGAAGTATCTTCACATGCATTAGACTTAGGAAGAGTGTTTGGTTGTAATTATGATATTGCTGTATTTACCAACTTATCGCAAGATCATTTAGATTATCATGATACGATGGAGGACTACCTTCGAGCTAAAAGCTTGCTGTTTTCGCAGTTAGGTAATAATTATGATACGAACAAACCTAAATTCGCGGTAATAAATACAGACGATCCATACAACAAAGCCTTAATAAAAAGTACTTCCCAACCTGTAGTTACCTATGGAATTGACTCAAATGCTGATGTTAGAGCTACTGATGTTAAACTGAATGCTGATGGGTCAAGCTTTATGTTACATACCTCAAAGGGCAAGTTAGCTATTAATAGTAAACTGGTCGGAAAATTCAGTGTATATAACCTGCTTGCGGCAACGGCTGCAGCTATTTGTTCAGATGTTCCATTAGAAGTAATTAAGAAGGCATTAGACAGTACAACAGGTGTTAACGGCCGATTTGAACCAGTTATATTAGGTCAATCATTTGGTGTAATTGTAGATTATGCACATACACCAGATTCACTGGAAAATGTAGTAACTACAATTCGTTCGTTTGCAAAAGGAAAAGTATATGTGGTTGTAGGCTGCGGTGGAGACAGGGATCGAAAGAAACGGCCGATGATGGCCGAGGTTGCAACTAATTTCGCTGATGTTGCCATATTTACGTCTGATAATCCTAGATCAGAAGATCCACGTGATATTGTAAATGACATGGTAGCTGGGATTAGTAAAGACAACTACAAAGTAACTTTAGACAGAAAAGATGCAATTGAAAATGTGATAAATATTGCCGAAAAAGATGATATTATACTTATTGCTGGAAAAGGTCATGAGACATATCAAATCATTGGTGACCAAGTGAATGAGTTTGATGATCGGAAAGTAGCAACAGAAGCTATACTCAATAAGTTTGATAAGGAGAACTAATCGATGTTATTTTCTACAAGTTTTTTATCCGAGTTATTTCCCGATACTAAGGGAGCAGCTTTAGACAATATTCCGATTTTAGAAGTAACGACAGATAGTAGAAAAAAGTCAAAAAAGTCGTTATTTATCCCGTTAAAAGGGGAATCGTTTGATGGTCATGACTTTATCAAAGATGCGTTTAATAATGGAGCAGTAGCTACTATTTGGGAAAAAAATCGAGAATTACCTGCTTTTTTGCCAACCGATTTTCCAGTCTTTTTTGTAGAAGATACATTAGTAACGTTACAACGATTAGCTAGTGTTTATCGTCAGGATGTAAATCCGATTGTTGTTGGTGTTACTGGTTCAAACGGAAAAACGACGACAAAGGATTTAATCGGCACAATACTACAATCACACTATAAGACCCACCGGACTAAGGGTAACTTTAATAATCAAATTGGACTACCATTGACAATCCTGTCAATGAATAGAGAGACTGAAATGCTTGTCCTAGAAATGGGTATGGACCATTTTGGTGAAATTGAATTATTATCGAAAATCGCAAAACCGGATTATGCAGTGATTACGAACATAGGAGAATCACATATTGAATATCTCGGATCTAGAGAAGGTATCGCTCAAGCAAAATTAGAGATACTGTCAGGGATGAAGGAGAATGGACTACTAATTATTGACGGTGATGAACCTCTTCTCACTAGCCTGAAAACTAGAGATAATGTTTTGTCGATTGGTTTCGATAAGGACAATGATGTAATTGTCGAGAACTATTCAATGACAACAAAGCACACATTGTTCACTCTTAACAATCAGATCCAGTATCAGCTGAATTTATTAGGAAAACACAATGTTAAAAATGCAATCTTTGCAATAAAAATAGCAGAAAAGCTAAATGTACCGATGGAAAAGATTCATGATTCGTTACTCAATATTGAACTAACAGGTATGCGTTTTGAAATAATTTCTGGAAAGAACAATGTTACAATTATTAACGATGCTTACAACGCATCGCCAACATCGATGAAAGCTTCAATCGAGGTTCTTAAACAAATGGAGTCTTATCCAAAAAAAATGCTTATTCTTGGAGATATTTTTGAATTAGGGGAACACTCAAAAAGACTGCACCGTACAGTTGCTGAAGTAATAACTGAAGAAATAGATGTTGTTTTTACTGTTGGTAGTGATGCACGGGAAATCTCTAAGCAGCTTGTTGAAAATAAATTAACTATTGAAACAAAGCATTTCAACGATAAAGACCAATTGTTAAATAGTATTGATGGCTATTTAAATGATCAAACCATCATTTTACTTAAAGCATCTCGTGGAATGAAGTTTGAAACAATACTTGAAGACATGATGAATGAATAAATGGACGGTTTTTTGCAGTAAAGGAGGAAATAGTTGTGAGTGTTTACGTATTAATAATAACGATGGCAATAGCTTTTTTAATAACCGTCCTAATCTCGCCAATCTTTATCCCTTTCTTACGGAGGTTAAAGTTTGGTCAAAGTATTCGGGAAGAAGGCCCAAAGTCTCACATGAAGAAGATGGGTACACCTACAATGGGTGGGCTTATGATCCTTTTCAGTGTGACAATAACGACATTGATTATGACCGGAAAGTTCAATCCGGGATCGGTAAGTTTTGAATTACTACTTTTACTACTAGTATTACTCGGTTTTGGTTTATTAGGATTTCTAGATGATTTTATAAAAGTTGCTTTAAAAAGAAATTTAGGATTAACATCTAAACAGAAGATGGCCGGACAAATTCTTATTGCAATTATTTTTTATTTCATATTACGTTATCATGATTTTCCAACCTATATTCAAATTCCAGGCACAAGTATTCAATGGGAACTTGGATGGGGTTATGCTTTACTAGTTGTATTTATGTTAGTAGGTGCATCCAATGCGGTCAATTTAACGGATGGGCTTGATGGATTATTAGCTGGTACAGCAACAATAGCTTTTGGAGCGTTTGGAATCTTGGCTTGGTATGCTTTTCCGCAATTCGAGGTTACCATATTCTCATTAGCTGTAGTAGGGTCTTTATTAGGATTTTTAGTCTTTAATGCCCATCCAGCTAAGGTCTTTATGGGTGATACTGGTTCTTTAGCTTTAGGTGGATCAATTGCAGCTGTCGCAATTCTAACCAAACTTGAAGTACTATTAGTTATTATTGGCGGTGTATTTGTCTTAGAAACATTATCCGTTATTATACAGGTTATATCGTTTAAAACTACAGGAAAACGAGTGTTCAAAATGAGCCCACTTCATCATCATTATGAGTTGCTTGGTTGGTCCGAATGGAGAGTAGTAACAACATTCTGGCTAATTGGACTAATTTTTGCGGCACTTGGTATCTATATTGAGGTGTCAGTATTTTGAATTCATTAATAAATTTTCCATATCATCATGTGCTTGTGTTAGGACTAGCTAAAAGCGGAACAGCTGCTGCCAAGCTACTAAGAACAAGTGGAAAAAAAGTAATCGTCAATGATTTAAAAGCGAGTAGCGACGCACCAGAAGTTACATCGTTAACGGAAATGGGAATTGATGTTATTACAGGAAGTCATCCACTAAACGTGTTGGACAACGTAGAAATACTCGTGAAGAACCCTGGAATTCCTTATGATAATAGTATTATAGAAGAAGCCATAAAAAGAGATATACCTATTATTACCGAAATTGAACTGGCTTCTTATCTAGTAACAGGTTCAATGATTGGAATAACGGGTTCAAACGGTAAAACAACAACCACTACACTTGTCTATGAGATGATCAAGCATAGTAACCTGAGTGTGCAAATTGCAGGTAACATTGGCAACGTTGCTACTGAAGTTGCGCAAACAATGAAAGAAGATGAAACAATGGTGATTGAGCTTTCTTCGTTTCAATTGCTGGGAATTCAATCATTCAGACCTAAAATTTCTGTATTACTTAATTTATTTGAGGCACATCTTGACTATCATAAAACACTGGATCATTACAAGCAGGCAAAGTCAAATATCTTCATAAATCAAAAAGAAACAGATTTTTTAGTTTACAACGCGGATGATACAACTGTCTTAGAAATGATAACTGATGCTAAAGCGGCTAAGATTCCTTTTTCCACTAAGTCTCAATTAAAAGATGGAGCCTGGATTGACGAGCATTATTTATATTTTCAAAATGAAAAAATCATTGCTTTAGATGACATTGTACTTGTTGGAAATCATAACTTAGAAAACATTCTGGCAGCAGTCTGTGCAGCTAAATTAGATGGTGCAACAAATGAGGGAATCGTTCAGGTTTTGACAACCTTTACTGGGGTGAAACACAGGCTCCAATTCGTTGACAATATCAGGGGTAGGTTGTTTTATAATGATTCAAAAGCAACAAATAGTCTAGCCACATCCAAGGCGCTGTCGTCATTTAAACAACCAACTATATTGTTAGCCGGTGGTTTAGACCGTGGCAATGATTTTGATGATTTGATATCTCACCTAAAAAATGTGAAAGCAATGATCGTTTTTGGTGAGACAGCAAATAAATTAAAAAAGACTGCGACTGAAGCAGGAATAGAAACGGTAATATTCGTCGATAATGTAAAACATGCCACTCAAAAAGCATTTCAGCTTTCTGAATCAGACGATGTCATTCTTTTGTCTCCAGCTTGTGCGAGTTGGGACCAATATCGCACATTTGAAGAAAGAGGGGACATGTTTGTCGATGCTGTGCATACATTGAAGTAGGGGCTTGTTTTACTTCTACTATCGACTTATAGAGAAATGCTTGATAGTATAAGAAAGATCAAGGCTTTCGTTACTAGGAACTGGACGCTACCTAAAAATACAGGTTGTCAGCATATATTCCTTTAGCGAAAGTCGCGTTTTTTCTAATGAGCCCCACATTCCAATGTCTATTGGGAAATGGGGTGTTTTTTTGTCTAGTTCAAAACGCAAATCGCTTAACTCACCTGATTTACTGCTAACTATTACGGTTTTTACTCTGCTTATTGTTGGTGTAATTATGGTATATAGTGCTTCGGCGATTTGGGCCGAGTACAAGTTTAATGATTCATTTTACTTTGCAAAAAGACAGCTTTTATTTGCTGGTACAGGAATTATAGCGATGTTTTTCATCATGAATATTCCTTATTTAACCTGGAGGAAGTATGCAAAACCAATTCTGATTGTTTGTTTTATTTTACTTATTGCCGTCTTAGTTCCTGGTGTTGGTTTAAAAAGAGGAGGAGCGACAAGTTGGATAGGCGTAGGTGCATTTAGTATTCAACCTGCGGAATTTATGAAACTTGGACTGATTATCTTTTTATCGACTTATTTGGCATCACACCAAAAATACATAAACTCCTTTAGGAAAGGATTTATGCCTTCGATACTTCTGGTGTTCGTAGCCTTTGGATTAATCATGCTGCAACCAGATTTAGGCACAGGTGTGGTACTAATTTTAACTTGTTTAGTAATGATATTTATAGCAGGTGCAAAAATATCACACTTTGTAGGACTTGGGATTATAGGGGTGATTGGATTCTTAGGTTTAATTATCTCAGCGCCATACCGAATAAATCGAATTACCGCATTTCTCAATCCCTGGGAAGATCCACTAGGAAATGGCTTTCAAATCATTCAATCTCTTTATGCAATAGGTCCAGGTGGTTTAATGGGAATGGGTTTAGGACAAAGTTTACAGAAGTTTTTTTACTTACCAGAACCACATAATGATTTTATCTTTGCAATATTGGCTGAAGAGCTAGGATTTATTGGTGGGACCTTTATCTTACTATTGTTTTTTCTTTTACTCTGGAGAGGAATTCGGGTTGCCCTTGCAGCACCTGATACATTTGGGAGCTTACTTGGCCTTGGGATTATTGGGATGATATCGATACAGGTAATGATCAATATAAGTGTTGTAATTGGACTCATTCCAGTTACAGGGATTACCTTACCATTTCTTAGTTACGGCGGCTCATCGCTTACTCTAACCCTTTGTTCAATCGGGATATTATTGAATATAAGTAGATATGCAAAGCTATGATAAAGATTCTTGGCCCATCTATCAAACTAGATAGAAAGGGCTATTTTATTTTTGCTTGAAATAGGGAAAAAGAATCATAATGTATATACATGCAAAAAGAGAATACGTGAACTATAAAATATGATATAATTTTAACTGTGTAAAAGTAGATAGCAGATAGTATCTCGTTTTCTTTTTAAATAATTGAACAATAGATATTCAGTGCTTTACTTGCTGACTTTAAAAGGAAGATAGTTGATAATATAATGTGAGTGTTTATCAGATTAATTAATAGAACAAAAGCGCAGGCGCCGGAGCTTTACGTAGCTGAATTAATTATACGCAGTATGCCGTTTTATAATTTCGTAGATAATAAAAAATGCAAAAAGGGAAGAATTAAGGAATGAGCAAAAAGAAAATTGTCTCAATTGAAGATAGAATTCCTAAATTAAAGCAAGAAAGAAAGAAAAAGGCAAATAGACGATTAATATTTTATCTATCGATTTTTTTTGTGTTAATTTCGATAGTCGTTTATTTGCAATCTTCTCTTAGTAACGTACATCATGTCGAAGTATCTGGAAATAATTATATTTCCGATCAGGACATTACCAAGTTGAGTCAAATATCAACAGAGGACAACTATTGGAGTGTTAACAAAGAAACGGCTAAGGAAAATGTAGCTTCTCACGAAGAAATTAAAGAAGTAACTATTTCAAAAAAGTTCCCAACTACAATCATCATTCAAGTTAAGGAATTAAATCGTGTTGGCTACGTTGAACAGGATGGATCTTATTTTTCGCTACTAGAGAATGGTGTTCTACTTACGTCAAAGCCTTTAAAAACAATTAATGGGGACGCTCCGTTATTGACAGGATTCGATAAAGAAACGTATTTACAAGAATTAATTAAAGAGCTTGAACAGCTACCAACTAGTATTGTTAATTTAATATCAGAAATCAAATGGAGTCCTACAGAAGGGAATCCATATCAAATTTTGATGTACATGAATGACGGTTTTGAGGTAGAGGGATCGATTCGTAACTTTTCAAAAACAATGAAGTCCTATCCATCTATTGTTGCACAATTAAGTCCTGATAGTGAAGGTGTTATACATATTGGGGTAGGAGCATATTTTGAATCATATGATAATGAAATAATAGACGAAGAAGGATCTACACAAGGGGAGAATCAAGATGAAACTGAAGGGTAGACACGTAATCTTGTCGCTTGTCCTTTTGATCTCTGGTTTTCTAATTTCTTTTAATTACCAGTACACAAATAGTGATTCTAGAGTAATTCAATTGTCTGATCAGGAATGGGAAAAAGATTATTATTATCGACAGCAACTGATTAATTTAGAGGAAAAGAATTTTGAGTTACGGAATGAACTTGAGAATAAACGACAAGATATTCAACAAATAGAAACAGAACTTGGTCAACAAGAAGAAGATACAAGTGATTATGTTGAGCAAAAGAAACAATTACAAATGCTCACTGGTGAGTTGCCTATCAAAGGGAAAGGTATGCAGGTTACACTAAGAGATGCTGATTATATCCCATCAGAGGCAAATGCTAATCAGTATATTGTTCATGAACGACACATTCAGTTAGTTTTAAACGAACTGTTTAGTGCTGGAGCAAAAGCAATTTCAATAAATGGACAACGAATCTTTAAAGATAGTTTTATTGTATGCACAGGACCAGTTATTACTGTTGATGGCTCAAAGTACCCAGCTCCATTTACCATTTCTGCAATTGGTAATCAAGAGACGTTAGAAACTAGTCTAAATTTGACAAATGGTGTTGTTGACATTTTAGTCGGTGATAACATAGAAGTAACAATGGAAGAGATGGATAGAATTGAGATGAAAGCAAGGGTAAACTAAGAAAGGTGATTTAACTTGAAGATAAGTAATAAAATAATCATTTCCTTGGTATGTGCACTTGCTGGTTTAATGATTGCTGTTTTATTCCAATCGAACCAGGAACCAGATGAACGTGATACTAGAGACTTATGGGAAATTAGATCGGAATTACAAGTAGAGCAAAAGGCACAACAACAACTTTATCAACAAATATCTGAAACCGAAAGTGTATTGAACCAGTACCGCGAAGTATCAGAACACCAACAACTTGATACATTAAAAGAATCAATTGTGGAACTAAAAGAGGAAGCTGGTTTAACTGAGTTGACAGGAAGTGGCGTGCGAATTACGATTACGCCAATCTTTCAAGGAGGAAATGATAACATTCAGGAGTATCCTACAATATCACCTGAATTACTTAATCGATTGTTAAATGAATTAAATACATATGGTGCAACTGATGTCGCAATCGAAAACGAGCGTATTATTAATGTGACACCAATCCGTTATGTTAATGGTAAAACGTATGTGAACAATCATGCACTTCCTTCAATACCAATTGAAATAAGCATTTTATCAGACAATCCCAAACGTTTGTTAAACCATATAGAAGTTAGTCAATCACGTGATGATTTTGCAATAGACGATTTGGAACTATCAGCTGAAATTAAAAATAATATAACATTGCCTAGTTATGATGAACCAATAATATTGGACGAACTAGATGTAAATGAACAAGTGGAAACGGGTGAAGATTAATGTGGCTACCAGCGCTATTTTTGGTAGTTGGAATAGCTTTGGGATTATTAACTAACATAACAATTCCAGATCAGTATTCAAATTACCTGTCGATTGCTGTTTTAGCAGCGTTTGATACATTATTTGGAGGTATAAGAGCTCATTTAGAGAAGAAATTCGATGAAAAAGTATTCATTTCTGGTTTTTTCTTCAATGTAAGTTTAGCTGCTCTTCTTGCCTTCCTTGGGGTTCAGTTAGGTATAGACCTATATCTTGCAGCGGTCTTTGCATTTGGTGTAAGATTATTCCAAAACATAGCAATAATTAGAAGACAAATGATAGAAGAAAAGTTTATATTGAAGAAAATTCAAAAATTTAAAAGAAAATAAAAGGAAAATAGTCGTTTTATGTAGAATATTGTGTATACTTGAAAAGGGTTTTAATTTTAAATTAGAAAAAGGATTTGTTTGGTACGCGAGTAAAATAGTAAAATTATGGATTTTGATAGATTTTCGATTAAATCGATTGTAATTTTATAAAATATTCGATACTATTTACACTAATCATATGCCTTAAGATAAGGAGGTGCCTTTCTTTGAACAACAATGAAATTTTAGTCAGTCTGGATATAGGTACATCGAAAATAAAAGTAATAATTGGTGAAGTCCATAACGATTCCTTAAATATTATAGGAGTTGGCACTTCTAAATCAAATGGAATGAAAAAAGGTGCCATTGTTGACATAGACCAAACTGTTCAATCGATAAAAACTGCTGTTGAACAAGCTGAGAGAATGGTCGATATGCAAATTGATCGAGTAATAGTGGGGATCAATGGAAATCATATACAATTGCAGCCATGCCACGGAGTCGTCGCTGTTTCAAGTGACAATCGTGAAATTGGTAATGAAGACATTAAACGTGTTATTGATGCTGCACAGGTTATATCCGTTCCACCTGAAAGAGAAATTATTGACGTCATTCCAAAGCAATTTATTGTAGATGGCTTAGATGAAATCAACGATCCTAGAGGAATGATAGGTGTTCGATTGGAAATGGAAGGAACAATTATTACTTGTTCCAAAACAATGCTACATAATATATTAAAGTGTATTGAAAAAGCTAATCTTCAAGTATTAGATATTTGCCTTCAACCATTAGCAACAGGTTCAATTGCTTTATCAAAAGATGAAAAGAACTTAGGAGTTGCGTTAATTGACATAGGTGGAGGAAGTACTACAATTTCGGTTTTTGAAGATGATCACCTAGTTTCTTCAAGTGTAGTCCCATTAGGTGGAGATAATATCTCGAAGGATCTTTCCATTGGTTTACGAACTTCATCTGAAGAAGCTGAAGAGTTGAAAATAAATCATGGACATGCCTTTTATGATGATGCAAGAGAAGAAGAAACATTTGAGACTTCAATTATAGGAAGCAATAAAAAGCAAACATTTAATCAATTGCAAATTTCTGATATGATTGAAGCTAGATTAGAAGAAATTTATGCATATGCTGATCGAGAAATAAGAAAGATGGGTTATAATGAATTACCTGGAGGTTTTGTATTAACTGGTGGTTGTATGAGCATGTCAGGTGCATTGGAACTTGCTCAGGACTTGCTACAGTCAAATGTTCGTATTGCAATTCCAGATTACATAGGTGTTAGAGAGCCACAGTACACTGCGGGTGTAGGTATCTTGAAGTTTGCCTATCGCAATGCGAAAATACAAGGGAAAGAAATCTCTGAATCGGTTACAATATCTGATCATCAGGTACAGAAACCAAAAAAAGTCAAAAGATCAGCAAAACAAAGTGATTCAACTCCAAGTAGGAAAAAAGAATCCGGAATCGCTAATTTGTTTAAATACTTTTTTGATTAAACAGGCGTTCCCTAAACACAATTAAAATGACTTCAATGAATCTTGTAATCTTGCAAACTAGGAGGAACGAAAAATGTTAGAGTTTGATACGGACATGGATCAGCTTGCGACGATTAAGGTAATCGGTGTTGGCGGTGGTGGAAGTAATGCTGTTAATCGAATGATAGAGCACGGCGTCCAGGGCGTTGAATTCATCGCTGTAAATACTGATGCTCAAGCCTTAAATTTATCTAAAGCTGAAATAAAAATGCAAATAGGAACGAAACTAACACGTGGTTTGGGAGCTGGAGCGAATCCAGAAGTGGGTCGCAAAGCTGCTGAAGAAAGTAAAGAACAGCTTGAAGAAGTGTTAGGTGGCGCTGATATGGTCTTTGTTACTGCCGGCATGGGTGGCGGTACGGGAACAGGTGCTGCCCCCGTGATTGCTCAAGTTGCAAAGGAACTAGGGGCATTAACAGTAGGTGTAGTTACCCGTCCATTCAGCTTTGAAGGACGGAAGCGTTCTGCTCAAGCTGTTATAGGTATTGATGGCTTAAAAAGCAGTGTAGATACATTAATCGTTATTCCTAATGATCGACTATTAGAAATTGTTGATAAGAATACACCGATGTTAGAAGCATTTCGTGAAGCAGATAATGTTCTTCGTCAAGGTGTACAAGGTATCTCCGATTTAATTGCTGTGCCTGGATTAATTAACGTAGACTTTGCCGATGTAAAAACAATTATGTCTGACAAAGGTTCTGCCTTAATGGGAATTGGTATAGCTACAGGTGAAAATAGAGCAACTGAAGCTGCTAAAAAGGCAATTTCTTCGCCACTTTTAGAAACCTCTATTGATGGAGCACATGGTGTGTTAATGAACATTACTGGTGGGACAAACCTTAGTCTTTATGAAGTACAAGAAGCAGCAGATATTGTAACTTCTGCAGCTGATCAAGAAGTAAATGTTATTTTTGGTTCAGTTATTAATGAAGAGCTTAAAGATGAAATTGTTGTTACTGTTATTGCAACTGGATTCGTTGAAACTCAAAGCGATTCCGCAAAACCAAAACAACGTCCGGTGACGAATACAACGCACCAGACTGGTGAAAGAAAACGAGATGAATCTCGTAGAGAAGCACCAGCTGAACAAAAGGTTAAGCAAGAGGAAGATACGCTTGATATACCTACTTTCTTACGTAATAGAAACCGTAGAAGATAACAAAACATATAGAAGGCCTAATTGGAATATTAATTTCCGATTAGGCCTTTTTTTATGGTCCAATAAATTATAATTTGGACTCCTGTGGATTATTAATTCTTAGGGGCCTCGTCTTTCTCCAGAGCAAAAAGTACTTCACTGAATTTACTTCGAAGTTTTTGTACGGTGTAATTTAAATTTCCGCCCTCCCCGGTCTAAGGGTAATCACTAAGGAAGGTGCTAAAAGAAGAAATACGTGTCCCTTGATATTTCAAAAGCGACGTGAGCTTTTGATCTTTGACTACAATATGTCTAAAGCTGTTGATAGATTAGAAATACAGAGTTGCAATCGTTCGAACTTAATTTTAAAAAACACTTTAAATATAAAGTTTCACTGTCTGACAAATTTACTAATAACCTCTGAAAATTAGTTGTTGATATATCACAAAATGCGACAGACTTTTAAAACTATATTCGCTATACTAACAACAAACCTTAATAAGCACTTGAAAGGAAGAATTAAGTGACTATCTATTTAGATGCGATTTGGCTACTAAACTTTTTGCTAGATTGGATGATTCTATTGTTAACGCAATGGATAGTAAAAGATAATACGAGAGGTTTACGGATTATGGCTGGAGCATTTGTAGCTTCTGCTTTAGTACCAATCACTTTATTTCTTCCAGATTCATTTTTTGTGAGCCCTTTTGGTAAGGGACTTTTTTCATTATTAATCATTTTGATGTCATTTGGATTTACCAATGTTCATCAATTTATCAAGAGACTTTTATCTTTTTATTTTGTTTCTTTTGCACTCGGGGGTGGATTAATTGCAATACATTTTATGTTAGGGAGGCAAATGACTGCTTCTAATAGTGGAATATTAACATTTCAAACCGGATATGGAGATCAAATCAGTTGGTTGTTTGTAGGTGTTGGATTTCCTATTATTTGGTGGTACACAAAATCTCAAATGGACAAGCAAAAATTAGAAAATTTTCGGCAAGAACAATTATATAATGTGACCATCCAGCTAAAAGGTAAAGCTATTTCTACAATTGGCTATGTGGATAGTGGTAACCAGTTAGTTGATCCTTTTTCAAGAAAACCAGTTGTCATATGTGATCAAGAATTTTTACTTAATTGGTTTACTATTGAGGATTTGGAATTACTTAAAAATGCTAAGGATAATTTAAACTTTAAATTAATTCCAACAAATTGGAATGATTTTATTCATATCCTTCCATACCAAGGTGTAGATGGGAATCGTACCTTCATGATTGTATTAAAGCCGGATAAGTTTATCGTTAATTTTGATAGCAAAGAAATATCAACTAAAAAAGTATTAGTTGGAATCCAATTTGGACAATTAGCACCAGACGGTAGCTATCATTGTCTGTTGCACCCGCAAATATTTAAACATTCGGTAGCAACTTCCGCATAATCAAGGGGAAAAGGAGATGTTAACAGATGAAGAGATGGAAGTTTAAAATTCAATTATGGTGGTACAAAATATTAGTTAAGTTAGGCTATAAAACAGATGAAATCTATTACATAGGTGGAAGCGAACCATTGCCACCACCGTTGTCTAAGGATGAAGAACAAGAATTATTAAAAAGACTTCCTGTTGAAGATAAAGCGGCAAGAGCAATGCTAATAGAACGGAATCTCCGATTAGTTGTTTATATTGCAAGAAAATTCGAAAATACTGGGATTAATATTGAAGATTTAATAAGTATAGGAACGATCGGACTGATTAAGGCTATTAATACCTTTAATCCTGAGAAAAAAATTAAATTAGCAACCTATGCTTCTCGTTGTATCGAAAATGAGATATTAATGTATCTTAGAAAAAATAACAAATTGAAATCTGAAATATCATTTGATGAACCTCTAAATATTGACTGGGACGGAAATGAATTATTATTATCTGATGTCTTAGGTACAGACGATGATGTGACGATAAAGGATTTAGAGGCGAATGTCGATAAAAACTTGCTTAGAAAAGCCTTAGAACAATTAAATGACAGAGAGAAACAAATAATGGAACTTCGTTTTGGATTAATAGGAGTAGAAGAAAAAACACAAAAAGATGTTGCTGATATGTTAGGCATATCTCAATCATATATTTCCCGACTTGAGAAAAAAATAATTAGGCGCTTGAAAAAAGAATTTAATAAAATGGTCTAGCCCCTATAATTCAATGCTTTTATCAATTTTTGAACTATTTTCAAACTAAACCAATTGCATAAAAACCCTCCCAACCGGAGATACTGTTCCATGAATAGCATCCCCAACTGGGAGGGTAGAACATGACAAGACATAAAGTAGAAATTTGCGGAGTAGATACCTCTAAATTACCTGTATTAAAAAATGACGAAATGAGAAGATTGTTTAAACTAATGCAATCTGGTGACGATTTATCAGCAAGAGAACAGTTGGTTAATGGTAATTTGCGACTTGTTTTAAGTGTTATTCAGCGTTTTAACAACCGTGGTGAGTATGGAGATGATTTATTTCAAGTAGGTTGTATTGGCCTTATGAAGTCTATTGATAATTTTGATTTAGGTCATAATGTTAAATTTTCAACCTATGCGGTACCGATGATTATTGGTGAAATTAGAAGATACTTACGAGATAACAACCCAATTAGGGTCTCGCGTTCTCTTCGTGATATTGCTTACAAAGCTTTACAAGTAAGAGAAAGACTAATAAATAAATCATCAAAAGAACCAACTCCAATGGAAATAGCTGAAGAAATGGGTGTTCCACATTCGGATATTGTATTTGCAATGGATGCTATTCAAGATCCGGTATCATTGTTTGAACCGATTTACAATGATGGTGGCGATCCAATCTATGTAATGGATCAAATTAGTGATGAAAAGGATAAAGACTCAAGTTGGTTGGACAAATTATCCTTAAAAGAAGGAATGCATCGTTTGAATGATCGCGAAAAAATGATTTTGAATAAACGTTTTTTCCAGGGCAAGACACAGATGGAAGTGGCTGAGGAAATTGGAATTTCACAAGCACAAGTATCCAGGCTTGAAAAAGCAGCTATTCAAGAAATGAATAAAGAAATGTTCGAATAAGAAAGAGCCTTTATCTTGCCTACGTGAGATAAAGGCTTTTTATTTTTTTAGGAGGCTATAAAATGGTTGCCATGTGGATTGTCCATGTCTAGCTTCGGCGGCTAGTCCATCTGAGGTTTTAAGCCAATTCTCTATGTTGCGAAGAATGCAGGGCGCAAAGACTTGTCTCATTGCCCCAGGGTGAACATCAAGGAAGGCAACTTAGAAAAATATCTAGAGAAATAAGTGTCTTTTTAATTCGAAGGTGCCTGCACTTTTTTCTTGTATGAAAAGAGAATTTTATTTTAGAGAAATAAACAAATAATCGTGCATATAGTAGTATAAAGGCAGGTGTAATTATGATTAGTTTAACGGAATTACAAATCAAAGATATTATCATGGTGGAAGATGGTAAGAAGTTGGGAAATATCACTGATTTAGATATTGATGTTGATAAAGGAAAAGTATTATACTTAGTTGTCGGAACAAAAGGAAAGGTGATGGGCCTATTTGGCAAGGAAGAAGAATTGGTTATACCATGGGAAAACATAGTAACAATTGGTTCAGATGTAATACTCATTAAGAAAAACGGACAACCAAAACTATTTACTGAAATAAACAAATGAACTAACAAACAAGAAAACATGAGAGAAATATGATAAAATAGTGGAAAACCGAGGATGATGGAGCAGTGGAAGCCTTTCAACAAGCAGAGAATTCAGTCTTGACGATAAAGAAGTGGACGGAAATGGAACCAAGATTAAAAGCTGGAATCACAACAAGACTTGGGGGCATAAGTAAATCTCCTTTTGATTCCATGAACATGGGACTCCATGTCCCAGATAACCCGGAGGACGTACTAAAAAATCGAATGATTCTTTCTAATATTTTAGATGTGTCTTTAGATAATTGGGTAATGGGAGAACAAGTTCACGGTACAGAAATTAATTTAATCAGTCAAGATCAAATCGGTAGGGGATCGCGTTCCCATCAAGATACACTAGCAGGTATTGATGGTATCATTACAAATCAATCTGGAGTACTTTGTACTGCTTTTTTTGCTGATTGTGTTCCATTATTCTTTTATGATCCAGAAACCAAATGGATTGGAATTGCTCATGCTGGGTGGCGTGGAACTGTTGATCAAATAGCGGTGAAAATGGTAGATCGATTAATTGGTGTTGGCGTTAATAAAGAGTCACTACTTGCTGCGATTGGTCCATCCATAAGCAGTTCTAATTACGAAGTTGATGCCCAAGTTATAGCGCACGTACCAGAATATATGAAGGATATAGCTGCTAAGGCAAACAAGAACGGACGTTATCTACTTGATTTACGTCAGTTAAATAAGGAATATTTACTCCAAGCAGGTATTTTAGATGAGAATATTAGTGTTACTAACTATTGTACATATACTGATGAGAAACTATTTTACTCCCATCGACGCGACCAAGGCAAAACGGGTCGTATGTTAGGGTTTATTGGATTTTCCTGAAATGAGTAGAAAGGAGATATTTTAGTGACTGTACTAGCTAACTTAGAAGAAATTCGATCAACTATTAAACGAGCTTGTGACAAGGTAAATCGAAATGAGGAAGATATTACCGTCATAGGCGTGACAAAATATGTTACAATAAAGCGAACTGAGGAAGCAATTGAAGCCGGTATCAATCATTTAGGTGAAAATCGACTAGAAGGTCTCCTAGAAAAATTCACCTCAATTGAAGATAGGGCAAATTGGCATTTTATCGGTTCATTGCAGTCGAGGAAAGTTAGAGATTTAATTGACAAAGTGGATTATATTCATTCATTGGATCGCAAATCCCTAGCTAAAGAAATTAATAAACGAGCTAATCGGACAATCCCTTGCTTTGTTCAAGTCAATGTTAGCGGTGAAGAGTCTAAACATGGATTGAATCTCGAAGATGTACCTGATTTCATCGACCAATTAAAAAATTTCTCGAATATTAAAGTAGTTGGGTTAATGACTATGGCTCCTCACGTAGAAAATGAACAGCTACTAAGGAATACGTTTAAAGAATTAAGACTGATGAGGGATAAGATAAACAAACAAGGATTAGAACACGCGCCATGTTCGTATTTATCAATGGGTATGAGTAATGATTATGCTATTGCTATTGAAGAAGGGGCCACGCATGTAAGAATAGGGTCAAAATTAGTTGGTTCTAATGATTGAGGTGAAATGAAATGAGTATAAAAAACAAATTAAAAACTTTTTTCTCTATGGAAGATGAATACGAATATGTCGAAGAAGAGGAACTAAATCTACCTGAACAAACCAACAACAAGGATAAAGGTCAAAATGTTGTTAGTTTAAAGGCTATGAAATCATCCTCAAAAGTTGTCCTATGTGAACCTAGGTCATATAATGAGGCACAAGAGATCGCTGATCACATCGTCAATCGAAGGTCGGTTGTGATAAATTTGCAACGAATTGAACATTCCCAGGCGAAGCGAGTCGTAGACTTTTTAAGTGGAACTGTTTATGCTGTATCTGGAGAAATTCAAAAACTAGGATCTCAAACATTTCTTTGTACACCGAACAATGTAGATGTGTCCGGTAGTATAACTGATCTATTAAATGACGAAGATATAGAACAAAAAGGGTGGTAGAATAGATGTACCAATTATTTAGCATAGTGAGTACAGTAATGGAGCTATATAGTTTTGCTTTAATAGCATACATATTAATGTCATGGTTTCCAGGAGCAAGAGAATCTTCTATCGGTAGTTTCTTAGGTAGAATAGTCGAACCATATTTAGAACCTTTTAGAAAGATTATACCTCCATTAGGCATGATAGACATTTCACCGATTGTAGCTATCTTAGTATTACAATTTGCTTCTACTGGTCTGTGGGCATTATATGGAATGCTTTAACTCCTAAAGTAAAAAAACTTGGCTAGTGCCGAGTTTTTTATTGTTCTAGGAATTTATAAAATGAACTTAACTTGAGTCAACTTCCTAATTACAATACCAAGCCATATCCCAACAACATATAGAACTAGGTGATGAAAAGTGGATATATATCAGCATTTTAGAAAAGAAGAACATCCATTTATCGATCAAGTCCTTTCATGGAAGGAAAGCTTAGATCGCAATTATCAGCGACGAATAAGTGATTTTCTAACTCCGAGAGAACAAACAATCTTCCAGTCGATTGTTGGAAATAACGAGGATTATACCTGGGGACTCTTTGGTGGGATAGAATCCGAACGGAAACGTGCGATTCTTGCTCCTTACTATGAAGAGATTAATCAATCCGATTATGGAATTACTTTGTTAGAAGCAACCTATCCAACCAAATTTATTACGCTTGAACATCGTGATGTACTTGGCGCTTTTTTATCAATGGGTATTAAACGAAAAAAACTAGGTGACCTTATTGTTCAAGAAGGAGTAATACAAATTATAGTCGCCGAGGAAGTAGCTACATATGTAAAAACGAATTTGATAGAAGTAAAAAAAGCAAAAGTATCATTGGCAGAGACGTCGATAGACAACTTATTGCCAAACAATGAAACATGGGAATCACGTGCGACTACTGTAGCGTCGTTACGATTAGATGTAGTTATAAAGGATATATATAATATTTCACGACAAAATGCAGTCGATTTTATCCAAAAAGGTCTCGTTAAAGTCAACTTTAGGAAAGTGGAAAACCCAGCTTTTCAATTAGAGGAAGCTGATTTGATTTCGCTAAGAGGAAAAGGACGTAGTAGATTAAAAGAAATACATGGTTTATCGAAAAAAGAAAAGTGGAAAATTACTACAGAAAAATTAAAATAATCAAAAACGTGCAGGAATTTCTTATTTTATGTCGAATTAAGTAATTACTGATAGTTTCTGCTATTCTATTGTGTATTCAATTGTTAAGATAAGAACTAGTAGATTTACGAATTGAAATAGACTTCTGTAAGGAGGTGGCCGGTGTGCCATTAACACCATTGGATATTCATAATAAAGAGTTTACTCGTGGATTTAGAGGTTATGACGAAGATGAAGTAAACGAATTTTTAGATCAAATTATCAAGGATTATGAGCTGGTAATTCGAGAAAAAAAAGAATTGAAGGAAAAAGTAGAGCAATTAAATGAAAAACTAGGACACTTTTCTAATATTGAGCAAACATTAAACAAGTCAATTCTTGTTGCTCAGGAAACGGCAGAAGAGGTTACTGGTAATGCAAAGAAAGAATCTAAATTAATTATTAAAGAAGCAGAAAAAAATGCTGATCGGATTATAAATGAGTCCCTTCACAAATCACGTCGTATTTCGATTGAAGTTGAAGAACTAAGAAAGCAAGCTAAGGTATTTCGCACTAGACTTAAAATGCTTGTCGAAGCTCAATTAGAATTAGTTGAGAATGACGATTGGGATGGGTTATTTGATACTGAAATAGATGAAGATGCTGAATATACGAAAGAAAAGGTTGAAAATAATTACTAAACCTTGACGTTTATTCTGTTTTTACATATAATTCAATAACATAAGTGATTTTAATTTATGAAAAAAGATGTTATTTGTACTATCGATGATAAAAGTGAATTATATTAACTACAAAGACAGGGAAAGTATGGAAGTTGTTGTTGGCAAAGCGAGTTAGGGATGGTGTAAGCCTAATGCAACAGACTTTTTAAAAAATCACCCTTTAGTATCCATTTTGAAAAAAACTTTTAGTAAAAATGGACGTCTCATTCACGTTACGAATTTCAAGTGGATTTTAGTACTTATTAGTCTATCTAATTCTAGATGGTTTAGGTATTAAAGTCTATAAGGGTGGTACCGCGAGTTCTTCTCGTCCCTTTGGGATAAGAAGGGCTTTTTTTATTTGTCAGGAAATATTAAGTGCTATCGCAAGTAGTATTGCAATTTAGTGGCTAAAAATGAATGATTAGATGTTATTTTAAGGAGGAAATTTAATGGATTACAAACAAACCCTACTGATGCCTCAAACAGATTTTCCGATGCGTGGCAATTTACCAAACAAAGAACCAAAAATGCAAGAGCAATGGGACGAAATGAATATCTATCAACAAGTGCAGAAACGAACTGAGGGAAGACCATTATTTGTACTTCATGATGGACCACCATATGCAAATGGAGATCTTCACATGGGTCATGCCCTAAACAAGGTTCTAAAAGACTTTATTGTAAGATATAAATCAATGGCAGGCTTTCAAGCACCATATGTACCAGGTTGGGATACACACGGACTACCGATTGAATCGGCACTAGCAAAAAAGAAAGTAAATCGTAAGAAAATGACTGTATCCGAATTTAGACAGAAGTGTGCAGAATATGCACTAACTCAAGTAGATAATCAACGAACTCAATTTAAACAACTAGGTGTTCGTGGTGATTGGGAAAATCCATATATCACACTTACGAAGGATTATGAAGCTGCTCAGATTAAGGTGTTTGGTGATATGGCGAACAAGGGCTATATTTACAAGGGTTTAAAACCTGTTTATTGGTCTCCATCTTCAGAATCTGCATTGGCAGAGGCTGAAATAGAGTATCAGGATAAGAGGTCAGCTTCGATTTATGTTGGTTTTAATGTTAAGGATGGGAAAGACTTGTTGGATGGTGATGAGCAATTTATTATTTGGACGACAACACCATGGACAATTCCAGCTAACTTAGCAATAACAGTTAATCCAGAACTTGACTATTCTGTAGTGAAGGTTGACGACAAAAAGTATGTTATTGCTCGCGATTTATTAGATACGATTACTGAGGTACTAGAGTGGGTTAATCCTGAGGTTACAAAAACCTTTAAAGGAAAAATGGCAGAGAATCTTGTTGCTAAGCACCCGTTCTATGATCGTGATTCATTAATTGTACTAGGTGAACATGCAACAGCGGAAAGTGGTACCGGTCTTGTTCACACAGCTCCTGGTCACGGGGAAGAAGATTTTTTAGTTGGAAAACAGTATGGTTTAGACGTTTTATGTCCTGTTAATGAAAAAGGTGTCTTTACTGATGAGGCTCCTGGTTTTGAAGGTCTATTCTATGATGCAGCTAACAAGGAAGTTACCCAGAAATTAGAAGAGGTTGGAGCATTATTAAATTTAGAATTTATTACGCACTCCTATCCACATGATTGGAGAACGAAAAAACCAACTATTTATCGTGCTACTAACCAATGGTTCGCTTCAATCAAAGATTTCCGTGAAGATATTTTAAAAGAAATCGAACGGATTAACTGGTATCCAAAATGGGGTGAAACTAGACTCCATAACATGGTTCGAGATCGTGAAGATTGGTGTATCTCTCGTCAACGTACATGGGGTGTTCCAATTCCAGTATTTTACGGGGAAGATAGAACGCCGATTATTACTGAAGAAACAGTAAATCATGTGTCAGATTTATTTAGAGAACACGGTTCTAACATCTGGTTTGAGTGGGACGCAACAGATCTTTTACCAGAAGGATTCAAGTCCGAACATAGTCCAGGTGGTATATTCACAAAAGAGACAGATATTATGGATGTTTGGTTTGATTCTGGTTCTTCTCACCAAGCTGTATTAGAGGGAAGACCTGAATTACAACGTCCAGCTGATGTTTATTTAGAAGGATCTGACCAATACCGTGGCTGGTTTAACTCATCAATTTCAACAGCTGTAGCTGTGACTGGAAGGTCTCCTTATGAGAACATTATAAGTCATGGATTTGCCCTAGATGGAAAGGGTAGAAAGATGAGTAAATCAGTAGGAAACGTCGTGGTTCCGTCGAAAATCATGAAACAGTATGGAGCAGACATCCTACGTTTATGGGTTGCTTCAGTAGATTATCAAGCAGATGTACGAATTTCTGATGATATCATTAAACAAACATCTGAGGGCTATCGTAAAATAAGAAATACATTCCGCTTTATGCTTGGTAATTTGCACGACTTTGATCCAACAAAAGATAAAGTTAGAGATGAAAACTTGCAAGAAGTTGATCGTTACATGCTTTTAAAATTACAAGAGTTAATCACAAAAGTAAGAGATGCCTATGATAGCTATGAATTCTCAACTATTTATACCAATATTCATAACTTCTGTGCAATCGAATTAAGCTCTTTCTATCTAGATTTTGGAAAAGATGTCCTTTATATCGAAGGTGCCCAGAGCATCAGACGTCGTAGTATTCAGACTGTTTATCATGAAATTATCACTGCTTTAGTGAAACTTCTTTCTCCAATTATCTCTCATACCGCTGATGAAGTGTGGAGTTATATTCCTGGAGTAGAAGAGACTAGTGTGCAATTAACTGATATGCCTGAACCGAGAGAAGTTAAAGGTAAGGATGAATTAAAAGCTAAATGGGACCATTTCATGGATATTCGCGACGACATTCTAAAGGCTTTGGAAGAAGCTCGCGCTGAAAAGGTTATCGGTAAATCGTTAGAAGCAAGTATTAAATTAGTAGCGAAAGATAAAGCAACAAAAGATTTGCTAGACAATGTAGAACACTTACATCAATTGCTAATAGTCTCAGATGTAGAATTAGTGGATGAAAATCAAAATGCTAAAGATTATGAGCATGTTCGAGTTGCTGTTGGCAAACATACAGGTGAAAAGTGTGAACGTTGCTGGGTTGCATCTGATTCAGTCGGTCAAGATGATAGCTACCCTGAGCTATGTACTCGCTGTGCTGACATTGTTAAAGAACATTATTCAGAAGTATAAAGTACAACCATCTCTAGAGCATTAGTGATGACGCTAGACAGATGAACAAAAGCGCATGCGCCCTCGAAATAAGAAAGACACTTATTCTTTCGAAGATTATTCTAAGTTGCCTTCCTTAGTAGTGCTCACCCTAGGGCAATAAGTCAAGCCTCGGCGTGGCGTTTTTTGTCACAGAGAGGATTGACTCAGGGACCTCAGGCGGGTGCATTGGAAATAAGCAAACCCCTTATTTCCGGGTAGGCGCTGGAGCTGGCCGCGGCCTAACCTTGTCAAAAAAGTATCCAAATCAAACCAATTTTATATTTTCCTAAACACTAGAAAAACCAACTATCAATTATTATTGATAGTTGGTTTTTAGTTTTGCTCTTTTTTGGGTAAGCTTGAAGATTTATTCAGATTGTTTTTGATTGGCTAAGGCGGCATTATCCCTTCTTCTAGTTAACTCTGGTAAGATTTTTTTAATAATGATCATTCCTAATAGTCCGGTAACTAAAATCAAAAGAGACATTACTTCATTATTAAAAAATGCCCCAAGTGTTACAAAAATAGAACTTATCATCATTGAACCATAAAATACCATGCCGTAAACAGCCATATAGGAACTTCTCTTGTCATCGGATGGAATACTGGCGAGAAAATCTTGCTGAATTGGCACACGCATTAGTTCTCCAATTGTAGCAATCGCCATGAAAAATAATAATACCCAAACATTGTTGAAATAACTAACGGCAACATAGCCTATCGTGAAAACTATAATAGATAATAAAAAAGTGCGGCCTTCTTTTAATTTAGAAACCCATCGTGTAATAAATACTGTCAACAATACTACAATAATCGTGTTTTCAGATTTTAAAAAACCGACCATTTCTACCCCTGTAACATTCATGAAAAATAGAGACTGTTCTGGCATGTCCTGATTTAATCGGATACCAATGTAGTTCTCCATTTGATTTTCAATTGATTGAAGTAAAAGTCCGGCCAGAACAAAGTAGAGAAATAGCTTATCACCTGCAACTTCTTTGTAACTCTTAAACATATTTAAAAGAATATTTTTCTGTTTTACAGTTTTTATTTTTTCGAGTGTTTCCTCGATAAAAAAGATAACTAACACATTTGAAAGGAAGCTTGTGACAGAAAGTAGTAATAATAACTCGAACAAATAATTATTGAATGTAAGAGCGCCAATAATACCGCCAATTGCAAAGGCTAAATTGAAGCTCCAGTAAATAAGTGAATAAACACCCTTTCGCTCACTTGGTTTAGTTATATCAATGATCATTGCATCTGCAGCAGGACCATCTAAACCTAGCGATGCACCTACTAACAAGGCCATTAGAAAGGTTAATTCTGGTGAGATTAGTAGGGGGGAGTTGGCGATTGCCATCACAATAAAGGCGACCATTCGTATGATCCCGGCGATAACCATTAATTTCTTTCTGCCAATCAAGTCGGCATAATATCCCCCGTACAAACCTACAATTAGACCAATGATAACATTAATAAATAATAAAATGCCTGTAATCGTGGCTCCGTAATACTCCGAAAAATAGATGGCAATAAACGGAAAAATTGCACCAGCTACCATATCAGAAAAGAAAATTTGAATGATTCTTATTTTTACATTTTTATGATAATCTCTGAATCTTGACAACTGTACACCTCCTAACTTAAGTAATCTACTTGATGTGTGAATACAATAACAACAATATTATCATACAATAAACAGATTTGAGTACAGTCTAGAGGCGGAGATAATCTACTACCTTATGATGAAAGTATTGATGTAATAGAAAATCACTACAAAGAGCACGCAAACCAAAATACTTTAAAATACCAAAAAAGGTTTTGAAGTATTTTGAAAAATTATAGAATAGATAACAACTCTAAAAATCAACCTAGATGAAGAATCTAAAATTCGTTGTCCAATTTCCTTTTCTTATAACTTTTATGATAAAATGCATATAGTGTGGAGATAGAATTTTGAACGGGGGAAGACATGTGTTATATTACATTATTGCAGCGTTGGTTATTGGATTAGACCAGTTGACAAAGTGGCTAGTAGTAACATCAATGGAATTAAGAGAAAGCATTCCAATTATCGACAACTTCTTCTATTTAACATCACACCGTAATTCAGGTGCTGCTTGGGGAATACTACAAGGACAGATGGGCTTTTTCTACATAATAACTTCAATTGTAATTGTAGTAATCATATTTTATATTCAGAAGTATGCCAAAGAGAGTAAATTAATGGCTTTATCACTTGCTTTAATGCTTGGTGGTGCAATTGGTAATTTCATTGATCGGGTTATCAGGAAAGAAGTAGTTGATTTCTTTGATGTCTATATTGGAAGTTATGATTTTCCAATCTTCAATATAGCTGACTCAGCACTTGTTGTTGGTGTAACCCTTGTTATAATTGCTACTTTTATAGATGAAAAACAGAAAGGAAGATCTAATGCATGACTACATTTAGTCATACAATACAACCAGAAGAACGAGGCCTACGAATCGATAAGGTACTGACAAAGTTAAATCCAGAAGTTTCAAGGTCGCAGGTGCAATCGTGGATTAAAGATAATTATGTGACTGTTGACGGTGAGCCTGTTAAAAGTAACGATAAATGTCATCAAGGTGAAACAATTAGTTGGGATATACCCGAACCAGAACCGTTGGATATTAAACCGGAAAATATTCCGATTGAAATAGTATATGAGGATAGTGATGTGCTAGTTGTTAACAAACCAAAAGGAATGGTTGTTCATCCTTCTGCCGGGCATGGGACTGGAACGCTTGTAAATGCTTTGGTTTACCATTGTACAGATCTATCAGGTATTAATGGGATTATCAGACCTGGAATTGTACACCGAATTGATAAAGATACGAGTGGTTTATTAATGGTTGCAAAAAATGACCAGGCACACGTGTCCCTTGTTGACCAATTAAAGGCAAAAACGGTTAAGAGATCCTATCAAGCAATTGTGCATGGGGATATTACGCATGAATACGGTACAATAGATGCTCCGATTGGTCGAGATCCTAATGACAGGCAAAAGATGGCTGTTGTTGATGGTGGGAGAAATGCGATAACACATTTCGAAGTCATCAAACGATTTGAGACGTTCACACATGTAAACTGTGTACTAGAAACGGGTAGAACCCATCAGATTCGTGTTCATATGAAATATATTGGTTTTCCACTAGCAGGTGACCCAAAGTATGGCCCAAGAAAGACGTTAGAAATTGAAGGACAGGCACTGCATGCCGAAGTATTAGGATTTGAACATCCCAGAACAAAAGAGTGGATGGAATTTAGTGTAGAGCCACCAGAAGATTTTCAACAAGCTTTAAAAAATTTGTCGATGATGAGTTGACAAAGTATATTTTTTTTGGAATAATAAAGAAAGATAAATATGGCCCTTTAAAACAGTCCCGTGAGGCTGGAAAGGAAACGGATAGACATAGGTAACAGACGTATGTCCAAACCCCTTTTTTCCACACGGAGAAAAGGGGTTTTATTATTGGGTCAAACAAAATTTTCAAGGAGGAGGTAGAGCAATGAATAAGAAAGCCACTGTATTAGACGGACCAGCAATTAAAAGAGCACTGACAAGAATTGCTCATGAAATCCTTGAAAAAAATAAAGGTGTAGACGGCTTGACGTTAGTAGGCATAAAAACAAGAGGTATTCCGATAGCAAGAAGATTAAGAGATAAAATTGCTGAGATAGAGGGTGTTGAGGTTCCTTTAGGTGAGCTTGATATTACATTGTACAGAGATGATCTTTCACATGTTAAAGAAAATCAGGAACCAAAGCTAAATGAAACAAGAATTAACGACCAGATCGCTGGTAAGAAATTGATTCTTATCGATGATGTTTTATTTACTGGTAGAACAGTTAGAGCGGCAATGGATGCAATCATTGACCAAGGAAGGCCGACGCAGATTCAATTGGCAGTATTGGTTGACCGGGGTCACAGAGAATTACCGATAAGAGCTGATTATATTGGCAAAAATATCCCAACATCACAAGACGAAGTAATTGTAGTAGAGCTTGGCGAAATAGATGAACAAGACCAAGTTAGTATCTACGAGAAATAAATATCAAACCTTTAAATAAGTCCGAGAGGCTTGTAAGGTTGCTAAAGGATACGTGTATCATAAACACGTCTGCCTCTTTGCGACCTGCAAAGAGGCTATTTTATTGCAAAAAATAAAACTAGTTAAATAAAATATCAGATAAATCAGGGATAGAATTATGAGGAGGAAAAGGATATGAGTCAAAATAACGCAGCATTGGACCTACACGAAGTACCAAAAATTCACAAATGGATTACATTAAGTTTACAGCATTTATTCGCCATGTTTGGTGCTACTATTCTAGTACCATTTTTAACAGGCCTTTCACCAGCGGTCGCACTCGTTTCAAGTGGTTTAGGCACATTAGCATATCTCTTAATTACTAAAGGTCAAATCCCAGCATATCTAGGATCAAGCTTCGCGTTTATTGCGCCTGTAATAGCCGCAAGTGCAGCTAGTGGAATACCTGGAGCGATGATAGGTAGCTTTTTAGCAGGGTTAGTATATGGCTTGTTGGCACTTTTAATTGGAGCATTTGGATTAGATTGGTTGATGAAAATACTTCCGCCAATCGTAGTTGGTCCAGTAATTATTGTTATCGGGCTTGGTCTTGCTTCTACTGCGATTGACATGGCGATGAATGTGGACGGGGCTTACAGTGGAAAACATTTCACCGTTGCATTAGTAACACTAGCAATTACAATTGTTGCTTCATTATTTTTTAAAGGATTTTTTGGACTCATTCCTATTTTGATTGGTATTGTTGGAGGTTACATTTTCGGTTTGTTCCAAGGAATTGTTGATACGACTGGAGTTAACGCCGCGTGGACAGAAATTATTTCTGCTGATTCGATTGGTGGGGTTTTAGGAGCAATCTTCCATGTACCAGATTTTGTTGTACCATTTGTTCATTATTCACCATTTGAAATTATTAGCTGGGAAATCGCTTTGATCATGGTACCGGTAGCGGCAGTAACTATTGCTGAACACATCGGTGACCAAATGGTTTTATCTAAAGTTGTTGGACGTAATTTCGTTAAGAAACCAGGCTTACACCGGTCTATTCTTGGTGACGGGGTAGCAACAGTGATTGGTTCATTGATTGGTGGCCCGCCAAACACTACGTATGGCGAGAACATCGGTGTCTTAGCCATTACTAGAGTATTTAGTGTCTTTGTTATCGCGGGTGCAGCTTGTTTTGCAATAGTATTCGGTTTCATTGGAATTGTTACAGAAGTGATTGCTTCCATTCCTACAGCAGTTATGGGGGGCGTATCGATTCTTTTATTCGGTATTATCGCATCAAGTGGATTAAGAATGTTAATTGATAATCAATTAGACTTAGGTGACAAACGCAACTTAATCATCTCTTCTGTCATTCTAGTAATCGGTATTGGTGGTGCATTGATAGAAATAAATATTGCTGATGTAGATGTCCAAGTTGCTGGAATGGCTCTAGCTACGATTATCGGAATTATCTTAAATCTTATTTTACCAGGCAAGGAATCAGGATTCGGAAATGGTAGCATGTTCCAAACAAATACAGAAGTAAAAAACAATAATAAACAGATTAGTTAACATATGGGACTGTTCAAACCACATGAAGAGAGTGTGGTAAAGAGCAGTCCCTTAATCTAAGGAGGCGCAGTATGAAACATTTTGTATCAATGAAAAACCTGTCGGAGCATGAAATTTTACAGTTAATTAAATTGTCTGAAGAATTTAGACAAAATGAAATTCATCCTTTCGATAAGCAATTGTTTGCTGCAAATCTATTTTTTGAACCTAGTACCAGAACAAAAGTGAGTTTTACAGTCGCACAAAGAAAGCTAGGTTTAGAGGTTTTAGACTTTTCAAGTGACATCTCTAGTGTGACGAAGGGGGAGAGCATTTATGATACAGCGAGAACATTTGAGTCAGTTGGAGCTTCTCTGTTAGTAGTAAGACACCCAGAAGATAATATTGTTCAACAACTATCTGAGGAATTATCGATCCCGGTCATTAACGCTGGAGATGGTAAGGGGGAACATCCTACCCAATCTTTACTGGACCTAATAACAATCCACCAGGAATATCAAAAGTTTAATGGTTTAAAGGTTGCGATAGTAGGTGACATCAAACATAGCCGTGTTGCAAGGTCAAATGCCTACGCTTTAACTACCCTTGGAGCAAAAGTGTTTCTGTCATCCAAACCTGATTGGCAAGATGAGACACTTCCATTTCCTTATATAGAGATTGATGAAGCAGTGGAACAATGTGACGTTGTTATGCTTTTAAGGATCCAACATGAAAGACATCAAGGTCAAGCTATGATGACAAGTGAAGACTACTTACAGCGTTATGGTCTAACGATTGAACGAGAAAAAAGAATGAAACAAAACGCAATCATTATGCACCCTGCACCAGTGAATAGAGGCGTTGAAATCGACGATTCTTTAGTCGAATGCGATCGTTCTAGAATATTTAAGCAAATGACTAACGGGGTAACAGCTAGGATGGCAGTTATGTACCGATTAATACAAGATGGAGGGATAGCTCATGCGAACGATTTTAGTCAACGCAATGCAGTTAACAGCAGATAATCAATTAGTTCCTTGTGAGATTGCGATTAAGGATGGTGTTATCGAGGGAATTGGAGAGAAGTTTCCTTCATTACCTGAGGATGAAGTAATAGATTGTAAGGGGAATTTAGTAACACCGGGTTTCATTGACGTTCATGTTCACTTAAGGGAACCGGGTGGAGAAGCAAAAGAAACAATCGAAACAGGGACAAAAGCGGCAGCAAGAGGCGGATATACGACGATTTGTTCGATGCCTAATACGAGACCGGTTCCTGATAACGAAACTACCTTGAAAGAAATTTTAAATAAAATTGATCACACCTCACATATACGAGTGATTCCATACGCGTCAATCACAGAAAGACTATTGGGTGAAAACCTTACTGATATGGAAGCTTTAAAAAACGCGGGAGCATTTGCTTTTACTGATGATGGAGTAGGTATTCAAACTGCTGATAAAATGCTTAAGGCGATGGAACAGGCGGCACGTCTAAACATGCCAATCGTTGCACATTGTGAAGACAACTCGCTAATCCATCAAGGAGTGGTTCACGAAGGCTCAACGAGTAAAAAAATGGATCTGCCCGGGATCCCGTCTATTTGTGAATCCGTACAAATTGCAAGAGACGTGTTATTAGCTGAAGCTACAGGATGTCATTACCATGTCTGTCACGTTAGTACAAAAGAGTCTGTTCGTGTCATACGAGACGCTAAAAAAGCTGGAATTCATGTTACGGCTGAAGTTACGCCTCATCATTTATTATTAACTGAAGAAGACATTACAACTAATGATGGCAACTACAAAATGAATCCACCGTTACGATCAAGAAATGACCAACAAGCATTATTAGCTGGATTGTTAGATGGAACAATTGATTTTATCGCTACCGATCACGCACCACATACAGAGGAAGAGAAACAACAAGGTCTGTTACTAGCACCATTTGGAATTGTTGGATTCGAAACAGCTTTTTCATTATTAAATACACACTTAGTAAAAACTGAAATAATTACGCTTAAACAACTAATTGATTGGATGACAGTTAAACCGGCTAATGTGTTCAACTTGCCTTATGGAATACTAGAACAAGGTGTACCAGCAGATCTAACAGTGATCAACTTAGACATGAAAAAAAAGATAGACAAGGAAAGTTTTTATTCGAAGGGTAAGAACACCCCGTTCCACGGATGGGAAGTAACAGGACTCCCTGTTAAAACAATCGCAGCAGGAAAAATCGTTTTTGAGGAGGCTAATGATGGGAAAACGACAACTCGTACTTGAGGATGGAACAACATTTACTGGAACAGGATTTGGAAGTATGGAACAAAGTATTGGAGAGGTAGTCTTCAATACTGGCATGACAGGTTATCAGGAAATATTATCTGATCCATCTTATTGTGGTCAAATTGTCACAATGACCTACCCACTTATCGGAAATTACGGTATTAATAGAGATGACTTTGAAACAATTACCCCTTCCATTCATGGATTGATTGTTAAGGAAGTGTGTGACACCCCATCAAATTTTCGTAATGAAGAGAGCTTGGATAGTTATTTGAAAGCAAATAACATTCCTGGAATAGCGGGAATTGACACGAGAAAATTAACAAAAATCATTCGAAAACACGGTACGATGAGAGCAATGTTTACATCTACAGATCAGGTTTTAGAAGAGTCGGTGCTAACGATTGAACAAACTCAAGTAATGAAGGACCAAGTAGAAAGTGTTTCAACAATAAAACCTTATGTCGTTCCTGGTCGTGGGTATCGAATTGTATTAGTAGACTTTGGAATGAAGCACGGCATCCTTAGAGAATTAACAAAACGATACTGTCATGTAACAGTTGTTCCATACCATTATAGTGCAGAAAATATTCTCAGGTTAAAACCAGATGGAGTTATGTTGACAAACGGTCCAGGCGACCCCAAAGATGTACCAGAAGCAATCGAAATGATAACTAGTATTATAGATAGCGTACCGGTGTTTGGTATTTGTCTCGGACATCAACTTCTAGCACTGGCTTGTGGAGCGGATACTGAAAAGATGAAATTTGGTCATAGAGGTTCGAATCACCCAGTAAAAGACTTATTAGAAAATAAAACGTATATAACTTCTCAAAACCATGGTTATGCTGTGCGACTAGATTCACTTTCAAATACAAAGCTTGAGCTAACGCAAATTGCGTTAAATGATCATACGGTTGAAGGCATACAACATTCGATACTTCCTGCCTTCTCAGTTCAATATCATCCTGAGAGCTCACCAGGACCAGAAGATACAAACCATTTATTTGATGAATTTTTATCGAAAATTAAGAGCCATCAAACGAACATCAAGGAGGGAACTTCATGCCAAAGCGTAAAGATCTAAATAAAATTCTTGTGATTGGTTCTGGTCCTATTGTTATTGGCCAGGCAGCCGAGTTTGATTATTCAGGCACTCAGGCTTGTCAATCATTAAAAGAAGAAGGTTATACGGTTATCCTAGCAAACTCAAATCCAGCGACAATCATGACCGACCATACCATTGCTGATACAGTTTACATGGAACCTTTGACGGTGGAATTTTTGACGAAAATCATCCGTAAAGAACAACCAGATGCTGTTTTACCAACACTAGGTGGACAAACTGGTTTAAATCTTGCTGTTCAATTAGAAGCTACTGGTATTTTAAAAGAATATAATACGGAGTTACTTGGAACCTCTTTAGATGCCATTCAACAAGCAGAAGATCGAGAGAAATTCAGAACGTTAATGAATGAACTAAATGAACCAGTACCTGACAGCGCAATTGTCAATACAGTAGAACAAGCATGTGCATTTGCTGCTGAAATAGGTTTCCCGCTAATCGTTCGACCTGCATATACGCTAGGTGGAACTGGGGGTGGGATGTGTTATGACGATGCTGAACTTAGAGACATCACTCGCAATGGTTTGGCTTTATCGCCTGTAAACCAGTGTCTTATCGAAAGAAATATTGCTGGATTTAAGGAAGTAGAGTATGAAGTAATGAGAGATAAAAATGACCAAGCTATTGTTGTATGTAATATGGAAAATATTGATCCTGTTGGCATTCATACCGGTGATTCAATTGTTACTGCTCCATCACAGACACTTAGTGACCGTGAATATCAATTACTACGGAATGCTTCACTTAAAATCATTCGCGCTTTAAAAATAGAGGGTGGTTGTAACGTACAGCTAGCAATAGACCCAAATAGCTTTCAGTACTATATTATTGAGGTGAATCCTCGTGTCAGTAGATCGTCTGCTTTAGCATCTAAGGCGACTGGTTATCCGATTGCTAAAATCGCAGCGAAGATTGCAGTCGGTATGACGTTAGATGAAATCATCAATCCAATTACAGGTACTACTTATGCCTGTTACGAGCCTGCTTTAGATTATGTTGTTACTAAACTTCCACGTTTTCCGTTTGACAAATTCACAACTGGAAATCGGATCCTTGGAACGCAAATGAAAGCAACTGGTGAAGTAATGGCGATTGGAAGAAATTTTGAAGAGTCGATTCTAAAAGGGATTCGTTCACTAGATATAAGCTCAGAGGATTTTTGGTTAAAGAGTTTAATTGATTTATCACTAGATGAACTGAAAACTAGACTACAGAAAGCTGATGATGAACGTATCTATATTTTGGCTGAGGCTCTACGCCGTGAGCTTTCGGTTGACGAGATCTTTGAAATTACGAAAATTGATCGTTTCTTCTTAATTAAATTAAAGAAAATTATCGATATGGAAGTAGAGTTGAAGACAGATAATTCAACGGAAAAATTACGTGAAGCAAAGAGAATGGGCTTTTCCGATACAACAATCGCTCGATTATGGGATACGGATGTTGATGATATTTATACCAATAGAATGGAGCAAGGAATACGTCCTGTCTACAAGATGGTAGATACATGTGCCGCTGAATTCGAATCGGAAACACCATACTTTTATAGCACATATGAAGAGGAAAATGAATCAGTTTCCTCTGACCGTAACAAGGTAATTGTACTTGGTTCAGGGCCAATCCGTATTGGTCAAGGAATAGAGTTCGACTATGCGACTGTTCATTCGGTGCTTGCATTAAAAGAAGCAGGTTATGAAGCAATTATTATGAATAATAATCCTGAAACAGTCTCAACTGACTTTAGTGTGTCTGACAAACTATATTTTGAACCTCTAACATTAGAGGATGTCATGCATGTTGTCGAATTAGAAAAGCCAATCGGAGTAGTCGTCCAATTTGGTGGCCAGACGGCTATTAATCTAGCAGATGGATTACAACGTCGAGGAGTTGCAATTCTTGGCACATCACTCGAGTCAATTGATACAGCGGAAAACCGCGACAAATTTGAACAGTTGCTGAATGACTTGAATATTCTTCAGCCGAATGGTAGAAGTGTTCAAAAATTAGATCAAGCAATTGATGCTGCCAATCAAATTGGTTACCCGGTACTTGTTCGACCATCTTATGTTATTGGCGGAAGTCAAATGGAGATTGTTTATAGTGACGAAGAATTATACGGCTACTTGAAAAAATCCAATAAAATTGAACATAAGCATCCAGTACTAATTGACAAATATCTAACAGGAATAGAAGTTGAGGTAGATGCCATTAGTGACGGGGTGACAACAATAATCCCAGGAATAATGGAACATATTGAACGAGCTGGCGTGCACTCTGGTGATTCGATTGCAGTGTATCCTACTCAACGAATTAGTGAAGAAGTGAAAAAGCAATGTGTTGATATTACATTAAAAATCGCTGCAAGACTTGAAGTGAAAGGGCTCATTAATATTCAATTCGTTGTCCATAAAAATGAAGTATATGTGTTAGAGGTAAATCCAAGAGCAAGTCGAACTATACCATTTTTAAGTAAAATTACTGGTGTAACAATGGCTAATTTAGCTACCAGATGTATTATTGGGCAATCATTGAACGAGCTAGGCTATCAAGCTGGTGTTTTACCAGAACCGGAACATGTTTCTGTCAAAGTACCTGTTTTCTCGTTTGAAAAACTCCGTAGTGTCGATACGTTACTAGGACCTGAAATGAAGTCAACGGGAGAGGCAATCGGTCGTGATAAGACTTTGGAAAAAGCACTATATAAAGGCTTAATTGCTTCTGGATTATCGATTCCAATGGAAGGATCAGTACTCTTAACTGTGGCAGATAAAGATAAGCAAGAAACTACTGAAATTGCGAAGAAGTTCCATCAACTTGGTTTCCAACTTTATGCAACTGAAGGTACAGCCTCCTATTTCAAGGACTACGGAATACCTGTCAAACAGGTAGGGAAAATTGGTGCTTATGGTGAAAATGTGCTGTCCATTATTGAAAATGAAAAAGTGCAATTTGTTGTTAATACGCTAACGTCCGGCAAACAGCCACGCTCTGATGGTTTTAGAATCCGTCGGGAAGCTGTTGAGCATGGGATTGCTTGTTTAACTAGCTTAGACACAGCCCAAGCAATCGTAAATGTAATTGACTCAACAACATTTACAGCACGACCGGTAGTAGAAAAAAGGACTGTTGTCTTGTGATAAACAAACAAATGATGACTATTGTTGCCAAGGATGACATCGCTAAAGACACAATTGAGATGAAATTGTTAGGTTCAGTTAATTTAAATTCAGCTGAACCAGGACAATTTGTTCATATTAATGTAGGAAACAGTACTTCTAATATGCTAAGAAGACCGATATCTATTGCAGACGTAAACAAGGATCAACAAACAATCACGATTATATTTAAAGTAATTGGATCAGGCACCGACCAACTTAGAAAGTGTGTAATAGGTGATGATCTTGATGTGCTTGTTCCATGTGGTAAGGGATATCCAATTGACAATCTTCCAGCAACAAGAGCACTTTTAATTGGAGGGGGTATTGGCGTTCCTCCACTCTATTATCTTGCGAAACAATTACATGAAAAAGGGGTAGAGGTTACTTCAATTCTAGGATTTCAAACAAAAGACAATGTTTTCTATCATTCTGAGTTTGAAGAATTTGGCTCGTGTCATATTGTTACCGATGATGGAAGCTATGGGTTCAAAGGCTATGTAACGGATGTACTAGATAACGAAAACATTGATTTTGATTACTTCTTTTCATGTGGACCAACAGGCATGTTAAAGGCAGTCTCAAATAAGTTAGAGCACAAAAAGGGATATATATCAATTGAGCAGCGGATGGGTTGCGGTATTGGCGCATGCTACGCCTGTGTTGTTCCAACCAACGATCAATCGGGTGGCTTTAAAAAAATCTGTAAAGATGGCCCAGTATTTCGTGTGAATGAGGTGGTGTTATAATGTCTCTTCAAATAAATCTACCAGGTTTAGCTTTAAAAAATCCGATTATGCCAGCTTCTGGTTGTTTTGGATTTGGACGTGAGTATGGTGAGGTGTTTGATTTAAATCAATTAGGTGCAATTATAATTAAAGCGGCAACCAAAGAGGAACGTTATGGCAATCAGACTCCAAGAGTCGCTGAAACGTCTTCTGGAATGTTAAATGCTATCGGACTACAAAATCCTGGAGTAAATAATATAATTGACAATGAACTGCCATTTTTAGCAAACTACGATGTTCCAATAATTGCTAATGTTGCCGGTAGTAGTGTTGAGGAGTATATAGAAGTAACGAAGGCTTTTACCCGAACGTCAACAGTGAAAGCAATTGAATTAAATATATCTTGTCCTAATGTAAAAGAAGGGGGCATCCAGTTTGGAACGGATCCAGAACTAGCAGCTGAAGTAACACGTCGAGTCAAGGAAGTAAGTCATGTGCCGGTCTATGTGAAATTATCACCAAATGTATCTAATATTGGGGCAATGGCAAAAGCAGTTGAATCTGCAGGTGCTGATGGTCTATCGATGATAAATACACTCACTGGTATGCAAATCAATTTGTCATCAAAGAGGCCTTTACTTGCTAATAAAACGGGCGGATTGTCTGGCCCTGCAATAAAGCCAGTAGCTATTCGGATGATTTATGAAGTTAAGCAGCAAGTTTCGATACCAATTATTGGTATGGGTGGAATTATGACGGCTGAGGATGTGTTAGAGTTTTTACTTGCTGGAGCGAATGCGGTAGCGATTGGAACAGCTAATTTTAATAACCCATTTATTTGTCCGGAAATTATTGGAGAATTACCGGGTGTTTTAACTAAATATGGATTCGATTCAGTTGAAGATGCGATTGGAAAGGGGCACGAGCATGGATACACCTATTTATCTCGCACTTGATTTCCCAACTTGGGAAGAAAGCAGTGCATTTATTGACAGCAACGGGCTACAAGGAATCCCGGTAAAAGTAGGAATGGAACTTTTTTATCGAGAAGGACCTAGAGTAATCGAACAGTTAAAAGAAAATAACCATTCGATTTTCTTGGATTTAAAACTTCATGACATTCCGACAACGGTAAATAAAGCAATGAAAAACCTAGCTAAACTGGGTGTTGATATTGTTAATGTCCATGCTCTAGGAGGTAGTGAAATGATAAAGGCTGCTAAAGAGGGTCTTATTAAAGGTGCAGTAAATAAAGAGGTGCCAAAATTACTTGCTGTAACATTGTTGACATCAATGGGAGAATCTACACTAAAACAAGAATTACATGTGAACGATACAATTGAATCTACAGTTGTCCGACTTGCTAAATTAGCAAACGACAGTGGGGCAGACGGGGTGGTTTGTTCTGCACATGAAGCAAATAAAATAAAGATAAGTTGTGGTTTTGATTTTCTAACTGTTACTCCAGGTATTCGATTAACGAATTCAGCTAACAATGATCAAAAGCGGATTGCAACGCCTGTTTTCGCAAAACAAAATGGTGCAGATGCGATTGTGATTGGTAGAAGCATCACACAAGCAAAACAGCCAATAAAAGCTTATCAACAGGCACTGAAGGAGTGGGGAAATGTCATTAAGTAATCAAATAGCGAAAGATTTATATGAAATTGAAGCAGTTCAAATCAAGCCCGATCGTTCTTTTACCTGGACCTCAGGAATTAAATCCCCAATCTATTGTGATAATCGACTAACACTATCTTATCCAGCAGTTAGAGAAAAAATTGCTGAAGCATTTGTAGAGATTATTGAAGCAATGGATGAAAAGCCTGACGTAATTGCTGGTTGTGCTACTGCTGGAATTCCACATGCAGCTTGGCTTGCACAACGGTTAGGTTTGCCAATGGTGTATGTTAGATCTAAACCTAAAGCCCATGGTAAAGGAAACCAAATCGAAGGAAAGATAAAAAAAGGACAAAATGTTGTTGTTATTGAAGATTTGATCTCTACTGGTGGTTCCTCAATTAATTCCGCATTGGCTTTACGTGAAGCGGGTGCACATGTGCTAGGTGTTCTCGCCATTTTTAGTTATGGAATCAAACAGGCTAAAGAAAACTTTACGAGTAATAATTTATTTATTCGTACCATTACTGATTTTGATGCACTTCTTAAGGAGTTAATTGCCGTAGAAAGATTAACAACAAGTGAATTTGCCGACTTAATTAATTGGCGAGACGAGTTATTTACATCCTAAAAAAACCTTCTATTAGTATATTCATGTAAACCGTTTGGTTCACATGAATATTTTTTTGGCTTTTTTACTGCTATAATCATAGTTAAAAGATTGTAATACAATCTATATTGGAGTTGGTCTAAGATGAACAAGTATAATGAAATGCTAAAAAAGCAAAAACAATTTTTTTTCACTGACAAAACAAAATCAGTCTCTTTTCGAATAGAAGCGTTGGAAAAGCTATTACAGGCAATTAAGAAATACGAAGAGGAACTAATGGCGGCATTGAAAATAGATTTAAATAAGTCTGCATTCGATGCTTATACGACTGAAATTGGAATTTTATATCAAGAAATCAAATTTAATAAACGTCATTTAAAAGAATGGACTAAACCTAACAAGGTTAAAACACCGTTAACACACACCGGTTCAAAGAGCTATATATATGCTGAACCCTATGGATCTACGTTAGTTATTGCACCGTGGAATTATCCGTTCCAGTTAGCAGTTGCGCCTATTATTGGGGCAATAGCAGCAGGAAATTGTGTGGTGTTAAAACCCTCAGAGCTTACACCTACAACATCTCAAGTCTTAAACAAACTTCTATCCGAAACCTTTCCGGAAGAATACATCTGTGTAGTCGAAGGAGGGGTGGAAACTAGCCAAGCATTATTAAAGGAACCATTTGATTACCTATTTTTCACTGGAAGTGTATCAGTTGGTAAAATTATGATGGAAGCGGCTGCCAAACAACTTACCCCAATCACATTAGAATTAGGTGGTAAAAGTCCATGTATCGTACATAAGGATGCACATTTAAAATTAGCAGCGAAGCGGATTGCTTGGGGGAAATTCACTAATGCCGGACAAACTTGTGTAGCACCTGATTATTTATATGTCGATCGCCAAGTTAAACAAGAATTTTTAAGGGAATTACAGAAGTCTATCCTTGAATTATATGGTGAACAACCTCTCGACAACGAAGACTTCACCCACATTATTAACGTAAAGCACTTTAATCGATTATCCGCTTTTCTAACTGACGGAGAAACGTTACTTGGAGGAGGAACAGATAAAGATAGGCTTGTGATTGAACCAACCGTGTTAACGAATATTAATTGGTCCGATAAAGTAATGGGAGATGAGATATTCGGTCCGATTTTACCGATTATGGAATATGAGAATTTAACCGATGTAATAAATGAAGTCAATCAACATCCGAAACCTCTGGCGCTGTACTTGTTTTCAGAAAGCAGAAAAATACAAGGACAAGTGATGACCCAAATTTCATATGGAGGAGGGTGTATTAATGATACAATTTATCACCTTAGTTCACCGCACTTGCCATTTGGTGGTGTAGGAGCGAGTGGGATGGGTTCTTATCATGGTAAAGCAGGTTTTGACACATTCTCACACAAGAAGAGCATCATGAAACAAACGACGAAGTTTGATATTCCGCTGAGGTATCCAAATGTAAAAGATGGACTAAAGAAGATTAAGTTGTTTTTAAAATAATGGAATTGACAAAGTCAGTTTGTAGTTGAATCTGGATTGTTGACTTAAACAAAACTATTAAGTTATAAGTGTACATGATAAAATGCTAGTTTGATTACACTATTATTTTTTACAAGAGGTCATATTATGGAAGAAATATCAGTAGCGTATAATTATCCTATAACTCTCATCTCATTTTTTATCGCAGTTATTGCGTGTTTCACTTCAATTGAATTGTTAGGAAGAGTATTATCTAATGTAAGAAATAAAGTCCGTTGGGTTTTAGCAAGTTCTATTACTATGGGAACTGGGACTTGGACGATGCATTTTACTGGAATGCTTGCTTTTGAACCTAGTGTTCCTATTGTTTATGATGGAATTTACACTACACTCTCACTGATAATCCCAATTTTAACATCATTTTTTGCATTCTATTTAACTACAGTCACCTTCAAGCAGTTAAACTATAAAAGTCTATTTTTATCAGCTACTATACTGGGACTGGGATTATCTTCTATGCACTATATTGGAATGCGTGGAATGAAAATAGAAGCCTACATTGAACACAATTATATCCTTGTCATGTTTTCAATACTTATCGCATTAATTGCTTCCTTTGTATTACTAGTTGTAATCTTTAAAGTAAGAACTCAATTTTTATATATCTATCATTTTCCGGTTTCTGTTTTAATGGGGGTTTCTATAAGTTGCATGCATTATGTTGGAATGGAATCTATGACATTATTTGAGAATGAAGAAAGTGGATTCCATGGACATTCGTCGATATGGGAAATTCATGTTAACTCGGACTTTATGTTAATCAGCTCGGTCATAGTAACTATTACTATGATTGTAATCATGTACACTATCTCAATAAGAAATAAGAGCATTCAATCAAAAATTCATCATATGGCATATCACGATCCTTTAACCGGTCTGCCTAATCGCTATATGTTGAATGAGTATTTTCATAAAGCACTAGCTCGTTATAATCGTAATAATAAAGAATTTGCGGTTATCTTTTTAGATTTAGACAATTTTAAATTTATAAATGATACTATGGGTCATGATGTTGGCGATTATGTATTAAAACAAGTTGCAGTAAGATTGTTAAAAAGTGTACGTGATGGGGATGTTGTTACCCGCCGGGGTGGAGACGAATTTCTTATTTTATTGGACGGAATTGATGAGTCTCAAGTTAAAGAAGTAGCTGAACGTATTTTATCTAGTTTTACTGTACCTTTTATTTTGGGTGAAAAAGAGTGTTTTACTTCTTCCAGTATTGGAATTAGCATAGCTCCGATTGATGGACAAGATTTAGAAACACTTACTAAGTGTGCTGATAAAGCCATGTATTTGGCTAAAAAACAAGGTAAAAACAACTATCAATTTCATACAAATTGGTAAATAATTGATGAAAGATTTTTTCGCAAATCCCAGCACTATATAGTTTATTTGAAGTAAAAGGAAAGGCTACCCTGATAGGTAGCCTTAAATCTGGACTTTTTCTAAACAATCTGAAAAAGAGTATCTTTACTATTTATATTTCTTTCGATGAAATTGGCAAAAATAGCTTAATTCCGCGTTTATTAAAGGGTAACAGTTTAAGGTCACCAATCAAATGACTGACGTATCCAATTAAACATGCATAGAAAACACCATCAATGCCGAGTGCAAGTTCGAATTTGGAAGCAATAATCCCAAAGAAGATTACACCTACTATCGAATGGGTGTAACTGCGATGTGGAAGAAAAGAAGCGATTAAAATATAAATCCCAAATAGAAGTAACCATTGTTCTTGTATATAGAATCCGCCTGTTAATACGCCGATACCTGTCATCGTTAGCATATGTTTTTGTCTTATGAATGACGATCCGACAATAATCCCCAATCCGATTCCAATAGAAACCCAATTCTCTTTAGGCGTTCCCCCTTCATAAAAACTATAAAAGACCAACAGAATCCCGATTAACTGAGCGGTTTTTTGAATCACTTTATGAGAAAGGGTGATTTTGTCACGAAGCTTCCCGTCAATATCGAGATCAGGTATTAGTCCTGAAATCCCTGCTAATCCAACTAAAAGGATTGTCGTTGAAGGATTGGCTTGAAAAGTGTTTGCAACGATAAATCCTGATGTAGCTCCAATTGCTGCGTGTGTAGTTCCATTCACTTTTAATTCCACCTTAGTATGTTTAGAAAGATTATGTTAAATACTGTAGCCAGCATCAAGCTGTTTAGGTGTGAGTTTTTTGCCTCCTAATGCTAATGAGGCTTCATTTGCCCAATAAGGATTTCTTAGCATACCTCGGCCAACAGCAACTAAATCAGCTTTTTGATCTAGAATCACCTGATTACTAAAATGGGTATCATCCATTCTACCAACTGCTATAATTGGGATATTTAGCTCTTGTTTAAATTTATTCGCGAAATCGACTTGGTATCCAAGCCCAGTCGAAGAGGGACCATTTCTACTTTCGCCTCCAGAAGAAACATCAAACATATCAACGCCTGCTTCCTTATAGCGTTTTGCTAGATCAATTGAATAATCTAAATCATAACCACCAGGACCATACTCGACAGCTGAAATTCTCATAATTAGCGGCATGTCTTCTGGAAGTACTCTTCTAGCTGCTTTAATAATTTCTACGCCAAAAAGGCTCTTGTCATCGCCGTATTTATCTGTTCGTTGATTGGTAAGAGGGGACTGGAATTGGTGTATTAAGTATCCATGTGCACCATGTAGCTCAATTGTATCAACGCCTGCCTTAATTGCGCGTTCAAAAGCTAATTCGAATTTAGTAACCAGCTGTTCCACTTCTTTTGTTGTCAGCTCTCTAGGTGCTTTATAATCATCAGAAAAAGCAACCGATGTACTAGACACAGGCTGATCTGCATCTTCAGCTTTTCTTCCGGCATGAGCAATTTGAATACCAACCTTTGCTCCGTAACTATGACAGCTATCAATGATTTTTTTGAAAGCTGGTATGTGGTCATCAGACCAGATACCTAGGTCAAAATCTGAAATTCTACCGTCTGGCTCTACATCGGTCATTTCCATTAATATTAATCCAGTGCCACCTATTGCTCGGCTCGTATAGTGAGAGAAATGCCAATCATTTGGTATTCCATCTTTTGCAGTAACTGAATACTGGCACATCGGCGACATAACAATTCGATTCTTGAGAGTCAAATCTTTCAATTCAAAAGTCTTTAGTAAGTTCATATCGATTTTCCTTTCTTAATTAAAGGTGATCTTGTTTAGAATTTTCAACTTAATGGAGAAAATAATAATGTTAAATAAAAAAAGAATCAAGCAAACTGACTTAGCCAGCTTGCTTAATTCTAACTGAACTTATTTCGGTTTTTCTTTTAATTTTTCAACTATTTCTACTTCAGGTGTAACGAATAGAGTTTTTTGATTATCGTATGTCACAAATCCTGGTTTTGCGCCATTTGGTTTTTTGACATGGCGAATCAAAGTGTAATCTACTGGTACAGAAGCAGATTGTTTTGATTTACTAAAGCTTGCTGCTAATTGTGCTGCTTCAAATAACGTTTCATCACTTGGATTTCGATCTCTAATTACAACATGTGAGCCTGGGATATCCTTAGTATGTAACCAAAAGTCATCCCTAGCTGCCATTTTTGTCGTTAAATATTCATTCTGCTTATTGTTTTTCCCAACCAAGATTAACGTGCCATCGCTGGCAAAAAATTGCTCTGGTTCTGGCTTCTTCGTTTTTTTATTTTTTTTCTTTTGTTGTTTTGGTTTTGATTTCAGATAGCCTTCTTCTCGTAGTTCATCTCTAATTTCTTCAATATCCTGAACTCTTGCTCCGTCGATTTGCTGAATTAGTTCGTCTAAATAGTTAATTTCTTGTTCAGCTTTTGTCAGTTCTTGGACGACCATTTGTTTCGATTTTTTTAGTTTTTGGTACGTTTTAAAGTAGGATTGAGCATTCTCACTAGGTGTTTTGTTTGGATTTAGCTCAATAGTTATTTCGTTTTGTTCTGGATCATAATAATCAACTACGGATGCAACTTTATCTCCATGTTTTAGTACATGCATATTAGCAGTTAATAATTCACCTAACCGTTGATAGCTTTCGGCTTGTTCAGCTTTAGTAAACGCCTGATTTAGTTTTTTTATTTTACGGATATTCTTATCTCGTTCATTTTTAAGAAATCTTATCAAGTCACCTGCTTGTTGTTTCACTCGATCTCTTTCGGCTTTCCCTGAATAAAATTTGTCTAATAAAGTACTAATCGTGGGAAAGCTTTCTTTATTTTCTTCGGATACTGATGAAAGAGATAATACATAAAAATCTAGCTTTTCTCCTTTTATCAACTCTGGTTGATAATTGTGATTTACAAGAGTCGACTGTAAATCAGAAAAAACCTTTTTATACGCTTCATAAGAGCCTAGGTTAGCTTTTTTCACAATTTCTGTTGCTATTAGTGGTGAAAATCCCATAAAATTACTAACTATTTGTTTATCAATCTTGCCAGCATTAAAATCAAGCTTCTTAATAAATGTTTCTTCGTCAGTAGTAATCGGATTAATCTTACCTTGGTCTGGTGGGAGTTTATATTCCTGACCAGGCATGATTGTTCGATGTCTATTTTGCGTGGGCGGTACATGTTTAATACTGTCAAGGATGTGCCCTTTTTCTTTGTCCACCAATAGAATATTACTATGTTTGCCCATTACTTCGATAATTAAAGTCTTTTGTGTTTCATCTCCAATTTCATTTTTACCTTTTGTATGAAATAAAACAATTCGTTCATTTTCATATTGTTCAACAGACTCGATTACTCCACCTACTAAATGCTTTCTAAGGAGCATACATAACATAGATGGCTCTTTAGGGTTCTGGTAATTATCTGTTGTCAGGTGAAACCGAGCATAACTAGGATGTGCGGATAATAGTAATGTTTTGTTTTTTCCTTGGTTCCTTATTGTCAGTAATAATTCTGATTCTGTTGGTTGGTATATTTTCAATAATCGACCAGAGACAAGTTCGTTGTTTAGCTCATGCGTCATTGCTCTAGTTACTATTCCATCGAATGCCATTGGATCACCTCGTTACAAATTATAGCATGGGAGGACTTGCACACAAACCCTAAGAATTTTGATTTTAGATTTATGTTAGAACCGGTATTTATAGGTATTTATAGTAAGCCCATATAGCTAGACTATAATTATAGCATTTTTCGGGACAAGTCTGAATACATATGAAAGTGACTGACTCGTACATGGAGGAATGCTATGTGAATTGGTATAAATTAGATGCCAACCAATTAGAAAAGAAGCTAGGAGTAGATGAGAATAAAGGACTAACCTCAAAAGACGCAGAAAATCGCTTGAAAAAATTTGGACAGAACGTACTAGAAGACGGGAAACAACCATCATTGTTCCTACTATTTTTAAAGCAGTTTCAAGATTTTATGGTATTAGTTTTACTTGCAGCAACGCTCATTTCAGGGTTGCTTGGTGAATACGTTGATGCGATTGCAATTATGGTTATTGTAATGATTAACGGATTAATTGGATTTTTTCAAGAACAAAAAGCTGAGAAGTCGTTAGCTAAATTAAAAGAGTTATCGGCACCAATGGCTAATGTACTCCGTGATGGTAAATGGGTAAAAATACCTTCAAGTGATGTAGTAATAGGGGACATAGTTAAATTATCAAGCGGTGACAGGGTATCTGCTGATGTGCGAATTACACAATCTAATAGTTTAGAAATGGAAGAATCTGCACTTACAGGTGAGTCTCTACCAACAGCAAAACATGCTAATGCAATTCAACAGGAAAACATGGAACCTGCTGATCAAAAAAACATGGCTTTTATGGGTACTTTGGTTACCAGAGGTAGCGGAATAGGGATTGTAGTTGGGACAGGTATGAAAACGGCAATGGGACAAATTGCTGACTTATTAGTGAAAACAGAAAAGGTGGCAACTCCGTTAGAAAGAAAGTTAGCTGAGCTTGGAAAAATCTTAATATTAGTTGCTTTACTATTAACTGCATTTGTCGTTTTTGTGGGTGTATATCAAGGCCAACCAATGTATGACATGTTTTTGGCTGGTGTTTCACTAGCTGTAGCAGCTATACCAGAGGGATTACCTGCTATAGTGACTGTTGCTCTATCTTTAGGTGTACAACGAATGATTAAGAAAAAAGCAATTGTCAGAAAGCTTTCAGCTGTTGAGACGCTCGGCAGTGCTTCTGTCATTTGTTCAGACAAAACTGGAACGATGACAGAAAACCAAATGACTGTTAAAGAAATTTATCTCAATCATGAAACCGTATTTGTTTCAGGTGAAGGTTATGATGTGAAAGGTTCTTTCTACCAAAATGATAAGAAAGTTAAAGACCCAAGCTTAGATAGTTTATTACTCTACGGGGCTTTATGTAATCACTCCACTTTAAATAAAAAGAAAGGGAAAGGCTTTATTGATGGGGATCCAACTGAAGGCGCATTATTGGTTGCTGCTAGAAAAGCTGGTATTACATTAGAAGATACCGAAAAATTTCGAATTATCCATGAGATACCGTTTGACTCAGACAGAAAGCGAATGACGGTTGTAGTAGAAGATGAGGATCAAAATCGCTTTGTTATTACCAAAGGTGCTCCTGATGTGCTATTGCCACGAACAAATTATATATCAGACCATGGAAACAGAAGGCCAATGCGTGCGAAAGATCAAAATCAAATCGGGCAAGCAATTGACAAAATGGCGGGTCAAGCATTAAGAACGATAGCGGTTTGTGTGAAATCCGTAAAACCCAACCAACAATTTGATGATGTATTGCTAGAAAAAGACCTAACCTTTATCGGAATTAACGGAATGATAGATCCTCCAAGAAAAGAAGTTAAGGACGCGATTAGGGAGTGTAACGATGCAGGGATTAAAACCGTTATGATCACAGGGGACCATGCTAAAACAGCGCACGCAATTGCAAAACAACTCGAATTAATTCCTAATCACGGCAAGGTTTTAGAAGGTCACCAGGTTAGTCGTATGACCGAGGAACAATTGAGCGATATTATCGAAGATGTTTATGTATTTGCACGTGTTACCCCCGAGCATAAGTTGAAAATTGTTAAGGCATTTCAAAAACGTGGACATGTAGTGGCAATGACAGGTGATGGCATCAATGATGCGCCGGCTATTAAAGCTAGTGACATCGGCATAAGTATGGGGCATAGTGGTACAGACGTAGCTAAAGAGGCATCGGCTTTGGTGCTTCTAGACGATAATTTCGCTACGATTAAATCAGCGATAAAAGAAGGAAGAAATATCTATGAAAATATTCGTAAATTTATTCGTTATTTGCTAGCTTCGAATGTTGGAGAAATTTTAGTTATGTTGTTTGCTATGTTACTAGGATTGCCTCTACCATTAATACCTGTTCAAATTTTATGGGTCAATCTAGTTACAGATGGCCTACCGGCAATGGCGCTTGGACTCGATCAAGCAGAAGATGACGTGATGAAACGGGATCCAAGGAGTCCGAAAGAAGGAATATTTGCAAGAGGATTAGGATTTAAAATAATTAGTAGAGGTTTCATGATAGGTATCGTGACTTTAATTGCATTTATGACTACTTATCAGGGAAATCCAGAACATTTGCGGTATGCTCAGACAATTGCTTTCACAACACTAGTAATGGCTCAATTGATTCACGTGTTTGATTGTCGTAGTGACCGGTCGGTATTTGCAAGAAATCCATTCCAAAACTTATACCTTGTTGGTGCAGTAATATCCTCGTTACTATTATTAGTAGTAGTAATTTATTTTGAACCGTTACAAGAGGTTTTCCATACGATGGATTTAGGACTAAGAGATTGGCTGTTTATATTATCACTTAGTGCCATTCCTACTGTATTATTTGGATTCACAAAAAAATAATGCTAGAAATAAAGAGGCTGGGACATAACTAGCCAAAAATAACGAAAAAAAGTTCCGATCATCATCGAAAGATGGTCGGAACCTTTTTTTGTTAAATTATTTTCAGGATTTGTTGCACCATTCGCATGCTTAGCGGTGTACTTTCTCAAATTCACCGCCATGAATGCAAACCCTAATTCATTTTCTGCTTTCTTTTTTCCTCTCACAGACATACGAGTGAAACGCAAATTAGCCTTCAAAAATCCGAAGACTGGTTCCACATCTATTTTTCGTTTGCCATAGAATTTACCGGTTTCTTTTTCTGAAAGCTGTTGTTTTGTGTATGCTTTTTGTTGTTCCCATTTTTCGTTGTAATATATTTTCCGATTATTTCCTTCCTTTGCTTTTGTACATTGTGAACGTAATGGACAATCCGAACAGTCCTCACATTCATAGACTTTAAAGGCTCGGGTGAAGTTATCTTTACCTGTCCGTTTGGACAGATACTGGAACGCCACTTTTTTACCATTTGGACAGAGGAAAGAGTCACTCGCTTCATCATACTCCCAGTTCGTTGTATTAAAAGGATTTTGCTTATATTTCTTTGTCTTCTCTTTTCGATACATATTATATGTAATTAGTGGGATGCGTTCCCGATTAATTAGGACATCATCGTAATTTTGTTCACTTCCATAGCCTGCATCAGCGACGATA